>JAICUB010000086.1 GCA_025936045.1 Polyangiaceae bacterium | reverse complement strand
GCTGCTCGCGCTCCTTGCGGCCGGAACACCCGCCTTGCTCGGACACCCGCGCGCGACCGCGGTCGAGCTCCAGGCGTTGTCGCGCCGCGCACAGGCCGTGCCGGAGCCGGCGCGCGGCGGCACGGCGACACGGCCGGCCCTCGCTGCCTTCGATCCCGAGCGGATCGCGGGGTTGATGCCGACTTCGGGGACGACGGGCGAGCCGCGCATCGTCAGGTTGAGCCACCGCGCGCTCGTCGCCGCCGCGCGCGCGTCGGCGGAAAACCTCGGCGTCGAGGACGATCGCTGGTTGCTTTCGCTGCCCCTCGCCCACGTGGGCGGGCTCGGCGTGCTCGTGCGCTCGCTCTGGAATCGCCGTGCCGTCGCGCTGTTCAGCGTGGAAAAATCGCTGCTCCGCGAGCTCGATCGCTTCGTCGCGGCGTGCGACCGCCTGCGCGTGACGCTCGTTTCGCTGGTGCCGACCCTGCTCGAGCGGCTGCTCGCGCCACCGATTACGTGGCGGCCGCCGGCATCACTCCGCGCGGTGTTGGTCGGCGGCGCCGCCATTCCGCGACAGCTCATCGCCCGCGCGCGAGCGGACGGGATCCCCGTGCTCCCGACCTACGGCATGACCGAGACGTGCGCTCAAATTTCCACGGGGCGCTACTCGGCACGCTTCGAGCAACCCCCGCCCGGCCACGAGCTCCTTCCCTCCGGCGTGCCGCTCGCAGGCACCGAGGTGCGACTGGTTGACGGACTGCTCGAGGTCCGGAGTCCGATGCTGTTCAGCGGTTACCTCGGCGAACCGGGGAGCGCCCCGCGCGAGCGCTTCTTCGCCACGAACGACCGCGCTTTTCTCGACGAGCGGGGCGAGCTCACGATCACCGGGCGAGCGAGCGACCTCATCATCACGGGCGGCGAGAACGTGGATCCGCTCGAGGTCGAGGCGGCGCTCCAATCACTCCCAGGGGTACGGCTAGCGTACGTTTTCGGGATTCCGGACGCGACGTTCGGGCAGCGCATCGCGGCGCTCGTCGTGCTCGACGATCCGAGCCCGAGCGACCTCGAAAGCTTGAGCGCGGGGCTCCGGAGCCGCATCGCTTCGTACAAGCTGCCCCGCGTGCTCGAGTGCGTGCCGGAGCTTCCGCTGACGCCGAGCGGCAAGCTCGATCGCCGCGCCGCGCGCGCTCTTTGCGGCTCCGCCTAAGCGTTCCTGAGCACGCCCGCGGCGCTCAACGCGCGCACGAGGGTAGCGGGCACCTCGGTGCGCTCGAAGCGATCGCGCGTCACGAAGGTGTGGATGGTCTGCACGAGGATCGAGGGCTCGCGCGCCGGCAACTTCGAGATTCGAAAGCCGAACGTCGCTTCCGTCGCCGGAGCGGCGGGGCCGAGCTGGGCCGCGACGAGCGCGACCTCGACTCGATCGCCGAAACGCAGCGGACGCAGATAGTCGGCTTCAGCGTGCCGAACGGGCGCGATGCTCGGCCCCCGCAGCGACTCGTGGAGCGGCAAGCCGGCGTCGTTCAGGAACTCGACGTAGAGGTCGTGACAAAGCTCGAACGCGCGCGCGAAGAAAATGATGCCGGCCGCGTCGACATCCTGAAAACGGATGGCGCGCTCGCGGGCATAGCCGTGATTGTCGGACCGTTTGAGCTCCTCGCGCTCGAAGCGAAACATGAAAGCACCTCTAGCAGCTCGAAGCGCGAGCCTGGGGCGTGAGAGCGCGCCCCGCGCCTAGAAAATTACGCTTGTGGCAGCGATCGAATGGAAATCGCCGCTCTCCCGCGAAAATCGAGTGCTAACCTTCCGGCTCACCGGGAATACATGAATCGCTTGTCACAACTCAGACTAGGCCGGGCACTGACGTTCGCCCCTCTGACCGTCGTCGGGGCGTTCTTCCTGTTCACGTTGAGCGGTTGCCCCGGTGGCGCCGATCTCGAAGACCCAGGTAAATTCGGCATTGCCGGCGGGCCCGTCACGGGAACGGGGGGCACGAGCACGGGCTCGGGTGGAACCGGCGGCGGCACGACCGGCGGCGGCACGACCGGCGGCTCGGCAGGCACCGGCAGCGGCGGCACGCTCACCGTCAACTGCACGGGTACGACGTACGACGTTGCCCTCAAAAGTTGCAACACGCTCGGCTGCCATGCCGCCAATTATCCGGCGGGGGGCCTCAACCTCGTGGCGGACGCAAACCTCGTGACTCGCCTCAAGGACGTCCCCGCGCAGCACAAGGACATCGGCTGCACGGCGGGCGATACGACGTGCGCCTGCGACGCCAACACGCTCACGTGCACCACGCCCCCGAGCGCGTGTCCGATGGGCAACGCCGCGCTGCTCGTGAATTCGGCGAACTACCAGCAAAGCTGGATCATCACCAAACTCGAGCAAACCGACCCGATGTGCGGGATTCAAATGCCCGACGGGGCTTACAAATCCCCCGCCGACAAGGCCTGCATCGAGGCCATGGTGCAGGCCATCGCGATGCTCCCGAAGTGACCAACTAGCACTAGTACCGTAGAGCCGTTGTTACTAGGGTCGACGCCCGAAGGTTTACCTTGCCACACCGCTTCGTCGTCAAGAGCACGCTAGCGATCTGCTTCGTCCTTTCATGCAGTGGGGCTGTGATGGTCCTACCGCAGGTTGCGGCAGCCAAGCCACCCGCCGCCAAAGCGGCGAAGCAACCGATCGGCGTCGGTGCCATCACTGGACCGCAGAGCGCGAAGGTCCGCGCGAAACTACTAAAAATCCTGCGGGACTCCGGCTCTTACGAGGTGACCGATGTCGAAGACGTGAAGCCCGGTGCCGCGGCGGCGACGTACCAGAACATGGCGAAGGGCATTTCGGCCGATGCCATCGTCGTAGGCAACGTCTCGAGGGCGATGACGCTCACGCTCTCCGTCTACGGCGCGAACGGCGCGCGCGTCGACGCGGTTCAAATCAAAGGCGGAGGCAGCGCGCCGAAGCTCTTGAAGGAGATGGACAACGAGCTCGAGATCTCGCTTGCCGACCCCTTCGAGCGCTCGCGCGGTGAAGCGAAAGCAGCCGCGGCCGCGCCGGCGGCGTCGCCCGCCGCGCCGCCGCCCAAAGCGAAAGACGAGGACGCGGACGAGGAGGAAGAAGAGCCGGCCGCGGCCGCCGTAGCGAAACCCGAGCCCGCGCCCAAAGCCACCGCCAAGGGCGAGAGCGAGGAAGTCGAGGCCGTGGACCTCACCGAGACGCCCGAAGAGCCATCGACCGAGGAGCAAAGCTCGTCCTCGAGCAGCGACTCCGCTTCCACGAGCGAGAGCAGCCAAGGGGGCCTGCGCCCTTACGAGATCTCCTTGGGGTTACGGGGCTATAACCGCAAATTTCAGTATACGGGCGTCACGCAGGGCGCGCTCGTGCCCTACGAGCTCGCGCTCGCGCCGACGATCTTCATCGCCGGTGACATTTATCCGGGCGCCTTCTCCGGGGACGGCCCGCTCTCCCACATCGGAATCATGGGCCGCTTCGAGTACGGCATCGCGACGAGCTCGAATTACCAGGCTCCCGGCGCCAGCGGGCAACCCACGGTCACACCCCTCAAGACGAGCGTCTACGAGTACCAGCTCGGTCTTCGCGCGCGCTTACCGCTCGGGCAGCAAGAGCTCGGTTTCTTCGCGGTTTACGGCAATCAGACGTTCACGCTCTCGGGTGATTCGACTGCCGGTAAGCAACCGTACGCCGTCGTCCCGGACGTGCACTATCACTACCTCCGCTTCGGGCTCGACGCGCGCATCCACGTGTCGAAGCTCGTAGCAGGCGCACACGTCGCACCGCGCTTTCTCACGGCAATGAGCGAGCTCGACAAGCGCGGCGTGTGGTTTCCCGGCGCTACCGGCAGCGGTCTCGATTTCGGGCTCATGCTCGGCTGGCAACTCAAGCCGTGGCTCATGCCGGCGGCCGGCCTCGACATTGTGCGCTACGGCTTCGATTTCAACAATCTGCCGGCGACTCCGCCTCCGCGCGTGATTGCGGGCGGCGCGACGGACACGTACGCGTCCGTCTGGCTCGGCGTGCTCGCGAATCTCGACTTCTTGAGCGGTGGCGCGTCGGCGAGCGCGGGCGCAGCAAGCGACAGCTCGAGCTCGTCGGAGAGCTCCGGGAGCGCCGATCAAGCGGACAAGAGCGAAGAAGAAACGCCACCTCCGCCGTCGAAGAAGCACCCCGCCAAGAAAACGCCGCCCAAAGCCGCGCCGCCCCCGCCTTCAGGTCCGAGTGCCAAGGCGAAGAAGGCCGCTCCTCCGCCGCCCGAGCCGGCCGCGAAGAACAAGAAGAGGAAGACGAAGGCGAAGGCGAAGGCGCCCGAGCCCGAGGTGGAAGAGGAAGAGGAAGAGTAGCCGGCGACCGACCGCGCGGTCGCCGAGCGGCACTCAGTGCCAGGCGCCGGCTACGCGCGGCGGCTGACCCGTTCGATCGTGCTCGGCGACGCGGGAGCGCGCTTCCATCTCGCACCCGCGACACGCCGGAAACTGCGAGCCGTGCTGGCAGGTGATCACGATACCGGTCGGTGGAACCGCCTGAAACTCCTCCGGATCGAGGTGCCGCCCGCACGCGATGCAGTGGATGTGCTGCGCTTGGTGCTCGTGCGTGCCGGGGTTTTGCGTCTTGCGCTCGCGCTTGGTGAGTCGCTTTTGTCGTTGAACCATCGGGGGGCGCCGAGCCTTCCACGGCTCGGGTCACTTTGCCAGATCGAGCTCCGCGAGCAGGTTCTTGGAGCCTTCGTGATGGGGACTGTCGGCGAGGGCCTTCGACACCAGGACGCGGGCTTTGCGCGGATCGCCCTGCTTTTGGGCGAGCATGGCGAGGTGGTAGTTGGCCTCCGCCTTTTCTTCCGGGAGGGCGCCGCCGGACTCGGGAGTCGGGGGGCGCATGATCGTAACGGCGCGGAACGCGCGCTGCGCTGCCTCGATTTCGTCGAGCTCGAGCGAGAGTCGGCCGAGCTCGAGGGCGAGCCGCGCGTTCTTGGAGTCGGCTTCGAAGGCCTTCGAAAGCGCGTCCTGCGCGTCCGTCAGCATTCCTTCCTCGAGGTGGATGTTGGCGATCTGCTCGTAGACGGCCGAGAGCGCCCGCGTGCGGCGCCCGCGGTTCGCCTGGGCGACGGCCTGCAGCACGTCGAGACCTTTCGACGGCGTGCCGACCGCCGCGTACGAGCGCGCGAGCAGCGCTGCGGCTTCGATATTGCCCGGCGTATCGCGGAGCGCAACCTCGAGCACGCGGACGGCGGTCTCGGCGTCACCGCCCGGCATGAGCAGCGCTTCGGCCGCCCGCAAGACGAGCGCGATTCGCTCGCTGTCATCGGCCAGGAGGGCGGCCTGTTGCAAGAGCAGCTCGCCGAGCTCACGCCACGCCCCGCTCGAGCTGTAGAGCGCCTCGAGCCGCGCGCGTAGCGCCGGGTGCTCCGGATCCACCTCGAGGGCGCGCTCGAGCGCCGGCCGCGCCGTTTCGATTTGCTCGATTTTTTCCGCGGCCTCGGCCAGCGCGAGCGCCACTTCCACGAGGCCCGAGCCCGTCTCGAGCGCGGCGAGCCGCTCGAGCGTCAAGAGCGCTTCGGTCGCGTTACCGAGGCGCTGATCGAGCGAGGCGAGGCGCCGGAACCCGGCAAGATCGTCCGGCTTGTGCGAGAGAAACTCGGCGAGCCGCGCGCGAGCGTCTTCGAGTTTGCCTGCGCCCTCGAGCACATCGACGAGCTTGAGCGCGAGCACGCTGTCGTCGGGTGGTTCGGCTCGAGCGGCGGCCTGCTCGAGCGCGTGCACGAGCTCGTCGCCGAGCGACGGATCGTGACCGAATGCTCGTTCGAGATCACCGAGCGCTTCGAGCTCGCGCCCGAGCTCGCGCAGCGCGCCGGCGCGCTGGCGCAAAAGCGGCACGTCGTCCGGCTTGGCGTCGAGCAAGCCGTTCAGGGCCGCAAGAGCCTGCTCGTGGTCGCCCGCGAGGCTGCTCGCCTCGGCGAGGCGCACGAGCAGTTGCTGGTCGTAGGGATTCGCTGCGAGGGCGGAGGCAATGAGCCGCGCCGCGCGCGCGT
>JAICUB010000043.1 GCA_025936045.1 Polyangiaceae bacterium | reverse complement strand
CTACACCGCGATGAAGGACAAGTACCCGAAGTACTCGAAGATCGACGAGGTGCTCTACTACCTCGCGTACGAGTACGAGCAGTCGCAGAACTACGACAAGGCGCGCGAGGTTTACCTCGAGCTCATCGACAAGGCGCCGAAGTCCCCGTACATCCCGAACGCCTACCTCGCGTTCGGCGAGCTCTTCTTCCAGGAAGCGCAGGGCGATCCGTCGAAGTGGGATCTGGCGGCCGCGGCGTACAAAGAGGTGATCAAGTACCCGCCGCCGAACAACAAGGTGTACGGCTACGCCCGTTACAAGCTCGGCTACGTGCACTGGAACAAGGGCGACTACGCGAACGCCCTGAACGAGTTCAAGAAGGTCATCGAGTACGGCGATCAATTCAGCGATCTGCCGAACGCGAAGCAGCTCGCGAAGGCCGCGCGCCGCGACCTCATCCCGGTCTACGCCGTGAGCGGCGCGCCCGAGAAGGCGTTCAACTTCTTGAAGCCGATCTCCGGTGACAAGAGCGGAGAGAACACGCAGACGCTCTCCATGATGAACGAGCTCGGCTCGGCGTACATGGACACCGGCCACTACAAGGAAGCGATCGTCCTTTACAAGGACCTGATGGGCCGCGATAGCGGCGAGAAGAGCTGCTACTACCAGGGCCAGATCACCGCCGCGACGCAGGCGCTCTTCTCGGGCGACAAGGAAGCCGTCCGGAAGGAGCTCGACAACCAGCTTCGCGTTCGCAACGACTTCGCGAAGGGCGGTACGAGCGACAAGTCGAAGTTCGAGTGCTCGAACAAGACTGCCGAGCTCCTCGCCGAAACCGCGATGAGCTGGCACTTGGAAGCCGTCGGCTCGGGCGGCGTGCGCGGCACGGGCGACAAGAAGACGATGGACCTCGCCGCGTACCTCTACAAGAAGGTCGCGGACAACTTCAGCGCCGAGGACTTCTCGAAGTTCCAGTTCCCGCGCATCGTCAAGGACGACTGGCCGACGATGTACAAGATCAAGTACGCGATGGCGGACTTGCTCTACTTCCAGCAGCGCTGGGAGGACTGCGGTCCGGCGTTCGACGCGGTCGTCGCGGAGAACCCGAAGGCGGAGCAAGCGGCCGAAGCCGCGTACGCCTCGGTGCTCTGTTACCAGAAGATGTACGACCAGATGTACAAGGGCGACGCGGACCGTAAGGGTCGCGACGAGCTCGCGCTCAAGGGCGCGGGCGAGAAGGAGCGTTCGGCGAAGAAGGGCCAATGGGACACCTTCAAGCCGAAGGACATGTCCACTCAGCAGAAGGGCATGGTCCAGGCCTTCAACCGCTACATCTGTTACATCAAGCCGACCAAGGGCGACAAGGAGTCGGAGGAGCAGTACGTCGAGGTGAAGTACGCCCGCGCGCGTACCTACTTCGAGGCTCAGCACTGGGAAGAGGCGGCGCTCGCGTTCCGCGACGTGGCCATCAACCACTCCGACAAGGACGCCGGCATCTACGCTGCGCAGCTCTACCTCGAGGCCATCAACGTCCTCGGGTCACGCGCGGAACCGCCGCGGCCGAGCTGCTTCGACGACATGGGCAAGGACGTTCCGACGTTCCTCGAGCTCTACTGCAAGGGTCAGAAGTTCGAGGACAACAAGGAACAGTGCGAGACGCTCACCCGCATCCAGTTCGACATCGCGCGCTTGAAGGCGCAGAAGATCGTCGAGGTCGCCGACGGGCAGCAGGAGAAGGGGCAGTATCGCGAGTCGCTCGACAACTACAAGAAGGGCGCCGACGCGTATCTCGACCTCTGGCGCACGTACTGCGAAGAGCCGCTCTCGAAGGGCGAGCACCCGAAGCAGTGCGAGAAGGCGGACGAGATCGTCTACAACATGGCCCGCGCGTATCAGGCCGCCCGCCTGCTCGCGAAGTCGATTCAGGTTCGTCAGATCCTGCTTTCCGACAAGTACGGGCTCGACAAGAGCGAGCTCGCGAAGAAGGCCACCTACGAAATCGGCGGTAACTACCAAGCCATCGCCGTGTACGACCGCGCGGCCGACTTCTTCGAGCGTTACGCGAAGACGACCGAGTACAAGGGTGAATTCGCCGATCAGGCGCTCTCGGACGCTGCCGTGCTCCGGCTCGGTCTCGGCCAGGAGACGCAGGCGATCGACGACGCCAACGCGTTCAACAAGTACTTCGGTGCACGCAAGGCCGCGCAGGCCGCGCAAATTGCCTTCGCGGTCGCCGCGCACTACGGCGAAAAGAAGGACTGGAACAACGTACAAAAGCGGCTCTCGGGCACGATGAAGCTCATCGACTCGAAGGCGACGCTCGACGTGCAGGTTCAAGCGCACGCGCTGCTCGCGAGAGCGCTCGCGCAGAGCAAGCGCGAAGGTCCGGCGGGCGCGGAGTACGCGAAAATCGTGAAGACCTGGGCCGATCCGAAGGCGGCCGCTGCCCAGATCATGAACACGCCCGGCGAGGACGCGAGCAGCACCCAGCGCAGGTTGGGTCGTGCGCTCGAAGCCGTCGGTGAGGCCGAGTTCTTCTTCGCCGAGCTGAAGAAGTCCAAGGTCGATAAGGTCGAGTTCCCCGTCTACAAGGGACCCGGCAACAAGGAAGCGGTGCTGAAGCACATCCAGACCAAGGTGAAGGACTGGATCACGAAGAAGCGGCCGCTCATCGAGGACGCGAGCGCCGAGTACAAGAAGATCGTCGATCTTCAGCCGGTCCCGCCGCCGCGCTGGGTCATCGCAGCCGGTTCGCGTGTCGGCGAAATGTGGGGCACCTTCGTGAAGGAGTTCCGCGCGGCGCCGATTCCGGACGCGATGAAGAAGGACTACGAGGTTCGCACCGCGTACTACGGCGCACTCGACGACGCTTCCGAGCCGCAAAAGCAGCAGGCGAAGAGCGCGTTCGAGGTCTGCCTCGGCTACTCGGTGAAGTACCAGTACTTCGACCAGTTCAGCCGTACCTGCGAGGAATGGCTCGCGACGAACTACAAGAACGAATACCACTTGGTCGACGAGTTCCGCGGCGCCCCGAACCGCGTGAACAGCGTGCTTCGCGAGCAGTCGAACCCGCTGCGCATCGGCGGCACGCCGATCGCGGCGCAGACGGCTGATCAAGGGCCGCCGGCGGACAAGACGAAGGTCGCCAAGTCGAACGACGAGGACAAGAAGTCGTCGTCCTCCGACGAGGACAAGGCAGAGAAGAAGAGTGCGGGTAAGGGCGCGGCCAAGGGCGCCGGCGGCAAGAAGAAGGGCAAGAAATGACCCGCGCTAACGCACAGGGCAGGAGTTTGGTCATGAAGCGTTGGACGATCTCGTTGTGTACGGCGCTCTTGCCGGCGCTCGTCGCGTGCGGCGGCGGCGTTCAGGGTGGCGGTAGCGCGAAGGTGCTCTCCGCGAGCGACAAGAGCGGCCGCTCTACGGGTAACGGGCACGAAGTCTCGAAGGCTGCGGCCGCGAGCTTCGACTCGGCGCTCGAGGCGTTCCTCAATCACGACAAGAAGGGGGACTGGTCGGAAGCGTCGTGCAAGGACATCGCCGACCAGTTCGTGAAGGCGGCGCAGTCGCAGACTGCGGCGACGAACCGGGCGTTCCCCGAGGCGCTCTACGATGCCGGTCTCGCCGACCAGCGCTGTGGCAAGGACGCCGACGCCCGCAAGCAGTTCGAGGCAGCCGCGCAGGCCGACTCGAGCTTCCACCGCGCGAAGGCCCAGCTCGTCCTCTACGATTATCAGAAGACGGGCGACATCGATTCGACCATCACGCAGCTCGACCAGATCATTCGCGACGCGAAGTTCCAGAACGTCGAAGCGCTCGTCAGCTTGGCGGCGCTTCAGATGGATCGGAACAGCGACCAAGCCGACAGCGACGGCAAGAACGACCTCGAGCGTGCCCAGCGCAACTTGCAGCGCGCCCTCGCGATCGACGACGGCTACATGCCGGCCTTCAACCAGCTCGCGAACTACTACCTCGAGCTCGCGAAGAACGCGGTCGGGACCAACAAGACGCGCTCCCGCAAGGGCAAGCGCGGAATGGAAGTCTCCGGCGCGAAGACGGTCGACGCGAACGGGCAGCAGCTCGACCTCGCGGCGCTCGTCGCGTCGCAGGCGCAACGCAAGAACCCGAACTACGCGCCGATTCACAACACGACCGGGCTCATCCAGGTCGAGCTCAAGAACTTCAACGCCGCCGTGAAGAGCTTCGGTCGCGCCCGTGCGCTCGACCCGAAGTTCTTCGAAGCGCAGATGAACTACGCCGCGGTAAACCTTTCGTTCCGCGGCTACGAAGAGGCGGAGAAGGCGTATCGCGAGGCGCTGAAGCTTCGTCCGAACGAGTACGAGGCGCAGCTCGGGCTAGCGCTGGCGATTCGCGGCCAGATCAACGACTCGAACTTCGACAAGAGCGTCGCGGAGGCGCAGGCGCACCTCGACGCCGCGAAGAAGATCGACGGGTCGCGTCCCGAGACCTACTACAACGAAGCGATCCTCACGCAGGAGTTCCGCGCCAAGCGCGGCGATCCGGCCCAGGGCCTTCAGAAGGCGTCGGAGCAGTACCAGGCCTTCATCGAGAAGGCGGGTGACGACCCGGTGTACGCGCAAGCGGTCAAGCGCTCGAAGGACCGCATGCAGGACATCCAGGACACGATCAAGTTCATCAAGGAAGGCGAAGAAGCCAAGAAGGCCGACGAAGAGGCGCAAGTGGCTGCGAAGAAGCAGGCCGATGAAGACGCCAAGAAAAAGGCCGAGGAAGACAAGGCCGCCGCCGACAAAGCTGCTGCCGACAAGGCTGCTGCCGACAAGGCTGGCGGGGCAAAGGGCGGGGCTCCTGCGCCCGCCGGTTCAGGGGCTTCTGCGGCTCCGTCGTCCGGCGCGGGCGCGGCCAAGGCTGCGACTCCGCCCGCTCCTCCGGCAGGGAAGGCCCCCGCCGCTGCCGCACCCAAAGCTCCAGCCAAGAAATAGTTAAAGACTGGGAACACCCTGATCCGGCCGGTGTCAATCCGGCCGGATTAGTGGTTGACGGAGTACTCGTCGTGAGTACAATCCCACTGGAATCAGGATGCGGCCCGCGCGCCGAGGACGAACAGGAGCTCAAGAAAATGACGACTTCCAAGCGAACCAAGACGATGGTTGCGACGGTGGCGGGGGCTTTCGTGCTGATGCTCGCTTCGAGCGCGTGGGCGCAGGACGCAGCGGCGGCCAAAGAGACCGCCGGCGCCGGTGACAAAAGCGGGGAGGGCTACGGCTACGAGTTCAGCGACGATCCGCTCGCTGCCGGTGGCTTCGGGCCGAACGACGCGACCATCAAGGTCCGCCCGAAGGCGGCCCGCACGACGCTGATTCGCCCGCGCACTCACTTCATCCCCGAGATGCTGAAGTCGGTCGAGAACATCTGAGGCGTTCATGTCGCGGCGATACTTCGCGCCGCCACGCCGCTGAACGGTATGCGCTGCACGTGCAGCACTTGAGGAAGATCGATTAATGGCCAAGGCAGTTCTGACGTTCGCGATTTATCAAGGTGATGCGTTCCAGCGCCACGAGACGGTGACGCAGGACATCGTCAAGGTCGGCAAGGATCCGAAGAGCCATCTGCGTGTCGACGATGAATACGCGTCGCGCATGCATGCAGTGATCGAAGTCGCAGGCCCCGACGACATCACGCTGATCGACCTCGGCAATGAGCCGGGCACGCTCGTGAACGGCGCCCGCGTCAACAAGTGCAAGCTGCACGTCGGCGATCAAATCCAAGTCGGAGGCGCGAAGATCGTGCTGGAAGCAGCCGATCCCGCGGGCACCGAAGCGCACGCGCCGGCTCCGCCGGCTTTCGGCGGCGGTGCGAACCCGTTCGGCGGCGGCGCACCGAACCCGTTCGGTGGCGGTGGCGCACCGAATCCGTTCGGCGGCGGCGCACCGAATCCCTTCGAGGTCGGTCACACCAATCCGTTCGCGGCGGGCGCGGCGGCGCAGGCGCACGCGGCTGCGAGCTACGTGCCGGAGGATGCTCCCGAAGGCACCTACACGTATCAGATGCTGCAGAGCGGTCCCGCCGTGAGCGCGGACGAGGTCGAGCTGCCGCACGTACAGTCGGTCGAGGTGATGGTGCTCTGGGGCTCGAACGTGCTCCACGTGTCGCACCTCACGCCGCCGCGTAACTTCTACGTCGGTGAGGAGCAGGGGAAGAATTTCGGCTGCGACTTCTTCATCCCGAGCGAGAAGCTCGGAACGACGCGCTTGCCGATCGTGACGGGTGACCGAGCGTCGGTGAGCCTCGTCATCCACCCGGCCGCGCAAGGCTGGGTCGATCTGCCGGGCCAAGGCCGGCTCTCGCTCGACGACATCCGCGCCCGCGCGCAACCGAGCGCCGAGCTCAGCGGCGGTCAGCAGTTCTCGCTGCCGGGCGGCGCCCGCGCCCACATGGAGCTCAACGACTTCGTGTTCGAGGTGGGCGCGGTGAACGCGGGCCGTCCGATCAAGCACGGTGTCGGGACGGCGTGGGACTGGACGATCGCGATGTACTTCGGCCTGTCGTTCCTCGCGCACGCGGGCCTCATCGCCGCGATGGCGTTCTTCGTTCCGCCCCTCGGCCTCACCGACGACGAGGAGCTCGACAAGGACGCGCTCTTCTTGATGCAGCAGTACCTCAAGGCGGCTGCCGAGCGCGAGCAAGAGGAGAAGGAGCCCGAGGTCGTCCAGGACAACTCCGACAACAAGGAGGGCGGCACCGGGACGCGCGCGAAGGGCGAAGAGGGGTCGATGGGTAATCCCACGACCAAGGCCACCAATAAGCGCTACGCGGTGCAGGGTCCGAAGGACAATCCGGATCCGCACATCGCGCGCCAAGCGGCTCTGCGCGAGGCGATGGAGTTCGGCATGATCGGCCTGCTCAACACGGGCGCGGCCGGCGATCCGAACGCCCCGACGGCACCGTGGGGACGTGACACGTCGTCCGGCACGGACGAGATCAGCGCACGCGGCAACATGTGGGGCGATGAAATCGGCGACGCGTTCGGCGCCGGCGGTCTCGGTCTCTCCGGCATCGGTGAAGGCGGCGGCGGTCGCGGTGAAGGCATCGGCCTCGGAAACATCGGCACGCTCGGCCATGGCGCGGGCGTCGGTACCGGCCAGGGCTTCGGCGCCGGTCACGGCCGCCTCGGTGGCTCGCACAAGACCGCAGCTCCCAAGGTGCGTATGGGTGCGACGACCGTGAGCGGTCGCCTGCCGCCGGAAGTCATTCAGCGCATCGTGCGTCAGAACTACGGTCGTGTCCGTATGTGTTACGAGCAGGGCCTCGGGCGTAACCCGAACCTGCAAGGCCGCGTGTCGGCGCGGTTCGTGATTGGACGTGATGGCTCGGTGTCCAACGTGGGTAACGGCGGCTCGGATTTGCCGGACAGCGGTGTGGTGAGCTGTGTGCTTTCCGCCTTCTACGGCCTGAGCTTTCCGCAGCCCGAGGGTGGCATCGTTACCGTCGTCTATCCGATCATGCTCGAACCGGGCTGATCAGCCCGACGAGCACGTCCGTTTCGCGAACGGACATCGCGCGCCTCGACCGTCTCCGGACGGCTCGAGGCGCGCGAGCATTTGTCGGTGCATTGGGGAAGGGCGCGCCAGGACGGTTCGGGTTTCGCCGCGCTGCGCCCTCGCGGCGCAGCGCTCTAGGGAAAAGGAGCACGCGAGCAACGGCGAGCGTGCGAAGTGCTCGTAAACTCAAGGCGAACCGGGACGGATTGCGGCTTTACTTCACGGGTGCCGTGCGCCTATGCTCGGACCCCTCTTGCTCGCGCATAAAGGCCCGATCGTGTCGCGCCGGAGTCGGCCGCACGAGGGCCTCGGCGGGCGACGTCGCCTCGGAACTTACCGCTTCAAGACAGCCAGGTTTGGGCTTGGTCGGCCCACCCCGCACATCCCTTCGAACCCCACGGATAGCGCCCCATGAAACTCGTTCGATGCGAAAAGATCATCGGTCTCGCTCTGGCCCTCGTGTTCTCGGCCGCCGGTTGCAGCCGCAACGGGATCGAGGCGATCAACCTCGCGAACGAGGGTGATCAATCGGTCAAGGTCAACGTCGACAACGCCATCGGCAAGTACGAGCAGGCGGTACAGCTCGATCCCTCGAACCACCGTATCCTCTGGAAGCTCGCGAACGCGTACGAGAAGAAGGAGGATTGGGACAAGATGGGGTCGACCCTATCGCGCGCGACCTCGCTTGCGCCCGATTTCGCGACCTACTGGTACAAGCGCGGCTACGCGCTCGTGAAGCAGGCCGAGGCCGGGAACAAGGACGCGTTCGAGCAGGCAAAAGAGCCGCTCAAGAAGTGCATCGAGAAGGATCCGAACATCGCGGAATGTTACTTCTTGATGGGTGAGTGCCTGCAGTGGACGGACGACGAGCAGGGCGCGGTCGATCAATACACGAAGGCGATCCAGCACGATCCCACGAAGGGCTTCTTCTATCCGGATCTCGCCGACCTCTATCTGCTCTTCAAGCTCGACAAAGAGGCGGAGCAGGTCATCACCGAGGGCACGAAGCTCGTGCAGCCCGACGAGAAGAACCTCCCGAAGATCTACAACATGTACATCTTGCTCGCGAATGCGGCGCTCATGCGCGGCGACAAGGCGGGCCAGCTCGCTGCCGTCGAGAAGGCCGAGAAGTTCGCGGGTGAGTCACATCCCGAATTTTCGTTCGATCTCGGCAGCACCTACGCGACGATGGATCCGCCTCAAAAAGAGCGCGCGGTTCGTCTCCTCAATACGTTCACGAAGCGCGTCTGCAAAGGTGCGGGCGCCAAGAAGTTCGAGGAGCAGTGCCAGACATCGCAATCGCTGCTCCAGAAGCTCGGACAGTGAACGAGCGTCTTGCCCGCGAGCCATCGGTGAGCGCGGTGCAAGTGTGTGAAAGCGACCGTTGCGCCCGCGTGGCCGCGGTCGCTCATCGGGCTTTGGGCTTGAAAGGGTCGCGCCTCCTACCTCCGGAAGGCGCGACGTCGAGGGGCGTCGGGGGTTTCGGCAGTTGACCGAGGCAGCATGGATCTAGAGCAGCGTCTGAAGCAGCTTACGAGCACTCACGACTATCAGGGCGTCGTCGAGGCGCTCGAACAAGGGATTGGCGCCGCGAACGACCCGGCGGTGAAAGCGGACCTTCATCTTCGACTCGGGCGCCTCCTGCGCACGCGCTTTCTCCAGGGGGTGCGCGCTCTCAAGCACTTTCAGGACGCGTACAAGCAGAACCCGGCACTCGTCGAAGCGCTGGCCGAGGCGCGCGGGATCTATTGGGATCTCGGCAAGCTCAACATGGTGCAGAAGCTCCTCGAGCTTCAGCTGAAGGCCGCTCCCGACGCTGCTGATCGAAGCGCGCTTCATCACCAGCTCGGTGACGTGCTCTCGGACCTCGGCGAGTACGATCGCGCGACCGAGGCATACGCAAAGGCGCTTCAGAGCTCGAACGGTCAACCCGGGGACATCCCGGAGCTCCTGCAGGACGTCCAGGCGGGCGCGGACGAGTGGCAAGATCGCATGCTCGCGATCGTCGAGGCCGCGCACGCGGCGCCGAGCGCGCCTGCCAAAGCGCAGCTCTTCTTGCGCGCCGCACGGCTCGCGCGGCGCTTCTCCCCCGACGAGGTGGAGGGCATCCTCGCGCAGGCGTACGCGGCCGACCCCACGGATCGACACGTCGCCGCGACGTACGAGGGGTTGCTCGTCGACAGCGGCCGCACCGAGTCCATTCTGGAAACGCAGCGCGCGGCGCTCGCGCAGACGAACGGCTCCAGTGAGAAGGCGGCCGTGGCGTACGCGTTCGGCGCACGGTGGGCGCTCCGCCACACGAACCTCGAGCTCGGCGCGGAGCTCGTGGAAGAGGCGCTGCGCGCCGATCCGACGCTCGAAGAAGCGTTCACCTTCCTGCGTGACGTTTACGGCGCGCGCAGCGGTGATTGGGAGCGCGTGATCGCGCTCGCCGAAGAGCTCGCCGATCGTTCGACGCTCGGACAGGGCGCCGCGTATCTGCTCGCGCAAGCCGGCCTCGTCGCGTGGCGCGAGCGCGGTGATCTGATCAAAGCGCGTCGCTCGTTCGAGCGTCTCGCGCGCATCGACCCACAGCACCCGGCGCTTCGCGCATTCGAAGCGCAAATCGGCGCCTCGCTCAGCACGCCCCCGGAGGCGGAAGTGTCGCAACGTTCACGCCGTTCGAAGCGCCCCAAGGGCGAAAGTAAATCCGATCCATCCACGGCGCAGGCGGAGGGGCTCGACGTCCCGACGAACCCGCCGGCCGCGGGGCTCGAGGAACCCGAGCTCATCACCGCTCCGCCGCCTGCTGCCGAGCCGGAGCGCGAGCCGGTTGCGCCGGAACCCACGCCTGCCCCGGTTCCCGTTGCGGCCGCGCCGGAGCCCGCCCCCACGCCCGTGGCTCCCCCCGCCAAGATGGAGAACGCCGCGCTCGTGGCCGAGCTCCGTGAAAAGCTCGCGCAGCAAGCCGCTGCGAAGCGCCAGCACGAGTACGTGAAGACGCTCATCCTGCTGGGGGACGCGCTCTCCGATCCGACGGAGCGAGTTCAAAACTACCTCGAGGCGGGCGATCTCTACGCGAGCAAGGCGAACCAGGCGGAGGCTGCGCGCGCCTACGAGCGCGCGCTCGAGCTCGACCCCGCGCAGCCGAAAGCGGTCGCTTACCTACGTGACGCGTACGAAAAACGTCGCGATTGGGAGAAGCTCATCGCGCTCATGGTGCGCGAGGCGGAGGCGCTGCCCGAGGGCGGGGAGCGCGCAGCCAAGTTCAAGCAGGTCGCGCTGCTCGCGACGGACAAGGTGAAGAAGCCCGAGGTCTGCATCGATCTCTGGGCAGTCGTGCTGCAGAACGACTCCGAAGACGTCGATGCGCTGAACGCGCTTGCCGGGCTCTACGAACGTTCGCGCGAGTACGAGAAGCTCGCCGATGTCCTCTCCAAGCTCGCCGAGCTCACGTACGACACACCGGCGAAGATCGAGCTCCTGAACAAGCTCGGCCAGGTCGCCGGGGATCGTTTGAAGGACGAAGAGCGGGCCGTCGACGCGTATCGCATGTTGCTCACGCTCGCGCCCGACGACCGGCGCGCCCAAGAGCAGCTGAAGAAGCGCTACGTCACGCTCGGCCGCTGGGACGACCTCGAGGTGTTCTACGCCGAGAGCGGCAAGTGGGACGACTTCATCCGCGTGCTCGAGAGCAACGAGTCGCGCGCGACCGACGACGCGCAGCGCGTCGGCATGCTGATGAAGATTGCCGAGCTCTGGCTCACGCAAAAGGGCAAGCTCGATCGCGCGGCTCGCGCCTATGAAAAGGTGCTGAGCATCGAGCCGACGAACCTCGCGGCCGCCGAACGGCTGGTGCCGATTTATCAGAACGCCAATAACCCCAAGGGGTTAAGTCAGGCGTTCGAGGTGCGGCTCGCGCACGTGACGGACGCGAGCGAGCGGCTCCAGCTCCTGCGCGACGTCGCGTCACTTTACGAGACGCGCCTGAACGAGAAGCCGAAGGCCTTCGAGCGCTACCTGAGCGCGTTCGAGCTCGCTCCCGGGGATGCGAACACGCAGGCTGACGTCGAGCGCGCCGCCAAGGTGACCGGCGGCTGGGATCAGGTCGTCGCCGCCTACCGTGCCGCGATCGAGAGCTCGAGTGACAGCCTGGAGCAGAACGCGCTCCGGCTTCGGCTCGGACGCGTCCTCGTCGAAGAGGTCTCGCGTGTCGACGACGCGCTCGCGGAGTACCGCGCCGTCTACGAAAACGATCCCGACAACGAGACGGCCCTCGGCGCCCTGGAAGGGCTTTACCAGCACGCGGGCCGCTGGCGCGATCTGCTCGAGGTGCAGCACAAGAAGCTCGAGCTTGCGCGCGACGCCGTCGAGCGGAAACGCATCCGCTACGACATCGCGCGGCTGCACGAGACGGAGCTCGGCGACATCCCGGCAGCCATCGAGACGCACCAAGCCGTGCTCGACGAGGACCCGGCCGACGAAGGTGCGCTCGCGGCGCTCGACGCGCTCTACCAGCGTTCCAAGCAATGGGAGCCGTACGTCGACGTACTGCGCAAGCGCATCGAGCTCTCCTCGGACGACAAGCTGCTCGTCGATCTCAAGTTCCGGCTCGCACAGGCGCTGCACGACCATCTGGACGACGCGCAGGGCGCGCTCGAGAACTACCGCGAAATCCTGTTCCTCGACGCGGACCACGAGGGCGCGCGCGTGGCGCTCGAGGGCATGCTCTCCGAACGCGGGCTGAGCGGCGAGGCAGCCTCGATTCTCGAGGCCATTTACGAGGCGCGCGGCGATTGGGACAAGCTCATCGGCGCGCTCGAGATCCTCGCGAAGACGAGCGACGACCCGGTGCGCACGGTCACCCTCTTGCGCAAGGTCGGCGCCACGGCGGCGACGCAGCTCGGCCAGCTCGATCGCGCGATGGACGCACTCGCGCGGGCCGTGCGCGAGGATCCCGCGAGCGTCGAGTCGAGGAGCGAGCTCGAAGTGCTCGCTCAGCATGCCGGCGCGTGGGATCGCGTGATCGACATCTACGCGAAGGTCGCGGCGGGCCTTCACGATCCGGCGCTCGCTCGGGAGTACTGGATGCGGCTCGCGTCGATTCAGGAGCAGCTCGACAAGATCCCCGACGCGGCCAAGAGCTACGAGCGCGTGCTCGAGCTCGACCCGGCCGACGGTGAGGCGCTGCAGGCCATCGACGCTCTCTACCGACGCACCGGACGCTGGGAGGATCTCATCGGCGTCTTCCGCCGGCGCATCGAGCTCGTCGAGGACGTGGGTGATCGCGAGCTCCTCTACGCCCAGATGGCGGCCGTCTTCGAGGAGCGACTCGGCAAACCGGACGAGGCGATTCTCGCGTATCGCGAGGTGCTCGCGCTCGACCCCACGAGCCGCGTCGCGCTCGACGCGCTCGACGCGCTCTTCACTCGCCGCGCCATGTGGCCCGAGCTCGCCGAGAACCTCGAGGTGCAGTTCGGCCTCGCCGACACGGACGAGGCGCAGCTCCGCCTGATGCTCAGGCTCGCCGCGCTGCGCGAGCAGCAGATGGGCGAGGTCGACGCGGCGATCGAGGGGTACCGCCAGGTCCTCGACCGTGATGCCGGGAACGTCGAGGCGCTCGCCGCGCTCGAGCGGCTCGGACACGATCCGCAGTACGGCCTCACGATCGCCGAGATCCTAGAACCGCTCTACCGCGCGCACGGCGAGCACCAGAAGCTCATCGGCGTTCACGAGGTGCAGGTCGCGCGCGCCGACGGTGAGCGGAAGGTCGAGCTCCTGCACCAGATCTCGAGCCTCTACGAGGACTCCGCCGGCGACTCGAATTCGGCGTTCGACACGATGGCCCGTGCTCTCGCGGTCGACCCGGCTCACGCGGAGACGCGAGCCAATATCGACCGCCTCGCGCGCGTTACCGGGCGCCTGCTCGACCTGGCGAAGGTGTACGAGACGCTCGCGGAAGCGCAGCGCGACGCCGAGCTCGGCAGTCAGCTCTATGCGGCCGCTGCGCGCGTGTTCGAGCAAGACGTCCCGAACATCGACCGCGCCATCGCGCTCTACCAGCGCGTGCTCGCCATCGATCCGGGCAACCTCGAGGCGGCGGAAGCGCTGCAGGGCCTGTTCCAGGGCTCCGAGCGCTACTCCGACATGTCGCAGATCCTGCAGCGCAAGGCCTCGGTGCTCGAGGACGTCGACGCGCAAAAGCAGGCCCTCTACCAGGCCGCGCTCTTGGAAGAAGAGGTGCTCGAGCGGCCGCGTGAAGCGATCGCCGTGTACCAGAAGGTCCTCGACATCGACGGCGAGGACATGCGGTCGATCGACGCGCTCGTGAAGCTCCACCTCTCGCTCTCCGCGTGGGAGGAGCTCCTCGCCGTCTATTCGAAGAAGGTCGACCTGCTGCTCGACCCCGGTGAAAAGAAGCTGATCCTCTATCAGGTGGGCGCCGTCTTCGAGCGCGAGCTCAGCGACGTGAAGCGCGCCATCGACACCTACCAGCGCATCCTCGAGCTCGATCCGGACGATCTCACGGCCTTGAGCCGCCTCGACGTGCTCTATCAAGCCGCCGGCAACTGGTCGGAGCTGCTCAACGTGCTCACGCACGAAGCCGAGCTCACGCAGGACCCGGTCGAGTCCGTGAGCTTCCAGTACCGCATCGCGGAGCTCTACGAACGGCACCTCGGCGACGTGGAGCGCGCGGTCGAGCTCTACCGCGACATTTTGAACATCGTGCCGGATCACGCGCCGACGCTCGCGGCCCTCGAGGGCATCAAGAGCGGTACGCGCGCGCCTCTCGCGGCGGCCTCGGTGCTCGAGCCCGTCTACGAGTCGATGGGCGAGTACGCGAAGCTCATCAGCGTCTTCGAGGTGCAGGCGGCCGCGAGCGAGGATCCCTTCGCGCGCGTCGAGCTCTTGCACCGCATCGCGCGCCTCTACGAAGAGAGCCTCCACGATCACGCCCATGCCTTCGACACGTACGCGCGCGCCGTCGGCTTCGACAGCCAGAACGAGGAGTCGCTCGGTTCGCTCGAGCGGCTCGCGACGCTGATCGATCGCTGGCCGGCCGTGGCGGAGCTCTACGACGCGGAGCTCGAGAAGCTCGACGACACTCCCGACCGCTTCGTCGAGCTCGGCCTGCGCGTCGCGCAAGTTTACGAGGTTCAGCTCGAGAACGTCGAGGCGGCGGTCACCCGCTACCGGCGCGTGCTCGAGGTCGACTCGGAGAATCAGGGCGCCGTACGCTCGCTCGACCGGCTGTTCACGCAGACCGAGCGCTTCAGCGATCTCGCCGAGATCTTGCAGCGCGAGGCGGAGATCGGCCAGAGCCCGGAGGAGATCCTCGAGTTCAAGTTCCGGCTCGGTCAGGTGTACCAGACGCGCCTGCAGGATCTCGACCGCGCAATCGGCGCGTATCGCGAGGTCATCAGCGCCGCCCCCGAGCACCAGGACACCGTGCGCCAACTCGAAGCCCTGTTCGAGAGCGGCGTGAAGCAGGCCGAGGTCGCGCAGATCCTCGAGCCGCTCTATCAGGCGAGCTCCGAGTGGGAGAAGCTCATCCGCGTGCGCGAGGCCGAGCTCGCGCAAACGACGGACCCGGAAGAGCGCGTCGCGCTCCATCACCGCATCGCGGAGGACGCCGAGGAGCGGCTCCTCGATCCGGTGCTGGCGTTCAACGTGCACGTGCGCGCCATCAAGGAAGCGCCGCTCGACGAACGGACGGGCGCGGAGATCGAACGGCTCGCGAGCATGCTCGACGGCGGTTGGGAGCCGCTCGCCAACGCCTACGCCGACGTGCTCGGGATCGAGGGCGTCGAGCCGAGCACGCAGGCCGTGGTCGGTAAGCGCCTGGCGCGCGTGTTCGAGGAAGAGCTCGCCGACGTCGCCAAGGCCGAAGAGACGTATCGTTACGTGCTCACGGTCGCGCCGCAGGAGCCGGAAGCCCTAGCGCACCTCGATCGCATCTACAGCTCGCTCGAGCAGTGGCCGGAGCTCGCCGGCGTCCTCGAGCAGCGCGTGCTCGTCGCGGAAGACAAGGTGGACCAGGTCGAGCTTTCGACTCGACTCGGCCAAGTCTACGAAGAGCGGCTCGGCCAGGTCGCGGATGCCGTGCGCGCCTACCGTCGTATCTTCGACGAGCTCGAGCCGGCGAACGAAAACGCCCTCGAGGCGCTCTCGCGTATCTACCAGCAGACGGAGAACTACACGGAGCTCCAGAAGGTGTACGAGCGCGAGCTCGAGAACGCCGCGGGTGACGTGCAGGAGGCGGAGATCCGCGCGAAGATGGCGCACCTCGCCGCCGACCGGCTCGGCAACAAGGAAGCCGCCGTCGAGGGCTGGAAGCGCGTGCTCGACCTGCGCGGCGAGGATCCGGAGGCGCTGCGCGCGCTCGCGGGGCTTTACGAGGACCAGGGGCGCTGGGCCGAGCTCACGGACGTGCTCGAGCGCCATTTCGACATCGCGGAGAGCGACGAGGATCGCGTGGCCGTGCTCGTCAGGCGTGCGCGGCTCTTCGCCGAGCAGCTGCATCGTGACGACGAAGCACTCGACACCTGGCAGCGCGTTCTCGACATCGACTTCTCGAACGTGACCGCCCTGCGCGCCGTTGCGAACGTCTGGCGCACGCGCAAGGATCCGCAAGAGCTCGTCGCGGCCTTGCACGCGACGATCGATCGCGCGGCCGCCTTGCTCGAGCCTGCCGAGCTCAAGGAAGTCTACCGCGAGCTCGGTCAGACCTACGGCACGGTGCTCGAGCAGCCCTTCGAGGCGGCCGAGGCTTGGCGCCACCTGCTCGACGTCGACGGCACCGACTTCGAGGCGATGGCCGAGCTCGAGAAGATCTACCGCGGCGACGCGCGCTGGCCCGAAGTGGTGGGCGTGAAGATGCAGCGCGCGGAAGCGCTCGCCGAGCCGTCGGAGCAGATCCGCGAGCTGCTCGAGGTGGGCGAGATCTGGAAGAAAGAGGTCAACGACTACGACCAGGCGACGCCCGCCTTCGAGAAGATCCTCACCGTCGATCCGACGCACCAGGAAGCGTTCGAAGCGCTCGAGCGCCTGCACACCGCGGCGGGGCGCTGGGAGCCCCTCGTCGAGCTCTACCTCGCGCGCCTCGACACGCGCGAGACCGCGGCGGAGAAGAGCGATCTCTTGCGCCGTATCGCGCACGTCTTCGAGGACAAGCTCGGCGACGCGAACCAAGCGTTCGACGCGCTCGTGACGGCGTTCGCCGACGACTTCGGCGACGACGAGACGGCGCGCTTCCTCGAGCACCTCGCGCAGGTGACCAATCGCTGGACGGAGCTCATCAACGCCGCGAACGGCTGGCTCGCCGAGCAGACCGAGCCGAAGGCTCGCATCCAGCTCTGCCTGCGCTTGAGCAAGTGGTACGGGGAGAACCTCAATCACCCCGAGTACGCGCAGCCCTACTACCAGCAGATCATGGCGCTGGACCCGAACAACGTTCAGGTCTTACGCCAAATGGCGGCGATTCATCGGCTCGGCGCGCAATGGCAGCGCGTGGGGGAAACACTGCAGCGCGCCCTCGACGTCGCCGTCGCGAACGACGACCGCAAAATGATCCTCGTCGACCTCGGCGAGTTGCTCGAAAAGAACATGGGGCAGCCCGACCAGGGCATCAGCTACTACAAGCGCGCCCTCGAGATCGACTCGCTGTATCTGCCGGCGCTCACCGCGCTCGAGCGCATGTACGACGAGCGGCAGAACCACGCCGAGCTCGTGCAGATCCTGACGAGCAAGGTCGCGGCGCTGACCGATCACGAGCAGATCGCGGCGACGAAGCTCCGCATCGCGTCGCTTTACGAGCAGTCGCTGAACGAGTTCGAACGCGCGGGCAAGGTGTACCGCGAGGTGCTCGAGCTCGAGGGCGGCAACCTCGTCGCCTTGCGTGGCGTCGAACGAGTGAGCGAGCGGCTCAGCGATTGGCCGGAGCTCGTACGCGTCCTCGAACGCGAGCTCGACGTCGTGGAGACCGAGCGCGAGCGCGTCGAAGTGCTGCTCAAGCTGGCGGCGAACCTGGAGGAGCACTTCCTCAAGTTCGACCAGGCCGCGCAGCGCCTCGAACAAGCCCTCGAAATCTCGCCCGCGGAGGAGCGCGCGTACATCGCGCTCGCGCGCTGCTACCGCCGTCTCAAGCAGTGGCTGGACCTCATCAACGCCTACGAGCGCCACGTCTCGGAGGCGGCGAGCACCGCGACCAAGGTCGAGGTTTACGGCCAGATCGCCCAGGTCTACAGCGAGGAGGTCGGGGACGTCGATCGCTCGATCGACGCGTACCGTAACATCGTCGACCTCGACGAGACGAACATCCACGCGCTCGACGCGCTCGCGAAGCTTTACGAAAAGCAGGGTGACGCCGCGCAGGCCATCGAGTCGATGACGCGCGTCGCCGATCTCACGACCGACGGCGTCCAGCGCGTCGAGATGTACTACCGCATCGGCAAGGCGCTCGACGAGAAGCTCGCCGATCGCGTGCAGGCACGCGAGCGCTTCGAGATGGCGCTCGATCTCGACCCGACGCACCTGCCGACGCTCGCGGCCCTCCGCACGATCGCCATCGACGAGTCCGATTGGGATCGCGCGGCGCGCTACCTCGAACAAGAGCAGGCGAACACGCCGTCGGCGCGCACCCGCGCGAAGCTCCTGGTCGAGCTCGGCAAGCTGCGCGACGAGATGCTCGGTGAGCACGAAGCGGCCGTGCAGGCCTGGGAGCTCGCGATCCAGGCGGATCCGGACTGCGAGGAAGCTGCGCTGCCGCTCGTGCAGGAATACGTGCGCGTCGAGAAATGGGCGCAGGCGGAGCCCCTCGCCGAGATGCTCGCCAAGAAGAGCAAGGGCAAGGATCGGCAGGAGCAGCACACGCTGCAAAAGCTCCTCGGCAAGATCCACGCGGCGCTCAAGAACTTCGAGAAGGCGCTCAAGGCTTATCAGAGCGCGAACCAGCTCGACGTGACGGATCAGGAGACGATCCGCGGCATCGCCGACGTCGCCTACGAGCTCAAGGATTGGCCGAGCGCGCTCACGAATTACCAGAAGGTGCTCACGGCGCTCAGCGAGGACGACACCGAGCAGCGCACCGACGTCTACTTCCGGCTCGGCAACATCAAGCGCGAGCAGAACCAGGCGCGCCAAGCCATCAACAACTACGAGAAGGCGCTCGCGCTCGACGCCGATCACAGGCCGACGCTCGAGGCCCTCGTCGATGTCTACGCGAAGGCGAACGACTGGAAGCAGGTCGCCGCTTACCGCCGGCAAGTCCTCGACAGCGTGATGGATGGGGACGAGCGCTACGAGATCCTCAACACCATCGGTGACATCTGGGCCGAGAAGGAAAAGAACCCGCACAAGGCCATCGAGGCCCTCGAGGAGGCGCGCGAGCTACGTCCGAACGATCACGTGCTCCTGCACAAGCTCCTGCAGCTCTACCAGGCTGCCGCGGAGTGGCAGCGCATGATCGATACGCTGCAGTCGATCGCCGAGCTCGAGGAGCGGCCCGAAATCAAGGCGCGCTACATCTTCACGCAAGCGCAGATCTGCCGCGACAAGCTCGAGGATCCGGACCGTGCCGTCGAGCTCTTCAACGACGCTCTCGATCTGAACCCGAGCTACCTCGAGGCCTTCGAGCGCATCAACAAGATCCTCACCACGCAGAAGGCGTGGAAGCAGCTCGAGCGCTCCTACCGCAAGATGATTCACCGCATCGCGGGCAAGGGGAACACGGATCTCGAGCACACGCTCTGGCATCAGCTTGGCCTCATCTATCGCGATCGCCTGCAGCAGGCGGACACCGCCATCGAAGCATTCAAGATGGCGAGCGTCACGAAGCCGGACTCGACCGTGATCCACCAGATCCTGGCCGAGCTCTACGAAGTGAACGAGCGTTGGGACGACGGCATCGTCGAACAGCGCGTCCTGCTCGCCGCCGACCCGCTCGCGATCGAGCCGTACCGAGCGCTGTATCGCCTATACCTGCACAAGCAGTCGTACGACGAGGCATGGTGCCAGGCGGCGGCGATGGCCTTCTTGCGCAAGGCCGACGAAGAAGAGAACCGCTTCTTCGAGGACTATCGCCCGCACGGCATTCTGCCCGTGAAGGGCCGCGTCACGAACGAGCTCTGGCAGACGGCCGTCTTTCACTCCGACGAGAACCTCTACATCTCGAAGATCTTCGAGATGATCGCCCCGGCTGCGTTGCTCGCGAAGATCGCGCAGCTGCAGGACCAGAAGAAGCTCCCCGTCCTCGACAAGCGCTTCTACCAGGACCCGATGACTTCGACCGTGACGTTCGCGAAGACGTTCGGTTGGGCCGCGCAGGTGCTCGGAATTCAGGCGCCCGCGCTTTACGTGCGCAACGACGTGCCCGGCGCCATCGTGGCCGTACCGGCGACTCCTCCCGCGTCCGTCGCGGGACAGACGGTGCTCACGGGCTTCCAGCCGCAAGAGCTCACGTTCATGTGCGGCAAGCATCTGTCGCACTATCGCGGTGAGCACTACATCCGCACGCTCTTCCCGACGCAGGCGGAGCTCACCATCATGCTCTTCGCGGGCGTGATGATTGCCGCGCCGAACACGCCCATGCCGCAAGACATGGCCGCGCAGATCCGCGCGACCGCGCAGGAGCTCGCCAAGCACATTCAGCCCGTGCAGCTCGAGGGTCTGCGCATGGTGGTCAAGCGCTTCATCGAGGAAGGCGCGAAGGCGAACATCAAGCGCTGGAACCAGGCCGTGGAGCTCACGGCCTGCCGGGCGGGTCTGATCGTCTCGGGCGACCTCGAGGTCGCGAAGAAGATCCTGAGCGCGGAGCAGCAGCTCCCGGGCGATCTTTCGCCGGCGGAGAAGATGAAGGAGCTCTTGCTTTACTCGGTGAGCGAAGAGTACTCGCGCGTACGGCAGGCGCTCGGCATCGCCGTCGCGGCGTGAGGCGCGGCTACGACGCGTCGTTCACGCGCGCTGCGGCGGCGCCGTAGCGCTATCGCCCGGGCAAATCGAGTACGACGCGCAGGCCGGCGCTGAAGCCGAAGTGCGTCGCGATGCCCGGGAGCCTGCCCGTGGCCTCGCCCGACGCGTTGTAGTGCGAGCGCGTGGTGAAGACGCCGGAGTCGAAGTCGAGCCAGGGGCCGAGCCCGAAACCGCTGAAGAGAAAGTAGTCGCCGCCGACGACGACGTGAGCGAACTCGAAGCCGGCGAAGTGCCGTTTCACGCCGGCGGTGTCGAGGCTCATGCTCCGGTAGCCGACCCCGGCGAGGATCCACGGATCGAAGCGCACCCCCTGAACGAGATGGTAGGCGACGGACGGCCCGAACGCGTAGCTCGTCTGCCCCGAGCCGAACTCGAACAGGCTGCCCCATAGACCCACCGTGGCGGTCCGGCTCAAGCCGAACCCGAGGTCGAGCGTCCCGCCGAAGCCGGCGCCGAGGTTCAACGTCTCGGCACGGGTGAGTTGACCGAAGGGCGCCTGGACGGCGGCCCCGAGGCCGGCGATGAAATGGCCGCTCAGCCGGTCCGGCGCCTCGGGAACGAGCGGGGCCGGCGGTTCGTCCATTTCCACTTCCGGCAGGGACGGGCCGCTCTGCGTCTGTGGCCCCGTGGGAGCCTGCGCGAGCGCGCTGCTCGAGGCGAGCCCAAAGGCGAGAAACCAGGGGAGGCGGCGGGCGGGCATGGCTTTCGGAGCCGGAGCCTTATCACACGCGCAACTCCGGCGGCGAGCGGACCGACCAGATGGTCGTGCAACACGAAAGCCTAGAGCCAAGCGAAGCGACCTCGGACACCCTGGTGATCCCCGCCTGCCGCGCCGAAGGCGGCTGGGTCGTCGAAATGGGGACGGCGGAGGAGTCCCGCATGGTCGAGCTACCCGAGAACGGGATGCTCGTGCTCGGCAGCGGCCGCAGCGCCGACGTGCGGCTCGAGGATCGGTGCGTGAGCTCGAGGCACTGCTCGTTGTCGCTCGCGGACGGAGGCGTGCGCATCGAGGATCTGGGCTCGACCAACGGCCTCTACGTCGGGGGTGCGCGGCTCGGTTCTGCGCTGCTCGCCGAGGACGGCGCAAGCTTCGTCATAGGACGCACGAGCGTGACGTTGCGAAGGCAATCCGAGGTGAGCTCGAGCAGCGTTCCGCGCATCCCCGGCCTCGTCGGCTCGTCGCTGCCGATGCGTCGAGTGGCGGAAGAGATCGCTCGACACGCACGCTCGCGACAAAGCGTGCTCCTGCAAGGCGAGTCGGGCACGGGCAAGGACGTCGTCGCGCGCGCGCTCCATGCGCTGAGCGGTCGCACGGGCGAATACGTGCCGCTGAACGCCGGGGCGGTGCCCGACTCACTCGCCGACGCCGAACTCTTCGGCCATCGCCGCGGCGCGTACACGGGTGCCGTCACGAGCCGCGCGGGCGCGTTCGAAGCGGCGCATCGCGGCACACTCTTCCTCGACGAAGTAGCGGAGCTGTCGCTGTCGGCGCAAGTCAAGCTCCTGCGCGTGGTCGAAGACGGCGCCGTGCGGCCCATCGGCGGCGCGCAAGCGATTTCCGTCGATGTGCGCATCGTCTCCGCGAGCTGGGCGTCGCTCGACACGCGCGTCGCCGAAGGGCGGTTCCGGGTCGATCTATTTCATCGCCTCTCGACGGTGACCATCACGCTGCCGCCTCTCCGCCGGCGCAAGAGCGACATCCCGGCACTCTGTCGCGTGCTCCTCGAGCGGCTCGCCGCGGACGTGGGGGAAAAGCGCGTGGCAGCGCAAGCGCTCGCGCGGCTCGTCGCGCACGGGTGGCCCGGCAACGTGCGCGAGCTCTCCGCTGTGCTTTACCGAGCGGCGATGGCGGCGCCGGGCTCGGAGATCCTCGGGTGCCACGTGACGTTGCCGGAGCCGGAAGTGAAGGGGCCGGGGATTGCGCGCGCCATGCCGAGCCGTGCGGAAGCGCTGCTCGCCGAGCACGACGGCAACGTGAGCCGCGCCGCGAGGGCCGCGGGCGTTCCGCGCAGTACGTTTCGTTCGTGGCTCGGTCGCGCGCGACTCTTCGATCAGAATCGCCCGGAGACGCTCAGTCCGCCCTGCTTCGCGTCGAACCAGGGGAGCACCGCGACGCGCGAGAGCGGCGCCGAGCTCGCCGTGTTGCCCTTGTCCGCAGTCACGAAGTAGAGGACCACCGTCGTTACGGCCATCACGCCTGCGCCGACACCCGCGATGGTAGCGACCGTCTTCAGGTTGTCGCCCTTCTTCACGTCGTCTTGCCGGGCCGAGCACGCGTCCGCGAAATGCGCCGCTTCGGCTTCGTTCCCTGCGCCGAGCACTTTGTTCGGATCCGTGCAGATGCCCTGGGTCGAGACGCCGTCCTGACGCGCCTGATCGTCGATCTGCGATGCGATGTCGTCCGCGTCGGAATAGCTCACGTGCGAGGCGATCGCGAGCCCGATGGCGCCGCCGCCGAGCAGCACGGTCGCGCCGCCCGAGATCACCCCCGCGGGTTTCGTGAGGAGCCAGTGGAAGAACGGTTCGCGGGCGCCCCCGGAGCTCGCCGGCGGGTGCTCCGGCTCCGTTTCGGGCGCCGCGTTCGCTGGAGGCGGCGCGGCGGCGGGCGTCGGCTTCGCCGTGGCTGTGGGCGCGACTTCCGGCGCGAGCTTCAGCTTGAGCTCGCGCGTCTCGCCCGCCTTGGCGCTGACACTCTGGCTGGCGACACGTTCGCCCTTTTTTACCTGAAGCGTATGCAGCCCCGGGTCGAGATACAGCGGCGCGGGGAGCGGCGCGGGTCCCTGAAGCACGCCGTCGACGCTCACGTCGGCATCCGCCTCCGTGACGATGGTGACCTCCGAAATAGCCGTGCGGGCGCTACCGAGGCCGGCCTGTGCCGCGTCTCGCTCGGCTTGCGAAGCGTCGGTTGCTTCCCGCAGGTATTCGTTGAAGTGCTGCGCGGCGTCGCGCTCGTGGTTCGAGCGCAGCTCGCTCTGTGCGAGGTTCAGGAGCACGGCCGGGTGCTTCTTGAGCGCGTACGCTTGAAGGAACGCGGCGCGCGCTTTCTCGTACTGCTTCTGATCGAAGTAGCTCACCCCTTCCTTGAAGCGTTCGCGCGCGGCGGCGGTGGCGTCGTCGTCAGCGTGCGCGAGCTTCGTGCTGCCGAGCACGGCGACGAGCAGCCCGGCTGCCAAGGTCTTGTTCAAGAAGGGGGTCCGAATCACCGATTTCGACAGTAGGCGAGCCCGCTACTCCTCCGCTAGGGGCGAAAGCGTGCGCGCTCGAGCGCCGGAGCGCGGCGGCTTCAAAACGGCGTTTCCCGGACGATCGTATTCTTGCCGCTCGTCTTGGCGGATGACTTCGGTGAGGTGCCGGCCGGTTTCGCAGCCGTCTTCACTGGAGCGGCCTTGGGCGCCGATTTCGCGGCCTGAGCTGCGGTCTTGGCGGCGACGGTTGGGGCATGCGCGGGCTTCGCGGACGCAGGCGCCGATGGCTCGGGCATAGGGACCGGCATGACGACGGCAGCGCTCGGCGTGGGGCCAGCAACCGAGGTAGGTGCGGGTGCGCTGGGGCTTGGCTCGGCGGCCGGCAGTGCGGGAGGGGGGGCAGGCGCTGCCGTGTCGGGTGAGACCGTCGCGGCCTGCGCGGAAGGAGGCGAGGCAGTGCTGGGTGGCTCGACCGGTGGTGAAGAACCACCGCGCGCAACGACCAGCGCGATCGCCGCAGCAGCGCCGAGTACGAGCACGCCCAGCGCCGCCATCATCCCGACGTTCCGCTTGCGAGGCACGCTGAGCTCCGGTTCCGGAGCGGGCGCCGCCTCCTTCGGCAGCTCGAACGCGTTCATTCGGATGATCGTCGGCGCGCGTCGGGAGCGATGTTCGACCTCGAGCTTCGCGCGCTCGGTCGATTCGGCTGCTTGCACCTCCGCGCCGAGAACGACGGCGGGCGCGCCTTCTTCCTTCGGTATGTACTTCTGTCCGATGCCGCTCGGCTTCGACTCCGGCGGCAGCTCCTCGACTTCGATCTGCACCGGCGCTTCGGCTTCCTGCACGGACGCTTCGGCTTCGGGAAGTGGATTGGTCGAAACTTCCCAGTCCAGATCTTCGGCCGGCGCCGGCTCGGTCGCGCCTTGGACGGCCGGAGTCGGCGGTGCCGTCCCGACGAGCGTCGGTTTGCGCGCCGGTGTGACGGTGAGGGGAAGAGCGGCACGCGCGGCGACCGGGTTGTCCGGGGTCTTCGTGGCGGGTGTCGAGTTCGTGATGCTCACGACCGGAGCCGTCGTGACTGCCGGCCCCGACGCCGGCCTCGACTGAGGCGCGGAGGGCGGCGCCGGGACTGGCTGGTCGCGAGGAACCGTGGGCGGATCCTCTTCCCAGCTGGGCCGGAATTGCTCGGAAAGGCGGTCGGCCTCTTCCTCGGTCATCGTGCCCGCCGCCCGTCGATCAGCGTCAGTTTCGGCCATGGACCGGAGGGTCAAGCTACCATCCGTGACCCAGGTGGCGCAATCCGCCTCCTACCCCTCGAGTTTGGTGCTCTTGAAAAAAAGGATGCTCGCTTCTGAATTGGGGGCGCTCGCCGTCGCCGCGCTCGGATGCGCCCCGGGCCGGCCGAGCCCGCGACCCTCGCCCCCGGCAGACGCGGGGGCCCCCCTTGCGGCACCGCTCGGAGCGCGTGCAGAGGTCGTCGCCCGCTCCGATGCGCTCGCGGTCTCGGCAAGCCGGCTCGACGGCAAACCGGCGCAAGAGCTCGTCCTACGAGCGGCCGAGCTTCGCGAACGGCTGTTTCGGCTCGAGCATCGCGAAGCGGACGCGCTCGAGGCCGTCGAGCTCTTCGGTCAGGCCGTGCGCGCCGACGCCGCTCACCGCTGCGAGCCCGCGGTCCGACAAGCGTTGCTCGAAGCGGAGCTCAAGCACGACCCTTCGCTCGCGTACCGGCGCATCGATTCCGAGCTGTCGCAGAGCTCCGACGCGCGCTGTCGCGCTCTCTGCAACGAAGCGCTCGTGAGCCTCGCCGCGTTTCGTTCCGACGCCGCGCCCGCCGCGCCGCGCGACTCGGCGAGCGTCTCCGCGGGCGCGGCCGCGCCGAGCGCGGGCCCCGTGGTGATGCCCCAGAGAGCCGCGACGAGCGCTGAGCCGGCGAGCGTCACGGAAATCGAGCGCTATGGCGCGAAGGATGCCGCGCGCGTCGTCGTTCACGTGACGCACCCGGCGCTCTTCGAAGTCCACGCGCTCGCGGCCGAGGGTGCGAACGGTCCGCGCTTGGTCGTCGATCTCGCCAACGTCACGGCGCACCAGCCGAACGCGCTGCCCGTCGGCGGGCTCGTCGAGCGCGTGCGCGTGGGAGCGCAGGCGAATGGCACGCGCGTAGTGCTCGATCTGTCGCGCCCGGCTTACCGTCGCGTCTTTTACCTGCCGGAGCCGTTTCGGCTGGTCATCGACGTCTCGAAGGAGCCGCCGCTCGGCTTTGCGGAGGGCGCGGTCGGCGAACGCGTGGTTCATCGAGTCGTGCTCGATCCGGGGCATGGCGGCAACGATCCGGGCGCTACGGGGCCGAGCGGGTTGCGCGAGAAAGACGTGACGCTCGACATCGCGCACCGTGCCGCGCCGCTCCTCGCGCGCGAGCTCGGCATCTCGACGCTGCTGACGCGCGACACGGATGCGTACGTGGCGCTCGACGAGCGCGCCGCGCGCGCGAACGCATTCGCGGCCGACCTCCTGATCTCGATTCACTGCAACGCGAGCGAGGACGGCGGCGGCAAGGGCGTGATGAGCTTCGTGCTCGACGGTTCACGCGATGCGCTCTCCGCCCGCATCGCCGCACGCGAAAACTCGGCTTCGGCCGCGGCCGCGTCCGAGCTCGCCAATGCCCTGAGCGCCGTGCTCGATCGATCCGTCGTCAACCGCTCCGAGCGGCTCGCCGAGCTTTTGCAGCGCGCGACGCTCGCCTCGCTCGGAGGACGCTATCCCGACGTGCCCGATCTCGGCGTCCGTCGCGCGGGGTTTTACGTGCTCGCGGGCGCGACCATGCCGGCGGTGCTGCTCGAGACGTCGTTCATCTCGAACGCGCCCGGCGAGGAGCGCCTCGGAACGCCCGATTACCGCCAGAAACTCGCGGACGGCATCGTGAACGCCGTGCGGGCCTACCGCGACGGCCGTTAGAAACGCCGGCCGGGGCTCGGCGTAAAATAATTCGCCGTTGCGCATTGGGTCTGTTTGTTGCTGGGCGCGCCGAGCGATCGCGACGCGGCGCATGCCGTCACCGTTGACGAACCCGCTGCGGGGACCTAGCTTGTTGAGCCCACTAAGGCCGGCCAACGGGCCAAAACCTACGGCGTAGTCATGACCAAAGTCCAGCTCAAGAAGTTCCGGGACATGCTCGAGGCGAAGCGCGAGGAGATCATCAAGCGCGCTCAGCAGACGCTCGATCAGGACATGGCCCTCGACACCGACGACCTTCCCGACGAGATGGACCTCGCCTCGAGTGAATACTTGCAGTCGTTCACCTTCCGCCTGCGCGGGCGCGAAAAGGCGTTCCTCGACAAGATCCAGAAGGCGATCGAAAAGATCGACGGCGGTACTTTCGGCGTCTGCGACGACTGCGGCGACAAGATCAGCATCAAACGCCTCGAAGCACGCCCTGAAACGACGCTCTGCATCCGCTGCAAGGAAGACCAGGAACGCGTCGAAAAAGACTTCGGCTGAGCCGAATCCGCCTTTGCGGGGGCGCGGCGCTCAGCGCACTTTGGTGCGCCGCGTGTCGCGCGCCGCAGCCCGCACGCCGCTCGTGCTCGACGCGCGTGGTGACGGGGCGTCGGCCGCCGCTTGCGGCTCGTTCGGCGCCGCGGTTCGCGCGCTGCTGAGCGCGAGCTTGAGGTAGCGGCCCGTGTGGCTCTCGGCGACCTCGGCCACGGCCTCCGGAGGTCCCTGCGCGACGATGCGACCGCCCTGGTCGCCGCCCGCGGGCCCGAGGTCGACGACCCAGTCCGCGCACGCGACGAGCTCCACGTTGTGCTCGATGAAGAGCACGGTGTTACCGGCGTCGCGCAGGCCGAGCAAGGCGTGCGTCAAGAGCTCGATGTCGGAGAAGTGCAGACCCGTCGTGGGCTCGTCCAGCACGTAGAGCGTGCGGCCGGTCGCCTTGCGCGCAAGCTCGGTCGCAAGCTTCACGCGTTGCGCTTCGCCGCCCGAAAGGGTCGTCGCCGCCTGACCGAGCTGGATGTAACCGAGGCCGACCTGCCGCAGCGCCGTGAGCTTCTGCCGAATGCGCGGGATCGATTCGAAGAGCTCGCTCGCCGCGTCGACCGTGAGCTCGAGCGCGTCGGCGATCGACAGCCCCCGGTACGCCACCTCGAGCGTCTCGCGGTTGTAACGCTTGCCACCGCACGCGTCGCAGGTGACGTAAACGTCGGGCAAAAAGTGCATTGCGACACGCAGGACGCCGTCGCCCTGACAGGCCTCGCAACGGCCGCCGCGCACGTTGAACGAGAAGCGGCCCGGCTTGTAGCCGCGCGCGCGCGCGTCCGACAGGCCCGCGTAGAGCTCGCGTAAGTGCGTGAAGATCCCGGTGTAGGTCGCGGGGTTCGAGCGCGGAGTGCGGCCGATCGGCGTCTGATCGATGCTGATCACCTTGTCGATCTGTTCGAGCCCTTCGATGCGCTCACAGGGGCCGACCCAACCGGTCGCACCGTAGAGCTCCGCGCGCGCCGCGCTGAGCAGGGTATCGACGATGAGGCTCGACTTGCCCGAGCCGCTCACGCCCGTCACGGCCGTGACGAGCCCGAGCGGCACCTCGAGCATCACGTCGCGGAGGTTGTGTGCGCGCGCCCCCACGACGCGCAGCACGTTGCCGCTCGCCTTGGTCCGCGTCTGCGGAATCGGCAGGCGGCGCCGGCCCGAGAGGTACGGCCCCGTCACGGACGACGCCGAGGCCATGAGCTCGGCGGGCGTGCCGGCCGCGACGATGCTGCCGCCGTGCGCTCCCGCGCCCGGGCCCATGTCGAGCACGTGGTCGGCCGCGAGGATGGCGTCGCGATCGTGCTCGACGACGAGCACGCTGTTGCCCTTGTCGACCAGGCGGCGGAGCGCGGAGAGCAAGCGCTCGTTGTCACGGGCGTGCAGGCCGATGCTCGGCTCGTCGAGCACGTAGAGCACGCCGACGAGGGAAGCGCCGATCTGCGTCGCGAGCCGAATGCGCTGACCTTCGCCGCCCGAGAGCGAATGCGCCGCGCGATCGAGCGACAGATAGTCGAGCCCGATCTCGAGCAGGAAATGCAGGCGCTCCGTCACGGCCCGCAGCAGCGGCAGCGCGATCGCCGCGTCGCGGCCGCTGAGCGCCGGGTCCTCGCCGAGCGCGTTCAAAAACTGGCGCAGGCTCCGCAGCGGCATCGAGCAGAGGTCCGCGATCGTCTTGTCGGCGACACGCACCGCCAGCGCTTCTGGCCGTAGGCGAACGCCGTTGCACACCGGACAGGTGCGGGTGACGACGAAGCGCCCGAGATCGTCCACGCCGATCGCTCCGTCGTCGCCGGCTTCGTCTTCGCCTTCGGGCGCCTCTCCCGAATCGAGCATGCGCTCGAGGCGCGCGATGATGCCTTCGTAGGCCTGGCCGCGCCGGCGCCCCTTCTGCGGCTGGGCGCCGTACAGGATCGCGTTGCGCTCCTCTTCGGGCAGGTCCTGCCAGGCGCTGTCCGGGTTGACGTGCAGGAGCTCGACCACGCGCGCGACCTCGGTCGCCGTCGCGACCGAGCCGCGGCGACCGAACGCGAGCACGGCGCCCTCGCGGAGCGAGCGACACGGATCGGGCACCACGCGGCTCACGTCCACGGTCGAGCGCACGCCGAGTCCGTCACAAGTCGGGCAAGCGCCGTGCGGACTGTTGAACGAGAAGAGGCGCGGCTCGAGCGGCGGCAGCGTGATGCCGTACTCCCAGCTCACGAGGCGCTCGCTCATGACCGCCGGCTCGCTCTCGTCCATGGCGTCCACGAGCAGCGTGCCGTCACCGAGCTTGAGCGCGAGCTCGACCGAGTCGGTGAGGCGTCCCTTCACTCCCTCACGGACCACGATGCGGTCCACGACCACGTCGAGATCGTGCGCTTTCGTACGATCGATGGTGATCGTATCGCCGAGGTCCATTTGATCGCCGTCCACGCGCACCCGGACGAAGCCGTCTCGCCGCAAGCGCTCGAGCTCGTCACCGAGGTCGCCCTTGGTGCGCCGCGCCACGGGGGCGAGCAGCGCCACCTTGGTGCCGTCCCCGCGGGCGATGATGCTGTCCACGATTTCCTGGACGGTGTACGCGCGAAGCACCTTGCCGGACTTGGGACAATGGGGGACGCCGACGCGCGCGAAGAGCAGGCGGAGGTAATCGGCGATTTCGGTCACCGTGCCGACGGTCGAACGCGGGCTCTTGCCGAGCCCTTTCTGCTCGATGGCGATCGCGGGGCTCAGCCCCTCGATGCTCTCGACCTTGGGCTTGGGCAGCTGGTCGAGAAACTGGCGTGCGTACGCCGAGAGCGACTCGACGTACCGGCGCTGCCCCTCGGCGTAGATGGTGTCGAAGGCGAGCGAGGACTTCCCGGAGCCGCTCGGGCCCGTGATGACCACCAGGCGGTTGCGCGGGAGCTCACAGCTTACATTTTTCAGGTTGTGCTGCGCCGCGCCCCTGACGACGAGAAAGTCCATGCCAAAATCTCGTCCTAACACGGATGAACGGCGCCCGCCGCAAGGGGCCCGACCGCGGGCCGGTCCGCGCGCGGCGCGCCCTCCGGACGCCACCGCGAGTCGCGGGTTTGGTGCTTCCACTTTGGTGCTTTTGCGAGGTTTGCGGGTGCGCCTGCTTTCGGGTAGCGTTCGCGGGGCCCATAGCTCAATCGGTCAGAGCCCCCGGCTCATAACCGGGCCGTTCCCGGTTCGAACCCGGGTGGGCCCACTGGCCGCGCGGCGAGACCGCGTATAGAGCTGCCGAAGGAGCCGACCTTAAGTGACGATGAAGTTTCAGATCGAGGCGCTTGAAGAGCTCGCCGCCCTGGATGCGAAGCTGAGGGACCTGACCGACCGCTTCACCCAAGACCAGAAAACGCTGAACGACAAGAAGGCCGCCGCTAGGAGCCTCGAGGATCGACTGACCCGCGGGCGCCAGAGCCTCGGTGAGATGGAGAAGGCGCGCGGTGATCTCGTCGGTGAGCTCAGGCAGATGTCGATCCAAGTCGAGCGGTCGCGCGAGAAACTCGCTCGCTGCCGGACCGAGCGTGAGGCGAACGCCGCGCAGCGCGAAGTGGAGGAGCTCCGCAAGCTCTACCGCGATCGCGAGATCGAGCTCGAAAAGCTCGACGGCCTGATTCAGCAGGGGCGCGGTGAGTTCGATCAGGTGACGGAGCAGCACGGCGCGGTCTCCGGCGACCTCGGCTCGAGTGAGTCCGACTCGATCAGCCGCATCGCGACCTCCGAAGAGGAGCTCGCCCGCAAGCAAGCCGAGCGCGAGCTCTTGGTGCAGAAGATCAAGCCCGACCTCTATCGTCGCTACGAGATGATCCGTAAGCGCAAGGGCACGGCGCTCGCCTGGACCCGTGATGGGACGTGCAGCGCTTGCCACATCCGGCTCCAGCCGATGCTCTTCCAAAAGCTCCTTCGCGCCGACGAGTTCGGCCAATGTCCGAGCTGCAACCGCATCCTCTACTATCGGCCCGCCGCGCAGCCCGACGGTACGCAGCCCGAGGCCGAGGGCCAATCGGAAAGCCCGTGAGCCCGCCGCGGGTGGCGAGGCGGGTGGGGACTCCGGCTGAAAGACCATGAAAGCTTGTGCGTCCTGCGGACGCCTTTACCCTGACGACGCGGGTTTCTGTCCGGTCGACGGCACGGCGCTCACGAGCGCGACCCAGGTGCCCGTCCAGGCCGACGCCGACGACCCGCGCGTCGGCCAGCTCTTCTGCGAGCGCTACCAGATCCGGCGCGTCGTCGCCGACGGTGGCATGGGCCGCGTCTACGAAGCGCTCGACATGCAGGAGCGCCGCAACGTCGCGCTCAAGGTGCTGCACGCCGACGTGGCGCGGGACGAGGTGAGTGTCGAGCGCTTCAAGCGCGAGTTCGAGGTGAGCCGGACGCTTCCGCACCAGCACATCGTCGACGTGCTCGGCTTTCAGCCGACGCACGACGGAACGTACGTGCTCGCCATGGAATTTTTGTACGGGGAGGAGCTCCGCGCGACGCTCAAGCGCGAGAGCGTGATCTCACCGGCGCGCCTGGTGCGCATGCTCGCCCAGACCGCGCTCGCGCTCGACGCCGCGCATGCGATGAAGCTCGTCCATCGCGATCTCAAGCCGGACAACCTGTTTCTGTGCCAGACGCGCGAAGGCGACATCGTCAAGGTCTTGGACTTCGGTTCGGTGAAGGACAAGGGCGAATCGGCGAAGAAGCTCACCGTGCTCGGCACGACCATCGGGTCACCCTTCTACATGGCGCCCGAGCAAGCGCAGGGGCTCGACACGCTGGATCACCGCGCGGACGTCTGGGCACTCGCCGCCATCGCTTACGAGTGCATGACCGCGCACGTGCCGTTCGCCGGCAGCAACGGTCCGAGCATCTTGCTCGAGATCCTCACGAAGGATCCCAAGCCGCCGAGCGAAGTCGGTCGCGGCCAGAAATACCCGGTACCGCCCACGCTCGATCCGGTGATGGCGCACGCCTTCAAGAAGATGCAGGCGCTCCGCACCGCAACGGTGGGCGCGCTCGCCGAGGACGTTGCAGGCGCCTATGGGCTCGACGGCCCGCACACGCTCTGGGCGGCCATGCCCGAGGGCGAGATCGCGGCGAAGATCGACGCGAAGATGCCGGAGCTCATGGCGACCAAGGTCGTCATGCCCGCGTCACCCGCGGACGCCTCCGATTCGTTCTTCGGCGAATCGGACTCTCTCGGGACCGACGCATCCGCTGGCGCGGCTCTGCCGCCGGTCCCTCCGTCACGGGCTCCGAGCCCGGTGTCGCGGGCGAGCGCCGCGGCCGATCTCGTGGCGGCGGGGGTCCCCACGGGGGCCCCGAGTTGGCTGCCGATCGCGCTCGTCGGCGGCGGTGCGCTGCTCGTCGGCGTGATCATCGTGCTCGTGCTGGCTTTGCGCTGAGCCGAGCTCTGGCCGCGGCGGTTTTCGGCCGAGCCCTGGCTTGTGGTAGATCAAGAAGCCATGTCGATCGTGTTGCGTCTCGTTCTGCCGTTCGCCGCGGCAGCGGTGCTTTCGACAGCCTGCAAGCGGGAGGCTCCACCGGCCGGCGAGGATGCCCGCGCTCCGACCTCGCAAGGCGCATCCGCTCCCGCCGAGGCTCCCCCGGCCACGACGGTGGCGACCTCGGCGACACCTGCCGCGCCGGCAGCGGCGGGCTCGGCCGCCGGCTCGAGCCGCTACGATGAAGCTAAGTTCGCGCTCGTGGCGCAACCCGCCGGGACGTACGCGCCCGGTAAGGAAGGCACGATCGAGATCGTGCTCGACGCGAAGCCACCCTTCCACGCAAACCAACAGTACCCTTACAAATTCAAGGCCAAGGAGGCGCCGGGCCTGAAGTTCGCGCAACCGGTCGTCGGCAAGGACGCGGCGAAGCTCGAGCCCCAGCGCGTCACCATGCGCGTTCCATTCACTCCGGACGGCGCCGGTCAGCGCACCGTGAGCGGTCAGTTCGCATTTTCGGTCTGCACGGAGGAAACGTGCTTGATGGAGAAACGCGATCTATCGCTCGTCGTGGACGTGAAGTAGCGCTTTCCGCGATCGCAACCGAACGGGATCAGGGCGGCGATGGCGAACAACATCCTCGACGAGCTCCAGGGCATCACGGAGCGGATGGAGCAGGAATTTCGCGATGAGCGACGCCTGCTCACCTTCCGCGAATACCTCGAGCTCTTCGCTTCGAATCCACTTCGACACTCACGTGACGCGTGTCGTTACTTGCGCGACATGTTCGGCTACTACGGCCGCGCCGAGCTCGCGCGCCCCTGGGGCGAGGAGAGCCGCTACAAGCTCTTCGATTTGCCGTTCCTGGACCCTGCCGAAGCCGCGCACGAAGCGCTCGTGGGTCAAGAGCAGGTACAACGCGAGGTGTACCGGGCGCTCGAGAACTTCGGCCGTGAAGGACGCCCCACGCGGCTGATTCTGTTGCACGGCCCGAACGGCTCCGCGAAGAGCACCATCGCGCACTGCATCATGCGCGCCCTCGAGCACTACTCGTCCCAGCCAGAGGGCGCTCTCTATCGCTTTCACTGGGTTTTCCCGAATCAGGCGCGGCTCCGCGGTTCCATCGGCTTCGGCGGGCGGCGGCCGTCTCAGCGCCCCGACGACGCCAGCTTCGCGCACCTCCCGTTCGAGGAGATGGATGCTCGGCTGCACATCGAGGTGCGCGATCACCCGCTGTTCCTCCTCCCGCTCGACGAACGAGCAAAGCTCCTCGGGCGACTCTACGCCGAGGCCGGCGCGCAGGAAGCCCCGCCCGATTGGGTGTTACGCGGCAACCTCTCGCACAAGAGCCGCCAGGTCTACGATTCGCTGCTCGCGAGCTACGACGGCGCGCTCGACGAGGTGCTGCGTCACGTGCAGGTGGAGCGCTACTTCATCTCCAGGCGCTATCGCGTCGGCGCCGTCACCGTGGGACCGGAGCTTTCGGTCGACGCGAGCGAGCGCCAGATCACGGCCGATCGCAACCCCGCGGCGCTTCCGCCGGCGCTGCAGTCGATCGCGCTCTTCGAGGTGTTCGGCGAGCTCATCGACGCGATGGGTGGTGTCGTCGAGTTCTCGGACCTCCTGAAGCGGCCGCTCGACGCCTTCAAATACCTGCAAATCACGGCCGAAACGGGCGAAGTGCAGCTCCGCTCGCAAACCGTGCAGGTCAACTGCGTTTTGCTCGGCAGTGCGAACGAAGTCCACCTCGGCGCGTTCCGCGAGCACGTCGAGTACGAGAGCTTCCGCGGTCGGCTCGAGCTCGTGCGCGCGCCGTACCTCCTCAGCTACTTCGACGAGAAGAAGATTTACGATCTGCAGATTGCGCCGCAGGCTCGCCGCCATGTCGCGCCGCACGCGACGGAGCTCGCCGCGATGTTCGCGGTGCTCACCCGTATGCGAAAGCCGAACCCGGAGCGCTACGAGGGCGCGCTCCGCGAGCTCGTCACGAACCTCACGGCGGTGGAAAAGATGGACCTCTACGCGACGGGCGCGCCGCCGAGCCATCTCGACGACGACGACGCGAAGGTCCTCCGCTCGGCGATTCCGCGCCTGTACCACGAGAGCGACGCGTACCCGATTTTCGAGGGTAGCGTCGGCGCGAGCCCGCGTGAGATGCGCGGCGTACTGCTCGACGCGGCCCAAAGCCCGCGGCACGATTGCCTCTCCCCGCTCGCGGTGCTGGCCGAAATGGACCGGCTGTGCGAGCGCACGAGCGAGTACGCATTTCTCGAGCAGGAGCGGCTGCCGGGCGGCTACCACGACCACGTGCTCTTCCGGCGCACGCTGCGCGAGCGCTTGCTCGAGGCACTCGAGGACGAGCTTCGCATCGCGAGCGGTCTCGTGGACGAAGCGCGCTATGCCGATCTCTTCAGTCGCTACGTGACCCACGTGAGCTTCTGGGTGAAGCGCGAGAAGCTCCGAAACCCCATGACCGGCCAATACGAAGATCCGGACGAACGCCTGATGGGTGAGGTGGAGACCTTGCTCGGCGCGAGCGAGAACGCGCAGGAGCTCCGCAACTCGCTCATCAACTCGATTGCCGCCTGGGCCATCGACCACCCGGACGACCCCATCGATCACACGCGCATTTTCGCGGGGCAGCTCAAAAAGCTGCGTGAAGCCGTGTTCGCCGAGCGTCGGCTGCCGATCGCGAAGCTCTGCCGCGACATCATGCTTCTCCTGCGCGGGGAAGGCAGCGGGCTCGACGACGCGCGTCGGACCGCCGCTTCACGCGCGCTCGAGGAGCTGAAGCGCCGCTTCGGTTACGAAGATACGTCGGCCGGTGACGCCGCGGCCGTGCTCGTGAGCGAGCGCTTCGCCGACCTCTTGCGCTGATGTTCTTCGACACGCACTGCCACCTCGACGCGGGCAGCTTCCCCGAGGGCGCGGACGCGGTGATTTCGCGCGCGAACGCTGCCGGCGTCCTGTCGTTCGCGTGCATCGGCGTCGGCTCCCTCGAGCACGCGCGCTCGGCCGTCGCGCTCGCGGAGCGCCGTGCCGACGTGGTCGCCACGGTGGGCATCCACCCGCACGACGCGAGCCAGGCGACCGGGGCGTTCGAGGGCGAGCTCGCGGCGCTCGCCGAAAATCCACGCGTCGTCGCCGTCGGCGAGGTCGGCTTGGATTTTCACTACGACCATTCCCCGCGCGAGACGCAAAAGGACGTCTTTCGGCGTGCCGTCGCGCTCGCGCGGCGGCTGAAGAAGCCGCTCGTCGTCCACACCAGGAGCGCGCCCGAGGAGACGCTCGGGATTCTCACGGACGAGGGGGCCCGCGACGTGGGCGGCATCATCCACTGCTTCAGCGAGGATCGCGCGTTCGCGGCGCGTGCGCTCGATCTCGGCTTCTATTTGTCGTTCTCCGGCATTCTGACCTTCAAAAAGGCGATCGCCGTCCACGAGGTTGCGGCCTGGGCCCCGGAGGACCGCATACTCGTCGAGACCGACAGCCCCTACCTCGCCCCCGTCCCGCTCCGTGGCAAAAAGTGTGAGCCCGCGTTCGTGAAGCACACCGCGGCGCGGCTGGCCGAGCTCCGAGCCTCAGACCTCGAGCGCATCGCGGCGCTGACGACGGCGAACGCGGCTCGCGTGTTCGGCCTGCCTGTCCCGAGCGCCGGCTGAAACTCCCGGTCGCGCTTGACACGGCGGGGGCGCCCCGCCCATATTCCGCGGGCTTTTGCCGAGGTAGCTCAGCTGGTTAGAGCACGCGCTTCATAAGCGTGGTGTCGACGGTTCAAGTCCGTCTCTCGGCACCGGAAAACATGCTGGATTCGCGATCGGGGAGGGAAGGCAGGAAGGGCGCTGCTACTCGGGCTGCTACTTGCCGGTGGGTGCGTGTGGAAGCTGAACGCTGCCAAGCTTCTGATCGAGGAGCTACGCCCGGGCGGAGCGCCCCTTCCCCGGAAAGGATCCGCTCGTTCGCTCGAATGTCTGGGGAAGAGGGCGTTTCTTGCGTGTCTTCCGGCGGACGAGCGTGCACGTCTCGAAGCCCGGCGAGAACGCCGTCCAATCGGAGCGCGTTGAGGTCGCCGGCTCGGAGCCCGCCGAGCGTTCGTGACAGCACGACCAGCACCTTGAGCTCGGCGTCCACGTCGGGATGCGCAACGAGCTGCGCGCTCCCTGGCACCCGTCGTCACTTCCTAGGGCGCCGCGCGCTGCTCCACCCATCCAGACGGCACCCCGGCGTCAGCATCCGTCGGCACGTTGGACGCAGGCGGCGTCGGATCCTCCTCGAGCACGACGACCGGAACCGTCGACGTCGGAGCCGGCGGCGCGTCCGGTGCTCTGCACAGCTTCTGCTGCAGTTTGAGCGTCGATCGCAGCGTGTCCGTCCACTCGTTGGCCTCCGCCAGCGTCACCTCGGGGGTGAGCGTGTGCTCCGTGTCGCGTCGTGCGGCCTCGACGAAGCGCTCGAATGCGGGGCGCTTACCCGCCGAGCACGCCGCTGGGTCCGTCGTCTTCAGCAGCTCCCGGTCGCGCTCGTAGGCTTCTCCCTTCTGCAGCTGAGCGAACTTGCGCTCGCGTCCGGACGCGCCCTGGTCCGAGCCGGACACCGCTGCCGCCGCGACAACTTGCACGCACCCCGCACACCCAAGCAGGACGACGCCGATCGACACCCACTTTCCCATGAGGGGTCAGGGTACGCGTTAGAACGGGCGGCGCGAAAGGCGGGCCCGTCGATCAGGTAGGGCGTTCAGTTCAGGAAGGCCGCCGCCAGCTCGTCCCCGTCTCTCGGCATTGATGGTTCGGCTTCGGGCGGATCCACCCTGCGCTCGCGCGGAGGGGTAGGCCTTTCCCCCGGTTTCCTTGGCGATATTGACCCCAAACCGTGACGCGGCTATCGCGCGGACCATGGTAAATTGGCATCCCCGGCGTTTGCGGGTTCTCGCTCCTGTTGTTCTCGTGTCGTTGGTGACGGCCGTCGCGTGCGGCTCGTCCGGTGACGACGACTCGGGCCCGAGTGGAGGCGCTGGAGCCTCCGGTGGCAAGGCGGGGTCCTCGGCGACGGGCGGCTCTGGCGGAGCAAAGGGCGGCAAGGCCGGTGCCGGCGGCAAGGCGACAGGAGCCGGGGGCGCAGCCGAAGAGGCCGGCCAAGGCGGCGGCGGACAACCCGGCGGCGGACAACCCGGCGCGAGCGCCGGTGTCGGTGGTGAGGCTACGGCTGGGAACGCCGGCGCGGGCGGTAGCGGCGGGGCATCGGATTGCGCCTCTCCGATCGGCCGTTACAGCACCTGCACGGGGACATGCGGCTGCTCACCAAAGACGCAGGCGCCGACGGTCACCGCGACGATGGCCACCGACGAGTGCGGGCAAGCCGCGGCCGTGACGATCTCCGGCGGCACGGTGAGTGCGACGAGCGAGAGCGCGCACCTGTCGTCGGACGGCACGATGCTGAGCTGGGACGACGGCTCCGTTTGGGTACGCAGCTGCGAGCCGTGACGTCAGCCGCGGGCTGACTGTTCTCCGCATGGGTGTGGATCGCTCCCCCTCTTGACGCGAAAGGGCTCGCGAATCAGCGAGCCCTTCGCGTTCTTACGAGACGCGGTGTCGACACGCCGCGAGCGGCGGCAATAGCCAGGCGCTCGCCCCTTCGTCCCCGCGTTCGGTGAGCGGTGTGTGCGACGAAGCCCCGACGCGACGGCGCCGACGCGCGCGCGGCGGTTTTCGATGCGCGGGTCTTCAGCGTTTCGGCGCCGCGCCGCGCGGGGGCCGCGGCCGGCCGCCCGCGCCCGGCGTTACGTCAGTTGTTGCCGAACAGATCGTGGATCTTGGAATCGAGGGCGACCGCGATCTTGTACAGGCTCGAAATCGACGGGCTCGATTCAGCGCGCTCGATCTGCGAGAGGAGCGAGATGCTGAGGCCGGTGCGCCGGCTCATCTGCTTGAGCGTGAGCTCCCGTTCCTTGCGCATCGAGCGAATGGTGTCGCCGATGATCTTGTGGAGCTGCTCCTCGGGGGTGCGCGCGAGACCCTTCTTCTTCATCACGCGGGCGAGCACCTCGCGGAACTCGTCGACGTTGAAGGGCTTCTTGATGTAGTCGACCGCGTCGAGCTTCATCGACGCGACCGCTGTGTCCAGGTTCGGATGCGCGGTGAACATGATGACCGCGACGTCCGTGTCGATGGTTCGAACTCGTTTCAAGACTTCGATGCCATCGAGCTTCGGCATCATCACGTCGAGGATGATGACGTGATACTCGCCGGCACGAACCTCCTCCTCGACGAGTGTGGGGTCGCCCAAAGTCTTGACGATGAAGCCGTCTTTCTCGAGCAGCGTCTGCATGTAATCGCAGATGGCTTTGTCATCGTCGACGATCAGAATGCGTACGAAGGGGACTTCGATCGGCAAGGTTCTCTCCTCGAACGGTCCGGGTGGCTGGTTGCAGTGACACTATAACGTGCCCTGGTTACCACGTCACTAGATTTTGCGCCGGCCAAAAGTGGCAGAAATTCCGGGGGTTTCTGAACATACAACACATTCGCGCCCTGGTGCGGCCACGCGACGGCCTAGGTCGCCGGGCGACGTGCAAGTTCGCTCGCGGGGCTCGTCCCCGAGCGTGGCGATCGTGCGTTGCGCGCGTGATGCAGGCCTCAACGACGACCCGCGAGCGGATCGATCGCGGGCTTCGCAACGGACGTCGGCGCGGGCGCGGGAGCAGGTGCGTGCGCTGTGGCGGTGGGTTTCGGCGCGGGTTGCTTCGGGTGCGCTCTGGGTGCGGGGTACCGCGGTGACGACTCGTGAACGGGTGCCGTGCTGCTCGGTGACGTCACCGCTCGGACGGCGCTCGCCGTGCTCGGTGCTTCGGCCGTGCTCACGACTGGAACCACGGGCGGCGGCGTGGTCGTCGTCACCGGAAGCGTCGCAGTGCTGGGCGGCGGTGTGTTCGCCGTCGCCGAGTCCGCGGTGGGCGTCACGTCGTGGTGACGAAACAAGAGTGCTGCTCCGCCGAGCAGCGCGAGCACGACGAGGGACGCGGCCACGGCGCGACCGGAGCCGCGCTTCTGCGCGCTCTTGCCCCACGCCGATTGCGTCGAGGCCTCGGCCGAGCTCGTCCGCGTGACCTCGAGCTGCCTCGACGAAATGCCGGCGGCGCTCAGTACCTTAGAGACGCGTTCGGCGCTGCGGACCGCGTTTGCGCTCCCGAACGGCGCCAGCGCCGCCGCGAGCTCCGCGACGTTGGCGAAGCGCCGCGCGCGATCCTTTTCGAGACAGCGCAGGATCGCCGTCTGGAGGCCTTCGGGCAGGTCGGGGCGAAACTGGCGCGGGAACGGCGGCGGCTCTTGCAAAATCATGCCGCAGAGCTGCGGCATCGTGTCACCGAGGAACGGCGGACGGCCCGTGAGGAGCTCGAACAGGATCGTGCCGATCGCCCAGATGTCGGCGCGGCCGTCGACGTCGCGCGAGCTCGTCATCTGCTCGGGCGACATGTAGAGCGGCGAGCCCATGATCGCCGTCGTCTTCGTCATGCCGTAGTCGTTGCCCGAGCTACCCGGGGACGTGACCTTGGAGATGCCGAAATCCAAAACCTTGATGCAGGGCGAGCCGTCGGCGGCGGTGATGAGGAAAAGGTTCGCCGGCTTGAGGTCGCGGTGCACGATGCCGAGCGCGTGTGCTTCCGCGATCGCCTCGCAAGCCTGGAGCACGAGGTCCACGGCGTCGGCATAAGGGAGCGGCCCTCGATCACGGATGAGCGCGGACAGGTCGTGCCCGTGCAAGAATTCCATGACCATGTACGGCGCGCCGGTATCGAGGGTGCCGACGTCGGACACGCGCGCGACGTGGATGCTCTTGATCTTGACGGCGGCACGAGCCTCGCGCGCAAAGCGAGCGACGGCTTCTTGATTGCCGAGCGCTTCGGGCAGCAAAAACTTCAGCGCTACCCGTTCGTCGAGTTGGATGTGAAGCGCCGAAACGACGACCCCCATCCCACCGATCCCGAGCACTTGCTCCACGCGGTACTTGCCTGCGAGGACTTCGCCTTCTTGAACGGGCGTCATGCTCTGCTCGCGTGAGCCTCCTAGCACCAGGCTATCCCGCGACGTTCGCGTGTCAAACGCGCGCGCGATCGACCATAAATGCTCGCGCCCCGTGCGCTCGCGCGCTCGCGCCGCGCGGAGCGGCCATAGGCATTTGTTCGATGCCGCCGTGCTTGCGCTGCAGGCCGTCGACGCTGGACGGTCATGCCACGCGCTGCTCGAGCTCGGTGGGCAAGGAAACCCGAGCTCACGGGAGAGCCCGTGAGCTTTTTGCCGGGCTGGCTTTTCTTTGTCGGGGCGGCCAGATTCGAACTGGCGACCTCACGGACCCGAACCGTGCGCGCTACCAAACTGCGCTACGCCCCGAGCAGGCGGCCCCAAGCGGGGCGGGCGGAGGATGATGGCCAAGCTCCGCTCTGTCAAGCGCCGGGCGCGTCCGACGTGACGATCGGCTGCGCGCCCGGTCACCCTTCAGGGCTTGCGCTTCTTGAGCTCGGCGGTCAGGGCAGGGACGGCCTGGAAGAGGTCGGCGACGAGCCCGTAGTCGGCGATCTGGAAGATGGGGGCCTCGGCGTCCTTGTTGATGGCGACGATGACCTTGGAGCTCTTCATGCCTGCGATGTGCTGGATCGCGCCCGAGATGCCGATGGCCACGTAAAGTTCTGGCGCGACGATCTTGCCCGTCTGTCCGACCTGGTAGTCGCCGGGCGCGTAACCCGCGTCGACGGCCGCGCGGCTCGCGCCGATAGCCGCGCCGAGCGCTTGCGCCAACGGCTCGAGCACCTGGAAAAACTGCTCCTTGAGCGCGCGGCCGCCCGAGACGACGACGCGCGCCTCGGTGAGCTCCGGGCGTTCGCTCTTTACGGCTTCGAGCGACACGACCTCCACCCGTGACGCCGCGGCGCCGGGCGCGACCTTCGGCACGGCTTCGATCGGCGAGCTGCCGCCCGACGGCGCCGCCGGGTCGAATTCGCTCTGGCGCGCGGTCGCGACGTGGATCGGCGTCGTGAGCTCCACCGTCCCGAACGCGTTCCCGGCGTACATCGGACGCTTGTAGCGAAGCGACGTGCCGTCGACGAGCACGTCGGCGCAATCGCCGGCGTACGCGGCGTCGAGCCGCGCGGCGACGCGCGGCATGAGATCCTTGCCTTCACTCGTGGCGGTGGCGACCACGAGCGAGAAGGTCTTGCCGACCTCGGCGACCGTCGGCGCGTAGTGTTCGGCGGTGTATTTGGCGAGGCTCGGATCCTCGCACACGAGCACCTTGGCGGCGCCGTATCCGGCGAGCTCCGCGGCGGCGGCGCGCGCCGACCCGCCGAGCACGAGGATCGAGAAGGAGCCGCCGACGGCGGGCCGCGCTTTTTTGGCGAAGCTGACGGCGGCGAGCGTCGCCTTCTTCACTTTGCCGTCTTCGGCAATTTCGGCAACGACGAGAGCGTGAGGCATGATCAGAGCACCTTCGAAACGTTCATGAGCTTGTCGACGAGCTCGGAGACGTCTTTCACCTTGATGCCGGCGGAGCGCGCGGCGGGTTTCTCGAACTTGAGCGCACGGGTGGACAGCGCCGCGCCCGGCACGAGCTCGGCGAGCGTCTTCGTGTCGAGCGGCTTCTTTTTGGCGGCCATGATGGCCGGGAGCGGCGCGAAGCGGACGCCTTCAGCGTACTTGTGCGCGGCTTCGGTGTGGGCCGAGTAGACGCTCGTCGGCGAGACGATGCGCAAATCCACCGTCACGACCGCCGGCAGCTTCACCCTGAGCGTGAGCACGCCGCCGTCCACTTCGCGGCCGACGAGCAGCGCGCCAGCCTCTTCGCGGATCGTCGCGGCGAACGTGGCCTGCGGCCAATCGAGGAGCTCCGCGAGGCGCTGGCCGACCTGGTTGCTGTCGCCGTCCACCGCTTGCTTGCCGAGCAGCACGAGGTCGGGCTTTTCCGTCCCGACCAGGTTTTTGAGCGCGAGCGCTACGAGGCGTCCGTCGAGCGCGTCGTCGGTCGCGTCCACGCGGATCGCGCGATCGGCGCCGGTGGCGAGCGCGGCGCGCAACGTCTGCTCGCACTCCTTGGGTCCGAGCGTCACGACGACGACCTCACCCAGGCGAAGCTTCGGCGCCTTGCCGTTTTCGGTCAGTCGCAGCGCCGCCTCGAGGGCGTATTCGTCGAACGGGTTCGTCTTCCATTCGAGCCCCGCGGTGTCGACGGCGTTGCCGGAGGCGGCGATTTTGATCTTGTTGGCGTTGTCCGGGTCGGACACGCGCTTCAGTGAGACGAGTACTTTCACGCCCACATCTCACCAGCCGGCGGCCGAGCGAGCAACCGTCGCTTGCCGGCCGAAAGGCCGAAACCTCGCTTCTTCGCGGGCTTGGGCATGCGACGTTCGCATTCCTTGCTAAGACCGCCGAACGTCGTGACTCTCTCCGCCGACTTTCTGGTTCTCGGCAGCGGCATTGCCGGGTTGTCCTTTGCTCTGCGCGCCGCCCGTTACGGGGAGGTGCTCATCGTCACCAAGCGTGCGGGCGGTGAAGCCGCCACCGCATATGCCCAAGGTGGCGTGGCCGCCGTGCTCTCGGCCGAGGACTCGTTCGATAAACACGCCGCCGATACGGTCGCTGCCGGCGCCGGGCTCTGTCACGACATCGTCGTCGATTTGTGCGTGCGTGACGCGCCGGCCGCGGTGCGCTGGCTCGCGGACGTCGGGGCGAGCTTTTCGCGAGCACAGGACGGCGAGCTCGATCTCGGACGCGAAGCGGCGCACAGCGAGCGGCGCATCGTGCATGCGGGCGACATCACCGGTCGCGAAATCGAGCGCGCGCTGCTCGCCGCCGTCAAAGCCTCGCCGAACGTGCGCTTGCTCGAGTGGCACATCGGCATCGATCTCATCACGTTGAGCAAATTCGGCGGCCCCGACCAGTGCGTCGGCGCATACGTGCTCGACGAGCAGCGCGGCGTCGTCGAGACGATCGTCGCGCGTGCGACGGTGCTCGCCACGGGCGGCGCGGGCAAGGTGTACCTCTACACGTCGAACCCCGACGTGGCCACGGGCGACGGCATCGCGATGGCGTATCGCGCGGGCGCCGAGGTCGCGAACATGGAGTTTTTTCAGTTTCATCCGACCGTGCTCTACGAGCCCAAGGCCAAGAGCTTCCTCATGAGCGAAGCGCTGCGCGGCGAAGGCGCGACGTTGCGCTTACCGACGGGCGAAGCGTTCATGAAGCAGCATCATCCGCTCGGCGATCTCGCGCCGCGCGACGTGATGGCGCGCGCGATCGACTTCGAGATGAAGCGCACGGGCTCCGAGTCCGTCTTGCTCGACATCACGCATCAGCCGGCGGAATTTCTGCGCGGCCGCTTCCCCGGGATTTACGCGGAGTGCGCGCGCTTCGGCATCGACATCGCCACCCAACCGATCCCGGTCGTCCCCGCCGCGCATTACCTTTGCGGCGGAGTGACCTCCGACTTGCACGGCAGGAGCACGCTGCCGGGGCTCTGGGTGCTCGGCGAAACGGCGTGCACCGGCCTGCACGGCGCGAACCGGCTCGCTTCGAATTCGCTGCTCGAAGGGCTCGTCTTCGCTCGGCGCGCAGCGGAGAAGCTCGGCGGGCTGATCGAGGAGCTGCGCGACGGTCCGGTGCCCACGGTGCCCGAGTGGCAAATCGGCTCGGCCGTGCCGAGCGACGAGGCGGTCGTCGTGTCACACAACTGGGACGAGCTCCGGCGCCTGATGTGGAACTACGTCGGCATCGTGCGGAGCGACGCCCGGCTCCGCCGCGCAGCCCGTCGCGTCGCGATGCTGCAGGAGGAGATCCAGGAGTATTACTGGAAGCATCTGGTGACGCGCGACCTCCTCGAGCTCAGAAACATCGCGACCGTCGCCGAGCTCGTGATCGGCTCGGCGGCGAGCCGGCGCGAGAGCCGGGGCCTGCACTACACGATCGATCATCAAGAAACCGTCGCTAGTTTCGCGCGGGACACCGTCGTGAAGCGCGGCGTGCCCCCGCACCTGCGCGGGCACTAGGCATTACGTGGATCCTGCTCGCCCCAACCTGACCCCCGCGCGTCCCAATCTCACGCATTTCGGCGCCGTCGCTTGGGCCCTCGGCGTGACCTTCGTGTTCGGCACGGTCGGCCAGCAGGCACTCGTGCTCGCCCCGAACGCCGCCGACGATCTGGTCGTGAGAGCAGGCATCCAGGCCGTCGTGTATCTCGCCGGCGCCGCGCTGTTCTCGTTCCGTCGTCCCGGCAGGAGCTTCGAAGAGGCCTTCGCTCTGCGCCGTGTGCCTGCGGGGCTCTTGGTCACCGCCCTCTTGCTCGGTTTGTGCGCACATGCTCCCGCCGACAAGTTGAACGACCTCATCGTGCAGCGCTTCCCCATGAAGAAGGATCTGAGCGAGGCGCTCGCGAATCAGCTCCTGCCCGGCGCACCTGCACATGCGGTGCTGCTCGCGATCTTCGTCGCAGGGGTGGGGCCCTTCGTCGAAGAGCTTTTCTTTCGCGGTGCGCTCTACACGGGGCTGCGTACGACGGCGAGCGCCCTCGGCGCCGTCGTGACGACCGGCCTCATGTTCACGCTGATCCACTTCGAGCCGCGCTCGTGGCTGCCGATTTTCATGCTCGCGGCGTGTCTTGGGGCGGTGCGCGCGCTCAGCGGATCCATCTGGCCGGGCGTACTTCTGCACGCTGCGTTCAACGGCAGCTCGCTCGTCCTCGCTTGGCTCGGCCCGAGCGCGGAGGCGCGCTGGCTTTCGCCGGGCGTCGTCGCGGCCTCGAGCGTCAGCGCGCTGCTCTTGCTTGCGCTTTTCGCCCGGCTCGCGCAAAAAAGCGAGCTCGCGGAGCGGGCGCGCGCCCTCGACGGAGCGGAGCCCACTTCCGGCGGAGCCACCCCGTGAAAGCCAAAGTCGCAGTGTGTTTGCCCGGCGGCGGCGCCGCAGGCGCCATGTTTCAGATCGGCGCGCTCGCGGCACTCGAGGACGCGCTCGAGGGGCTCGACGTCTCGCGCTTCGATCTCTACGTGGGCTCGAGCGGCGGCGCGAGCGTCGCGGCCGCCCTCGCGGGCGGCTTACCCATCCAGCGCATCTATCGCGCCTTCCTCGACCCCGCGGACGCTTACTTCGGCCTCGAGCGCAAGCACCTCTTGCGCATCGACTTCGCCGAATGGCGCCGCACCGTTCCCGCCGTGATCGCCGCGTTCAGCGAGGGCGCGGGCGCGTTCATGCGCGGCGGCGCGCCGCCGTCGGCCGCGCTTTGGGAGCAGCTCGACCGGCTCGCGGACGCGCTCCCCGCCGGGCTCTTCTCGCTCGAGGGTTACGAGCGCTTCCTCGAGGAGTTTTTCATTCGGCGCGGCGTGCCCAACAGCTTTTTCGCGATGCCGCGCCCGCTCCGCATCCTCGCGCACGATCTGGAATCGGCGGAGCTCCGGCTCTTCGGCGCGGGCGACGCGGCCGAGGTGCCCGTCACGCGCGCCTGCATCGCGTCCATGGCGATCCCGCCGTTCTTCTCACCGGTTCGCATCGGCGACCGGCACTATTTGAACCCGGGCGGCGGGCAGATCGTGCACGCCGACGTCGCGGCCAACGAAGGCGCGGACGTGCTCGTCGTCGTAAACCCGCTCGTCCCGGTCCGCGCGGAGGGCGGCGGATTGCGCGACCGCGGGCTGCTCACCATCATCAACCAAGCGATCCGCATCGGCTCCTCCCGCGCGATTCACGACCAGTGCCGCGCCGCGCAAGCGCAGGGCAAGGCCGTGCTCTCGATCGAGCCCGAGCCGGCGGAAGGACTCTTGTTCTTCGGCAATCCGGCGAGCTTCGACGTGCGCCGGCGCATCCTCGAATACGCCTACCGGCATGTCCGCTCGCTCATCGCGCAGGCGGCTGACGCGAGCCACCCGGCGCTCACTCGCGCCGGCTGGACGCTCCGGCCCGCACGCAGCGAACCGTCACGTCCCGCTCAGGTCAGCGGATGACGTCTCGAGGCGCGCGCCTGGGCGGAGTTTGGTTGCTCCTCGGCGCGCTCGCGGTCACGGCGTGCAAACGGCCGTACCGCGTCGGCGAGCACGTGCTCGTCGAGTGGGAGGAAGGCAAGCTCTACCCGGCGCACGTGCTCGAAGTGCACGGTGCAGCGCGCTACCGCGTTCACTTCGACGGCTACGACACGCACTGGGACGAGGACGTCGGGCTCGACCGCATTCACGGTCGTGTGCAAGGTCCGGTCGCGACGCCGCCGCCACCGAACAAAGTCACGCATGCCGCCGGCGCGCCCGCGGGCCGCGCCGGCCTCGCCGAGGGCATCAACCCATTTCAGGAGGGCGATCGCGTCCGCGTCACCTGGCGCGGCAGCGTCTACCCGGCCCTCGTGCTCAAGCCGGTCGGTCGTGACCACGTCCTCCTCCACTACGAAGGCATGGAGAACGCCTGGGACGAAGAAGTGGCGGTCGATCGCATCGTGAGTCGGCGCCGCTAGGCAGCCACCCGGATGACTCACGGATTGGGCTTGAGCTGGCCTGGAACCGGGAACTTGAACCCGTCGGACGCGTCCCCCGATTTCGAGACCGTCGCGCGGACGCAATAGCCACCCGCGCGGAGCGGCGGGAGCGGCGCGCCCGGCTCTTTCGTGCACACGGTCGTGACTCCGTTCACGAGCAGCGTGCGGTCGGTGAAGTTCCAACAGATGAGCGAGGGCAGGAAGGGCTCGGTCACCGAATACATCGTCGTCTCGAAGCAGGCGTTGGTCGAAGGGATGCTGTCTTCGCGATAGCCGTCGCCGCTCTTGAGAGGAATCGTCGTCGCGGCGGCGCAGAGACCGACACACGGTGCGGTGATGCAGACGCCTCTTTCGCACGCCACGCCCTCGTCGCAGGCGGTGTCGCAGCTGCCGCAGTGTGCGGCATCGGTCGTGAGGTCCGCGTCGGGACAATTGGCGTTGCCCGCCATGCCGGCGCCGCTCATGCCGCCGCGTCCACCGTTCGTGCTGCCGACGAGCCCGCCGAGTCCGCCGAGTCCGCCCATGCCGGCGCCGCCCGTCTCGCTCGTGCCCGCTGAGCCGCCGAGGCCCCCGCTCGTCCCGCCGTCGGCGGCCGTGCCGCCGGTCCCGTCACCGGCACCTCCGTCCGTGGCTCCGGTACCCTCGCCGCTGCTAGCTCCCATCTCGCCCGTGCCACCGGACGCGTCCGTCCCCCCGGAACCTCCGCTCGAGGCGGGCTCGCTGCCGGCGCCGCCCTCCGGGGTCTCGGCTTCATCTTCGGCTCCGGTGCCGCCTTCGCCGAGGGTTCCACCCGATCCGAAGAAGCTGCCTCCCATCCCCACACTGGCGTCGTCCGCCTGCCCGCCCTTGCTGCCGGTAGCAGGCACGGTGCCGCCCGAAAAATCGGTGTTCACGAGCACGGAGCAGCCGAGCGCTCCAAGGGCGACACTCCATGACAGCAGAACGCGCGCGGGCATGTCCGGGTTCGACGCTCGACTAGGAGCTTCCAAGCCCGCAGTCAACCGGCCTATTGCTGGAGGCCGTTGTTCGGCATGACGAAGCCCGCGTAGTCGGCGGTGCCGGCCGAGGCATGAACGCAGTAGCCGCCCTTGCGCGTCGAGACCGTGAGCGGCTTGTTCCCGACGTCGCACTGCATCCGCGCGCCGTTCACCTCGAAGATGCGCGTTTGGGCGTTCCAGCAATTGAACGTCGGGATGAACGGGGGAGGCGGGTCGTAGCTCTTTACCTCGACACAAATGTCGGCCGTCGAATTGAATTTTTGGATCTGCGTTCCGTTCGAGTTGTCGACGGGACCGGTCCACATGGACGTGGTCGGACACAGCTGATCGCACGGCGAGGACACGCACTTGCTGTCGATGCAGTCGGACGTCGCAGCACACGCGGTCGTGCACGCCCCGCAGTGGTCGTGGTCCGACGTGAGATCCGCATCGCACGTCATGCCGCCGGCGCCGCTCATCCCCGCGAGCGTCCCGGCGCCGCCGCCCATGCCCGCGCCGCCCATCGCAGCACCCGCAGTGCCGCCCATCGCAGCGCCCGCCGTGCCGCCCATGCCTGCGCCGCCCGTCGCGTCGCTGCCGGAGGACCCAGCAGGCCCACCGCTCGAGCCGCCCACGCCTTCGTCCGCGCCGCTCCCGCCTTCCGCTTCGCCGGCGTCCCCGCCGCCCCCGCTCATTCCCGTTCCGCCGAGTCCCCCGGCGGCACCCTGGCCGTTCTCGTTCCCGACCCCGCCTTCAGCGGAATTGGCGCTGCCGCCGTCGTTGACGCCCCCTTCGCCGACGGTACCGCCGAACCCTGGCAGGCTGCCGCCCGTTTCGACCACAGTGTCGCCCCCTTGACCACCTTTGTTGGCCGGGCCCGGCTCGGTGCCCCCGGAGAAATCGGTGTTAACCAGCACGGAACAGCCGATGGCCGCCAGCGCGACGGCCAGCAGGGGCAGGACCCGCTCCGGCATTCGTCTTATTCTACGCTATGGCTCGCCCCAGGGCATCGGCCCATTTCACCCGCGCTCCGTGGGTGCTAGAGCCCCCTAGCTCACGTACCATGTCGGGTGTGGCAAGCGATCCGGCAGACGGGCCGAAACTCGTCGGACGCTATGCGTTGTTCGACGAGATCGCCTGTGGTGGCATGGCGGCCGTCCATGTCGGGCGGCTCGTCGGCCCCGTCGGCTTCTCGCGCACGGTCGCGATCAAGCGCCTGCACCCGCAGTTCGCCAAGGACCCCGAGTTCGTCACGATGTTTCTGGACGAGGCGCGGCTGGCTGCGCGCGTCCGGCACCCGAACGTCGTGCCCACCTTGGACGTGGTCGCTTCGCAGGGCGAGCTCTTCCTCGTCATGGAGTACGTGCAGGGCGAGTCGTTCGCGCGACTTTTGCACGTCTCCAAGTCCAACGCGCAGCGCATCCCGCGCGACATCGTGTGCGCCGTCGTGGCAGCGGTGCTCCACGGGTTGCACGCTGCTCACGAGGCCAAGAGCGAGCGCGGTGAGCCGCTCGGCATCGTCCATCGCGACGTTTCTCCGCAGAACATTCTCGTAGGCGTGGACGGTATCGCCCGCGTGCTCGATTTCGGCATCGCCAAAGCCGCGGGTCGCGCCCAGGTCACGCGAGAAGGGCAGGTGCGCGGGAAGATGGCGTACATCGCGCCCGAGCAGCTGCAGCACGGCTCCGCGAACCGAAAAGCCGACGTGTACGCGGCGGCCGTCGTTCTTTGGGAAGCGCTCACGGGTGAGCGGTTATTTTTGAGCGACAGCGAAGCCGCGACCATCGCGCGGGTGCTCACGGGCGACGTCGCGCTGCCGAGCTCGCTCGCGCCCGACATTTCGCCCGAGCTCGATGCCGTGGTGATGCGGGGCCTCGCGCGGGACCCGGCCACCCGGTACGAAACGGCGCGAGACATGGCTCGCGCCCTCGAGGCGTGCTCTGCGCCGACCACCGCCACGCGCATCGGCGAATGGGTCGAGATGACGGCGGGTACGGCGCTTGCCGTTCGCGCCCGCATCGTGTCAGAGGTCGAGCAAATCGAAGAGTTTCCGGCCGCGGAGGCGTCGTCGCGGCCGCCGCGTATCCTGGCCTCGAGCGAAGAGCCGACCGTGGCGGAGGTGCTCGGCGATCGCCGTTCGGGCGTGGAGCCAATGCCCGGCTTCCACGGCAAGGGCGATACTCACCGCAGCCGCCAACGACGCGTGGTGATTGCGACGGCGCTGCTCGCCTTTTTGGTGGGGGCACTCGGCCTGCGCGCGCTGCTCCCGCAGCGCCTCGTCCGCGACGACGCACGCCGGGTCGCTGCCCACGAGCCGCCCGCCTTGCCGAGCCCGCCCATCACGGTGGTCGAGCCGAGCCCGCCGCTGTCGCTCGTCCCCGAGGCGAGCGCTTCGGCTCCCGAGTCGGCTTTGGCTCCCAAGCCGGACACCTCGGCGCGCCTGAAGCCGAACGGGACGGTACACACGCATAAGCCGCCCCAGCCGCCGAAAAACGAATGCGATCCGCCCTACACGATAGATCAGGAGGGACACCGCCACTACAAGATGGAATGCTTGTAGGCCGAGAGGCAGCGTGCACCGAACCGTCGTCGCGATTGGCTTCGCCATTGCATGGCTGCTTTCCAGTGTGGTCGCTCGGGCCGATGACGCGGTGGTGGCGTGCGTGCAGGCTGCAGAGGATGCGCAGAGCCAGCGCTCGAGCCATCAGCTCCGAGCGGCCCGCCTGAAGTTTTTGTTGTGTGCGCAGGAGAGCTGCCCGCTCGTCGTGCGCAACGATTGCGCAGGCTGGCTCGCCGACGTCGACAAATTGATGCCCTCGATCGTCGTGCAGGCTCGCGACACCAAGGGCGTCGAGCTCACCGACGTGCGCGTCATGGTCGACGGCGAGGTACTTGCCGATCGTCTCGACGGCCTCGCGATCCCGGTGGACCCGGGCGTGCACTTGTTCCAGTTCGAGCGCGCCGGTGTTCCGCCCCTGCAGCAACAGATTTTGATTCGCGAGGGGGAGAAGGGGCGAGCGATGCCGATCACGCTGGCCGCGACACCGCCGCCCGACGTACCGCCACCTCCGCCACACCGGCCGCCCCCGCTGACTTACGTTTTCGGTGGGCTCGCCGTGGGCGGGTTCGCGGGGTTCACTTATTTCGGCCTCAAGGGCAAGGCGGACGCCGACGAGATCAGCACGTTGCCCTGCGCTCCGACGAAGACGTGCGACCCCGGCCGCGTCGCAAACGCGCGGCGCGAGGTCAACGCCGCCGACATTTCGCTCGGCGTCGGGCTCTTGTCGCTCGGCGCCGCCGCGTACGTCTTTTTCAGTGATCGCGCTCGCGTCGCGCAGCCGACGACCGGTTTGCAGACGACGATCCTGCTCCTGCCGGGCGCCGCGCGCGTGAGCGTCCGCGCGTCGTTTTAGTTCTTGCGCCCCGCCTCACCGGGGAGGCGACCGGTGCTGCGCCACGCCGCCATGAGCGCTCCGTGCTCGCGCTCGTCGAAGAGACGAGGGTCCGTCGCGTCGGCCCGCCACGCAGTCGAGAGCCAGCGGTCCGCGACCGTCGCGTTGCCGAGGCCGAGCTCGACCAGCCCGCGGTAGAGGGCGTAGCGGGCCTGCGCCCGGCGGTCCAACGTCCGAAGCTTCGGCTCGAGCGGGCGAAGCTCGGCCGCCGCGGCGGGAAGGCGCCCTTCCTCGAGGGCGTCGAGTCCGCGGTCGAAACTGCCGCGACAAGCGCCGAGCCCGAGCCCTAAAACACCGCATAGAAGCCAAGTTGGTCGCATTTCTCGGAGGTTCGGCCGACCGCGAGCTCCGGTTGCGTTCGCCGCCCTCCGATCCGCTGTCACGAGAAATCCGTCCGCTCATGTGCTGACGAGCGCGGCGAGTTCGCCGAGTAGTGCTAGAGGGGGCGACCCCATGAGCCACGCGGACGGTATTCGCAACGTCGCCATCATCGCGCACGTCGATCACGGCAAGACCACCCTGGTCGACGCCATGCTGCGCCAGACGGGCACGTTCCGCCAGAACGAGCAGGTCGTCGAACGCGTGATGGACTCGAACGATCTCGAACGCGAACGCGGGATCACCATCCTCGCCAAGCACTGCAGCGTTCGTTTCCGTGACGTGACCATCAACATCATCGACACGCCCGGCCACGCCGACTTCGGTGGCGAGGTCGAGCGCACGCTCAAGATGGCGGACGGCGCGCTGCTCTTGGTGGACGCGGCGGAAGGCCCGCTCCCGCAGACGCGCTTCGTGCTCGGCAAGGCGCTCGAGCTCGGGCTGCCGGTGATCGTCGTCGTCAACAAGATCGATCGCTCCGACGCGCGTCCCGACGACGTGCTCACCGAGGTCTTCGACCTCTTCTGCGAGCTCGAAGCGAGCGACGCGCAGACGGATTTTCCGAGCCTCTACGCCGTGGGCAAGCTCGGCATCGCGAAGAGGAAGCTCGAGGAGGAGGCGACGAGCCTCGCGCCGTTGCTCGAGACCATCCTCGAACGCGTGCCGCCGCCGCGCGGTAACCCGGACGAGCCGCTGCAGATGCTCGTGCACAACATCGAGCATGACGAGTACGTCGGACGCCTCGGCATCGGGCGCGTGTGGCGCGGTCGCATCAACGTGGGCGAGACGGTCCAGCTCGTGGGCGACTCGCGTCAGGCTCCCGCTCGCGTGAGCGCGCTTTACGGCTACGAAGGACCGCGGCGCGTCAAAGTCGAGGCGGCCGAAGCCGGCGACATCGTCGCGGTCGCAGGCATGGAAGAGGTGCAGATCGGCGACACCCTCTCGGCCACGTCGCGCATCGAGGCGCTCGAGCGCATCCACGTGGAAGAGCCGACGATCAAGATCCGATTCGTCGTGAACACGTCGCCGTTCGCCGGCAAGGTCGGCAAGTGGGTGACCTCGCGCCACGTGCGCGATCGCTTGCAGCGCGAAGCCCGCCGGAATCTCGCGCTCCGCGTCGAGGACACACCCGAGCCGGATACCTTCATGGTGTACGGCCGCGGCGAGCTCATGCTCGCCGTGCTCTCCGAGACCATGCGGCGCGAGGGTTACGAGTTCGCGCTCGGCATGCCGGAAGTCGTCGTGAAAGAAGTGAACGGCGTGCTGTCGGAGCCGATCGAGCGCGTCACGGTCGACGTACCGGAGCAGTACGTGGGCGCGGTCACGACGCGCCTCGGCGAACGCCGCGGCAAGCTCGAGAAGATGGCGAACCTCGGCTTCGGTCGGGCGCGCATCGAGTTCGTCGTGCCCTCGCGCGGCCTGATCGGGTTCCGCTCGGCGTTCCTCACCGAGACGCGCGGCATGGGCCTCTTGAACTCGCTGTTCGAGGGTTGGGAGCCGTACGCGGGCCCCATGCTGCGGCGCCCGAACGGCGCGCTCGTCGCCGATCGCAGGGGCGTGACCACTCCCTATGCGCTCTTTCACCTGCAGCCCCGCGGTATCTTGTTCATCGGGCCGGGCGTCGAGGTCTACGAGGGCATGATCGTCGGCGAGCACAACCGGCCGAACGATCTCGACGTGAACGTGACGCGCGAGAAGAAGCTCACGAACAT
>JAICUB010000072.1 GCA_025936045.1 Polyangiaceae bacterium | reverse complement strand
GGGCCGCGCGAGCACGGGTAAGAGGGACCCCGCGCGCGGAGCGAAGCGAGCACGCGGGCGCACCCCCGCCGCGCCCCCGACGGGGGAGCATCTTCTCACCAAACAAGGCAATCCGCATACGACCCAGGGTGTGCCGGGCCCGCGCGGCCCTCAAGCACGCGGCGCGACCGTGCCGAAGGCACCGACGAGCAACCCGGTGCAGACCTCGAGGCTCGATCTGGAGGAACGGGAGAACCTCGATAAAAAGAAGCCGTGTTGCGGCGACCCGTCGGTGTGGCATGTCCAAATGCTCCGAGATGTGGGCTATGGGAAAAGCCTTGATCCGGCTCGAAGCTCATTAGTGGGGTATTCCAAACGAAGTTCAATACGGGCTAAGGGATCGATGCAAGTGGTCCCGGTGTAGGGAGGCCTTCCCTCCAAAACTCGCAGGTCCCGTCGGAGATCGAGTGGTGAACGCCTCGCCCACGATGGATGGCCCATGAGGCTCCTCAGCGCGGCTCGCGCCGTCGAATGTCCGCCCAAAGGGTACTCAAGTCGAGGTCGATGGCGTCGAACGGCTCGGCTCGCACCTTCACGTCGCCCTCCCAAATGCCAACCGTGCGCCACTGTGTCCTTGCAACTGAAACACCTCGAGGGTGCGCTGAATCGGTTCGAGCAACCACGCGAACTGCACTCCCTCGCGCGCGTAAACGGGCATCTTCCGAACGCGGTCCAGCGTTCCAGTGGAGGGCGACAGCACCTCGCAGCTCCAATCAGGCGCCAACTCGAAGGCGGAAAGCTCTTCGGGAACGTGGGGCAAGCGTTCGCGTCGCCAGCCAGCCGAGTCGGGCACCAGAACCGCATCGCTGAGGTGCAACTCCGGCTCGTCCAAGATAATCCACCCGCCCGGTCCGCCTTCGCCAGCGTCGAACGGACCATCGAGCCTTCCCCCTAACTTCGACGCCACCCGCGAATGCGCCCCTGCCGGTCTAGGCGAGGCAAACAACTCGCCGCCAACGATCTCGCCCACTTGATTCGCTGGCAAGGCGCACAGCTCGTCCCACAGTGTTCCGAGCTGCTGTGCCGCGTCGGCCATGCCGTGAATCTAGCCCGAGCGCCGCAGGCAACGCGTGACTCCCTTCTCAGGGCCGTGGTCCACGACAATCGCCGGGGGGCCAAGCTTGGCCCAGTTCACGGTCAATGCCCAATGACGCTCGAGCAGGCCTTGGCCACCGCGCGCGAACACCCCGGCGCGGAGGCCCTCAGCGCCGCGCGCCCCTCTTCCGTGATACGCCCGCCTCGTGAACGAGGCCCCTAGCGCTCTGCCGCCGCTCTTTGCTTGCTTGCCGCCGTCCGGCGCGAGCGCCGACGACGTGCTCGACGGCTTCTTGCGCTACACGGGCGAGCTCGGCCTCGAGCTCTATCCGCACCAGGAAGAAGCGATTCTGGCGCTGATGGGCGGAAACCACGTGATCGTTCACACGCCGACCGGCTCCGGCAAGTCTCTGATCGCGACCGCCGTCCACTTCAAGGCGCTCGCGGAGGGCCGGCGCTCTTTCTACACGTGCCCGATCAAGGCGCTCGTGAGCGAGAAATTCTTCGCGCTCTGCCGCGAGCTCGGTCCTGATCGCGTGGGCATGATGACCGGCGACGCGACCGTGAACCGCGACGCCAGCGTCATCTGCTGCACCGCGGAGATCCTCGCGAACATCGCGCTCGGAGACGGCGCCGACGCCGACGTCGATTACGTCGTGATGGACGAGTTCCATTACTTCTCGGACAAGGAGCGCGGCGTCGCCTGGCAAGTACCGCTGCTCACGTTGCCGCACGCGCGCTTCGTGCTCATGAGCGCGACGCTCGGCGACGTGAGCGCGTTCGAGGCGCTGCTCGAGCGCCAGACGGGCGTCCCGACGGTCACGGTGCGCTCGGGTCAGCGTCCCGTGCCGCTCGCGTTCGAATACCAAGAAAAGCACCTGCAAGAAGCGACGCATACGCTCGTCGAGCAGGGCCGCGCGCCCGTTTACGTCGTGAGCTTCACCCAGCGCGGCGCCGCCGAAGCGGCGCAAAGCCTCTTGAGCCTCGACTACTGCACGAAGGAGGAGAAAAAGACGATCGCCGAAGCGCTGCGCGGCGAATCCTTCCGCAGCCCGAACGGCAAGGACGTGCAGAAGCTCTTGCGTCACGGCATCGGGCTGCACCACGCCGGACTCCTGCCGCGCTACCGGCTGCTCGTGGAGAAGCTCTGCCAGCGCGGGCTCCTCAAGATCGTCTGCGGCACCGACACGCTCGGCGTCGGCGTGAACGTGCCGATTCGCACCGTGCTCTTCACCAAGCTCTGCAAATACGACGGCGAGAAGGTGCGGCTCCTCAGCGTGCGGGATTTTCAGCAGATCGCCGGTCGCGCCGGGCGCAAAGGCTTCGACGAACGCGGCTTCGTCGTCGGCCTCGCGCCCGAGCACGCCGTCGAAAACCTGCGGCTCGAGGCCAAAGCGGCGGCCGGCAAACAGAAGAAGTTCGTGCGCAAAAAGCCGCCGGAGTGGGGCTACGTGGCGTTCGACAAGGCGACGTTCGAGCGGCTCGCCACGGGCGAACCGGAGCCGCTCGTGTCGCGCTTCCAGGTCACGCACGGCATGCTCCTGCAAGTGCTCGGTCGCCCCGCGGGCGGCTGCCGCGCGATGAAGGAGCTCGTCAAGCAGAGCCTCGAGCCTCCCGCGAAGAAGCGCGAGCACAAGAAGCGGGCGTTCGCCCTCTTACGCTCGCTCTTGCAAGCCGGCATCGTCGAGTTCCGCAGCGCGGCGGACGGCGGCGGCATTCGCCTGCACGCCGAGCTCCAGGACGACTTCTCGATCCTGCAGGCGCTCGGGCTCTTCATCGTCGACGCGGTCGAGCGGCTCGACAAGGAGAGCCCGAGCTACGCGCTCGACGTCGTCGGCCTCGTCGAATCGGTGGTCGAGGATCCGGAAGTGATCCTGCGCGCGCAGATAGACAAGCTGAAGACCGAAAAGCTGGCGGAGCTCAAAGCGGCCGGCGTCGAGTACGACGAGCGCATGGCCGAGCTCGAGAAGATCGAGCACCCGAAGCCGAACGCCGAGTTCCTTTACAGCGCGTTCGGAGCCTTTTCCGCCGATCATCCGTGGGTTCTGCGCGAAAGCCTCGCCCCGAAAGCGGTGGCGCGCGAAATCGTCGAGACGCTGCAACCTTTCGGCGGCTACATCAAAGAGTACGGGCTCGCGCGCTCCGAGGGGCTGCTGCTCCGCTACCTTTCGGAGGTTTACAAGACGCTCGTCCAGACCATCCCGGAGCTCAGCCGGACACCGGAGCTCGAAGCGGCGACCGAGTACCTCGGCGGGCTCATCCGCGGGGTCGATTCGAGCCTGCTCGACGAATGGCAGCGGCTCAAGCACCCGGAGCGCGTGCTCGAGCCCATCGCCCACGCGCAAGACGAGCCGGACGAAGGCGACATCACGCGCGACCGCAAGCTTTTCACGGTGCTCGTACGCAACGTCATGTTCTCGCTCGTCCGCGCGCTCGCGGCTCGCGACTACGAGTCGTTCCTCGACGCCTGCGAGCCGGGCGAGCTCGAGTACGCGACGCTCGACGTCGAGCGGGCGATGCACTCGCTCTTCACGACGGGCGGGTCGATCGACGTGGACGCGAACGCTCGGAACCCTCAAAACACCCAAATCGAGCAGGACGAAGGCGAATGGCGCGTCCGCCAGGCGCTCCTCGTCGGCGGGGAGGTGAGCGAGTTCTCGGTGCGCGGCCGCATCGAGCTCCGTCGCTCCGCCGAGCAACGTCGCGCCGTGTTCTTGTTGGATCGCGTGGGGGAGTAGGTGAGCGGCTCGGCGCGCAGCAAGAGCGATTAGCGCACCGGCAGCCGTTACGGCTCGAAGCGACGAGCCGTCAGCGCACCGATTTCGGCGGTTCGGCGCGGACGATCACGCGCACGGGCTCTTTCACGGAGCCGGCTCGAAAATTGCGCGCTCGCTCGAGGAAGCTTTGGTTGACTTCATAGCCCCGCGCGCAGAGCAGCGCGCCGTTCGTGAACCGCACGTCCTCGGTGAAAATCATGCCCGGTTTGAGCCCGGAGAGCGGCAGGTCGCGGATCTGCTCGACGCCCACGGTGCTCGTTCCGTAAAGCGCGGCGAAGGCTTCGAGCACGCTGGTGTCGTAGCGGTCGGCGCGCCCGCGCATGGTGTCGATGCAGAGCGCGGGAGCGTGGCCCTGCGCTTCGAGCGCGTCGAAGTCGATGGCGACGCGCAGGATGCGGGCCGCGAGCTCGGTGCTGCGCAGGCTCGGATCGTCGACGAGCGGGCCGTTGTGGCGGCCGGGCTTGGTCGCGCGCGCGATGATGGCGCGCACGGGCTCGAGGCGCGGAATGTTCTGGAGCAGCTGCTCGGTGACCTCCGGAACGCGTGCCAGCATCTTCTGCTCGGCTTCGCTCAGATTCGCGCCGGAATGCACGCGCTCGAGCACGTCTTGGGGCAACGTGATGGAGCCGAGCTCGAACAGCATGGCGGCGACCTCGAGCTGCCAAATGTCCGGAAGCTGGAGCTTCGCCGCGAGCTCGCTCGCGCGCGTCTTCAGGCGATTGGCGCGACCGAACGAGAGCGGGCTCGTGAGCGACAGCACGTCCACGAGCGTCTTGATGCTGCCGTGCAGCGTCTGCTCGAGCAGCACGCGCTCGGCCGTGAGCAGGCGATGCTGCTCGAGCGCAGCGTCGAACGCGGCGAGCAGATCGGCGGGCGGGCAGGGCTTGGTCAGAAAGCGGAAGATTTGCCCTTCGTTGATGGCTGAAATGGCCGACTTCATCTCCGCCTGGCCGGTGAGCAGGATGCGCACGCTGTCGGGCGCGAGCTTGCGCACGCGGCTCAAGAGCTCGGCGCCGTCCATGCCCGGCATGCGCATGTCCGACATCACGACGCAGAAGCTCTCGCCCTCCTCCAGGAGCTTCAGCGCGGCGTGTCCGCTTTCCGCCGTCACGACGTCGAAGCGCCGGCGTAAATGCAGCGCCAGCCCTGCGAGCACGTTGGGCTCGTCATCGACACAGAGAATACGCGGGCGCCCTCGAGTTTCCATGCTGTCGTCCCTCAGCTCGCTCTCGCGCGCGGCTCGGAGCTCGGACCCGAGCCGAGACGCGCGAAGTATTCGGCGGCCGCCGCCCGCCAGGCCTCGAGCTCCCCCGCGAGGCCACAGCGCTCGAGAAACGGCACATCGACGGGCAGGTCGCGTGTGCGCGAAACGGTCGCAACCGCCGCGTCCGCGAGGTGCACCGCGGCGAGCACGTCCGGCGCCTCGAGCGCGGCGTTGCTCGGCTGATGATGGAACGCCGTCGCCTCCACGATCGAAAACGGTAGGCCCCACACGCCGAGCAAATAGGCGCCCACCTCGGCGTGCGTCACGCCGAGGAGCTCCTGCTCGAGCTCGTGCGGCGTGCGCTCCCCCGTCGCGGAGAGCTCGCCCATCTCGTGGAATTGTTGCGGCATCGCCAGCGCGAGCACGATGCGGCCCACGTCGTGCACGACGCCCGCCGTGAAGGCTTCGTTCGCGAGCTCGCGGTTCTTGAGCATGCGCTTGGCCACGGTCGCCGTGGCGAGCGACGAGCGTTGGATGTCGTCGAGCGTCGCGCGCGAAAGGCCCGCGTCCTCACCCGAGCTGAACACGTGCGCGCTCAGCGTGAGCGCCCGCAAGAGCTCCATGCCGAGATAGGTCACGGCTTGCGCCACGGAAGTGGCGCTGCGTGAGAGCCCGAAATAGGCGGAGTTTACGAGCTGCAGGATCTTGGCGCTCATCGCCGGATCCTCTTCGACGATCGCGCCGATCGCCTTCGAGCTCACGTTGGGATCGGCCATCGCCTCGGTCAGCCGCAGGTAGGTGGCGGGCGGCGAGGGCAGGTGGTTGAGCTTACCGGTGACGCTCCGCGTGACGTCGTTCTGCAGAAGCGCCTGGAGGTTGCAGGTGCGCTCGACGACGTCGCGCAGCGTGGCGGCGTCGCAGGGTTTGTTCAAGAATTGATGCGTCACCGGCAGCGCACGCACGATGGCGTCCCGGTCGGCGTGACCCGACAGCACGATGCGCGCCGTGGCCGGGTACGTGTCGCGCACGCGCGTGAGCAGTGCCGCGCCGTCCATGCCGGGCATGCGCATATCCGTGACGACCACGTCGAACGGCCCCTTCTCGAGCTCCGCGAGCGCCGCAATCCCGCCCACGACGAACACCATGTCCCACTCGTTCCTGCGTTTGCGCAGGATGTTCTTGAACGCATCGAGCACGCTCGCGTCGTCGTCGACGAACAGAACGCGCTTCACGGCGCCCCCGCGCGCGAGCGCTCGGTTCGTCCCGTTGCCTTCGTGTGTCCGTCGCTCATCGCGCTCACTTCGGCGTCATGATGTCCGTCGCGGCACGCCGCTCGATGTCGCTGAACGCTTCGACCACCTTGGACATCATCTCGAAGTCGCGCGACGCCGTCACGAGCGACGTCATGCCGTCGAGCGCGGACGCGTTCGAGAGCTCGAGCGTCGAGGTCGCGAGGTCGGGATCGGTCTGCACGGGCTTGCCCGCGTTGCGCGCGCGGAGCAGCACCGAGCCTTCCTTCTCGAGCCCTTCCGGCTTCGGAAACGTGACCGTCATCAGCCGCTGCCCCGTGTTCTCGCCTTTGATCAGGATATCGCCGGTCGGCGCGATTTTCACGTCCGTCGCGCTCGGTGGCACGACTAGCGGCCGGTGCCCCGCGCCGAGCACGAGGTCGCCCGCCTGCGTCGTCAGGCGCCCGTCCGGCTGGACCTGGAAGCTACCGGCGCGCGTGTAGCGTTCGCCCTGCGACGTGCGCACCACGAAGAGCGCCTGGGGATCGCGCAGCGCGACGTCGAGGTCGCGGCCGGTTTGCAGCATCTGACCTTGGCGCCGGTCGGGTTCGACCGTGCGCGACACGGAGTAGCGAAGCGACTGCGTCGGCACCTGTCGGTTGTTCGCCGCCACGAGCGTTTGGCGGAAGAGCGCGCGATCGGCGCGGAAGCCCGGCGTCGTCGCGTTCGCGATGTTGCCGGCCGCGACGTCGAGCGCCGCTTGTTGTCCGACCATCCCCGACGCTGCTGCCCAAATACCGGTGCTCACTTCGTCTGCTCCTCGTTCGCTCTTCGACCGAACGTTTCGCAAAGCAAAGCGGGTGCCAGCGTGGACGAACTCGTCACGTCTCCCACGCGAGCGCGCCGAGCGCGCGAAAATTTCGCTTTGGCGCTCCTTCCCGACCTCGGCCGTTCCGCCCGCGCCCCTCAGGGAACTCGAGCAGCGTCGGATCATTGACACCCTGCGGTCAGAGCAGTGGCGGGCGGCGCGTCGAGCCCGCATCGCCGCCACCCGCTGATTTGCCTCAAAATTGGACGAACGCGAGCGCGCGGCGCACTGGCCTGCTTCTTGCGAACCCGCCCGTCGGATGCCCGCGGTCGTGCTCCTGCCGAACCTCAGTCGTCCGAGCGATGCTTCGCTCGGTGCGCCGGTGGTCGCGCGGACCGTCACCGATCCTGCCGCGAACACCAAGCCCGGCGTCGTACAGCCGGTGCGGACGCCGCTCAGCACCGACCAGGCGAGCTCGCTCATCGGCGACGCGATCGAGCGGGTCACCGGTGAGAAGCCGAAGCCCGAGACGGTGGCGATTCTGACGGCGCAATGGGCGCACGAAACGGGCCACGGCGCATCCATGTTCAATTACAACTTCGCGGGCATCAAGGGCGCCGGCCCGACCGGACTCTCGGTCTCGCAGCGCACGCGCGAAGGCTACGGTTCGAGCGAACGCACCATCACCGACAACTTCCGCGCGTATCGTACGGCGGAAGAAGGCGCTCACGACTACGTGAGTCTCCTGAAATCGCGCTTCCCTGGGGCATTCGAGGCGGCAAGAAGCGGCGATCCGGGGGCGACGGTGCACGCGCTCAAAAAAGAGGGGTACTTCACCGGTGACGAGGTCGCCTACACGCGGTCCGTCACGCAGCTCGCCCAGCAAATCGGTCCCGCTTCACTTCAATTCAGCAACGCCGAGCTGCCTGCGCTGCCGCTCGACTACGTGTCGGGGCTCGGCTCGGTCCACGCCTCGAACGGAGCGCCGGCGTCGCTCGGAGCGTTCGCGAGTCTCGGCGGCGCCGGCAGTACGCCCTTCGTCGATACCGCCGCTTTCACCGACAACATCACGCGCGCGGCCCTGCGCATCATGAGCGCACCCACAGAGGCCCCCGAGCGCGCACGTTCGAGCACCTAAACCCGAAACCACCAGCAGCCGTTCTAGGAACTCCGAATTGTGTCATCGATCATAGGCATCGTCGTCGTACTGGCCGCCGTTCTCGGCGGCTTCGCCATGGCCGGAGGCCCAATTGCGGTCTTGATCCAGCCGAACGAGCTGATCGTGATCGGCGGCGCTGCCATCGGCTCGGTACTCTCCTCGGCGCCCGGTAAGGCGCGCGGGCGGCTCCTCGCCGCGTTCAAGCGCGGGTTCAAAGACTCCATCCCCACGAAGCAGGACTATCTCGACCTGCTCAAGCTCCTTTACGAGCTCTTCGGCATCATGCGCCGCGAAGGCATCCTCGCGCTCGAGAACCACGTGAACGAGCGCGACAAAAGCCCGCTTTTCGCCAAGTATCCCGGCGTCGCCAAGCGTCACCACGCGCTCGATTTCCTGGTCGAAGGCTTGAAGCAACTGGTCGACGGCTGTCCCGCGAGCGATCTCGCGCAGCTCTTCGACGCCGAGCTCGAGACGCACCACAACGAGCAGAGCGGTCCGGTGGCGCTCATCCGCGGCACGGGTGACGCGCTGCCCGGCCTCGGCATCGTCGCCGCGGTGCTCGGTATCGTGATCACGATGGCGCACCTCGACGGCGGCCCCGAAGAGATCGGCCATCACGTCGGCGCCGCCCTCGTCGGCACCTTCCTCGGCATCTTGCTCTGCTACGGCATCATCGGCCCCATCGCCAACAACGTCGAGGCGCAGGACGCGGCCGAGAACCGTTACATGGGCTGCATCAAGGAGGCGCTGCTCGCGGCCGCACGCGGCACCACGCCCGCGCTCTCGATCGAATTCGGACGCCGCGCCATCTTCAGCGACGAGCGTCCGTCGATCGAAGAGCTCGAGAAGGCGTTCCAGGAGCTCAAGAAGTCGTCATGAAGAGCGCCGACCAACCGATCATCATCGTCAAAAAGGTGAAGGCCCACGCCGGCCACCACGGTGGCGCGTGGAAGGTCGCTTACGCCGACTTCGTGACGGCGATGATGGCGCTCTTCATCGTCCTCTGGCTGCTCTCGCAGACGGATCAGAGCTCGCGCCAGAAAATCTCGCAGTATTTCCGTACCGGCGTGCTCTCCGGCTCGAACTCCGTGCTCAACGGCGGCACCGGCGTCGAAGAAAAAGGCTTCCTCGACGTGAAGGGCACGAGCACCAACGAAATCCCGGGGGAGGACGCGAAGCTCCATCAGGCCGAAGGCAACATCCGCAAAGCCATCACGGCGCTGCAGGCGAACGACAAGGACTTCGCCGCGCTCGGCGGACACCTCCAGGTCACCGTCACCGACTTCGGCCTGCTGGTTCAGATCATGGACGGCGGGGACGATCTCATCTTCGACCTCTCGAGCGCCGAGCTCAAACCCCCGCTCGTCAAGATGTTGAGCGAGCTTGCGCCCATCCTCGGCAAGCTCGACAACCAACTCCAGGTGCACGGCCACACCGACGGTCGCCCGTTCCCCGCCGGCTCCGCGCGCTCGAATTGGGGCCTCTCTTTCGAGCGCGCCGACCGCGCGCGCAGCGTTCTCGAAAAAGCCGGAGTGCGTCCGGGCCAAATCACGGGCGTCTTCGCGCACGCCGACAACGCGCCGCTCGTCAAAGACTCCATGGCTCCCGCCAATCGCCGGCTCGCCATCCTCGCCGTCCGCAAAGGGTTCGAGGCCGCGGTCGCTTACGGTCAGCTGAAGCAGCCGGTCATGTAGGCAAGCCGCGCCACGCCGAGAGCTGCCGCAAGGTAGACGCTCGGCGTACTTTTACGCCGTTCCGGCGCGAAAGAATCCGTTCAAGGAGCGCTCCATTCAACCGTTCGTGTTGAAGGATGAGCACCAATACCGGCGAATCGGGCGTGCTGGCCCTCGACATGCCAGCTCCTGGACCGGATCCGGTGCTCGAGCGTGCCTTCCGGCGCGCGATGGACGGCCTCTACCTGGTCTTTCAGCCCATCGTGAGCTGGACCGAACGTGAGATCGTCGCGTACGAAGCGCTCGTCCGCACCTGCGAACCCGAGCTCGCGCGCCCCGACCTCTTGTTTTCGGCGGCCGAGCGGCTCGACATGATCATCCCCGTGGGCCGCCGCATCCGCCGCGGCGTCGCCCAGCTCGTTTCGACGGCCCCCGAGCGCGTCGCCCTCTTCGTCAACGTCCACGGCGGCGAGCTCGCCGACCCTGACCTTTACGATCCGGCGTCGCCCCTCTCGCGCGTCGCGCACCGCATCGTCCTCGAAATCACCGAGCGCTGGTCGCTCGATCGCTTCCACGACATCGGCGAACGCATCAGCGCCCTGCGTGACCTCGGCTTCCGTGTCGCCGTCGACGACCTTGGAGCAGGTTATGCCGGCCTCACGAGCTTCGCGCGCCTGCGTCCGGAAGTCGTCAAACTCGACATGTCCCTCATTCGCGGCGTCGACCAGGACCCGACGCGCCAGCATCTGATTCGCTCCCTCAACGGCGCCTGTCGCGACCTCGGCATCCGCGTCGTCGCGGAAGGCGTCGAAACCAAAGAGGAGCGCGATACGCTGGTCGCCCTCGGCTCGAACCTCCTGCAGGGCTACCTCTTCAGCAAACCGGCGCGCGCCTTCCCCGTCGTCGAAACCTCGGTGTGGGACGCCGACTACACGCAGGTCAAAGGCTGGCCCGCGCGCACGGCCCAAGCGGAGCTCCTCGAGCTCCGCGACGCTCTCAATGCCCTCCTCGGCACCCTGCCCACGGAACCCGCCGTCCGCGCGCCCTCCATTGCCACGGCCGGCGAAGTCGCTGCCCTGGGCCGCCGCGCCCTCCGCAGCGTCGAAGCTCTCCTCGCGACCAACAACCTCCCGTCCCTCGAACCCGGCGCCCTCTCCCTCCCGGCCCCGAAGCTCGCGCGAACGGCGTAGGTACGCGCGAGCCGCCTCACGGATGGAGTTGCCCACGCCCCGTCCGTGCTCGGCCTCCGGCCTGCGCGCGGCCGACCCCTCCCTTAAGCTCGCAGACTCGCTTGGGAGGGGTACCCACGGACTCGCCCCGCGCTAAAATCACGGTTGACACACGGTGAGCGACGCACTGCACACGTCGAGCACGGACTCGGGAACGGTGTCGTCGCCGTACACGGCATCCATGCTGTCGCAGACGCAATGCAAGGCGCCCTGTTTCGGTACGCAATCGATGGAATGCGTCGTTGCGTTCTGCTCGTCGATGATCGACACGCCGTTACCGAGGGGCGCGGCCAGCGCGCACTCCTGAGCGATGCTGCAGCCTTGGCACTTCGGATCCCCGGGGCAGGCTTGTTCGACGAGGCCGTAGGCCGGGCCGTAGCCACAAACCCTGTCGGTATACGCGGCGTCCTGGTCTTCCCTGCAGAACTGAATGAAGGGGTCGCACACGTCATCGACCGAAGGCGCGCTCGTCAGCGCGCCGTAGCCACCGGCTTCGGCGCCTTGACACGAACAGCGGAACGGCGTGTCGGTCACGTAGACGGTCGTCGTCGGTTTGCAACTTGCGCGATAGTGATCGATTGCGCGCACCACGACGCCCTCGGGCAGGTCGAAATCCACGGCGTTGCCGCACGTGTCGTGAGCGGAGCAGGAACTACCGTCGTTGGTCCGCTCGAGGGTGCGACAGGTCTTCGTCGGACTGACGCTCAGGTCACCGCTCTCACAGACGCGCGCGATGGTGCCGCACGCATCGAGCGCGTCCACGCCTTCGATCTCGAAGTAGCGTGTATTGCTGGAAAAAGTGCCGCAGTCGCAGCTCCAGGCTCCGCCGCTGTCGAGCCTGCAATCGTCGAAATGCGTCTGGCCGCCACAGTCGTACACATAGTTGCAGGTCGCGGCGTCCGCCGACTGACTCGTCGAGCGACACCCCCGAGGTGCCTTGATGGCAATCGCGCCGCCGGCCCCGACCACCGCGGAGCCGCCGCCGCTCGGACCACCAGCGCTCGTCCATCCACTGCCGCCCCCAGGTGCGTCCAAAGCCGGCGCCATGCCCGCCGCTGACATGCCACCGAAGCTCGGTGCGCTACTGCCTCCGTCGCTCGTGGCCGCTCCACCAGCGCCGCCGTGAGCCGCGCCCGTGGCGCCGGCTGCTCCGACCAATCCGGTGTCCGCTCCGCCTAGTCCCGCTGCGGCGTCGCCGTCCTCCATCGGGCCGGCTCCCGCCCCCGGCATGTCTTGACCATGACTGCCAGCCAACCCGTTCTTCTGCGAACGGGCTCCGCATGCCGTGAGCGTCACGGCCACCAACCCCGCCACGACGCGCGTTCCACGCGGAGACTTGCCGTGCGAATCGGAAACGCGACTCACGGCGGCAGCCTCGCAGCTCGGTCGGCATGGCGCCACTGAGGTCAACCACGCTGGCACGATGAATTTTCGCTCGTCGGTAGATGCGCATTCGCCGCTGCCTGCTGCCGGCACCAGTTGTCCCGCAAATCAGCCGCCGAGCGCGCCAAGCGATGCCCCCGTCGCCGGCCTCGCACGCCCGTCAAAAGCCCTCGATTTGGCGGCCTTTGACGGCGCGTGGCGGCCCTCGGCGCTTTGACGGCGCTTGACGGCGCGTGGCGCTTGACGGCGCTTGACGGCGCGTGGCGCTTCAAGAACCGGTGTCCCAGGCTAGCAGGCTGTTGAAATTCGCGCCGGGCGGGTGATGGATGGACAGGTCGACCGGCGTGTGATCAAAGAGAGGCATGCGTGGCGAAGCCTCCAAGCAGCAGTCGATGTTGGTGGTCCGGTCGGCGGAGAGCATGGTGCCGACAGACCACCCGTTGCGGCGCGTGAAGACGCTCGCCGATGCGGCGCTGAAGGAGCTGTCGCCGATTTTCGACGAGATGTACGCGGCCGGCGGCCGCGACTCGGTGCCGCCGGAGCGGCTGCTGAAGTCGTCGCTTTTGATGGCGTTCTACACGGTCCGGAGCGAGCGGCTCTTCTGTGTGCAGCTCGGATACAACCTGCTTTTCCGCTGGTTTCTGGACATGGACATGGTCGAAGAGCCGTTCGACCACAGCACGTTCTCGAAGAATCGGGCTCGCCTGATGCAACACGATGTCGCCAAGCTGTTTTTCAGGCAGATCGTCGCCCAGGCGCAACAGGCGCGGCTGATGAGCTCGGAGCACTTCAGCGTCGACGGGACGCTGATCGACGCCTGGGCTTCTTTCAAGAGCTTCCAGCCGAAGGACCGCGATACCGACCGTAAGGCTCGGAACAAGAGGAAGGCTGAGCGGCGCCGCGGCGGCACGGGACCGAAGGGTGGCGGCGGTCGCAACGCCGAGGTCAGCTTCCGTGGCGAGAAGCGCAGTAACGAAACGCACTCTTCGACCACCGATCCGGACGCGAAGCTGGCCCGGAAAGGCGACCGTCAGCCGGCGCGGCTCTCGTACGCCGGCCACGCGCTGATGGAGAATCGCAACGGGCTCTTGGTCGATTTCCGTATCAGCGAGGCCAGAGGCTCCGCCGAGCGGGACACTGCGCTTTGCATGCTCGCAGAGGAGTTGCCGGGCTCGAGCCCCGTCACGGTCGGCGCGGACAAGGCGTACGACACGCGGGAATTTGTCGAGCAATGCAGGCACTACGGTGTCGTCCCGCACGTTGCTCAGAACACTACCAATCGCGCGTCGGCGATCGACTTGCGCACGACTCGGCACGTCGGCTACGCGATCAGCCAGCGCGTACGCAAGCGCATCGAAGAGACCTTCGGTTGGATCAAAACCGTCGGCAACTTCCGCCGCACTCGCTACAGGGGACGAGAGCGCACCCAGCTCGCCGCCTACGTCGTCGGAGCCGCCTACAACCTCATCAGGATGGCAAAGCTGCTCCCTCAGCCAGCATGAGCGCCTGACCGGCGCTCGCCAAGAGGGCCTACACGGGCCCTCGCAGCTGCCGACCGGTCCCTCCAAAGTCATCCCAGCGCCCGATCTTCAACAGCCTGCTAGCTGCGACCGTCGCGGGCGCGTGCAGACGCGGGCAGCGCGCGACACTCGACGAGTAAAGGCGAACGTAAAGCAGCAACCCGAATCTCATATATGCTAAATTCAAGTTCGCACCGCCGCTCGTCCCGCGCAAAGGTCGTCCTCGCGGCTTGCGTCAAGCGCGGCGTCAACAGCCAGCGGTGGCACCTCCGGCGAGCTTGCCCGGCACGACGTCGGCCGGCCGCGGCTCGAGCAACGCGCTCCGTTTCCGCTCCGAGCGCCGTTCGTCGGCGCTGACGGCCCCCCCGGATCTCCACCAAGGCCTCGCCGTTGGCCGAGGGCCCGTTACTCGTCCGTCCCGCCCTCCGTCAACGCGTAAACGGCGCGCGCGGCGCAAACGAGGCACGACGGACGCCCGGTGCGTAAACGATGGATGACGGCTGCGGCCAACGCGACGCCCGGTGCGTAAACGATGGATGACGGCTGCGGCGAACGCGACGGCCGGTGCGTAAACGACGCAGGGCATGACGCCCGCGGGGTAAACGACGCACGACGGCCGCGGCGAACGCGACGGCCGCGGAGCGAACACGTGCGACAACCTGCGACGGCCGCGGCGAACGCGACGCCCGGTGCGTAAACGATGGATGACGGCCGCGGCGAACGCGACGGCCAGCGCGTAAAACGACGCATGACGGCAGCGGGGTAAACGACGCACGACGGCCGCTGGGTAAACGACGCACGACGCCCAGCGCGTAAACGACGCACGACGCCCAGCGCGTAAACGACGCACGACGGCCAGCGCGTAAAAGACGCACGACGGCCAGCGCGTAAACGACGCATGACGGCCAGCGCGTAAACGACGCATGACGGCCAGCGCGTAAACGACGCATGACGGCCAGCGCGTAAACGGCGCACGACGGCCGCTGG
>JAICUB010000085.1 GCA_025936045.1 Polyangiaceae bacterium | reverse complement strand
TCGGCGGAGCGTAGCTTGGTCCTTGGAAGGCGTCATCGAAACTTGTACGCCTTCGGCTCGAGCCTCGCCCGAACCGCTCACGGTGCAGGATGACCCACGCCGCAGTCCTCGGGGCCGGCGCCTGGGGCACGGCGCTCTCGCTGGCCCTCGCCGAGCGCGGTCCCGTGCGGCTCTACACCTGGGACGCGGAGCACGCGGCCGCCGTGCGCACTTCGCGGGAGAACCGCGCGTTCTTGCCAGGTTTCAGGCTGCCTGATCACGTCGAGCCGAGCGCTGATCTCGCTCGAGTGCTGGCAGACGCGGAGCTCGTCGTCGTTGCGCTCCCTAGCGTCGCCGTCCGCAGCGTCCTCGAGCGCGCTCGGGGCCTCTTCCCGGCCGCGCCGCTCGTCTTGGCAACCAAAGGCATCGAGACGAAGACGTGGATGCTCCTTACGGAGGTCGTGGCGGACGTGCTCGGCGCCGAGGTCGGAGACCGAACGCTCGTGCTCTCGGGGCCGAGCTTCGCGATGGAAGTCGCCAAACGCCTGCCCACCAACCTCGTCGTAGCCGCCAAGAGCCACGAGCTCAGCGTCGCCGTGCAGGGCCGCATCGCCACCGAGCGCCTGCGCGTCTATTCGAGTAACGATCCCGTCGGCGTGCAGGTCGGCGGCGCGTTGAAGAACGTCATCGCGATCGCCGCCGGAGCCTGCGACGGCTTGGGCTTCGGGCACAACACGCGCGCCGCGCTGATTACGCGCGGCCTTGCGGAAATGGCGCGCCTCGCCGTCGCCCGGGGCGGCAACGTGCTCACGCTCGCCGGGCTCGCCGGCCTCGGCGATCTCGTGCTCACCTGTACGGGTGAACTTTCGCGCAACCGAACCGTCGGGTTCGAGCTCGGGCGCGGAGCCAAGCTCGACGAGGTGCTGCATAACCTCGGCCACGTTGCGGAGGGCGTGCCCACGGCGGAGGCTGCCCATCGGCTCGCCGAGCGCCTCGGAGTCGAGCTGCCGATCTCGAGCGAGGTGTATCGCGTGCTGTTCGAGGGAAAGCCCGTCGATCTCGCGGTGCGCCACGTGCTCACCCGTCCGCTCCGTGCGGAGTGGTAAGCGCGCCGCCGCGTAAGGATGGCGAGCGCGCACGAATTTCGCGTGGAAGTACGGCTCCGTTGCGGCCCATTGGCCGAGGAAGTTCAGCGTAGGTGTACGCATGCGACGCCTTTGCTACCCTCGACTCCGGTATGGCGATCGTTCGTTTTTTTCCGGCCGACGGCGCGCCGGTCATCGTGCCGCTGCACAAGCCGGTGACGACGCTCGGGCGTGCGCTCGGTAACGACATCGCGATCCCGGATGCGAGCGTGGCACACCACCACGCGCAGATCGTCTTCAACGGCCGCGACTTCCAGCTCGAGGAGCTCGATCGCGACGCCGAAATCCTCATCAACGGCAAGAAGAAGCGGCGCGCCCGCCTCGTGCACGGCGATCGTCTCACGCTCGGCCGCGCGCAGCTCGGTTTCAGCATGTTCACCGAGCTCGACATGTCGCCGCCGCGCGAGACGGGCGGTGCGGGGCAGCCGGAGGGCGACATCGCGGGCCTGCGCCGGTTGCACGCGTTCAGCGAACGGCTCATGACCGTGAGCTCCGTCGACGAGCTACTCGAAGCGCTGCTCGACGACGTGATTCAGCTCACGGGCGCCGCGCGCGGCGTCGTGCTCCTCGTCGACGTCGCCGACGGTCAGAGCGGCACGCCGCGCGTCCGCGCCTCGCGCAACGTCCAAAACAGCGCCATCCAGGACGTCTCGGGTGCGATCAGCGACAGCATCGTGCGCCAGGTGATCGAGACCAAGCGCCCGATCATCGTGAGTGACGCGCTCACCGATACGACGTTCGGCAAGAGCGAGAGCGTCATCGCGCTCAAGCTCTCGAGCGTCATGTGCGCGCCGCTCTTGAGCCAGGGCGAAACTGTCGGCGCGCTCTACGTCGCGAACGACGAAGTAAAGCACCTCTTCGAGCGCAAACAGCTCGATCTGCTCACGATCTTCGCGGGACAGGCGTCGCTCATCCTGCAAAATGCGATGCTTCTTTCCGCCCTGCGCGCCGACAAAGAAAAGCTCCAGGGCGAGCTGGAGGACAAACGCTTCGGCGAAATCATCGGCGCCTGCGCCTCGATGATGGAGGTGTTCCGCAAGCTCACGAAGGTCGCCGCGACCGACATCAGCGTGATGATCACGGGCGAGACCGGCACCGGCAAGGAGCTCATCGCGCGCGAGATCCACCGGCGTTCGAACCGCGCGAGCGGCCCGTTCGTCACGGTGAACTGCGGCGCGATCCCCGAGAACCTGATGGAGAGCGAGATGTTCGGCCACGTGAAAGGCGCCTTCACGGGCGCCGTCGCGAGCCGAGCCGGCAAGTTCCAACAGGCCGACGCCGGCACGCTCTTCCTCGACGAGGTCGGCGAGCTCACGCCGCAGCTCCAGGTCAAGCTCCTCCGCGCGATTCAAGAGCGTGTCGTGTACCGCGTCGGCGACAACCGCGCCGAACGCTGCGACATCCGCATCGTCGCCGCCACGAATCGCACGCTCGAAGACATGATCAAGACGGGCGAGTTCCGCGAGGATCTCTATTACCGCTTGAACGTCGTAAACCTCTGGCTGCCGCCGCTCCGCGAACGTGGCGACGACGTGTTCATCATCGCCAAGGCCCTGCTCAGCAAATACGCCGACGAGATGAACAGCTCCGTGCGCGGCTTCTCTCCGCAAGCGCTCTCCGCGATCCGCAAGGCGACCTGGCCCGGCAACATCCGCCAGCTCGAAAACCGCATCAAAAAGGCGCTCGTCCTCTGCGACAAAACGCTGCTCGGCCCCGAAGACCTCGACCTCGGCAGCGACGCCGAAGCGCCCATCGTTCCGCTCGAGAAAGCCAAAGAAGACTTCCAGCGCGCCTACGTGCTCGAAGTCCTCGAGCGCAACAACGGCAACCGCACCCAAACCGCCCGCGACCTCGGCGTCGACCCCCGCACCATCTTCCGCTACCTCGAAAAAGAACAACACCCCATCCCGAGCGGCGCCGGCGGCGGCATCGTCGAAGAATAAGCCGGCGTTACGGATCGGATTCGCACCAGCTTCGGAAGCCGGAAAGATTTTGGGTAGGCCGCCGCCGCGCAACGCGCGGCGTAGGCTGAAAAGCATTGGCGGGGCGGGGCGGTGCGGTGCGAAGGATAGGGGGTTCCCCCGAAGATTCGGCGTCGCCGTGCCGAGGCGTGGCGCAGACTGCCAACCGCGCGCGGGAGAGCGAACGCGTAATGCGCGCGTTGCTCGCGCAGTCTCGACGCCCATCAACAAGAATGTGCCTGGTCTTCGAGTTGCGTGTTCGATTGAGCTTGACGACTTTCTGCGCGGCGATGGGCTACCAAGCACGACTGGTCGGCGAGTCAGCGTTTGGCGCCATCCGATTGCGTTCTCGCTAGCGATCGACTGCACGACGACCCGCGACTCGATCGCACCAGCCGAAGCGTGTCGGCGCGTCACCACGGAGCTTCGAAAACCGAGGTGTACTTTGGATGCATGAGTCCGAACACCACAGCAGCGCCGGCCAGCACTGAACCCCCGTCGCTCGGGAGCGGTGAACCGGCATCGCTCGCACACCTTTCCGATGTCGAGCTCCTCACCCAAACGCGTTCGCTCGTCGGGCGGTCGAATCGGCTGCTCGCGGAGCTGCTAGCGCACCTCGGCGAGGTCGAAGCGCGGGGCATTCATCGCACCCGAGCGTGCGCGAGCCTTTACACGTATTGCATCTACGACCTTCGTTTCTCCGAAGACGAGGCGTTTCGTCGGGTTGCCGCGGCCCGGCTCGTGAGGCGCTTTCCGGCGTTGCTCGACGCGATCGCCGCCGGCGAGCTTCATTTGACTGGGCTTTTGATGCTCGGGCCGCACCTCACGGAGGCGAATCTCGCTGAGGTCATGGCGCGCGCGAAGCATCGAACGAAGCGCGAAATCACGCGGCTCGTTCGTGTGCTCGATCCGTTGCCGCCCGTCGCTGCGCGCATCGAACCGCTTGGTTCCGCGCCGGCGCGGGTGGTACCGCTGGAGCCGACGTGGGAGCCGTTCGTCGGCGCGATGAGTCCGGTGCGCGAGCTCGACGAAGGGGAACGGCCGCGCGATTGGGGGCTCGGCGACGCAGAGCGGGGGCTCGGCGACGCAGAGCGGGGATCGAACGACGAGCAACGAGCGAGCGTTGCGCCGCTGGGGGACGGATGGGAAGACGTAACGCCAACGGCCCCGACGGACTCGGAGGCTTGCCACTCACCCGCGCCGGCGCGGATAGAAACCGGGCCGTGCGACGGACTCACCGTGCCGCAGCGTTACAAGGTGCAGTTCACGGCAACCGAGGAATACGTGCGGCTCGTAGACCAGGCGAAGGCGCTGCTGTCACACGTGGCGCCCCGCGCGACCCTCGAAGACGTTCAGCTGCGCGCGATGCGCGCCTTGGTCGGGGCGCTTCGTAAACGAAAATACGGCGCGGAAGCCCCTGAAAGTGACGCCGTCGAGAAGGTGCCACGATCACTTCCGCGCGAGCCCCACCGCGTGCGCATCGCGGCTGACGGTTGCCCATCCCCACGCTCGAGCGCCGAGTCGCCAGCGGCGGTGTCGTCCCTGGCCGAGCCGAACGACTCTAGGGCTGAGCGGAACGATTCCGTGAAGCCTGACGACTCCGTGACGCCGTCACAACCGCGCTGGCGCGGGCGCCACATTCCGGTGGCGGTCCGACGCGCCGTCGCCGCGCGTGACGGTGAACGCTGCACTTATGTCGACGCCTGCGGCAGGCGCTGCTCGGAGACGCGGCACCTCGAGTTTCATCACCGCGTGCCGTTCGCGGTTTCTGCGGCTCACGAGCCCTCGAATCTCACCTTGCGTTGCGCGGCGCACAACGCGCTGGCAGCCGAGCAGGATTTTGGACGTGACCTCGTTCGTGAAAAGAAGACGGCCGCACGACACGACAGCTTCCGCGACCAGGCTCGTTGAAGGCGGCGCCGTAACGTCGCGCCACGCATTCACGACGTAGTGGCGCGCCGCCGCACCACGCCGGACGGCAATGCTTTTCAGCCTCCGTTGCACGTCGCGCGACGTCGGTCGCCAAAAATCTCCGCCAGCCTTTTCCGCGCTTCCGAGCGCTCGTGAAGCTTGCGGAGCGCGGGTGTCGTTACTGCACGCCGCCGATGAGCCAGGCGAAGGCGGGGACGAGGACTTCTTCGGGGCGGGGGCCGCCTTGGCGGAGGGCGCCGGTGCCGTCGCCTTGCGGGTCGAGGCGGAAGCCGTGGTCGCCGAAGACGAAGAGGAGCGTGCGCGGGGGCAACTTTTCGCAGAGCTCGGCGACGGCTTCGGTGACTTCGGCGCCGAGCGCGTCGAGGCGGGCGGCTTCGGGGGGGCCGGGCTCGGAGAGCCGCGCTTCGACGAGGTCGAGCTTGAGGAGCTCGCGGTGGCCCGTCTTCACGCGGCGAGGGGTTTTCGCCATGCGGCCGCGGGCGACCGGCACTTCGCTTTCGGGCGCCGCCGTGAGCTCCTTCAGGCCCTCGGGGCCACGACCGATGAGCTCGAGCTGCATCTCCGTCGTGGACGGCAACGCCGACCAGAGCAGGAGCCGCTCGGTGAGCGCCGCTTCGCGCCCGAGCCGTGCTCGCAAGCCGAGCTCGACGCGAAGTCCGAGATCGAAGCGGAGGCCGTCGACCAGCAGGAGCTGCACCGAACGCGCGCCGTGCAAGCGACCGATGCGAAGCGCCGCCTCCGGCACGTCGAGCACCATGGTTGGACGCTTGCCGCGCACGCGCATGGCCTCGAACGCCTCGCGGTAGCTGCCGGCGAAGCTTCTCGCCCAGCCTTCGAGCGAGCTCATCGCGCTCTCCGGCGCGAGGCCGCGCATGACGGCATCGCGCAGCGGCACGTAGCTCATGACGAACATGCGCTCGACCGCCGCGAGTGGCTTCGGGCCGCGCGCCGTATCGAGCTCGCGGGCCCAGTTCTGCCACTCCGTGCTGGCGCCGGGGTGAAGCGGCCCGTGCGAGGGCTCGGGTGCCGGCTTGGGCGCGACTTCTGTTGGCTGAGCGTGGGCGACCTCGGGCGGGCGCGCCGTCGTGAGTCCTTCGAGAATCGCGTGTGCAATCGATCCCGCGACGAGCGGCTCGTCCGTCGTCGCATCCAGCGTCGAATCGTCGTCGCCGTGTGGCGCGGCCGCGTGCGTTTCGGTGTCGGCACCGCGCGACTCCGTCTCGGCGCTTTGCGTCTCGGTTTCCGCAGCGTGCGTCGCGTCCGCTTCAGCGCGTGCGTCGCCGTGCGTCTCCGTTTGCGCGACGTCGCGTGCGTCGCCGTGCGTCGCGTCCGCCGGGTGCTCGCCGCCATCCGTCTCGTCGCCGTGCGCGTCGCCGCGTGCGTCGCCGTGCGTCTCCGTAACTACGACGTGGGCCTCGACGTGCAGCTCGTGCACGACCATTGGCTCGTTGGACGCGACTGCCGGCGGCGGCGCGCTGTGCTCCAT
>JAICUB010000053.1 GCA_025936045.1 Polyangiaceae bacterium | reverse complement strand
TCCTGGATGCTGACGGGTTGCTCTTGCGGGTGGGGCGGTGGGGCCGGGGGCTCTGCTTCGTTCGCCATCTGTCTCGAATTGGGGGAGCGCGCGCGAAGGCGGCCGAAGCCGCGCGCGGCCGTCTTTCGTACCCCGGGAGGCCCCTTATCTCAACCTGCGGGAGTGACGCCGCGGGCCCCCGAAATCGTCAATCTTATCGGCGGGCTAAAAGCGACTCAGTGGAGGTGCGCCAAGAGCTGCCACGTGACCGCCAATCCGACCAGAAACAGGAGCCAGAACCACCAGGGCGTGGCACGCGTGCTCGGGCTCGACTGGCGGTTGCGCTCGACCTCCCCGAGGCGCGACTCGAGCGTCTCGAGTCGATCCTCGAGCTGCCGCAAACGTGTCTCCATGGGTAGATCGTCGTGCGGCGTCGGCTTCGGCAGCGACATCAACGTATCGGGATTCGGGGGCGGAGCGTGATCTTCCAGCGTGAGATCCGTGTCACGCGTGTCCTCTTCGCCCTCGAGCCGCATGCCGCTCACGGGCTCCGAGAGCCGAGCGGGCCGCATCGCCGCAGGCGGCGTCGTCGGCGCGTCGTCGCGGCTCTCGTCGGCCATCGTCCCTATCTTTAGAGCCGAACCGCTATGTCGCCAAGTTCCGCCGGTTTGCCTCAGAAAAAGTTACCGATCGTGAACTCGAACACGCTGTGCTGCTCGTAGGGCAGGGGCTTGAACGGGAAGCCCCATTCGAACCTGAGCGGCCCGAGCGGCGAGAACCAGCGGAAGCCGAAGCCCCACGACGTACGCAGATCCGTCAAGCTCGAGACACCGTGGAAGCACGGATTGATCGCGGCATACAGGATGGCGCTGCTCGACTTGCAGTAGTTGGTCTCGAGGTTCCAAGCGTTGCCGGCGTCCGTGAAGATGACGCCGCGGAGGCCCACCGCGTCGACGATCGGCATCTCGAGCTCGAGGTTTTGGTAGTACTCGACGTTGCCGCCGATGGGGGCGCCGTTCGGGATCGGCGTGCTGTTCAGATCGGTGCTCGAGGTGAGGCCCACGCGTGGACCGATCGAGCGGTAGAGGAACCCTCGCACGTCGAAGATGCCGCCGAGGAAGAAGCGCGCGAAGATCGGCACGCCTTCTTTCGAGGGGCTCGTCACGTGACCGAACTCGGTGTTGAGCTTCAGGACGAAGCCCTTGCCGAGCGGGTAATAGACGCGGCCGGTGAGGCGGTGCTTCAAGAACTGGTTCTCGGAGCCGATCGCCGAGCTCGCGAGTTCCGTCGACGCCGAAACGTAGACGCCCGCCGTCGGGAACAGGCGGTTGTCGCGCGTGTCGTAGGTGAGGCTCGGCCGAATGCTCGAGGTGAAGCCGTCGTTGAAGAGGTTCGCGAGCGGCAGGCTGCGAAATACGCTGATGCGGCTCGCGGTACCGAGCAGGGTCAGCTGCGGCTGGGTCGAGACGCGGTCTTCCTCGGCGGTGTACGTGACGTAGGCGTAGAGCTCGGGTTCGATCAGCGGGTAGCCGAGCGTGAGGTTACCGCCGACGCTCGACTGCGAGAAGTCCTGGTAGCCGCGCAGCTGGTCGTAAAGGTCGATGCTCGCGCTGAAGGGGCTGTCGAGCAGGTACGGCTCGAAGAAGCGAAGGTCGGCGAGTTGGCGCAGCCCGCTCCATTGCAGCTGAAGCGAGAGCGATTGGCCGTTGCCGAACAGGTTCGCCTGCTGGATCTGCGCGGTCAGGATGAAGTTTTCGATGCTCGAGAAGCCGGCGCCGACCTGGAACGTCCCGGTCGGCCGCTCGCCGACCTCGATGTAGACGTTCATCTTCTCGGGCGTGCTGCCCTGCTCGGTCGAAACGTCGACGCGCTCGAAGTAACCGAGCGCGTTGATGCGGCGGCGCGATTTCTCGAGCTTCGTCTCGCTGAAGACATCGCCCTCGGCGACCTCGAGCTCGCGCCGGATCACTTTGTCGCGCGTCTTCGTGTTGCCGCGCACCTCGATGCGCTCGAAGCGTACGAGCGGGCCGCGCTCGACGGGCACGACGACGTCGACCTCGTGCGAGGCCGGGTCGAGGTTGGTCTGCGGCGTCGCGTCGACGTTGGCGTAGCCGTGGTCGCGATAGAGCGTGCGCACGGCTTGTAGATCCTCGAGCAGCTCCGCGCGATTGAACCAATCGCCGGATTTGGCCCGCACCATCATGCGCAGGTTCCGCCGCCCGTCGATGGGCTCGGCCTCCTTGCCGTCCGGCCCGCGCTCGTAGACCCGGAGCTGCCGGATGCGGTAGCGCGGCCCTTCGTCGATCGTGATCGAGACCTCGATGCCGGAGCGATCCGGCGTGAGCATGATGCGCGGCGTGCCGATCGAGACCGTGAGAAAGCCGCGGTCGTAATAGAGGGCGCTCAAGACGGCCACGTCGCGCTCGAACGCGTCCTGGCGGAAAGGGCCGCCCGAGCCGAACAGGAAGAAGCCGGAGTTACCCGTGAACATCAGCGAGCGAAGCTCTTCGCTCGAGACGTGCTCGTTGCCGATGAACGTGACGCGGCGGACGCTCACCTGGTCGTGCTCGGTGATCTTGAACTTCACCTCGACCTCGCCGTCCCGCGTGGGGATGACGCTGCTCTCCGCCTCGGCGAGGAAGTAGCCCTTCTCCGCGTACATGTCGCGGATCTTCTGGATGCTGCGCCGAATCGCCGGCTGGCTTAGGACGGTCGCTTCCTTGAGCTCGATGCCCTCTTTCAGGTCGTCGTTGCCGATCTCCTGGTTGCCCTCGAAGGTGAGCTTCGCGATGCTCGGCCGCTCGCGCACGAGGAACCGGAGCCGCACGCCCTCGTCGCGCCGTACGAGGTCGACCTCGATGTCGTCGAAGAAGCCGGAGCCGTAGAGCTCGCGCACGTCCTCGGTGAGCGCGTCCGCCGAGAACGGCTGCCCGACGCGCTCCTTCAAGTAGGTGCGGACGTCCTCCGCCGTGACGCGCCGGTTGCCGGCCACGTCGATGGCGCGAACCGGCAGCCCCTCGGCGAGCTCCGCCTCGCTCGGAGGGACCGCGGCGGTCGGCGGGGGCGCTTCTTCTTCGGGCGCGGCGGAACCTGCCGCCGCCGCCGTGGCGTCCGGCGGTGAGCCGCTGCCGCTCGGCGTGGGGGCCCCTGCTTTCGGCGGGGGCGAGCCGGTATCCCCGGGCACCGACGAGCTCGCCGCCGCGGCGGCCGCGTGCTTCTTCGCCGCCCCGTGGTGACCCCGGTGACCAGGAGCTCCTTGAGCGAGCAGGCGTCCCGCGCTCAGCAGAGTGAAAGCGGCAAAAAGAACCGGGAGGAGGGGACGCACGCGGGCCCCCGGCGATAGCCCAGAGCCGGCGCTTGCACAACAAGGAAGCTCCGTTTTGTGCGGCGCTTTGAAGCGTTTGTGCGCCTCCCGCCGGCCCGAAGGCCGCTGAGAGCTCCGTCGCGACTACTTCATCGGTCTCGGCTGGGGCAGATCACGTACGGTCAGACGTCCAGATCCTGGGCTTCGTCGGCGCGATCCATGATGAAGCGAAAGCGCGCGCCGGGGTCTTTGCCCATGAGCTCGGCCACCACGCGATCGGTCTCGAGCGCGTCCGCGATGCCCACGCGCAGCAACCGACGCGTTTTCGGGCTCAACGTCGTTTCCCACAGGACCTTCGGCATCATCTCCCCGAGACCCTTGAAGCGCGTGATCTCGGCTTTGGCGTTGCCCTTCACGTGCTCCTTGAGGATGCGATTGCGATCGGCGTCGTCCGCCGCCCAGTACGTCTGCTGGCCGATGTCGACGCGGTAGAGCGGCGGCAACGCGATGAAGACTCGACCGTTCTTGATCAGGTCGGGGAGGTGCCGATAAAGGAAGGTGAGGAGCAGCGTCGTGATGTGATGGCCGTCCGAGTCGGCGTCCGCGAGGAGCACGATCCGGTGGTAGCGGAGCCGCGTCAGATCGAAGCCGGTCCCCACACCGCAGCCGAGCGCCGTGACGAGATCGGCGAGCTCCTTGTTTTCGAGCACCTTGCTCGTCGCGAGCCCTTCGGTGTTCAACACCTTGCCGCGCAGCGGGAGGATCGCCTGGAAATTCCGGTCGCGGCCCTGCTTTGCGGAGCCGCCCGCGGAGTCGCCCTCCACGATGAAGAGCTCGGTGTTGTCGCGCGCGCTCGACAGGCAATCGCTGAGCTTGCCCGGTAGCGTGAGCTTGCCGCTCGTCGCGCTCCGGCGCGCCACCTGCGCGGACGCCGCGCGTGAAGCCTCGCGCGCGCGCGCCGAAAGGATGATGCGCGCGACGATTTGCTCGGCGACGCTGCGGGTCTGGTTGAGCCACTGTTCGAGCGCGGGCCGCACCCAGCTGTCGACGACCGACTGAATTTCGGGATTGTTCAGCCGGTCCTTGGTCTGACCCTGGAACTGCGGGTCCTTGATGAACAGGCTGATGACGCCGACGAGCCCTTCGCGGATGTCCTCCGCGGAGAGGGTGACGCCGCGCGGCGTGAGACCGTGCGTGTCGATGTAGTTGCGCACGGCTTTGACGAGACCCGAGCGGAGGCCGTTTTCGTGCGTACCGCCCGTGCCCGTCGGGATGCCGTTGACGTAGCTCTTGAGACGCTCCTCGGTCGACTCGGTCCACAAGAACGCGACCTCGAGCCGCGTGTCCTCGTCGCGCGCGAACGTGAACGGCGCTTCGTGCACGGGCTTCGCGCCCGCGTCCTTGACCATTCGCCGCAGGAATTCGACCAGGCCTTCGGCGTGCGAAAACTCCTGCGTCTCCCCCCGCATTTCGTCGATGAAACGCACCGTCACGCCGCGGTGCAGGTAGCTCACGATCTCGAGCCGCTCGCGGATGGTCTCGGCGTTGAAGTCGGTGCGCGGAAAGATCGTGGGGTCGGGCCGGAAGAAAACGGTAGTGCCGCTGCCGCGGGCCGCGCCGAGCTTCTTCAGCTTGTTTTGGACGCTGCCGGCGTGAAACTCCATGCTCCAAGCCGCGCCGTCGCGCTTCACCGTCACGATGACCTCGGACGAGAGCGCGTTCACCACGGACGCGCCGACGCCGTGCAGGCCGCCTGCCGTCTTGTAGTTGCCGTCGTCGAATTTCCCTCCCGCGTGCAGCGTCGTATACACGATCTCGAGCGCGGACTTCTTGTGCTTCGGGTGGATGTCGACGGGGATGCCGCGGCCGTTGTCGGAGACCGTGACGGACTGGCCGTCCTCGTGCAGCGTGACGACGATTTCCGAGGCGTGGCCGTTCATCGCCTCGTCGACCGCGTTGTCGACGATTTCCCAAACCAGATGATGCAGGCCCGTGGAGCCGACCCCGCCGATGTACATGCCGGGCCGCTTGCGCACGGGCTCGAGGCCCTCGAGGACCGTGATGCTTTCGGCCGTGTATTTCGGTGCGGCCATACTTACTTGGTCTCCTCGAGCGGCGCCGGTGCGGGCGGCGTCTGCAAAATCACCTTCACGAGCGTGCCGCGCTTGATGATTTCGCGCCCGCGCCCGCCGCGGCCCGTCTTCTCGTAGCTGCCGGTCGTGACGCGCTGTTCACCGCCCATGGATGTCTCGACGACGAGCGCGTCCTTCGGATCGCGCGTCGCCTTGATACCGAGGAGGGCGTCGTCGTCCTCGAGCTTCACGAGCATGACGCCCTTGCCGGGCCCCGTGAGGAAGCTCACCTCGGCAACGTCGCAGAGCAGCGCTCGGCGAGCGCGCGTGACGGCCATGAGCGTCTCTTTGCCGCGCACCTTCTCGACGCCGACGATCTGGGCGCCTTCGGTCACCTTCGCGAAGCGGCGCCCGGCGCGCGTGCTCGGCGTCGAGAACGGCTCGAGCCCGAACGCGAGCGCGAAGCCGTCACTCGCCGCGGCGACGGCGTAGTTGTCCCCGCGCTTCTTGTCCTCGGAGCCGAGCTTGCCGACCACGCGCGGATCGAGCGAAAAGGCCGCCACGATACGCTCGCCGTCCTTCAGCTTGAAAAGCTTCTGGATCGGCTCGCCGTAGCCGGTCGTCGCCGGAATGTCGATGATGCGCGAGGTGTACGCCGTCCCGAAGCTCGAGAGGAACACGAGCGAGCTCTTCGTCGAGCCGACCTCGCACGCGAGCACGCTGTCCCCCTCTCGGAGCCGCGTCGTGCTCGTATCCTTGATCTCTTTTTGACGCTTGACCCAGCCGTCCGCCGTCAAGAGCACGTAAGCGTCTTCCGCGACGATCAAATCCTCTTCGGAGAACTCGACGTCGCCCTCGTTGTCGACCACGGCAGTGCGGCGCTTGCCGTTCTTGCCGAAGCTCGTGCTGAGCTTTTCGAGCTCGCTGCGGACGATCGCCCAGCGGCCCTTGGTCGCCGACGCGGAAAGCAGCGCCTTGATCTCCTTGGCGCGCTTACGCTTCTCGTCGAGCTCCTTCTTGATGACGAGAATCTCGAGTCGCGCGAGGCGATAGAGCTTGAGCTCGAGGATCGCGTCCGTTTGCTCGGCGTCGAGGTCGAACTTCGCCATGATTTTCTTGGCGGCGTCGGCCTTGCCCTCGGAGCTCCGGATGAGCTTGATGATGGCGTCGAGGGCGTCGAAGATCTTCGCGAAGCCCTCGAGGATGTGCATGCGCCGCTCGAGCCCGTCGAGCTCGTTTTGCAGGCGCTTGGTGACGACCTCGAGCCGGAAATGCAGGAAATGCCAGAGCATCGACTGCAGATCGAGCCGCTCGGGCCGGCCCACGTCGACCTGCTCGGTCGGCACGAGGCAAGTCATGTTCACCGAGAAGCCGGACTGGAGCGGCGTGTGCTTGTAGAGGTAAGCGAAGACGAGCTTCTCGTCCGCTTCCTTCTTGAGCTCGAGCTCGATGCACACGTCGTCCGTCGAGACGTCGCGCACGTCGAGCAACATCGGGAGCTTGCGTGACACGGCGACCTCGGCGATGTGCTCGACGAGCGTCGCCTTGTTCACGCCGTACGGGATGCTCGTGATGTGCACCGTCTTGCTCGAGCGTCCTTCCGTGCCCTCGCGCCAGGTGCCGCGCACCTTGATCGTGCCCTGACCGGTTTCGTAGATCTGCTTGAGCTCGTCCGAGCTCGAGATGATCTCGCCTCCCGTGGGAAAATCAGGCCCTTTGATGGTGCGGCAGAGCTCGCGCGAGGAGAGCTGCTTCTCTTGCACGAGCGCGTCGAGCAAGCGGATCGCCGCCGCGCAGACCTCTTCCGGGTTGTGCGGCGGGATGTTGGTGGCCATGCCGACGGCGATGCCGGTCGCGCCGTTCACGAGCAGGTGCGGCAGTTGCGCGGGGAGCACGATCGGCTCCGACTTGGTCCCGTCGTAGTTCGGGCGGAACGGCGCGGTATTCTGATCGAGCTCGTCGAGCAGCTGGCTCGCGACGCCCGCGAGACGGCACTCGGTGTAGCGGTAGGCGGCAGCGGGATCGCCGTCGAGCGAGCCGAAATTGCCCGAACCGTCGACGAGCGGCGCCCGCAAGCTGAACGACTGCGCCATGCGCACGAGCGCGTCGTAAATCGCGGAGTCGCCGTGCGGGTGATAGTTGCCCATCACGTCCCCCACGATCTTCGCGCATTTTCTGTGCTTGGCGTCGGGACCGACGCCCTGCTGCCACATCGTGTAGAGGATGCGGCGCTGCACGGGTTTCAAACCGTCGCGCACGTCGGGCAGCGCCCGGCTCGTGATCACGCTGAGCGCGTAGTTCAGGTAGCGCGTCTGGGCGATCTCGTGCAGCGGCACCTGCTCCTCGCCGAAGGGATTCGCCTGATTCGCTTCGGGTCCGCCTGGCGGCTTTTGCCGCGACCCGCCGCCGCTCTCGCTTCCTTTACGCCTGGCTGCCACTTGGGCCGCTTTCGCTACGGGGTTCTACGACGGCCGTCAAGGAGCTCGAGCGAGCCTCAACCCCTGTAGTCCTCGACCTCGATTGCGTAGCGCTTCATCCAGCGGTGAACCTGCATGCGCGCCTTGCCGAGGACCCGCCCGACGGCCGCTACGTTGCCCGCGTGCGCGTGGAGCAGCTGCCGGAGCTCTTCCTCGCTCGGGGCGCCGAGGGCCGCGAGCGGCGTACGGCTCGCCTGCCCGGGTAGGGGCGCCGGGTGCCCATAGCCTTCCATGGCTTCCGTCACCGCTTCCGGCAGGTGCTCCGGGAGGAGCACGGGGCCGTCCGCGAGCGCCACCGAGCGCTTGATGCACGCTTCGAGCTCGCGAACGTTGTAGGGCCAATCGTAGTGGAGGAGGGCCGTCATGAAGGGGAACGACGGCCTGAGCTCGGCGTGGCCGAGCCGTGAAAGAAAGCTCGTGAGCAGCAGGAACACGTCTTCCTTCCGCTCGTAGAGCGGCGGCAAGACCAGCTTGTACTCGTTCAAGCGCGCGAAGAGGTCCTCTCTGAACTTGCCCTCGGCTTGGAGCTTGGCGAGGTCCCGGTGCGTTGCACACGCGATGCGCACGTCCACGGGCTCGGGCACGCTAGCGCCGAGCGGGAGCACCTCGCGCGCTTGCAGCACGCGGAGCAGCTTCGCCTGCGCATCGAGCGGCATGTCGCCGATTTCATCGAGCAGGAGCGTGCCGCCGTCCGCGGCACGAATGAGCCCGGGCTTGTCACGATCGGCGCCGGAGAAAGCGCCGCGCTTGAAGCCGAAGAGCTCGCTCTCGAGCAGGTTGCCCGGGATGGCGGCGCAGTTGACGGCGGCGAAGCGTCCGCTCCTTCCGCTCAAGCGATGGAGCTCGGAGGCGACGACCTCTTTGCCGGTGCCGCTCGCGCCGAGCAAGAGCACGTTGAGCGGCGCGAGCGCGACGCGGTGGAGCTCGCTCAAAATACGATCCATCTGCAGGCCGCCCACGAGCGAGCCGGACGCGGGCGCGTGGCGGCCACCCCCGAGCATCGTGCCGTCGATGCGATAACGCGCGTAGTCGTCGACGCCCTCTTCGACGAGCTTCACGACCGCGTCCCCGATGCGGATTTCATCGAGCGGCTCGAGCACGGCTTCGGTGACGGGGTGGCCGTTCACGAGCGTGCCGTTGCGGCTGCCGAGGTCGCGCGCGACATAGTCGGCGCCTTCGAGCCGCAGCTCCACGTGGCGGCGCGACACGGCGCTCACCGGCAAGACGATGTCGGCGGCAGCGTCGCGCCCGATCACCGTCGTGCCACGCTCGAGCGGCCAGGCGGCCGGGAGCGCGCTGTATTCCCCCGCGTATAGGAGGACGAGCCCGGCCCGCCCGCGCGGCCGATCGCGGCGCCCGGCGTCGAACGTCTGCATTTCGTCCGTTCGCTTGTCGGTCACGGCGAGTCCATGCGAGGAGCGGCTCGCACTTTAGCGCCCGCGTAGGGCCGGATGCTAGGCTCGGCTCGTTGTCGCACGATCTCGCGTCCGGTAAAGGCTCGGAGGGCGCACGTCGCACGCTCGTCGCGGCGGTGCAGCTCTCGAGCCAGGGCGACGTCGGACAGAACCTCGCGGCGTGTGAGCGTCTCGTCGGCGAGGCGGCCGCGCGCGGGGCGCGCATCGTGGTTTTGCCCGAGAACTTCGCGTATTTCGGCGAAGAAGGCGGGCGCGCCGTGGTTGCCGAGCGCGCCGGTGACACCTCCGCGCCGATCCAGGGTGCGCTCTCCGCCTGGGCGCTACGCGAGAGCGTGCATCTCGTCGCGGGTGGCATGCCGGAACGGAGCGACGATCCGAAGCGCCCGCACAACACGCTCGTCTGCTTCGCGCCGAACGGAGACTTCGTCGCGAGCTACCGCAAGATCCACCTCTTCGACGTCGACCTCGCCGACGGCACGAAGCTCGCCGAGTCTGCGAGCACGACTCCGGGCAACGCCCCGGTCGTCGTCGAGATGGACGGTTTTTCGGTCGGGCTCTCGATCTGTTACGACCTCCGCTTCCCCGAGCTCTATCGTGAGCTCGTCGCGCGCGGCGCCGAAGTCCTGCTCGTGCCCGCCGCGTTCACGCTGCATACGGGCAAGGATCATTGGCACGTGCTGCTCCGCGCGCGTGCCATCGAAGCGCAGTGTTACGTTGCCGCCGCCGCGCAGTGGGGCAAGCACCCGGGCGCTCGCACGACGTACGGCCACGCGCTCGTCGCCGACCCGTGGGGCACCGTCGTCGCCGAAGCGTCGGACGGACTCGGATTCGCGTTGGCCGCCGTGGATTCCGAGCGGATTCGAGGCGTGCGAAGCGCCCTGCCGTCACTCGCACACCGCCGCCTGCACCAGGCTCCCGCGCAGAGCTGACGCGCGGAGCTCACAAATGGCGCTTGGCTATTTCCGTCCAGGTGCCTGACGGCTCGAGCATGATGTAGCTCTTCCAGTACGGGCGAGCCTTCTGCGATTCGCCGACCTGCTCGTAGGCCATCGCCAGGTTGAAGTACGCATCCGAGAACTTGGGATCGCTCTCGATGGCACCGAGGAAGAGCGGGATGCTGCCGTCGGGCTCGCCGCGCTCGAGCATCACGTAGCCGAGGTTATATTGGGCCTCGGGCTGCCGCCCGTCGATCTCGAGGGCCTTCTTGTAAAGGTCCTCGGCGTGCGTCGTGTCCTGCCGCCGGAACCGAATGTTTCCGAGGTTCGTGTACGCGATCGCGAGCCACGGATCGAGCGTGATGGCCTCACGGTAGAGGCGCTCCGCGTCGTCCATCGTGAGCGGGTCCTCGTCGAGCTGGCTCGCGCGTAGATAGAGCTCGTACGCGGTGCGCGCGCGCTCGCGGCCGGCCGACGGACGGAGCACGCGCACCACGTCGTCGCGCAGCGTCTTCACCTCGAAATCGAGCAGCATTTGACCGGTGAGCGGCTCGAACGCGCCGTCCTGACTGCGGACCACGACGCGCTCCCCGTCGGAGACGATGCGGAGCTCCTGCAGCGGGCGCGTTACCTTCGGGAGTGAGCGGCGAAGGGCCGTCACGGCGCGCGTCACGTCACGCAGGCGTACGCGCTGCTGCAAGAGCGACTGCGCCGTCCGGAGCGCGATCAAATCCGAGAACGTGTACGCCCGGCGGCCGCGGCGGCGTGCGGTGGGGGACACGACACCGGAGCGGTCGAGCGTGCGCAGGCGCGCGGGCGTTATGTCGAGCAAGCGCGCAATCTCGCTCAGCGAGAACAGGTCGGTGAGCGGTTCTCGGCTGCCGTCGGCGGGTGGCGTACTGCCGCGCGCCGCGCGGTCATCGCGGTGCTGCATGCGTCCGCCGCCAGGGCCGAACACGACGTGGATGATCTTCTCGTCGCGCTGCTTCCTGCGACTCATGGCCCTACCGATCCGAGACGTCTCGGATCACTCTGCTCACGACGCGCTCCTGTCAAGAGAAGGTTCACTGAACCGTGAGCCGGTGGTGCAACTCTCCAGTCGCCCGCAACGCAAGTGTCTCATTCGTCTCCTGAACGCGTGCTCCACGCGAGAGAACTTCGTCCTTGACGTACCCCGGTCATCGGCCTGCGGCTCACGCTCCACGCGCACCGCGCTTCGGCTCGAGCGGCTCGCTGCGGCGGGGTGGTCGTGGTTGCACGTCGGCGAAGACGCGCGCCTCGACGTCGACATCGACGCGCACGCCTCGGGCATCGGCACGCACACAGAGCTCGGCGCGCACGCGACCGATGCGCGCGTTCGAGCGCACCTGCGCCTCGAGGCACGCGATGCGCACCGCTCTGAGCCGCGCGTGCGGATCGTTTGCGACGAGCTCCGCGACGCTCGCACCGAGCTCGTCGGGAACGCCGCCTCCGCGCGACGCGAACGGTAGGAGCACGCTCGTCGAGCCGTAGTACGTCTTACCGTCGGGCTCTTCGCGCGTCGCACCCTCGCTCATGACGTCCGCGCATTCGAAGAGCTCGCGCCAGCGATAGTCGCTGCTCCTGTAGAGCTCGAGCGTGCGCCGCTCGACGAGCGGAGCGCTGCGTGCCTTCCGGAGCCCGGGGCTCTTCGGCTTTGCTCCGGGGCGGGCGGGAGCCATGACGAAATCGTATTCCGAGCGGTGTTCCGAGGAGCAAGAACGAGGTGACGAGTTGCTTTTCGCCGTTCGCCCGCGGAGGGCGAGCGAGCGCGCTCCGGAAATTGGCCCAACCGGCGGACCCGCTCTCTGATGGTGATCACACCCGAAAAGCCGAAGGAGCGAGCGCTTTGTCCAACAACCGTTACCGTGGGCCTGAACGGCGCGTCCACCGCATGTACGTGACGCGCAACACCGAATATCACTTTCGCGGGGAACGCTGCGTCGCGGTGCGCGATCGCCGGACGGGCGCATGGCTGAAATCCCACCTGGCGGTGGATCGGAAGCTCGCGGGCGGCGTGCGTTTCTACGGCAACGGCACCGCCATTCCCTCGGGTGAAGAACCCCAGGTGGGCGAGGCGCTCTACTTCGACGACGACGGCCGCGAGCTCATCACGAGCTTACTTTCGAGCATCGAGCGGCCCGCCAAAGCGATCGTCGCCCAATACGCCGCATGAATCGCGCCTACATCCTTTCCAGCGGCCTCTGCCGAAACTCGCTTTCAGGTTGAACCACTTTTCCCAATGCGCGTAAGGACTTGCACGACCAACAGGTGGTTCGCGGCCGAGCGCGAATCACTTTTCGCGGTAAGAAATCCAAACCTGCATCATTTCCCATAGTTGGGAGCGGGCCCGGGTTCGGCACTGATCTTGGATGAGGGCGACGCGGAACTCATGGCACAAGCAGTCGAAACGGTCCGGCACGCGAGCGACCCGAAGGCGGTCGCAATCCTGGCGAAGAACATTTACCGGGAGTTTCGCGCCGGCGGGTTCAACGAGCGCGACGTGATGGCGCTCGCGGGGGAGCTCCTCGAGCTCGTGGCGAGCGACGTTCGCAACGAACGAGCCGTCCGCGAAGGCTAGGGCTTCGCCCCCGGAGAGGGGCTTCGTAGGGGTTGGCTGAGTGAGTCGAGGGGATAGCGGCGCGCCGGCCGGTGCGTGACGGTGCCGGCCGAGACACCATGGAGCGTCCGATTGACAGCAGGGGCTCCTATTCGACAAGGTTAACGTGTCGTGATTTCGCCTGCTTCCGGCGCAAAGGCGCCCGCCTTCTCGATCGTGATTCACGAGAAGGGCGGAGCTGAGCGTCGTGAGGTGTTCGACAGCACCGAGGTGAGCGTCGGACGCGTGCAAGGCAATCACATCGTGTTGCCGAAAGGCAACGTGTCGAAGCGGCACGCACGACTGCTGTATCGCGACGGTCGCTTCATCGTGACCGACCTCAACAGCACGAACGGCACGTACGTGAATCGCCGGCGCATCGCGCAGGCGACGATCGTGCGGGAGGGCGATCGCATCTACGTCGGCGACTTCGTCCTGCGCATCGAGCCGGCGGCCGACTCGGCGGACGTGCCCGCCGGCTCGGACGACTCGTCGCGCAGCACTTCCCGCACGGACTCCGCGCCGCCGTCGGCGCCGAGCCAGGGCGCGCCGCCGCAGTCGTCGCACGGCAGCTTCCCCGATGACGGACCGGGTCGTCCGACGGCGCTGTCGCTCGACACCGGGACTCCACGCACGGCGGCGCGCAGCTTCCCCGATTCGGGCGAGCTCGGCGCGGAAACGACGGACCTGAGCGATAGCGTCGCGACGCTGGTTGCTCGCGTGGCGGAACGGCTCGGCTCGCATGATTTCAGGCGCGCAGTCGATGCAGCCCTGGAGGCGCGGGTGGAGCCGCTACTTCGCGAGCTCTGGAAGCTGCAGGAGCGCGAGGTGCCCGGGGTCGAAGGTGAGCGCGTCATCGCGCGCGCCCGCGGCGAGCTCCTCGACTTGGGTCCGCTCGGCCCGCTGCTCGCCGACCCGGGCATCTCGGAGATCGGCGTGCCGCGTTTCGATCGCGTCGTGGTCGGACGCTCGGGACGGCCGTTCGCGTTCGAGCCGGGCTTTTCGTCGGAGCTCTCCTTGGGTTGGGCGCTGCACCGCTTGTGCGAGCAGAGCGGCGTGCCGCTCCGGCCGGACGAAGTAGCGGTCGAGCGCCGGCTGCCGGGTGGTGCGACGCTCGAGTTCGCGCTCGGAAGCGGTCTGCCACACGGCTCGACGCTCGTCATCCGCCGGCCGCGGCGGAGCACGCTCACGCTCGACGAGCTCGTGCGGCGTGGGACTATTTCGCGTGCCATCGCTGTGTTCCTCCAGCACTGCGTCGCGGCGCGTCTGAACTTGCTGGTCGTGGGCGGGCGGGACGGCGGTCCCGAAACCCTGCTCGGCGCGCTTTCGATCGTCCAAGCCGAGGGCGCGAGCGTGTGGATCGTCGAATCGGCGAGCCCGCCGTTCTCGGCGATGGCTCGCATCGACGCCGGGCTCCAGCCCGACCGGCTGCACCACGCCGTACAGGTCGCGGCGCGCGTCCCGTCGTCGCGTCTCGTCGCGGACATCACCTCGGCCGGCCTCGCTTCGTCGATCGTCGATGCCATCGGCGAAGGCGCCGACGGCGTCGTGGCTTCGCGTTTCGGCGTCGGGCTCGGGCGGGCGATCTCGCGGCTCGCGAGCGACCTTTGCCGGCATTCCCCGTCGACGACCCCGGCCGCCGCGCGCGAGCTCATCGCGAGCTCCTTCGACGTGGCGCTCGAAGTGGCTCAAATGCGTGACGGGCGTTGTCGGGTCGTGCGTGTCGCCGAAATCCTCGGTGCAAATGCGCAGGGGCTCGAGCTTTCGGACATTTTTACGTTCGTTGCCGACCGCACGGCGGCAGGCGGGGCCATCGAGGGCACCTTCGTGCCGAGCGGGACCGTCGCGCACATCGCGGAGACGCTCCGCGCGCGCGGCATCCAGCTCGAGGCCGCGCTGTTCTCACGACCGCTCTCGCGCTGACTGCCAACTCGAGTGCGTTGCGCGCCAGCAACGGAGTTTGCGATCGCGCGCATCACGCAGCGCAGAGCAGGGTCGTCGACGTCGTCACTAGGCCCGCGCGAGAAATTTGTCGCAGTGACGGAAGCTGTTTTGACAGGCGATTTCACGGCTCCGCGGCTGGACGCATCGAGGTCGCGGAGCGCATACTCCGAACGTCATGAGTCGATTCGGGAGTCGCCAGCAGCTCGGAGGTTTTGGTCTCGCGGTGCTGATCTCGGCAGCGTGCTCCAGTACTTCGAACCTCGCCGATCAACCAGAAGGGTTAGTCGGTGGCGCCACGTCGATGGGCGGCGCCGGCGGCACGGCGGCGATGGGCGGCACGGGTGGTGACGGCGCGAGCGGCGACATGGCGACGACCGGCGGCACGAGCACCGGCGCCGTCGGCGGCAGCACCGTCATCTCCGTGATGGACGGCATGACCGATCCGAAGGAAATGTGCCCGCCGACGACGTGCACGGAGCAGGGCATCGGCTGCGGCAAGGTCGTCGACAAGTGCGGCAACGTCATCGACTGCGCGGACGAAGGTCTCACCTGCGGCCCGCTCGAGGTGTGCACGGGCGGCGTCGATATGCCGGCACAGTGCAAGACCTCCGGTGACACGCCGTGCGATCTGTGCTCGTCCGTGAAGGATTGCAGCGGCGCGTCGCAGAAGACGACGCTCAAGGGTCGCGTCGTCACGCCCGGTCGGGACGACATGAACGTGAAGAACCAGGTCGGCGTGCCGAACGCGTTCGTCTACATTCTGCGCAACGACAGCGCGGACGATCTGCCCGCCATCACCTCCGGCATCCCCGCGGGCGGGACGAGCTGCGATCGCTGCGAGGATCAGGATCTCGGGCCGGTGCTCGTGAGCACCTCCACGGACGCGAAGGGCGAGTTCACGCTCGAAGGTAACGTCCCCGTCGGCAAGGAGTTCTTGCTCGTCGTCAAGGCCGGGCGCTTCCGCCGCGCGGTCAAATACACGATCCCGGACGGCTCCGAGTGCACGACGACCACGCTGCCGACGACGCTGCCCGACAACCCGACGCACCTCCCGCGTGACATGATGGACGGCCTCGCCGTCAACATCCCGCGCATCGCCGTCACGACGGGCGGCATCGACGCGATGGAGTGCGTGCTCGAGAAGATGGGCATCTCCCACTCCGAGTTCGGCAACCCCGGCACTGACGGCAGCGCGGCTCCCCGCGTGCACCTCTATCGTGGCAGGACGCCCGCCGGCGGCGGTGACGGCGCGAGCATCGACGCAAACACTCCCCTCGAGAACGTCATCTACGGCGACCCCGCGCGCATCGATAGCTACGACATGTTGCTCGCCGACTGCGAGGGGCAGGACGCCGACACGCAGTCCCTCAGCGAGCGCGACATGTACGGCGCGAACGTGATGGACTACGTGAACCGCGGCGGCCGTATGTTCGTGAGTCATCTGCGGTACACCTGGCTCGACGGCAACGGCATGCAGGCGTACAGCGCCGCGAGCCCGAACTCGACCGGCCTCGACGCGGCCGCGACCTGGAACACCACCCAGCATTCGGACTACAACACGGGCGCCGGCATCATCGCGATCGGCCGGCCGCAGGCGAGCCCCCGTATCCAGAACTTCGCTGACTGGATGGCGAACGAGGGTGTCGCGATGCCGCCCACGTACGGCTTTACGATCACGGACCCGCGCAGCCAGGAAAAGACGCTGGGCGCGAGCTCCGAGGAGTTCGTCCTCACGACCTCCATCGTCCAGGGGACGATGACGACGCTCACGGGTGACCAGACTCAGCAGTTCTCCTTCAACACCCCCTACGGCGCCCCGGACGATTCGGTCTGCGGTCGCGTGGCCTATAGCGGTTTCCACGTGGCGGCCGAATCGAGCGGCAGCGGCGGTATGGGCGGTGCTGGTGGTATGGGCAACGGCTCGGCTGGCATGCCGGCAGCAGCGGGCAGAGGCGGTGGTCCGCCGCCCCCCGGCGGCGGCGCCAGCGCCTCACCCTTCGAGAACGCGACGTTCCCCCAGCACTGCGCGGCCGGTGGGGACCTCACCGCGCAGGAGAAGGTCCTCCTCTACATGCTGTTCGACTTGAACGCGTGCGTCGGCAAGACGCCGCCACCCCCGGTGTGCGTCCCCGCCACGTGCGATTCGCTCATGCTCGAGTGCGGCTTCACCGGCGACGGTTGCGGCAACGTCCTCGATTGCGGACCCTGCCCACTGCCGAAGGGACCGAAGTAAGCGAGGCGAGGGGGCCGGGCAGCGACCGAGCGCTGAACCTTCGGGACTAGCGCGTCATTCGGCGGGCGAGTCGCCTTCGGGGTTCTTACGCGCCTGAGCGAGCCTGCGCCCCATCATCCGGCGCTTGAGCGCGTTCAGCTTGTCGACCATGAGCACGCCGTTCAGGTGGTCGGTCTCGTGCTGGATGGCGACGGCGAGGAGGCCGTCGGCTTCAAGGAGAAACTCCTTGCCGCTACGGTCGAGCGCACGCACCTTCACCCGCTCGGCGCGTTTGATCTCTTCACGAACGCCCGGGAAGGAGAGGCACCCCTCGTTCCAGACGACTTGCCCGTCCTTTTCCAGAATTTCGGGGTTGATGAAGACGCGCAGGTCGCTCGGCTCGTCTTCTTCCGCGCAATCAACCACGAAAATGCGATGCATTTCGCCAATTTGCGTGGCGGCGAGGCCGCAGCCGGGCGCCGCGTACATCGTCTCCGCCATGTCGTCCACGAGCGTTTGGATCTCGGGCGTGACCGTGGCCACCGGCTCGGCGACCTCGCGGAGGCGCGGGTCCGGGTACTCCAAAATCTCTCGGATCATTGGCCCGGAGAATCTAACACCGGCCCCCGGGTCCGGCAACGGACGGCCTTACGCCTCGAATCGAGCTCGCTTCAAGTTCCGGGCTTGGTCGTCCCGGGCGTCGTGGTGCCGGTCTTCTTCGGGAAGACGATGGGGCCCCAGACGTACGCGTCGCTCCCGCAGAGCTCCCAGCGTGCCGGGTTGATACGCGGCGCGTCCGAGGGCGCTTCCGGTCCGGCCCAGTCGACCGCGCCGGGACGCCCGCGCGGGCCGAGCAGCACGGGTGCCACGAAGACGTGTAGCTCGCTCGGGAGGCGCGCGGCGAGCAGCGAGCCCGCGAGCTCGGCGCCGCCCTCGCAGAGCACGTTGACGACCTCGCGTGCGGCGAGCTCCTGCAGGACGGCGACTGGATCGCAGCGCCCTTCGGCCGTCGACGGCACCCGCACGACGCGCACGCCGAGCGCGCTGAGCTCCTGCTCGGCGGCCGCCGACGCGGCGTGGGTCGTCATGACGCACGTGGGCGTCTGCTGCGCGGTCTGCGCGAGATGCGAGCTCGGTGGCAGCCGCAAGCGGCTGTCGATGACGACGCGGATCGGGCTCCGCCCGGGCACGTCGCGCACGGTGAGACGCGGGTCGTCCGCGAGCACCGTGTTCACGCCGAGCATCACGGCGTCGTGCTGGCCCCGCAGTTGGTGCACGCGCGTGCGCGACTCCTGGCAGGTGATCCACTTGGAAGCGCCGGTGCGCGTCGCGATACGCCCGTCGAGCGACACGGCGAGCTTGAGCGAGAGGTAGCTCCGCCCCGTCGTGATGAAATGGGCCCAGGGGCGGATGAGCGCCTTCGACTCTTGATCGAGCACGCCGAGCTTCACCTCGACGCCTTGCTGCTCGAGCCGCTCCAGCCCGCCGCCCGTGACGCGAGGGTTCGGATCGCGCCGGCCGATCACGACGCGCGTGACGCCCGCCGCGAGGATCGCGTCGACGCACGGCGGTGTCTTCCCGACGTGATTGCACGGCTCGAGCGTCGCGTAGAGCGTCGCGCCGTTGGCCTTCTTGCCGGCAGCCTTGAGCGCGACGATCTCGGCGTGTTCGGCGCCGGCGGTGGCGTGGTGGCCTTCGCCGACGACTTGCTCGCCCCGCGCGATCACGCAGCCGACGTGCGGATTCGGCGAAGGATCGCCCTTTTGCCCGAGCTCGATGGCTCGTGCCATGTGGACGGCGTCCAGATCGACCTCGCTCATACGGCGCCCCTGGCGCGCGAGCGCAAGAGCTCGTCCATTTCGGCCATGAACTCGTCGATGTCGCGGAAAGACTTGTAGACGCTCGCGAAGCGAACGTAGGCGACCCCGTCGAGCTGCTTCAAGCGTGCCATCACGCGTTCGCCGATCACGACCGAAGGGATCTCCTTGTCGCCGGCCTCGCCGATCTCGCGCTCGAGCGCGGCCGCGGTTTCTTCCAGCGCGTCGGTCGAGATCGGACGCTTGTTGCAGGCGATGCGCAAGCTGCGTAGGAGTTTTTCACGATCGAAGGGCTCGCGCTGCCCGTCCTTCTTCACGACCATCGGCAGCGTATGCTCGACGCGCTCGTACGTCGTGAAACGTTTCTGACATGCGTCGCACGCTCGGCGCCGCCACACGCTCGTGCCGCCGGCCGCGAGTCGCGAGTCGACCACCCGGGTCTCCATGGCGCGGCAAAAAGGGCACTGCATCGCGAGCTACGAGGTGGCGAAGGTTTCGAGGTCGCCTGGGCCGTACGGCCAGGGCCGCCCGGACTCAGCCTTCGAAGGCCTTGAAGATGAGGCAGGCGTTGGTTCCGCCGAAGCCGAAACTATTCGACATGGCCCTGCGAATGCGGCGCTCGCGAGCCTTCAGCGGAACGAAGTCGAGCGGCGCCTCGGGATCCTGATCGACGAGGTTGATGGTGGGGGGGATCAGCGACGTTTCCATCGCCTTCAAGCAGACGCCGGCTTCCACCGCGCCGGCCGCGCCGAGCAGGTGGCCCATCATGCTCTTGGTCGAGCTCACCCACAGCTTCTTCTCGAGCGCGTGCGCGCCGAACACGTCAATCACGGCTTTCGCCTCCTCGGTGTCGCCCGCGGGCGTCGAGGTGCCGTGCGCGTTGATGTACTCGATGTCCTCGGGGTTCATGCGCGCGTCTTTGAGCGCGAGGCGCATGGCCCGCGCGCCCCCGGCGCCGTTCGGTGCCGGCTTCGTGATGTGGAAGGCGTCGCTCGTCGCGGCGTACCCCGCGACCTCGGCGAGGATTTTCGCGCCGCGCTTCTTGGCGCGCGTGAGCGTCTCGAGCACGAGCGTGCCCGCGCCCTCGCCGCAGACGAAACCGTCGCGGCCCTTGTCCCAAGGGCGGCTCGCGGTTTGCGGATCGTCGTTGCGGCGGCTCAGCGCGAACATGGCGCTGAAGCCCGCGATGCCGATCGGGCTGATCGTCGCCTCGGCGCCGCCCGCCACCATCACGTCCGCGTCGCCACGCTGGAGCCAGCGCAACGCTTCTCCGATCGCGTGTGCGCTCGAGGAACAAGCGCTCGTGTGCGAGAGCGAAGGGCCGCGCAGGCCGAACGCGATCGACACTTGCCCCGCCGCCATGTTCGCGATGAGTGACGGGATGAAGTAAGGGCTCACCTTGCCGGGGCCCTTGTGCTCGAGCGTGAGCGTGCAGCGCTCGAGATTTTCGAGGCCGCCGAGCCCCACGCCGATGAAAACGCCCGCGCGCTCGCGGTCTTCGTCCGAGAGCCGCAAATCGGCCTGCTCGAGCGCCATCTTCGTGGCCGCCATCGCGAACGGGATGAAGCGGGCGACCTCCTTGATCTTCTTCCTCTCCATGAAGTCCGCGGGCTCGAAGCCCCGGACTTCCGCCGCGATCCTCGTGGCGTAACCGTTCGCGGTGTCGAACAGCGTGATGGGACCCACCCCACTCTTGCCGTTGACGAGCGAATGCCAGCTCGCATCAACGCCGATGCCGTTGGGTGTGACGAGGCCTAAGCCTGTAACTACGACGCGCTCCATGCCGTTTTCTTCGGACGGGGCCGGCGCTCGGCCGGAGCGAGCCCATCCCGAGCTCGCTCAGCCGAGCGAGCGGTCAGCTCGCGAGATGCTTCTCGATGTAGTCGACGGCGTCCTGGACGCTGCGGATCTTCTCCGTATCCTCGTCGGGGATATCGATTTCGAAGGCTTCTTCGAAGGCCAGCACCAGCTCGACCAATCCGAGCGAGTCCGCTCCGAGGTCGTCGATGAAGGTGGACTCGGGCTTGATGTCCTTCTCGTCGACGTCGAGCTGCTCTTTAATGATCCGCTTCACTTCGGCCGTGATGTTGCGACCTTCAGCCATGATGCCTCTTTCGGTTCTCGGGGGCGTCTACACCGGTGACTTGCCCGCTTGCATGCGTTTTTAGTGGTCGTTCAGAATCAGTAGCAATTACATGTACATGCCGCCATTCACCCGCAGCGTCTGCCCGGTGATGTAGGCCGCCTCGTCCGAGGCCAAGTAAGCGATGGCGGTCGCAATCTCCCGCGCGGAACCGGTGCGTCCGAGCGGGATGCCGGCGACGGTCTTTTCCCGTTGTTCCGGGGTCATGCTGCTGGTCATGTCCGTGTCCACGTAACCCGGAGTGATCGCATTCACCGTGATGCAGCGCGACGCGTACTCCTTGGCCAGACTCTTGGTCACGCCGAGCAGCGCCGCTTTCGATGCCGCGTACGCCGTCTGTCCCGGGTTGCCCATTTCGCCGACCACGCTCGAAACGAAGATGATACGGCCGGTCTTGGCGCGCATCATCACCTTGATGGCTGCGCGCGCGCAGGCGACGGCGCCCTTCAGGTTCACGCTCAGGACCTTGTCGAAATCCTCGTCCTTCATGCGCAGGAGCAGACCGTCGAGCGAGACGCCCGCGTTGGAGACGAGCACGTCCAGCCGGCCGAGGCGCTTGGCTGCCTCCGCGATGGCGAGCTCCGCGGCCGGGCCGTCACCCACGTCGACGCGAATCGCTTCGGCCTTGCGCCCCGCACCGAGGATCGCGTCCACCGCTTCACGCGCCGATGCTTCGTTGCCCACGTAGGTGAGGACCACGTGCGCGCCCTGTTCCGCGAGCGCCGCGGCCGTGGCGCGACCAATCCCGCGGGAACCGCCGGTGACGAAAGCAACTTTGCCGCTCAGGTCGAACATGGTGTCGAGCGGCGGCCTCTTTAGCACGCTCTCCGCTGCTTGAAAGCGGATTGTGATGAACGGGTGTCCGGTTTTTTACGCGGTGCGGCAAAGCGGGCGCCCCGCCTTGAGCCTTTAATGCGGATTTTAGCCAGCTTTTAGGCCGATTGGGGCGCCACGAACGAATCCGGCTCGAAACGGGACGCGACGGAAATCCGCTTATCGATGCGCTTCACCAAGCCGGCGAGGACCTTGCCGGGTCCAACCTCGAAGGCCGTGGTGACCCCGGCGCCGGCCATGAAGGCGACCGACTCCTGCCAGCGCACCGGGCCGTCGACCTGCTGGACCAAGAGCTCCGCCACGCGTGAGGCTTCCGTGTTGGGCTTTGCGTCGACGTTGGCCACGACGGGGAACGCGAGCGGGCGAATCGTCAGCTCGGCGAGCGCCGCTTCGACGGCGCGCGCCGCCGGCGCCATCAGACCCGAATGGAACGGCGCGCTCACCTTGAGCGGGATCGCCTTGAGCTTCTTCGAGCCGGCGAGCTCGACGGCGCGAGCGACGGCGCGAGCGCCGCCCGAGATGACGATTTGACCCGGCGAGTTGAAGTTCGCGGGCGCGAGCACGTCGCCGGCCGCGGCTTCGGCACAGAGCGCGCTCACCTGCTCGGGCTCGCCGCCCATGATCGCCGCCATCGCGCCCAAGCCCTCGGGCACGGCGTCGTGCATCGCGCGTCCGCGGAGATGAACCACGCGCACGGCGTCCTCGAACGCGAGCGCGCCGGCCGCGACGAGCGCGCTGTACTCGCCGAGCGAATGGCCCGCCGCAAAGCTCGGATTTTCGAGTCCGGGCACGGCTTCGCGCCAGGCAGCGAGCGCCGCGATGCTCGCGGTGAGGATGGCCGGCTGAGCGTTCTTCGTCAGCGTGAGCTCTTCCGCTGGTCCCTCGAAACAGAGCTTGGTCAGCGCGAAACCGAGCGCGCGATCCGCGGCTTCGAAGCACGCGCGCGCCGCCGCAGACGCCTCGCACAAAGCCTTGCCCATGCCGACTTCTTGCGTGCCCTGTCCCGGAAATAGCCAAGCCGTAGTCATCGTGTCTCTTTCGTAAGAAGGCCGCCGTCGACGTCGCGCGACCTCGACGCTCGCGGCGCGCTCAGATTCTGACGAGGGCGCTGCCCCACGAGATGCCGGCGCCGAGCGCGCACATGAGCACGGTATCGCCCTTTTGGATCCGGCCGTCGCGGATGCCTTCGTCGAGCGCGATCGGGATGGAGGCGCTCGACGTGTTGCCGTAGCGTTCGATGTTGAGCACGAAGCGCGTGAGCGGAATGTCGAGCCGCATCGCCACCTGCGCGATGATGCGCAGGTTCGCCTGGTGCGGCACGACCCACTTTACGTCGGAGGCCGTGAGCTTTCCGTCTTCGAGCGCCGCGCGCGACGCCGACGTCAGGTTCTTCACCGCGATCTTGAAGATGTCGGAGCCGACCATGAAGACCTTGTCGCGATGCTTCTCGAGGCCTTCGGCCGTGAGCGGCTCGCGGCTGCCCCCCGCGGGGATGCACAGCGATTCCACGAGCGACGAGTCCGTATAGAGGCGCGTCGAGAGCACGCCGCGGCCGTCGTCGGCGGCGGGCCCGAGCACGGCGGCCCCGGCGCCGTCGCCGAAGAGCACGCAGGTCACGCGGTCCTGCCAGTTGAGCACGCGGCTCAAAAGCTCCACTCCGACGACGAGGATGCGCTTGTGCGCCCCCGTGCGGATGAATTGGTCGCTGATGGAGAGGCCGTAGAGAAACCCGGCGCACGCCGCCGAGATGTCGAACGCCGGGATGTTCGAGGCTCCGAGCTTGTGCTGCACGATCGCCGCGCATGCCGGCATCGGCAGATCCCCGGTGACCGTGCCGACGATGATCATGTCGAGGTCGCGCGCCGTGAGGCCCGCCGCTTCGAGCGCGCGCTTGGCCGCGGCGACCGCCATGTCGCTCGCGGTCTCGTCGTCACGCGCGATGCGCCGTTCGCGGATACCCGTGCGCTCGCGGATCCACTCGTCGGAGGTGTCGACCGTCCGCGCGAGGTCGTGGTTCGTCAGAACCTTCTCCGGGGCGTAGGCGCCGGTCCCAAGAATTTGGCTGCCGGGCCGCTCGCTACCCATGGCCTCGTTCCTTTACGATCGTCCTTCGGCCGGCGTCACCAAAAATGGTTCAACCAGCGAGGGTAGCCGTCCGTTCAGGGCGGATCTCAGGTGGAGGACTTCGTTTTGAGGACGGCGCGACCCTTGTAGTGGCCGCAGGAGGGGCAGACCCGGTGCGGCACCATCGGCGCCGAGCAGTTCGGGCACGGGACGATGCTGGGTGCGGTCACCTTGTCGTGGTTGGCGCGGCGCATGTTGCGCTTGCTGCTGCTCAGGCGTCGCTTCGGTACGGCCACGGTCTACTCCTTGTTCACCGAGCCCTTGAGCCGGTGCTTGAGTCCGAGAAGCGGAGCCAAGCGCGGGTCGAGGGTTTTCGCCTCCACATCAGGGTCGGCGAGGGGGCGGGAGCTTATGCTTTCTTCGGGCGAAGGCAAGTCAGAACGGCGGGGGTAGGCAGGGATTTCGAGCAGAATGAACTCGCGGAAAAAGTCGTCGAGGACGACCTCCTCGCCGTGGAAGGTGTCGTAGTCCGGTCCCTCGAGGGTGAGCTCCGACTCGTCTTTAGCGCGTTTTTTCGGGCGTTCAGGGCCAGGTTTGTTAGCGGGCTTCTTCTTGTCCGCCGGCTCCGCTTTGCCCGCGCTCTTGTGGCGGCCCGGGGGCTCCGGCGCCCGTGCGAGCTGTAGAAAAATTTCTGGGTGGAGGTCGAGCGGGACCGGGTCGAGTGTGACGACGCAGGGAACCGTCACCTTCACGTGGGCTCGCCCGCGAACGATCACGAGCTCCTCGTTCTTCAAGAGCTCGACCGTGGCCTGGCCGGGCTCGAGAGGGGTCACGTCGGCGTCGCTCAGGGCGTGGCGCAGCCAGCCTTCGCTCAAAGTGAAGGTGACCTCTTTGGCGCCTCGCTCGAGATCGGCGAGCCGCACGACGAAGCTCGGCTTGTCCACGCTAGCTACCTTGGCGATCTTGGAAGGAAAGAGCCGGATCCGTCGCGGTTCTGGTCTTCCAAGACCTCGGCCTCGAACCTAGCGCTCGAAGCGAGCGTAAGCAAAGGCTTCCCGAGGGTTCGCCAGCTCGCACGCGGTCGGGTACCGTCCGAGGCCATGCCGAGGCTGCCGGCCGAGGGTGCCCGCCGGCGACGCCTGCTCGCCTTCGGCATCTACGCGCTGACGACGGCCGTCTACCTCGCGTTCGCCGCGCCGGCGACGCTCGCCGCGCACACGCCGTGGAACCATTACGCGCTCCAGGCGTCCGCTTGGCTCCACGGACGTCTCGATCTCGGGGGGCCGCCGCCCGCGTACGCGGGTAACAACGACTTCAGCGAGTTCGGCGGGAGATGGTTCGTGCCGTTTCCACCGTTGCCTGCGCTCTTGTTGGTGCCGGCGGTCGCGTTCGCGGGCGCGCCCGAAGCGGTGGCGGACGGGCGTTTCTTTTTGATGCTCGCAGGCGTCGCGCCCGCGGCGCTCTTTCTCGCGCTCGAGAAGCTGCGGGGACGCGGCCGGGCTGCGCGGAGCGAGCGTGACAGCGTCCTCGTCGCGTTGCTCTTCGCGTTCGGCAGCGTCTATTTCTTCAGCGCGGAGCAGGGCAGCGTTTGGTTCGCGGCGCACGTCGTGGGTACGAGCCTCGCGGCGCTCTACCTCTGGGTTGCGCTCGAAGCGGAGCAGCCGTTCCTCGCCGGGCTCTTACTCGCGCTCGCCTGCGCCGCTCGGACGCCACTCCTGTTCGCGGCGCCGCTCTTCGTGCTCGAGCTTGCTCGGCGCGCGTTGCCCGACGATTTTTCGGGTCCCTGGACGGCGAAGAGCGTGCTGCCCGTGCTTTCGCGCGGGCGGGTCGGTCGCGGGCTCGCGTGGTTCACGTTGCCGATCGCCGCCGTGCTCACCATCACCCTCATCCTCAACGCCGCTCGCTTCGGCGATCCCTTCGAGGTCGGCTATCGCTACCTCACGGTCGCCTGGCACGCGCGCATCGAGAAGTGGGGCCTCTTCAGCTATCACTACCTCGCGCGGAACCTCGGCGTGATGCTGACGAGCTTGCCGTGGCTCGGGGCGGGCGGGGAGTACGGGCGCGCGTTTCGCATCGACGGTCACGGGCTCGCGCTCTGGGTGACGACGCCCATGTACCTGTGGGTGCTCTGGCCGAAGGTGAAAGCAGCGCCGCATCTCGCGCTCGCTCTCACGGCGGCGGCCGTCGCGCTCCCGACCCTGCTCTATCAGAACACCGGCTGGCTGCAGTTCGGCTACCGCTTTTCGAACGACTACGCGGTATTTCTCTTCGCGTTGCTGTTCGTCGGCGGGCGCCGCTTCGGAGCGCTCTTCTGCGCGGTGGCGACCTTTGCCGTCGTCATCAACGCTTTCGGAGCGCTCACGTTCGGCAGAGACGCCGGTGCCGGCGTTTACGTGATCGAAGGCTCGCAGCGCGTTCTCTACGAGCCTGATTGAGCGGCACGTCTCGCCGACGCTCGGGCTACGACTTCAGCGTTGCGTTGACGCTGATTTCGGCTCCGCCCTTCAGCACTTTGCTGATGGGGCAGCCGTTTTTCGTCTCCTCGACGATCTTGTCGAACTTGGCCTTGTCGAGGCCCGGGACCTCGGCGTCGACCGTGAGCTCGACCTTCGAGATCTTGAAGCCGCCCGCCGGGTCCTGTCCGAAATGCACGTCGGCTTTGGTGTGCACGCTCTTCGGCGTCGAGCCGGCCGAGGCGAGGCCGTGCGAGAGAGCCATCGAAAAGCAACCTGCGTGGGCCGCGCCGAGCAGCTCTTCCGGGTTCGTGCCCGGGCTGTTTTCGAAACGTGAGGCGAAGCTGAAGGGGCCCGTGTAGGCACCCTTGCCGACCGTCATCGTGCCTTTGCCGGCCTTGAGGTCGCCTTCCCATTGTGCGGTCGAGGTGCGGATTGCCATGTGTCGATTCCTCCTAGTTCGAGTTCACGGTCTTGGAAGACCCACTCGTGCTTAGCGACCGCCTACTCGCGGAGCAAGAGGCATCGCGCCTCGCCGGGCGTGGCGACGAAACGGGAGCGCGCGCGCCGCTACTTCTTGGCTTTGGTCGTGCCGCGGCGGATCGTGACTTTTTCGATCTTGGTCGGCGTGACGGCGCGATCGCCTCGAACTTCTACGCTTGCGAGCTTCTCGATCAGGTCGTCGGGGCCGCACTGACCGAAGATGGTGTAGCCACCGTCGAGGTGCTTCGGCCCGCCGTCGGTGATGAAGAACTGCATGCCGTTCGTGTTCTTCCCGCGATTGGCCATGCAGAGCTCGCCCCGGTGATCGTGCGTCGCCCCCGCCCAAATTTCATCGGGGATCACGTAGCCGGGCTCGCCGGCGCCGCTCCCCAGCGGATCGCCGCCCTGGATCATGAAGCCCTTGATCACGCGATGGAAGGTGGTGCCGTCGTAGCCCGGCTTTTTCACCCACGCGCCGCTCGGGTCTTTCCACGGGCGCAGGCCGCGTGCGAGACCGACGAAGTTCGCGACGGTGATCGGGGCCTTGTCGTCGAAAAGCTCGCACGAGAGCGTGCCCAAGTCCGTCTTGATGTCGGCGACGAGGGAGCCCTTGCCGGACAAGCCTTTCGTCGCGTCCTCGAGCGTGAACACGCCCTTCAACGGATCATCCGCGCTCGCGGGGACGGCTGCGGTGGGCTTCACGCCGCTCGCGGACGGCGCGGGCGGCGGAACCGGCGTGGGCGTCGGCGTGGGCGTCGGCCTGGGAGCGGCCGCTGGCGTCGCGGACTTCGGCATCGCGGTCGACGTGTCGGCGGGACCGGGCGGCGGCTCGGGGGGTGACGATTGGCACGCGAGCGGCGACACGACGGCGACGAAAAGTGCGGCGAAATAACCAGGCGAAGTCTGCGACATGAGAGTTCCTTGAGGCGCGGTCTTACAGCTTGAGGTCGAGTTTCATTCCCGGCTTCACGCCGTGACGGCGCGACCAGCCGGCGTTCACTTCGAGGACGTAGGCGGCGGGACAGGCCACCTCGCGCACCTTGTCGTTCAGCACGGGAACCTGCTCGAGCAGCCCGACGATGGTGCCGTCCAGGGCCACGAACAACATGTCGAGCGGCAGGCAGGTGTTGTGCATCCAAAACGTACGGATGCTTTCGTGCGGCCAGACGAAGATCATCCCCTGCTCGGCGCCGAGCTTCGTGCGGTACATGAGGCCGCGCTGCTCGGTCTCGGGCGTGTCCGCGACCTCGACGTCGATCGTCGGCGCGCCCTTCGCTTCCGGTACCGTGATCTTGCCGTGCTTGAGCACGAGCGGCTTTTCGTCGGGAGCGTGCGGGCAGATGCTCGCCGGCTCTTCCCGTGGCGGCGGCGGTTCGACGAGCGGCTGAATGCAGCGACCGGTTTCGGCGATCCCCGTCTGCATGTTCGGGCTCGCGCTCGCGGACGTGCTCGGCGGGGGCGTGGGTGCGGCGCTGCTCGTTTTCTTCAGCGCGGGCGCGGTCGTCGCCGGCGGTCCGGGCGCCGGCTCTGCCACGCGTTGACAAGTGGCCGCGGAAAGCGAAACAGCAATCCAGAGCGCCCGCATGGGGAGCCCTTCTACCACTACTTCGAGGGGCGTCGTGGGATCGGTTGCGCGGCCTCGTCGCGCGCGTTTGCCGGCGCACGCGCGTCCGCTATACCTTTTGGCCATGTGGTCGGGGAAGCGCTCGTTCAGCTGGCAGCGTCGCCCGCCGGAGCTCGCCCTCGGTCTCGCGCTCGTGGCTCTCGTCGCGGCGTCGTGCGCGGGTCATTCGACGGTTCGAGGTGATGACGACGAGGCGGCGGGTACGACGAATCATGCCGGGCGCGCTGGGAGCGGCGGCGGCGCGAATCAGCTCGCGGGTCGAGCCGGAACGGGCGCGAGCGCGAGCGCGGGCAAAGGCGGCAGCGCGGGCAAAGACGGGACGGACGTGCCGTACGAGGACCCGGGGTGTCCCGATGCGGCCGCGCCGGCCGCAACGATCGAGTGCAACGTCTTCGATGCGGTGAGCACCTGCCCGTCGGGGCTCGCTTGCAAGCCGGACATCGACCATCCGTACGGGGACGGCTGCGATCAGCAGGTGTTCAACCTGCGCTGCGTGACGCCCGGCTCGGGTCAACAGGGCGACCCCTGCGGCAACGGCATGACGGATTGCGCGGACGGCTTCATCTGCGTCATCGGCGCGTCGCACGGCGCCCGCTGCTTGCGAATGTGTCCGCTCGACGGCACGGTGCGCTGTCCGTCCGGGTACGTCTGCGGTCCGACCGACGCCGACGGCATCGGAGTTTGCGCTTGAAGTTCGGCCGCGCCGCCGCGGTCGCGTGGCTCGCGCTCGCCCCCGCTGCCTGCGCGCGGAGCGGTTTGCTCCTGCCCGCGAGCGACGATGACGACAGCGGAGCCGCCGGCCAAGGCCCGTCCGAGCCCACGAACGAGTGCAGGGTGGACGCGGACTGCGTGCGGAGCGACCCGTGCGTCAGCGTGGCGTGCAAGGTCGACGTCGAGGGAGGCAAGCCGCGGGCGGTGTGCGTCACGCAACCGCTCGACTGCGACGACGGCGACGTCTGCACGGCTGATCGCTGCGACAGCGCGGCGGCTGGCTGCGTTCACGAGCGCCCGGTCGACGCCGACCACGACGGCTTCGTCGGCAAGGCGCCGGCGGGCGTGCCCGCGTCGTGCGGCGGCCAAGACTGCGACGACGGCGATGCGAGCGTGCACCCGGGCGCCACGGAGCAGTGCGACGGGAAGGACGACGACTGCAACGGCGCCGTCGACGAGGGGTTTGCGCTGCGCGTGTTCAGCGCGCCCGTCCAGATCGCGCCGACGATGACCCACACCGAGCTCGGGAGCCTCGCCTTCGACGGGAGCGCGTACGCGGTCGCGTACACCGCGGGCAATAGCTCGTTCAACACCCAAGGTTATTTCGGGCTCATCGACCACTTCGCGGCGTTCACTGCGGGCCCTTCGCTCGTCAGCGACATCAACGCCGACAGCTACGGCGGCTCGCTCGACTTCTCCGGCAAGAGCTTCCTCTCGGTGTGGTCCGACGCGCGCCAATCCGCCAATTACGAGATCTACGCGACGCGCTTCGACTCGCAGGCGCGAAAGCTCGAAGCCGACCAGCGCATCACGCACGCCGACGGTTTTTCCGTGCGCCCGCGAGTGCGCTTCACCGGGAACGATTACGTGGCAGTCTGGGAAGACCACCGCTACGAGAGCAGCGGCGGCGGTGACGCGATCCTCGCGCATCGCATCAGCACCGCGGGCCAAGCGCTGGACGACGAAGTGCGCCTGACCGGCACGAACGAGGACGCCGATTTCCCGGCGGCGGCCGTCGCGGGCGGGCGCGTCGGCGTCGCTTACGTCGTGGCCGATCCGGCGGTGGTCGACGGCACCATCGTGCGCTTCCGTACCTTCGATCTCACGCTCGGTGACGCCACGCCGAGCGTCGATCTCGGCTTGAACGGCCAGGAGCCCGGCGTCGAAGCGGTCGGTGACGACTTCGTCGTCGTGTGGCACACCGGGAGCGAAGGTCAAAATTGGGGTCCGTCGCTCGAAGCCGCGACGCTCGACGCGCGTGGCAACGTCGTCGCGTCGGGGCCCGTCACCTTCGGGGACGCGCACGCGAAGCTCAGGGCCCTCGTGTCGTTCGGCGATCGCGCGCTGCTCGTCTGGTCCGCCGTTCAGACCGAGGGCAACCCGTTCGAGCTCTTTTACGAGACGTTCTCGACGCAGAACCTGGCGATCGTCGCGCCGCGCCTGGTGCTCGCGACGAACGGCCATAACCTCGTCGATCCCTTCGCCGTGCGCGGGCCGGGCGGCGAGATCGGCGTGGCCTACGACGACTACGAGTCCTATTCGTCGTACTTCGTGACGCTGACGTGCGGCGGCGTGCTCAAGTAGGAGACGAGCGCGTGCGCCCGGCCTTAGCCCGAGCGCACGCGCATCGCGCCGCCGGCCTGATGGACCTTGCCCGGCAGCGCGCGTCCGACGACGCGTTCGGCGACGCGGCCCGCTTCGACGAGCAAGTCCAGGTCGACCCCCGTCTCGATACCCATGCCTTGCAGCATGTAGACGAGATCTTCGGTCGCGAGGTTGCCGGCCGCGCCGGGCGCGTACGGGCAGCCGCCGAGGCCGCCGATCGACGCGTCGAAATCGCGAATGCCGAGCTCGAGCCCGACCAGGCAATTCGCGAGGGCGGTCCCGCGTGTGTCGTGGCAATGGAGGGCGAGGCGCTCGGCCGGGATCTCCGCGAGGAACGTCTCGAGCAGGCGCCGTGTCTGGAGCGGAGTGCCCACGCCGACGGTGTCGCCGAGCGACACCTGGTAGCAGTCGAGCTCGAGGAGCGCGCGGGCGAGCTCGAGCGAGCGAGCGACCGGGACGGCACCCTCGTACGGGCAGCCCCACACCGTCGAGATGTACGCGCGCACTTCGAGACCGGCCTGGCGCGCGGGCGGCACTACCTCGGCGAACGTCTCGAGCGAGCGCTCGATGCTCTTGTTCGTGTTTTTGCGGTTGTGCGTCTCCGACGCGGAGAGAAACACCGCGATCTCGCGCAGGCCGGCGCGGAGCGCGCGCTCGAGCCCCGTCGCGTTCGGAACGAGGGCACTGAACGTCACGCCCTCCGATTTCGGCACGAGGGTGCGCACGAGCTCCTCGGCGTCGGCGAGCTGCGGCACCCAGCGCGGCGAGACGAAGCTCGTGAGCTCGATGCGGTCGAGGCCGGCCGCGACGAGCGCCTCGATCATGCGGATCTTGCCCTCGAGCGGCACCGGCGCGGCTTCGTTCTGCAGCCCGTCGCGCGGCGACACCTCGTAGACCGAAACCTGAGAGGGCAGCCGCTCGAGCACCTAGCAAGTCTAGCGTAAACGGCAGGCGTCGCGATTCGGCCGGCGAACGACGGAAACGAGCGCGAGCGTGCGGGTGCGGCGGAAACGGGGGGCCTCGCGCGCGCGGGCTCGGCCGCAGGCGCGCCGCGCGGGCTACGTTCCGGACGCGACGGAGCGCGGAAAGTGGACGGACACCGGTATCGACTAGCAGTCGAGTAGGCGCATCTGCTTTTGTCGCGGATGCGGCACGAACGCGATGGGATATTCCCCCGTCCAGCACGCCTGACAGAACGAAGTCGTTTGCAACGGCTGGCCCGCGAGCGGTAGCGACCGGCGCGCGGCGCGGCCGCCGGTTTCGCTGTGAGCGCGGACGACGGCGCGTTGCATGCGGTCGAGCGAGAGGTAGGCGAGGGTGTCGCTCGTGATGTACTGGTTGATCTCTTCGACGGTGTGGCTCGAAGCGATGAGCTCGCCGCGCGTCGGCGTGTCGATGCCGTAGTAGCAGGGCCACTGCGTCGGCGGGCTCGAGATGCGCATGTGCACCTCCTTCGCGCCGGCGTCGCGCAGCATCTTCACGATTTTGCGGCTGGTGGTGCCGCGCACGATGCTGTCGTCGACCACGACGACGCGCTTGTCCTGGAGCGCCCCGCTCACCGGGTTCAGCTTCAGCCGCACGCCGAAGTGGCGAATGCTGGCCTGCGGCTCGAGGAAGGTGCGTCCGACGTAGTGGCTGCGCACGAGGCCGAGCTCGAAGGGGATCCCCGACGCTTCCGCGTACCCGATGGTCGCTGGAACGCCGGAATCCGGCACCGGGATCACGACGTCCGCTTCGACGGGGTGCTCCGCCGCGAGCTCGCGACCGAGATTCTTCCGGGCCTCGTAGACGCTCACGCCGTCGAGGTTCGAGTCCGGCCGCGCGAAGTAGACGTACTCGAAGATGCAGCTGTGCCGGGGCGCGTCGGCGAACGGGCGCGTGCTCCGGATCCCGTTGCGATCGATGATGACCATCTCCCCGGGCTCGATGTCGCGCGCGTAGTGCGCGTCGATGAGGTCGAAGCTCGTCGGTTCGCTCGCGACCACCCAGGTGCCCGTTTCGCTCATTTTGCCGAGGCAGAGCGGGCGGATGCCGAGCGGATCGCGCACGGCGATGAGCTCGCTCGGCGTGAGGCACACGAGCGAGTAGGCCCCTTGCACCTGCGACAGCGCGTCCGCCACGCGATCCTCGCTCGCGCGCTGGGTGCTGATGGCGACCAGGTGCACGATCACTTCCGTGTCGCTCGTGCTCTGGAAAATCGAGCCGCGCGCTTCGAGCCGCTCGCGCAGCGCCTCGGCGTTCGTCAGGTTGCCGTTGTGGGCGACCGCGATGGAACCGCGCGAGTAATCGACGGCGATCGGCTGCGCGTTTTTCAGCATCGAGCCGCCCGCGGTCGAGTAGCGCACGTGCCCGATGGCTACGTCGCCCTTCAGCCGCGCGATCTGTTCGGGCGGGAACACGTCGATGACGTGTCCCATCCCGCGGAAGAGCGAGAGTTGGCTCCCGTCGCTCGTGACGATCCCGGCGCTCTCTTGGCCGCGATGCTGCAGCGCATGCAAGCCGAGGTAGGCGAGGTTCGCCGCTTCAGGGTGGCCGTAGATGCCGAAGACGCCGCACATCGTGGTTCGAGGTAGGTGTGAGCGAGGGTCTCTTTAGCAGATTCTTTCCGCTTGCCCGCTTTCGCGGCAGCGCACGACGCGCCGCCGCGCGTCATGCCCGGCCAGTGGGCCGTGGATTCGGTTCGGATCACCGCGGAAGTGGTTCGTTACAGGCAAGAGCTCCGCTATCCTCGGCGAGCGATGGAAAGCTCCGGCTGGGAGAGCCAGTAGCTTGGGCGCGCTCGACGACCTGCTCGCCGCTTGGCGTAAGAATCCGGATGCCGACTCCACCGTAGCGCTTTGCGCCTACGTGGGCGCTTCGGGTCAAGATGCGCTCGTGCGCGAGATCGGCGTGACTGCCGAGCAATGGCACGCGCGCGATGCGACGGTGATGCTTTCGGTGGGACGCATGTTTCTCGATGCGTCTCTTTTGCCCGAAGCGCAAGCCTCCCTCGTCACGGCGGGGAAGGTCGATGCCGCCAACCCTCGCCCTTACCGTTACCTCGGCGAGGTGCTGCTCCGGCGCGGTGACGCGCTCCGCGCCGAGAAAGTGCTCACGCGCGCCATGCAGCTCGGCCTGACGGACGCGGAGACGTTGCACTGGCACGACCGCGCGAGCTTTTACATGGCGCTCCAAAAACGGGCGGGCGCGCCGGCGGTCGCGGCTGAAGTCGCGCGCTCGCTTCCGAAGCAAGTCTCGATTCCCGCGCCGCAGCTCCGGCCGAAGCCCTTCGCGGGTGACGAACCGACCAATCCGCGCGCCGGAGTTGCGCGCTTCGCGTCGGCAGAAGAGGTAAGCCAGGTCGACTCGATTCCGGCCACCACGCAGCAGGTCCCGCAGCACAAGGCCATGCGCGCGCGCACGATGATCGGCGTGGCTCCGCCTGCGGGGGGCGTCGCGCCGGGCGGTCGTGTCCTCCTGCAGGGTCAACCGGCGCGCGCAGCGGCCGTCGCGCAAAGTCGAGCGCCCGCCCAGCTACCGGGTCGTCCGCCCGCGGCCGTCGCGCCCGTCCGAACCGCTCCGCAGGCGCTCACGTTGCCCTCACCGCCGCCGCCGCGGCCGGAGCCCGAAGACGTGACCGACCGCTATGCCGTCGGTCATGCCTTCGCGCACGAAGCGGACGGCGACGAGCTCGAGCCGGACGAAGCCACCCAAATCGCACGGCTCCGCAATCCCTTCGACGCGCCCACGCGGCCCGGTGCCGCCGACGCGCCCGTCAAGGCCGCGCCCGGCCGCGGCGGCTCACTCAACGTGCCGCCCGCGGCGAAGCTGCCGGGGTTGCCGCTGCCTGCCGTCTCACCGGCGCGCGCGGCGCACGGGGCGCACGCGCTCGTACCAGAACCGCCCGAACCGCCCGTGGCGCGCCGCCTGGTCGTGCCCGCGGCCGGGGGCACGGGCCGCACGCAACCCGAGCCGTTCCCCGCCTTCGTCGAGCGCAGTGTGCCGCCCGGTGCCGACAGCTTGCCGCCCGGTCCGTCGTACGACGAAGGGCCTCCGCGGCCGAGCGTGCTTTTCGAGCACCTCGCGCGCGTCGGCATGTTCGAGCCGTCGGGCGGCGCCGCCCCGGCCTGGGAAAAGGCGCCGAAGCAAAGGGCGCGCGGTACCTGGTTCTTGCTCGCGCTGTGCGTGCTGCTCTCCGGGGCCGGCATCGGCGGCTGGCAGTACGCGAAGAAGGTCAAGGCGGCGCGCGCCGAGCGGGCGCTCGCGCTCACGAAGGAGGTCGACCGAATGCTCGAGGGCGGCGGCGTCGCGGAGCTCAAGGCGACCGATCAAAAACTCAGCGAGGCCTTCGACCTCGACTCGCGCAGCCAGCGTGCGGCGCGCCTCTGGCTCGAGAACCGCGTGCTGCGCGCGCTGTGGCTCGACGAAGAATCGCGCGGCATCGATTCGGCGGTTTACCGCGGGCGCGAGACGGGCCTGCCGGAGAAGGACCTCGCGTTCGGGCGCATGGCGGCGTTCCTGGTCGAGGGTGATCTCGCGGGGGCCGCGGCGCAGCTGCCGAAGTGGGACAACTTCGCCGGTCATGACGCGATGTACCAGCTCGCGGCCGGCGCCGTGCTCGAGCGGGCGGGGGACTTGCGCGCGATCGAGCGTTACGAAGCCGCGCGTTCGCTCGACCCGAAGCTCGTCGCGGCCGACATCCTCGTGGCGCGGCTCGCCCTGCTCGAGCTCGGCAAAGACCGCGCAACGCCCGCGATTTCGGCGCTGCAGGCGAAGGTCGGCGACGCGCCGAGCGTGCGCGCGCTCAAGGCGCTCGCGTGGGTCGTCGATCCCGCACGCAGCGAAGAACCGCCCGCGGACGCGAAGCTCTCCGCGGAGGACGGCGCGAAGCTGCCCGCGCCGCTCTCCTGCGTTCCGCCCATGCTCGAGGCCGCGCACTACGTGCGCACCGGCGACCACGACAAGTTCGCCAAGGCGTTGGACGCGGCCATTCGCTCGGCAGACAGCCCCGCGCTCGCCGCGGACCTCGGCTTTTTGGCTATCGAGGCCGGTGACGAGACGCTCGCGCGCAAGGCGGCGCTCCGCGCCGTTTCGTTCGCCGCGCTCTATCCGAAGGCGCGCACGCTCGCGGCCCGAGTTGCGCTCCTCGGCGGCCGCATCGACGAGGCACAGAAGGCGGTCGAGCAACTCGACCCCACGAGCGCGGACGTCGCCGTCGTGCGGGCGGTTGCAGCCTACGAGTCGCTCGAGCCGTCCGACATCGACGCCGCGCTCAAAGTGCTCGGCGCGGCGCAGTCTTCCCGCACCTTCGCGGCGCTCGCGGCCGGCTCGGGCGTCTTGCTCGGCACCAAGTACCCGCCCGCCGCGGACGTGCCGAGCCTGCGCGACCCGAGCGTCCCTTGGGGTGAAATCGTCGTCGTCGATGCCGCGCTCGACCAGGGGGACCTCGCGACCGCGGAGAGCGTGCTGGCGTCGCGCACGGGCGACGCGCTCCGGCCGGTTCACTTGATGCGGCTCGCGCGTCTCCGCCGCTACCAAAACAAGGCGAGCGAAGCCGTGACCGCGTCGGCGCGCGCGTTCGAGGGCAACGTAACCGCGCCGCTCCTCATCGAGCGCGCCTATGATCTCGTCGCCGCCGACGATCTCTCGGGTGCGCGCACGCTGATCGCGAAGTACCCCGTCGTGCTCGGCCCGCTGAGCGGTTGGCTCGCCGCGTTCGTCGACGCGCACGCGAAGGACAAGAACGAGCAGGCGCAAGCCGTCGCGCGCGTGGCCAAGCTCGATCTGCCGCCGGACGCATCCCCGCTCGCCATTCGCGTGCTCGCGTTGCGCGCGCTCGTCGTCACCGGTGACAAGCGAGCCAAGCCGTACCTCGGTGTGCTTGCGCGCCGCTCGGGCAAGAACCCCGACGTGCAGCTCGCGATCAAAGACCTCTAGCAGCCGCTTCCAAGGCGCTCCCGTCTGCTCGGCCGTCCAAACGGCCGGATGCGAGCCCGAATCGTCGGCCACCGGGTTAGGGACGAAATTAGAGGGCGCGTCGATGTTTCGAAACAATCGAGACATTCACAGGCAACGCCGAAACAGATACGCAACTCATGCACGCCCCATGCATTCAGCGGGCCGCACTTGCAGCGGACTGTCCGCTGCCCCCAACCCTTCGGAGATGAGTCAATGCGCCTGACCCCCAAGCTTTGTGTCCCCGGCCTGCTCGCCAGCGCCATCGTTTTCAGCGCCGCGAGCGCCTTCGCTCAGACGCCGCCTCCCCCCGAACCCGCCGCTCCCGGCGCCGCTCCCGCCGCCGCGCCCCCGCCCGGCCCCGCAACTCCGCCTCCCGTCGCGCCCGCTCCGGTCCTCGCGGCTCCCGCCGTCGAAGTACCTGCCGCCGCGCCCGCGCCCGCGCCTGAGGAGACGTTCCCCGCGGCCTGGATGCGTGTCGATTCCGACTTCGTCGGCCTCCAGCTCTGGGCCGGCGCGACGCACATGCTGTCCGACAGCATCGGGATCGCGACGGACATTTACTTGAACGCGCCGCTCTTCGCAGTTGGCGCGGACGACGCCGGAGCGCCGAAGATGTCGCAAGCGACCTTCGGCGAGTTCGACATCGGCCCCGCGATCACCGCGGGCAAGTTTACCGTCACCCCCATGCTCGGCGGCCAGTGGGACCTCTGGAACCACCGTATGAACTCGCTCGTGCCGCAGCTCTACGTGACCGGCGGCGGCGGCGACCCGATCTACATGGAGCTTTGGGTTCAGAACTACGAGAACGAAGTCTTCAAGAAGGCCGCCACGAATAACCTCTACTTCCGCTACTTCATCGATTTCACGCTCTGCAAATACCTCGCGGTCGGTCCCGAAGCCGAGGTATTTGCAGAGCGTGAAATCGATGAAGTAGCGGAAGTAGAGGTTATTCG
>JAICUB010000077.1 GCA_025936045.1 Polyangiaceae bacterium | reverse complement strand
GGCAAACGGCTGGGGCAAACGGCTGGGGCAAACGGCTGGGGCAAACGGCTGGGGCAGACGGCTCGGGCAGACGGCTCGGGCAGACGGCTCGGGCAGACGGCTCGGGCAGACGGCTCGGGCAGACGGCTCGGGCAGACTGCCGCGAGGATTGCGTCCGCTCAGAGCGTCTGCACTCAGGACGCACCAAGTAGCTACAGAAGAACACGCAGCCGCGCCGATGCCACGCGCAGGACACGGCGGACTGAACCTTCTACCGGGTTCCCCGTCCGGCGCGCTCGACAGGGCGCGCAGCGACTCACCGATCCGTCCGCTCCACCGTAGCGTCCCAGGTGTGCCAGCAGCGACGTCGGACCCGAAGGCGGCTCTAGGTAAGACGACGCGTGGAACGGATGACGCACACGATGCGGCGCGGCGGGGCGGCAGGACGGAGGGCTGCTAGAGTCGGCCCGTGGTTGAAGTGCTCGAGGCGTTTGCCGAAGCGCGACTGAAAGAGCTGCGGGATGCCGACCTGCTCAGGCATTCGGACGACGGAAGACTACGGCGTCTCGCCATCGAGCACGCGCGTCGGCTGCAGGTTCCCTTCGTCGATGCGTCCTCGAACGACTACTTAGGGCTGGCTGACGTTGTTTCACGTGAAACACACGTTCAGGGGGTACCTGTGGGCGCTGGAGCGTCGCGGCTGATCCACGGGACGCGGGAGCCACACGTGTTGCTCGAGAATGCCCTGGCTGACTGGGTGCAGTTGCCGACGAGCCTCCTCTTCACCTCGGGGTACGCCGCGAACGTAGGAGTGCTCACCGCCTTGGGACGCCCAGGGACCGCCATTATTTCGGACCGACTCAATCACGCGTCCATCATCGACGGCTGCCGTCTGAGTAGAGCGGCCTGCGAGGTGGTCCCGCATCTGGATGCCGGCGCGGTCGGCGATGCGCTGCGGCGCCATGCCGCTGCGGCTGCGCGCTGGGTGGTCGTCGAGTCTTGCTACAGCATGGACGGCGATGGGCCGGACCTTCGCGTGCTGCGTTCGCTATGCCACGAGCACCATGCCGGGTTGGTTGTCGATGAAGCTCACGCGCTCGGCGTGTTCGGGCCCGCAGGAGCTGGACGTTGCGCCGCCGACGGAGTCGTACCGGACGTTCTCATCGGCATGTTGGGGAAGGCCGTGGGCGCGCAAGGCGCGTTCGCAGCCGGGAGTGCGCGGTTGCGGGAGCTTCTCTGGAACGACGCGCGCAGCTTCGTATTTTCCACGGCGCTCTCGCCGCAGCTCGCCGCCTCGGCCTTGTTGCACGTGGAACAAGCCCGAGCGGCCGATGCAGCGCGCACCAGACTGCTCGCGCTTTCGAGCGAATTGCGCGTCCAGCTTTCAATCCCCCAGAGCGAGTTCGATCTGGGCGGGCCGATCGTTCCCTTTCTCGTTGGCGATAACAGCCGAGCGCTCCGCCTCGTCGAAAGACTGGCCTGCGAGGGCATTCTCGCCCAGGCGATACGACCGCCAACGGTTCCTACGGGCAGCGCCCGCCTACGTCTCACGGTAAAGGCATCCTGGCCGGATGGAGCAGTGGAGCGAGTGGCAGTAGCCGTAGGCAACGCTCTCGCAAACGGCTGAGTCGGTGCCGCGCCAGCAGGACGGCTCTGCTAAGACGCAGGCGTGACTGAGCGCAGCCCGCAACGTGTGGTCCTGGTCGGGACCGGCACGTCCGTTGGGAAGACCTGGATGGGGGCCGCCCTTCTTCGCGAGTTCAGGCGGCGTGGCCTGCGCGCACTCGGCCTGAAGCCTGTCGAGAGTGGGGTAGACGGCCAAAGTCCCACTGATGCGGGGCTTCTCGCCAGCGAAAGCTTCACGAAGCCCAGCGCGGCGCCGTACTGCTTCGCTCCGCCCATTTCTCCACACCTCGCCGCGCGCATGGAAAACCGGACGGTCTCGCTGGGCGAGCTCCTCACATATGTCCGGCATCATGAGTCTAGCTCGCAGCTGCGTCCGAAGCCCGAGCTCATCCTGATCGAAACTGCGGGCGGTCTCTTCAGCCCGTTGTCGGCGCAGCTCACGAACTGGGATCTCGCACGTGCGCTCGATCCCGCGCAGTGGGTGCTCGTCGGCGCGGATGCGCTGGGCGTGTTGCACGACACGACGGCAACGCTGCTCGCTGCGCAGGCGCGTGGCCGGCGTCCCGATCTCGTGGCGCTTTCGGCCGCGCGTATGCCGGACGCGAGCACCGGCACGAACGCGGACGAGCTGCAGCGTCTCGGCATCGCCGCACGCGTATTCCGCTGCGGAAGGGATGATGCGAGCGGCGTGCAGGCGCTCGCGGACGCGCTCTTGGCTCCCGCAAACGAGCGCTAAGCCGCCTGGATTCGGCCGCCCAAAATGCGCACGCGACGCGCGCCGAGCCGAGCCGCTTGGTCCATGGCGTGGGTCGAAGCGACGACCAGCGTACCGCGCTCGCGCTCGTCGACGAGCGTGCGTTCGAGCAACTCCGAACTGCGCGCGTCGAGCCCGCCCCACGGTTCGTCGAGAAGCAAGACGCTCGGCTCGTGCACGAGCGCTCGAGCCAGTGCGATGCGCTGGCGCTGACCGCGCGAAAGCGTGCGGAGAGGTCGGTCGCCGAACGCCTTGGCGTCGACGCGATCGCGTGCGCGCTCCCACGCGCCCTCCACCGGCACGCCGTACGTCCGCGCGGCAAGCTCCACGTTTTCACGACCCGTGAGCTCGCGATAACAGAGCGACTCGTGTGCAACCCAGCCGAGCTCGGGCCGCACTGCTTCGACATCGTCTCCGAGCGGGTCGTAGACGACGCGACCGAGCGTCGGCTTCAACACCGTTGCCAGGATGGCAAGGAGCGTGCTCTTGCCGGCGCCGTTCTCGCCCTCGAGCGTCACGATCTCGCCGGCGGCGACCTCGAGCGATACCCCACGGAGGGCGGCCACAGCCCCGAATGTTCGGGTGACCGACTCCACGAGGATGCGGCTGATCCGCGGCACCGCGCCCTTCTACCACCCCGCCGAGCGACCCGTAATCCGAGCCTCCCCGCCCGCGAGCCGCGCCGCTCTGCGGAACTCGGGGCATATTCCGGCCGAAGACCCTTCAATGGGACTTGGCTGTTTTCCGCCACTGACCGACGCGGCGGGAGTGCTAGTATCCGCTAAGAATGAGTTCCTCCGCTCTAGCCCTCGAGCCTAGACGCGCGGAGCAGCTTGCCGAGTTGAGGCTCGCCGTGGGAGGCGCGCTCGAGGGCAAAGCTGAGGTCATCGAGCTCGCGCTCACCGCGTTGCTCGCTCGCGGTCACGTGTTGCTCGAAGACGTCCCGGGCGTCGGCAAGACGACGCTCGCTCGTGCGCTTGCTCGCGCGGTCGGTGGCGAGATGCGTCGCGTGCAATTCACGAGCGACCTCCTGCCGAGCGACGTGCTCGGCGTATCGATCTACGAGCAGCACCGCGGCGAGTTCGTGTTGCGGCCCGGTCCCATTTTCACGAACGTCCTCCTCGCGGACGAAATCAATCGCGCGAGCCCGCGCACTCAGTCGGCGCTCCTCGAGGCGATGAGCGACGGGCAAGTGTCGCTCGACGGGCGCACGCTCCCACTCCCCGAGCCGTTCTTCGTCGTGGCGACGCAGAATCCCCAGGATTTCGCCGGGACCTATCAGCTTCCGGAGTCGCAGCTCGATCGCTTCATGATGCGATTGCGCATCGGTTATCCGCCGCCGCACGTCGAGACGCGGTTGATGCTCGATCCGGATTACGACCGAATCGATGCCGTCCCGGTCGTCCTCGATCCGCAAGCACTCGTGAGCATGCAACGCGAAGTCGACCGCATTGCCACCGACGGCGCGCTCGGCGCGTACCTGCAGGCGCTCGTCACGGCGACGCGGACCAGCCCGGCGCTCTCGCTCGGTGCATCGACTCGCGCCGGGATGAATCTGTCGCGCGCAGCTCGAGCCCGCGCGCTCCTCCACGGTCGGCATTATTGCATCGCCGACGACATCCACAGCCTCGCGGTGCCGCTCCTCGCGCACCGCGTGCGGCTCGCGTCTCACGCCGAGGGCTACGTTCCCTCCCGCGAAGAAGCCGAGACGGCTGTGCGCGAAGTGGTCTCCCGCGTGCCCGTGCCGCTGTGACCAGCTCGATGCCGTCGGGGTCATCGCGGCGGCCGAGCCAGAGCGCCCGCCGCGACGGACGCCGAGCGAGCGAGCGAGCGGCGGATCCGACGTGGCTCGCGGCAATCAAGCGCTGGCTATCGTGGTTCAAGCCGCCGCGCCGGCTGAGGCTCACGCGTGAAGGCCGCTACTTCCTGCTCATCACGTTCTGCGTGGGGTTCGCGGCCATCAACACCGGGAACAACCTCCTCTATCTGCTGTTCGGAATGTTCCTCTCGCTCATCATCGTGTCCGGCGTGATGAGCGAGCTCAGCCTGCGAAAGCTCACGGTCGCGCGAAGGCTGCCGCCGCGCGCGCAGGTCGGGCGCGCGCACCTCGTCGAGATCGAGGTCTTCAACCACAAGCAGCGCATCCCCTCGTACGCGATCGAAGTCGAAGACCTTCGCGCCGGCCAACCCGCCGACAAGCGCTGTTTCTTCCTGAAGATCAGCCCGCGCTCGGCGCAAGTCGCCGCGTACCGCCGTACGCCGGCTCGCCGCGGTCGCGACCACCACATCGGCTTTCGCCTGGCGACGCGCTTTCCTTTTGGTCTGTTCGAGAAGTCACGCGACGTGTCCTCCGAAGGCGATCTGATCATCTATCCGGCCGTCGACCCGCTGGTGCTACCTCCGGACGACTCCGGGGATCGCATCGGAGGCGTCGTGACGTTGGGGCGCGGGACGGGCGACGAAACAGCGGGCGTCCGACTGATGCGCGACGGCGACGACCCACGCGACATCTTTTGGCGCAAGAGCGCGCAAACCGAGCAGAAGGTCGTGCGCGAGCGCGTCCGCGAAGCGCGTCGTGAAGTCACGCTCGTCGTCGAGTCGCGTTACTCCACCCCGGCGCCGAGCGACGAATTCGTGCAGCGCTTCGAGCGCCGTATCCGCGAAGTCGCGTCGCGCGCGGTGGCACACCTGAAGCGCGGTGACTCGGTAACGGTGCGCTGCACGCACGGCGAACGTGCCGCGAGCGTCCCTTCGCGCGGTGCGGATCCGCTACTCCGGTTCCTCGCCTTGCTCGAAGCAGCCCCGACCGACGATGCCGTGCCGAGCACTTCGAATCCGCCGCAATCCGGCAAAAAGCGCCGCGAGCGTGAGGTCGCGTGAGGTTCGGCGTCGTTCATCGCGTGATGACCGACACGCTTGCCGTGCTCGGCCTCTGCGCCCTGTTGTCGAGCGGCGAGCTGGACCGAACCGTTGCGTACGTTCTCGTCGTTTCGATGCTCGCGGCGCTGCTCCTGCCGGAGCGCGCACAAGATCGGCCGCTGTTTCGCAACGTGATGAAGGTCGCGCCCCTCGGCCTGCTGGGCGTCCAGGTGCTGCGCCTGGCGGCGGGCGAGACCTTGCTCGCGGCGTCAATCGAATTCGCCGCGGGTCTTCAAGTTTTGAGACTCGCGACACGTCGCGGCGCTGCGCACGATCAGCAGGTGATCGTGCTCGCGCTCCTGCACCTCATCGCGGGCACGGTTCTCGGCAGCGGCCTCTCGTACGGCCTGTGTTTTTTGGGCTTTTTGATCGTCACGCCGGGCGCCCTCGTTCTCAGCCACCTGCGGCGCGAGGTCGAGGGCAACTACCGGCAGGGCGCTCGCGACCGCACCGGCCTGCCCGTCGACGTGCCCCGTATCCTGCGGAGCCGCCGGGTCATCGGACGCCAGTTCCTGCTCCTCACGTGCCTTCTTTCGCTGCCCATCTTCGTCTTCACGGCCCTGATCTTCGTGCTCTTCCCGCGCGTAGGGCTGTCGCTTCTGCTGCTCAACCGCAACCACCCGGAGCGGATGGTCGGATTTTCGGAGCACGTGGACCTCGGCGGTGTCGGCAAGCTCCGTAGCGATCCGACGATCGTGATGCGCGTCGATCCGCCGGGGCTACCGGCGACACCTCCGATGCGACTCGCCCTCTATTTGCGCGGCGCCGCGTTCGACCGCTACGACGGCCGCGCCTGGTCGCGCACGCGCCGCGACGAGATGCTGGCGGATCAAACCGGTCCGGACGTGAAGCTTCGCCGCTTCCCGGATCCGGTGCGCGATCGGCTGATGCACATCGACCTCGAGTCGATCGATCCCCCCGTCGTCTTTTTGCCGCTCGACGCGGTGGCGCTCCACGTGGTTTCACCCGGACCCGCCCTCGATCAGTCGCGCCCCGAAATCTTCGCCGGCGGCGAGGGTGTCTTCCGCTACAACTCCGCGGCGCAACGCGGACTCCGTTACGACGTGTCGCTCGCCAATGCCGTCGAGCCGCCGTCGCCCGCACTGAGCGCCACGGAACTCACGCGCTACCTCGCTTTGCCGCCGCTCCCGGCGACGATCCCCGAGCTCGCCGAAGCTTGGACGCTCGGCGCGGCAACGAATCGAGACAAGGCGCAGCTCGTGGAGACGAAGCTCCGCACCGGCTACCGCTACGATCTCGATTCGCCGTCGGGCGCCGCCAAGAACCCTCTCGAAGACTTCCTCTTCCATTCGAAGCGGGGGCATTGCGAGTTCTACTCGACGGCAATGACGGTGCTGCTGCGCTCCGTCGGCGTGCCCGCGCGCAACGTCACGGGCTTCGTCGGCGGCACGTACAACCGCTTCTCGCGTTCGTACGTCGTGCGTCAGGGCGACGCGCACTCTTGGGTCGAGGTTTGGCTCGACGGCAACGGCTGGACCCGGTTCGATCCGACGCCCCCATCCGACGCGGCGCCCCGCAGCGAGCTCACCGGGATCCTCGCCGTGATGCGCGATTTCGTCGAGGCGCTCGGGCAGCGCTGGAGTCATCACGTCATCGGCTACGACCTGCATCAACAGCTCGGGCTGTGGGATCAGGTCCACGACGCCTACTTGCGGGTAGTGCCCCGACGAGGCGTCGTCGGCCGTACGCTCGCATCCCCGCGCAAGACGACCCTCGGCTTGCTCGCCGTCGCCGGTATCGGATTCGGTGTGTACCAACTCCTGGCTCGACGGCGCCGCCCGAAGGCAGCCAAGGAGCGCACCGAGATCGAGCGCGCTGCTCACGAAGCTGCTGCGCTTTATCGTGCTCTCGAGCGCGTGCTCGCCGCGCGCGGTGTGCCACGGCCGCCAAGCACGCCGCCGCTCACGCACGCACGCACACTCGAAGCCCTCGGTCACCCCCTCGGTGCGCCGGCCGTCACGTTGACGGAACGCTACCTTCGAGCACGGTTCGGGGGCGAGACCCTCGATGCGTCCGCGCGACGCGCTTACCTCGACGAGATCCAGGTCTTGCGCACGCTACCCGTCGATGCGACGCGGCCGCCGCCGAGCGCAGCTGCGCCGCCGCCGGCTTAGACCGCACGGTCCGGCAACGGTCCGCTCGGTCAGGCGTGATGCTTGGTCAGCCGTGACGCTTGAGAATGACCGCCGTCGTCTTTGCGATGCTGGGGTCGCTCGAAGCGGCCACACCGTAGAACGCGTCGGCCGCAGGGCGGGCCTCGAAACCGTCGAACGCTAGATCCGCGGCTCCGCGCTCGACCCAGGCGACGATGACTGGGGTTTCACCGGCCGCAGGAGCGCTCGCCTGCAAGCCGAGGACATCTACTGCGATGCCGCGCGCGAGCTCGCCGGCCGTAATCGATCGTTGCGTGGAGGCGAGCGGGCGTGCCCGGCCTCCGGGCAACTGTCCGGATCCGAGACTCGAAGGCGCGTACGACTGTACGATCAGCCGATAGCCCTCTCGAGCGTCACCGAGTTCCCGAGGATCGGCGCTTACGGCTGCACGAACACGGTGGACGCCCGCGATCCCTAGCGTGGTCGCGGCGACGAGCGCGACCCAGGAGACACCGGTCGGGCTAACGGCGCGCGGCATGGCTTTCTTGCGGGTGGTCACGGTGAACGCCTTCCTAGTTTGGTACGCACCGGAACAAAGCAGGTTTCATTCCATCGTGCGCCCGCGCACGATCGGCCACCGGGCCGCGCGTTCATGCCTTCGAACGAGGGGCTTTCCAGCTATTTCTGAGCGGCGATCGCTCGCGCCCAGCGGATCGACGCCGCACAGTCCCCGTCCGCGCGTGTGACGCTGCCGGCACGCTGATAAGGGCCGAGCGCGACACCGAGATCGCGGCCGCGCCTCACAGCGGCAAAAGAACCACGATGTGGCCGGGCCTCGCAGAGCTCGCCCTTACCGGCGGCGCCGACGACCTGAGAGCTCGGTATGAACGGCGGGGGCCGATCCCCCGCCCAGCCCTCGGATTCGGCACGCAAGGCGCCGCGAGCAACGACTTCGAACGCGCGCCTTGCGTGCGCTTCGTCGTCGAACCGAAGGTGAATGCCGACTGCCCGGCGCTCGCCGGTGGCGAACACGGCAATGGCATCGCCGGCCCAACCGCTCGCAGCGTCGCGCGCCGTCGCGTTCGGCACCCATTCCTCCATGGCGATCCGAAGCGCTTGTTCGCCGAGCACATCACGATACACCGCGTCGGCAGGACCACCCGCGGGCGGCGAGACCACCGCGAGAACCTCGGGCGCCTCGTGCGCGCGGAATTTATCGGGGTGGAGAATTTGTTCGGTGCTCGGCGGCAGCGCGCGCCAGGCGGCGTCCACGGCAGCCCAACCACCCTCGCGGCGGAGCGCGTGCACGAAGGCCATCCCGTCGGCGTACGGCGCGACGATTGAACGCTTGAGGATGCGGGGCACCGTAGCGATTTCCGGCATCGCCTCGAGCATCCCCATCGAGCTCGAGAGCACATTGTCCGGCAGATCGAGCGCAGTCCGACCCGTCGCGGCGAGCGATACGTCGAGCATGCCGCTCATCGCGTCACCCTCGGCGAGCGACTGCACGGCGGAGAGCGCGTCGCCGCGGCCGCTCTCCCATTTCATCAGGCGCTTGAGGTCGTAATGCTGATCTTGCAGGCCGTGCACGAGCTCGTGCCAAAGCGTCGCTTGCTCCGCGTCCGCGCCGAGGTCGTCGAGCAGCACCATCTTCTTCGTACGCGGGTCGTAAAAACCGGCGAGTTGCGTGCTCAAGAGCTCGAGCATGCTGCCGAGGTAATCGAGATCTGCCCCAGCCGCCCCGAGCGCAAAGAGAAGCTCCGTCGAACCCTGAAGCAGCGGGGGTTCGAGATCTTCCGTGAGCTCTTGCTTCATGCGCCGGAGTAGCTCGTTGCGCCCGATGACTTCGCTCTCCACGGGCCCGGTTGCCGGTAGCTTCCGCGCAGCCGCGACGCGCGCGAGGGTCGCACTCACGAGCGCCTGCCGCGCGTCGTCTTTCGGTGCTGCGGGCGACGGCGCGGGCCCGCTCGCGGCACGCGACGACGGCGCCGGCGCCGAATGTGCCGCCGGAGCAACGGGGGCGCGCGGTTCCCCCGCACATGCGGCGACGGCTAGCAGAGAAAGGAGGCGCTTCACTTTGCGGCGGCGCGTAATGCGCGAATGGCGGCGGCGCGGTCAGGTTGGGCGAACACGGCGTTGCCGGCAACGAGCACTCGCGCACCAGCGTCGACGACTATGCCGGTCGTTTCTTCGGCAATACCGCCGTCGACCTCGAGGTCGATCGGATGTCCGCCGTCGTCGATGAGAGTTCTCACCCGCGCGATCTTCGGTACGACATGCGGCAGAAACGCTTGGCCCCCGAAGCCGGGATTGACCGTCATCAGCAGCACCAAATCCAAATCGGCAAGCACGTAGCGGATGCTCTCCTCGGACGTGTGCGGATTAAGCACGGCGCCCGCCCGCTTGCCGAGCTCTCGAATGGAATGCAGCGTTCGTTGCAGATGCGTGCACGCTTCGACGTGAACGCTGAGGCCGTCCGCGCCGGCGTCGGCAAACGCAGCCAGATGGCGTTCCGGCTCGACAATCATCAGGTGAACATCGATGGGGAGGCGGGTGGCCGCCCGCACGGCGCGCACGATTCCTGGCCCGAACGTGATGTTCGGGACGAATCGCCCATCCATCACGTCCACATGGATCCAATCGGCGCCAGCCGCCTCGGCCGCACGCACTTCGTCGGCCAGGCGTCCGAGATCGGCGCTGAGGATCGATGGGGCAACGCGCACCACAGTCACGTACGTTCGCTTACCCGACTGCAATGAATCGCGCCAGCGGGGCTTACCCACGCGGCAGGAAGTGTTAAGGTCGACTGGCCTCGGGGGACAAACGCCGCCAGGTTTCCGCCCGCCATGATCACCCGCCCTCTCGGCAAGCAAGACTACGATCACATCGTTCAGATCATCGACCGCTGGTGGGGCGGTCCGACGACGGCGCTC
>JAICUB010000050.1 GCA_025936045.1 Polyangiaceae bacterium | reverse complement strand
CGGCGGTCGTCGGCGGCGCGTGTCTCGCGTCGGCGGTGACGGCCCTCATGGTGCGAACGCGCCCGCCAGCGCCGCGCGTCGTCGAAAAACGCGTCCTCGTTTCGGTGCCGGCAATCGCCCCGGCAGCGGCCACGCCGCGGCAAGAGCCCGTGCGGGAAACGACCACTGCCGCGGCCGGCGCACAGCCGAGCTCGGCGCACGCGAGCGCTCCGACCGAGCGCACCGCGCTGAAGACGGAGCCCGCGAAGAGCGAAAGCGCGCCGGCGAAGGCGTGGCACAAGGACGATCCGGGCCCGCTCGAGGCCGCGCAATCGAGCACGCCGGCACACCGCGAGCTTCGCGCCGGTTTTCCGACGAATCCGGGCTTTTGAGGGTTCACCCGACGGCGGCGGTCGTCAGCTGCTGCCAGCGCCGGCTCGCTCCGCCGCTGGCGCGGCGAGCCGCGCGAGCAGCCGCTCTGCGTCGTCGTCCACGTGTACGAGCTCGAGGGTTTCGCGCCGCGCGAAGCCCGCTTCCACGATGCGCTGCGTGAGCTCGAGCAGCGGCCGGAAAAAGCCGCCCACGTCGAGCAGCCCGATCGGCTTGTCGTGGAAGCCGAGCTGCGCCCAAGTCCAAATTTCGAAGAGCTCGTCGAGCGTGCCGAGGCCGCCGGGCAATGCGAGGAACGCACGGGCATGACGCGCCATGAGCGCCTTGCGCTCGTGCATGCTCGAGACGACGTGTTGCTCCGTCAAGCGCGTGTGCGCGAGCTCGCGCTCGGCGAGGCCCGAGGGGATCACGCCGATCACGCGGCCGCCGCCGGCGAGCGCCGCGTCCGCGAGCGCGCCCATGAGCCCGGTGTGGCCGCCGCCGTAAACGAGCGTCGTCCCCTGCGCGGCGAGCAAGGCTCCGACTCTGCCCGCGCTCTCGACGAATTTCGGCCCATGCCCGCTCTGCGAGCCGCAGAAGACGCAAAGGCTCTCGAGCGCGCCGGGGGCCGCCGCGCTCACGCGAGGATCGCCTCGACGGTGGCGGGCCGCTCGAGCGCGACCCACGCGGCGATGCTCGGACGCCGCCATTGCGCCGCCACGTACTCGGCGATCGCGGGCGGCACCTCGTCCCCGTTCGCGATCAAGCGCATGAGCGCGATCGCGAGATCCGCCTCGGCGACCGACCAGCTCGAGAACGGAGCGCCGTTGCGTCCGGCGAGCAGCGTGCTCGCGACGCGAACGAGCTTCTCGGCGTCGGCTCGCGCCGCGTCACCGAGCGGCGAGGTCGCTCGCTCGTGCTCGAAAAAGATGCTGCTCGTCGGACGCTCGCGACGCAGCGCGGCGAGGTCCGAGCGAAGCCAGCCGAGCAGCTGGCGCGCCCGCCCGCGCTCCTCGACCCCGGCCGGCAAGGCGCGCGCGTGGGGCGGAGCGAGGAGCGTCTCGTCCAGGTACTCGACGATCGCCAACGACTCGCTGAGCGAGAAATCACCGGCCGAGAGCGTCGGCACGCGCGCCGTGAGCGACCGTGCCACGAACGGTGCCTCACGCTGCTCGCCGCGGGAAAGATCGAGAAACCTGAGCGTGAAAGGCACCCCCTTCTCCTTCAGCGCGACGAAAACCGTGAAGACGAAGGGGCTGTCGAGGTTGCGCTCGCCGAAAAGCGTGAAGGGTGCCACGCCGAGAATCTAAGCTCTTCACCCAAGCGGGGGAAGGCCGGGTTATGCTGCGAAGGTTCGAGAAATGAGCGCTCGGATCCTCGTCGTCGACGACAGCCCGACCATTCGCAAGGTCGTGAGCTCCATTCTCCTCGATCGCGAGTACGAGCCGCTGCTCGCAGAAGACGGTCAAGTCGCGCTCGAGCTGCTCGGCACCGAAAAAGTGGACCTCGTGCTCCTCGATTTCGTGATGCCGAAAATGAACGGCTATCAATTTTGCCGTGAGCTCCGCGCGAACCCGGAGTTGAAGAACCTGCCCGTAGTGCTGATGAGCGCGAAGGGCGACAAGATCCGCGGCCAGTTCGTGGAACAGACGGGCGCGATCGACGCGATCACCAAGCCGTTCGACGCGCGCGGGCTCGTCGCCGTGGTGGAGGGCGCGCTCAAGCGCCAGGAGGAGGGGCGCGCGGGGCCGGTGCCGGACGCCGAGGCCATGCCGGCCGACGACGCCGAAATGCTCGAAGAGCTCAGGGTGAGCCGCTCGAGCCTGAGCGACGATCCGGCGCTCCGGCGCGTGCAAGCCGCGCAGGAGTTCGCGCTGGCGATCGAGCGCATCGTGCGCGGCGAGCTGAAAAAGCTGAAACGGCTGCCGCCCGGCACCGACGACCTCGTGAAGACGGCGATCGAACGCGGCATCCGGCCGGAGACGATGGCCGCCCTCGCGACGTTGCTGCGCGCGCTGAGCTACGGCGAGAACACGCGCGAAGTGCTCGCGGGCGACGTCGCCGTGATCTCGATCGCGGAAATTTTGCAACTGCTCGATCTGCAACGCCAGACCGGAGCGCTCAGCGTGTTCACGCGCGAGGCGGAAATCACGCTTCACGTGCGGAGCGGCCGCGTCGACTTCGCGACCTGGCGCGGCCTGCGCCCCGAGTTTTTGCTCGGCCGTTACCTCGTCGAGGACGGCGCGGTCACGCGCGACCGGCTCTCGAGCGCGCTCGAGACACGCGGCAGCCCGTACAAGCTCATCGGTGAAGTCCTGCTGGAGCAGGGCGCGGTCGGCAAGGACGCGGTGCGTCGCGCGCTCGTGCGCCAGACGTCGGAGCTCGTCTACGAGGTCGTGCGCTGGACGAGCGGACGCTTTTCCTTCAGCGTCGGCGTGGAGCACCCCCCCGCGACGAAAGCCGCGCTCGCCATGGAAACGAGCGCTCTCGTGATGGAAGGCTTCCGGCGCGTCGACGAGTGGCGGCTGATCGAAGGCAGCTTCGATTTCGACGACGTGCTCTACCCCGACCAGGGCGCGATCGAGCGGCTCGACGGCGAGACCAATCTGACCGGCCCCGAACGCAACGTGCTCGCGGCGATCGACAGCGAAAAGACGATCCGCGAGCTCGTGAACCAGATGCCGCAGAGCTCGTTCGAGGTATGCAAAATCCTCTACCAGCTCCTGAACGCACGCCTCGTACGCAGAAAGACGCCGGCATGAGCACGCGTGCGGGACTGCTCGTGCGGGCGGGCGAAGAGCTCGGCTTCGTACCGGCGACCACGGCGCAAAGCGTCGTCGCGCTGCCCGCGATTTCGCCGGTCGCGCGCACGCCGCTCGCGATGACGCTCTTGAACGGGCGCGTAGTGCCCGTGGTAGCGCTCGGCAGCCCGACCGGCGTCCTCGTCGTCTGCGAGCTCGACGGCGAACCGGTGGGATTTTCTGGGCTCGAACCGTTGCGCGTGGGGCTCTTCGCGGCGAACGAGCGCGGCGTCGTCGTCGACGGGCACATGGTGCCGGAGCTCGATCTCGCGAGCGCGTGGCGCAGCCTCGAGCCCGCGCTCGAGCCGCAGCTCGGAGAGCCATGACGACCACGAGCGACGAAGCCGCCCTCGTGAGCGCGCTCGAGCGCGCTCGCCGAGCGCTCGAGCGCGTCGAAGGCACGCTCGAGCAGGCGCGTGTCGCGGCCGCGCGCGGCGAAACGGAGCTCGACGGCGTGGGCGAAGCTGCCCGCGGTGCGCCCGGTCGCGGCAGGGAGCTCCGCGCGAGCCTGCAGCTCTTTTACGAGGCGCTCGAGCGCGCGAAGCTCAGCGCCCTGAACGCCGGCCTCGAAGCCGCGCGGCTCGGCGATCCTGCCGGACGCATCGTGCTCGAGCTGTCCGGCGATCTACGCGAGCTCGTCGCGAGCGCCGTGCAGGCGCTCGAGGGCCATGCCGGCCTGCTCAACGAGAGCGAGCGCGAGCGCGAGGGCTTTCTCGCAGGGGTCGCCGCGGCGCGCGAGACGATGGCGAGCGTCGGCCGTCACCTCGGCGGGCTCGGCCGCGAGCGCCAGGAGCTCGTGTCCGCACTGAGCGGGCTCGAAGGTGCGCTCGCACCCGTGCTCGGCGCCGATCCGCGCGTCGCGCGGCTGTTGCTCGAGCTCGGCGAGCAGTCGAAGGGACTCGCGCGGAGCGTGGCGGCGCTCGCGCGCGAACCGAGCGCGCCCAGCATGGAGCGCGTGCGCCTAGCGCTCGCGCCCCTGCTCGAGGCACTCGGCAAGAGCACGGAGTAGCCGTGGCGCGCGACCGCGAGCTCGATCGATTGCTGGCGGGCGAGATCGAGCGCCGGCTGCCCGCGCTCTCGACGCCCGTCGTGCCGGTGATGGAAGTGCGCGCCGCGCTGCACTCGCTCAAGGGCTCCGCCGCGATGGCGGGCTACGCGGAGCTCGCGCTCGTGATCGGCCAGCAGAGCGCGCGCGTCCGCGGCGGCGACGCTGCGGCCCGCAGCTTCGCCGCGCAAGTCATGATCGGCGCGCTCGAAAGGCTGCGCGCGGGCAAGCCGCCGTTCGCGACGGTGTGGCCCGAGCCGCCTCCGGCGCTCGAGCCGAGCAACGTCGATGGGCGCTATGTCGCCGAGTACCACTCCGCGATGCGCGACCGCTTCGGCGAGATCGATCAGGTGCTCGCGAGCACGGGCGATCCGCTGCCGAGCCTCGAGCAAGCGCAGCGCACGGTACATTCGATGAAGGGCGCGTCCGCGGGGGTCGGCGACGACGTGTCGGCTTGGTATTGTCACGGGCTCGAAGCGCGCCTGCGCGAGGCGAGCGCGGCACCCGCGGTCGCGCGCGACGTGCTCGTCGAGCTGTCGCGCCATCGCGTGCTGCTCGCGCTGCTCGTCGAAGATCCGGTGCGCGGCCTCGAACGGCTGCGCGCGCTCACGGCGACGCTCGAGCCCCCCGGCAGCGTGCGTCCGCCGAGCTTCACGCCGCCGAGCGCGCCGCCCGCGCAGCCCACGACGCTGCCGCCACCACGCGGACCTTCGAGCTACGACGCGCCGCTCCGCGTGAGTCAGGGCGCGCTCGATCACGTCTTCGAGCGCCTCGAGAGCTTGGATGTCATCGGGGACGAGCTCGCGGGGTCGGCCACGGCCGCGGCGCGCATGAGCGCTCGGCTCGCCGAGCTCCGCCTCACGCTGCTCGACGCCGCGCGCCGGGTCGGACCGGCGCGACCGTGGGGCCCGCCCGCGGCCGCCCTCGCCGACCTCGACGCCACCGCGGAAGGACTGCGTCGAGCCGCCGCGCGCGTGAAGCTCGGCGCCGTCACGCTGCGAAACGGCGCGAGCCTCGTCAGGAACCGCACGAGTGAGATGCGCGAAGGGCTCACGTCGCTTCGGCGCACCTCGATGGGTTGGGTCTTCGAGCGCGTCGGCAGCGCCGTACTCCGCTTCGCGGACGGCCAGGGCAAGCTCGTGCGCGTCGAAATCGTCGGCGCCGAGCTCACGGTGGATCGCGCCGTCGCCGAACGCCTGCTCGACGCGGTGATGCAGCTCGCGCGCAACGCGGTCGCGCATGGCATCCGGGCACCGGGGGAGCGCGAAGCGGCCGGCAAGCCCGCGCTCGGCACGATTTGGCTGCGCGCGAGCCGCGAAGGCACGCTGCTCCGCGTGAGCGTGGAGGACGACGGTCAGGGCGCGGACGCCGCCCGCATCCGGCGCATCGCCGTCGAGCGCGGGTTTGCGAGCGTGGAGCTTCTCGAGCAAAGCACGCCCACCGAGCTCATGGGGCTCTTGCTGCTGCCCGGCATGACCACGCGCGAGGGCGCGGATCTGCTCGCGGGACGCGGCATCGGGCTCGACCTCGTGCAAGCGGCGGTGCGCCGTTTCGGCGGTACCGTGCAACTCACGAACGGTGCGGGAGGCGGGCTCGTCGCGACGCTCGAGCTGCCGAGTGATCAGGGCCTCATCAACGTGCTCTGGGTGGAAGAGCGCGGCACCGAATTCGCGTTGCCCACGAGCTACGCGGGGCGGGTGAGCCTCAGCGGGGAAAGGCCGCCGCCGCGGCTCTGCTCGTGTCTCGGTGAGCGCGGGGCCGAGCCCGCGCGCTACGCGATCGAGCTCCTGGTCAACGACCTCGCTTCGATTCCGGTCGGGGTGGATCGCGTCGGAGCGATCGAAGAGTGCAGCTTACGCGCGGTCCCGCCGCGCATCGCCGGCGCCGGACCGTTCGGCGGCGCCGTCTTACGCCCGGACGGCGGCCTGCGTCTCGCCCTCGACGGACCGGCGCTCGCGGCGCGCGCTCGTGTCCTCGCTGCACGCAGCGGCCGTCCGCGACCGCCGAGCTCCCCCACGAGACCCGAGTCCGATGAGGGGCGCGAAGGCACGAAACCGTGAGCTCGTACCTGGTCGAACCGGCCACGCCGGCGGACGGCGAACGGATCCGTGAGCTCGCGCTTTTCTCGGGATCCGGCTTCGACCCAGCCGCCGAGCTCGCGCGGCCGTGGGCCAAACTCTGGGTGGCGCGCGCGGACGCCGGTGGAAGGGCGCGCGGTTTCGCCCTCATTTGGCGCGCCGCCGACGAGGTGCACCTCATCGATCTGGCGGTCGAGCAAGAATCCCGACGCCGCGGTGTCGCGCGCGCGCTACTCCGTGCGGTGATCGACTTCGGGCGGGCCGCCGGCTGCGCACAGCTCTTGCTCGAAGTGAGACGCTCGAACACCGCGGCGCTCGGGCTCTACTTCGGAGCCGGATTCCGCGAACTCGACGTGCGACGTGCGTACTACGGCGACAACGGCGAAGATGCGCTCGTCATGCGCCTCGATCTTGCGCTAGGAGAGAGGCCATGAGCACGCGCGTCCTCGCGAAGCGAAGGCTCGTCACGCTGACGCTCCTTCGCCGCGAAAGTATCGGGGGCCTTTATCACGTGCTGACGTTCGAAGATCCGGACGGTAGCGTCGCCTTACCCGGTCAATTCACCATGGTGCGCGGCGCCGAGTGGGGCGACGCCCCGCTCTTGCCTCGTCCGATGAGCTATCTGAGCGGCGGCAACACGCCCTCGATTCTCATCAAGGTCATCGGCGAAGGCACCGTGCGCATGGGCCGCGCCGAACCCGGTGAGCCGTTCACGCTGCTCGGGCCGCTCGGGCAGCCGTGGCGCGCGCCGCAACCCGGCCGTCGCGTGGTGCTCGTCGCGGGCGGCGTCGGCGTCGCTCCCCTGCTCTTTCTCGCGCGCCGGCTCGCGCAGAGCGGCGCACCGAAGCCCATCGCCGTCTACGGCGGCCGCTCGGCGCGCGATCTCCCGCTCGACGACGAGCTCGCGGAGCTCGCCGAGCTCCACACGGCCACCGAAGACGGCTCGAGAGGCACGCGCGGCCGCGTGACGGACGTTCTCGGCGAGCTCCTCGCCGCGGACCAAGACGTATTTACGTGCGGCCCCGACCGCATGATGGCCAAGGTCGCCGAGCTCTGCGCTGCGCGCGACGTGCCGTGCGAAGCCTCGCTCGAGACGCCGATGGCATGTGGTTACGGCGTGTGTCTCGGCTGTCCGGTGCCGACGACGGACGGCGCTTACGTCTACGCATGCACGCAAGGGCCTTGCATCGACGCGCGCCGCGTCGATTGGTCGCGCGGCGACCACGCACCCAAGAAAGGCGTGCACGCGCCGAAGGGGAAGTCGTGAGTCTCCTCGCCGTCGACGTCGGCGGCCTCACGCTGAAAAACCCGGTGCTCACCGCGTCGGGCTGCTTCGGCTACGGCCTCGAATACGACGATTTTTACGACGTGGCCGAGCTCGGCGGCATTTGCAGCAAGGGCCTGAGCCTGCACCCGCGCGCCGGCAATCCGCCGGAACGCATTTGTGAAACCCCGGCTGGGATGCTGAACGCCATCGGCCTCGCCAACGTCGGGGTCGAAGCCTTCTGCAAGGACAAGCTCCCGATCCTGCGCGAACGGGGCGTGACCGTCGTCGCCAACATCTTCGCGAGCAGCGTCGCCGACTTCGTCGCCATCACCGAGCGGCTGAACCGCGAGACGGGCGTCGCCGCCATCGAGCTCAACGTGTCGTGCCCGAACGTGACGGAGGGCGGCATCGAGTTCGGCAAGGACGCACGCATGGCGGGCGAGGTGACGCGCGCCGTTCGGGCCGCGACCGAGCTCCCCGTGTGGGTGAAGATGAGTCCGGAGGCGGGCAACATCGTCGCCGTTGCGCGCGCCTGCGAGGAAGCGGGCGCGGACGCCATCACCGCCATCAACACGATCCGCGGCATGTCGATCGACGTGGAGCAGAGCAAGCTTCGGCTCGCGAACCGCATGGGCGGGTTCAGCGGCCCCGCGCTCCGGCCAATCGCGCTCCGCATCGTCTGGGAAATCGCAGCCGCGGTGTCGATTCCCGTCATCGCGATCGGCGGCATTTCGACCACGCGCGACGCGCTCGAGTTCTTGCTCGCGGGGGCGCGCGCCGTGCAGGTCGGAACCGCGAACTTCGTCGATCCCTCGGCGGCCAAACGCGTCCTCGACGGCTTGCGCGAGTACTGCGAGTCGAAGCGCATCGACGTAAAGTCGCTGATCGGCTCCGCGCGCTGATGCGCGGGCTTCGCGCCCTCCTCACGTCCTTCGCCGCCCTCGGCGCGCTCGCGGCCTACGCGGGCGGCTGCGATACGCGCCCCGGACCGCCCGCGGCCGGCCCGAGCGAGCCGAGCCCGAATGCGAGCATTTTGCCGGCGCCGCTCGCCACCGGTCCCGACATCGATCGGGTCGCGAGCGCCGACGCGGGACCGCTCGACGCCGGCGTGGACGCCGAAGCCGCGACGCCGCCGGCTCCCGTGCGTGAAGACACCGCGCTCGGCGCGGACAACGACGAGCTCCACGACTTTTCGGGCGTCACGCTGCACGCGCGCTTGCGCTGGCCCGACGTGCCGTTGCCGCCGCGTCTGCCCGAAGCGAACGCGGACTTTCTCGATCGCGCGCGCAACGCCGCGAGCTTCGAGCTCGACGTGACGGCGGCCGCGGCCGGGCGGCTGCGCGTCGCGCTCGTGGGACCGCGCTTCGTGCTGCCCGCGGGCAGCGAGCTTCGCGCGCGAAGCTCGAACTACGGCCATATCTTGCTCTGGCCCGACGGCAGCCGCTACGCCGTCATCCAGCCCGGCGCGCTGCGTAACCTCTTGAACGAACGGCGCGCCGACGTCGTGCCGCTCGCGCACATGGCGGGCACGCCGGGCGGCACGTCCGTGGCTTTCGGCTTTCCGGCCGAAAAAGCGGCTTTCGTCACGGCACTCGGCCGCGTGGAGCTCGAGCAGGCCCACGTGAGCGCGGCCGGCGCCGGCGCCGCGCTGCTCTGCCGCTTCGTTCTCGAAATCGCCGGGGTACACCCCGACAGCGCCGCCTGCCGCTCCGACTTCGTGCCCGTGCGCGCCGAGTACGCGTGGATCGACGGCGGACGACTCGTGTTCGAAGCGACGGTGCTCGACCGCGCGAGCGCGCTCGACGCCGCCGCGCTGCGCGTGCCGCCACCGACCGCCGATCATCTGATCGGCGAAGTGCCGCTGCCCCCCGCCGCGCTGCTCGCCGACCGCACGCAGCTCCGCTCGCTGCGCCTTCACCCGACGGCAACCCGCGCGACGAAAGACGGGCCCAAGGAGGGGCTCTCGCTCGCGAGCGGCGACGACGTGATCCGCTACGCGCTGATCGACGGCTTGCCGGTCGCCCGGCTCGAGCCGAAGAGCGCGCCGCTGCTGCTCGACCTGCTTGCGGGCAGCTACGCCCTCTCGGCGCGGACCTTTTTGGGCGACGACGTCACGCCGCCGGTGGTCGTCGCCGTGCCGGGCCGCTTCGTGGCCGCCGAGGCGCCGCGACCCGAGCCCTAACTCCTCGGAGTGAGCTCGGGACGAACGGGCTAGTTCGGAAGCGGCTGGCCGACGCCGGTCGCGTAGTCCTCTTCCGTGAGCTCGGTCTCGGCGTACCCTTGTTCCTCGAGCCGCGCGTGAAGCGCCTCGTTCGCCACCTCGAGCACCTCGAGCCGCGTCGTGAACAAGAAATACTGGTCCTCGGGCACGGGCGGCAGGGTCTCGAGCCGGCGCTCCAGAAACGGCCGATCCTCCGGGGCGCAGCGCACCATCGACCTGGGGCCATCGTGCTCGCTCGAGCCGTGAATGGCGTCGTAGGCGATGCCGATGGGGTTTACCCACAGAAAGGCCACCCGTGAGCAAAGCTGCCAATCGTGGACGTTGGGCGAGGGGACGCGCCAGAACCCCGGAATCACCGTCCGCACCACTTCCCCGAAGTAGGCCCCCGCGGCCCGCGCGACGAGGGCGGGGATTTCCGACCGGTCCTCGAGCGTCTCGCGCACCGTGCTCACGTAGTGGTCGAGGACGGGCAGGGTTTCGGCGGTGAAATCGAGCTCGAACCCGAGCGCCCGGCGGACGTACTCGAGGCAAGCGGACGCATATTCGGGTATGGGTTCTGGGGGGAGCGCCACGGCGGGGAGCATAGCCCGACGGGTGCTTCCGGGCTTTCGTGTTAGCCTCCGCATCTCCTCCCCCCATGCGTCTCGGCATCCTGAGCGACATCCACGCCAACTACGAAGCTCTGGGAGCGGTCGTCGAGGCATTCAAGGGAGAGAGCATCGACCGCTACTACTGTCTGGGTGACACGGTCGGTTACGGCGGCTCGCCGAACGAGTGCGCCGATCTCGTGCGCGATCTCGTCGTCGCGACGATCCTCGGCAACCACGACGCCGCGGTCGCTGGTCGCATGGACTACTCGTACTACTACGAGGCCGCGCGCCACGCGCTCGATCTTCACGCGCAGCTCCTCTCGGACGAGAACATGCGCTGGCTCAAGGGCCTCCCGTATCAACTCAAGCTCGACGAGATCGGCGTGCACCTCTGCCACGGCTCGCCCGTGCGCCTCGAAGAGTTCGAGTACATCTTCGCGCCCGAGCAAGCGCGCGAGTGCCTGCCGCTCTACGACGAGCTCGGCCACATCACGCTCATCGGCCATTCTCACCTGTGCAAGGTGTTCGCGCTCACGCCGACGACGGTGGAAGAGCTGCCGCCCATCGACTTCGAGCTCCAGGCGGATCGCAAATACATCGTGAGCGTCGGCTCCGTCGGTCAGCCGCGCGACTACGACAACCGCGCGAGCTACACCGTCTACGACAGCGACAAGAAGCGCTTCGAGTTCAAGCGCATCGAATACGACATCGAGACCGCGGCGGACAAAGTGCTGCGTGCGAAGCTCGAGCGTAACTTCGCGCATCGCCTGTTCATCGGCGTCTGAGCGAGAGCGCGCCGAACGCGTGGCCCGCGGCGGTCACGCGTTGCTTAGCTTTTTTGGTTGAGGCGGGCGCGGTGACGCGGGGTCGACGGCGCGATTCGCGCGCCGTTCCACCCAACCGTCACTGCTCGATGGTCCAGTCGCTCTTGTCGCCGCCGTCGTGAACGGCCACGCCGAGGGCTGCGAGCTCGGCGCGGATCGCGTCGCTTTTCGCGAAATCCTTCGCCTTGCGCGCGGCCGTGCGCTCCTCGAGCTTCGCGTCTATCGCCGCGGCCGTGAGCCCCCGCAAGCGCAGCCGCCGCGTGCGCGTGCGCGTGCGGTACGCCTCGGGCTCGCACTGGAACAAGCCGAGCTGGCCGCCGATACGGTACATTCCCGTGAGCACGAACTGCGCGCCCGCGCTCGCCCCCGCGACGAAGCCGGCGTCCTTCTTCTTCTTGGCGGCCGAGTCGACGAGCTCGTGACCCAGGCGCGTGAGCTCGGCGAGGGCCGCGAGCGCAACGGACGTGTTGAGGTCGTCGTCGAGCGCCGCTTCGGCCTCCTTCACCGCGCGCACGGAAGCGTCACGATAGCCGAGTAGCTCCGGTCCGAGCTTGGCCGGCACGGTGAGGTTCGGATTCACCATGCCGTTCAAGCGCAGGAGCGCCGAAAAGGCGTGATCCATGCGGCGTTCCGCCTCGTCCACGCCGGGGAACACGACGCGTCCGTCAGCGAGCTTCTCGCTGTCGAACTGGATCGGGCCACGGTAATGCGCGGTCAAGAAGAAGTAGCGCAGCGCCTCCGGATCGTTGCGCTCGAAGACGTCACCGACCGTCACGAAGTTACCGAGCGACTTCGACATCTTCTCCTTGTCGATGTTCAAAAAGCCGTTGTGCATCCAGATGCGCGCGAGCGGCGCCTGGTCGGGGTACGCCGCCTCGCTCTGCGCGATCTCGTTCTCGTGGTGCGGGAAGATCAGATCCATGCCGCCCGCGTGCACGTCGAACGGCTGCCCGAGGTAGTGCGTGCACATCGCCGAGCACTCGATGTGCCAGCCGGGACGCCCGCGTCCCCACGGGCTTTCCCAGCCCCACTCGTGCGCGGGGGCGCCCTTCCAGAGCGCAAAATCCAGGGGATCGCGCTTGTGCGCGTTGGTCTCGACGCGCGCGCCCGCGACGAGCTCGTCCACCTTGCGACGCGAGAGCTTGCCGTAACCGGGGAAGCTCCGCACCGCGAAGTAAACGTCGCGCACGCCGGGCGCGAGCTCGACGACGTACGCCGCGTTACGCGCGACGAGCCTTTGCACGATGTCGCAGATCTGCGGCACGTGCTCGCTCACGCGCGGCTCGTGATCGGGAGCGAGGCAGCCGGTCGCGCGGATCTGCTCCCTGTAAATCGTCGCCATGCGGTTCGACAAAGCCAGCGGCTCTTCGCCGTCGCGCGCGGCGCGCTCGAGGATCTTGTCGTCGACGTCCGTGATGTTGCGGACGTACTTCACCTTGACGCCGAGGGCCCGGAGCCTGCGCACGAGCAGATCCGGCGCGAGCGCCGCACGAGCATGGCCCGCATGCGGCACGTCGTACACGGTCGGGCCGCAGCAATAGACGCCGACTTCACCGGAACGAACGGGGACGAGGGGTTCGACCTGACGGGTGAGCGTGTTGTAAAGCGAGGGAAGAGCGGCCACGACGCGGGAGTCTAGCAATCTTGGCAGACCAGATCCCGATCGGCGGGAGCGGCTCCGAGCTCGAGCTAGCGCGGAGCGCGGTTCGAGCGCCAGGCCGCGTACTTGACGAGCTCCTGCCGCACGAGCGCGAGGCACACGGAAACGACGGCGGCGTCATCCAGCTGGCCGAGGCCCGGAATCGCGTCGGGCACGAGGTCGAACGGCGACAGCACGTAGAGCAGCGCGAACACGGCCGCCCCGATGACCCAATACGGGACGGCGCGGTAGTCGCGCAGCCAGTAGTCGCGCACGAGCGCGAGCAGGAGCTTCGCGTCGTCGAGGACTCGGGCGAGACGGCTGCCGCGCTCGAGCTTCTTCCCGATCGCGTCGGCGTTCTCGAAGACGCGCGCAACGTCTCCCTCCGTCATGCGGGCGGCCCCGCGCGCCACGAAGTCGCGATCGATCCGTCGCATCAGCTCCAGCGTCCTCGTGCCGTGGCGCGTTCGGGCGGACGCCAGCCGCGCCAGCGATCGTGGTCTTCCCGCGGCCGGCCGCCGCGCAGCGGCCGCACCAGCAAGAGTCCGGTCAAAAAGCCGCCCACGTGCGCCATGATCGCGACGCCGCCGGTCTCGAGGTCGCTCACGGGCCCGAAGCCGGTCCAGAGCTGAATGCCGAACCACGCGCCGATCACGAACCACGCGGGCAACATGATGAACGGCCCGAGGAAGAACAGGAGCGGCGGCAGAAGCAAGACCGTGATCGGCGCCGACGGATAGAGCACCACGTAGGCCGCGAGGACGCCCGCGATGGCTCCGGAGGCGCCGACCATGGGGGTCGGACTCGCTGGGTTCGTGAGCACTTGTGCCGCAGCCGCGCCGATACCGGACAGCAGGTAAAAGAGGACGTAGCGGAAGTGGCCGAGCGCGTCCTCGACGTTGTCACCGAAGATGTAGAGGAAGAGCATGTTGCCGGCGAGGTGGAGCCAGCCGCCGTGCATGAACATGCTCGAGAAAATCGTGAACGCCTCGCCCGGCACGTCGTTCATGATGCGTGACGGAACGAGTCCGTAGCCCGGGACGAGCCACGACGAGCCGCCTTGCGCTGCGTCGATCCGCCGCTCGAAGACGTAGACGGCGATGTTCAGGGCCAAAAGGCAGTAATTCACGAACGGCGTCGTTCGTGTCGGGTTCTTGTCTCCGATCGGGAGCACGCGTGCACCGTAGCCCGGAACCGGCGGCCGGGCATGCTAACGTCGCGTCCAATGCTTGCGATTGGGCGACGCTGGTTCCGAGCCATCGCTCTTTGTGCGCTCTCGGTCGGTTGTGGCGGCTCGAACTTCGACGGACACGTGTATCGCCACGGCGATCTCGCGTTCAGCGTGGGGCCCATCCCGCGCACGTGGCGCACGATCGACGCGGAAGGCGCGCTCATCGCGTTTCGCGACGACGCTGCCGACGCGAGCATCGCTTTGAACGGCCGTTGCGGCCTCGACGGCGACGACGTTCCGCTCGAAGCGCTCACGCATCACCTCTTTTTACACTTCACCGACGCGACTCTCTTGAAGCAGCAGCGCTTCGAGCTCGCGGGCCGCGCCGCGCTCCGCACCGAGCTCACGGCCGCGCTCGACGGCGTGCCGATGCACTACCTGGTCGTCGTACTCAAGAAGAACACCTGCGTTTACGACTTCATGTTCGTGAACCCGGAGGGCCGAAAGGGCGGCAGCGAAGCGTTCGAACGCTTCGTTCACGGCTTCGAGACGCTCGGATGACGGCCTCGTCGGCTCCCGACAGCGCACCCGCGAGCATGCGCCCGAGCGTGTGGCCGCCGCCGCCGCCGCGCGGCGTGGTCGCGCGTATCGGCGACTGGGCGGTGCGGTTCCTCGAGCACCTCGGCGCCGTCTCGAAGATGCTCACGGGCGCGGTGCGGGCGGGCTTTCGGCGGCCGTTCGAGGGCAAGGCGATCCTCGCGCAACTCGAAGCGCTCGGCGTCGCTTCGTGCGGCATCGTGATCGTGACGAGTCTCTTCATCGGGATGGTGATGGCCGTCCAGTTCGCCTTCGGCCTGCGCAAGTTCGGCGGCATGGAATACACGGGGCGGGTCGTGGCGCTGAGCTTCGCGCGCGAGCTCGCGCCCTCGCTCACGGCCATCATCGTGGGCGGGCGCATCGGGTCCGGCATGGCAGCCGAGGTCGGCGCCATGAACGTGACGGAGCAGATCGACGCCGTCCGCGCGCTCGGCGCCGATCCGCTGAAAAAGCTCGTGTGGCCGCGGCTCGTCGCGTCCGTGGTCGTGATGCCGGTATTGAGCGCGTTCGCGCTCGTCCTCGGCTTCAGCGGCGCAATGGCGATCACCGATATCGAGTTCCACATCAGCGCGGCGTTCTTCCTGAATAGCGCGCTGTCCGTCGTGACGATGGCGGACTTCGTCGCCGGCATGGCGAAGACGCCCTTCTTCGGCGCCATCATCGCGCTCGTCGGCTGTCACTTCGGCATGAGCACGACGGGCGGGACCGTGGGTGTCGGCAATAGCACTACGCGATCGGTAGTCACGATCTCGATTGCGATTTTGATTGCCGATTTCTTCCTCACGAAGGTCGCTATTCTGCTCTGGCCGTCGGGCTGATCGACGCTCGTCGAATAGCGTCCGTCGCCTTGACCGGACCCGATCCGCTTTCTAAGCTTGGTGTCATATGACGACGGCGCGTGGTGCGGAGAACACGCTGCGGCTCTTCAGCGTTGCCGAGGTGAACGCGATGATTCCGTCGCTGTCGGCCCTCGTCGGCGAGCAGCTGCGTGAGCAGAGCGACATCGAACAAGGGCTCGCCGAGCTCACGCGGCTCACGGGGCGCGCGCCCCGCAGCCTCGCGTCGACGCCCGACGACGGCACGGAGGTCGGCCGGCTCAAACAAGCGTTGCGCGAGCGCGTTCGCCGCTACGAAGCGGGCTGGACCGAGGTGCAAAAGCTCGGGGGTGTCGTGAAGGACCCGCGCATCGGGCTCGTCGATTTTTACGGTCGCATCGAGGGGCGCGCCGTCTGGCTCTGCTGGCGCTACGGCGAGGAGAGCATCGGCTATTACCACGACCTCGACGCCGGCTTGTCCGGACGCCGCGCGCTCACGCCCGCCGTGCGACGCGCGCTCGTCAACTGACGCGGGCGCGCACGGTGCGCATGGACAAGAGCGCCGCACGCGCCGCGATCGCCGAGTTCTTGCGAGCGCTCGGGCGCGACGCCGCGAGCGAGCCGGAGCTCTCGCAAACACCCGAGCGCGTCGTCGACGCCTTCGCCGACGAGCTACTGCGCGGTTACACGGTGGATTTGCGGGCGCTCTTCGAGGACGGCTCGACGCTCGCGACCACGCCTTCCGGCATCGTGGCGCTCCGCGACCTCGCGGTCGCGACCGTGTGCCCGCATCACCTGATGCCCGGGCTCGGGCGCGCGAACGTCGTGTATCGGCCGGGCGGGCGCGTGCTCGGGCTCGGGGCGATCGCGCGCTTGGTCGACGCCTGCGCGCGACGGCTCGTCCTGCAGGAGACGATCGCAGAAGACGTCGTGCGCGCGTTCATCGAGCACGCGGGCGCGCGCGGCGCCTACTGCGACGTGACGCTCGTGCACGGCTGCTTGAGCGCGCGCGGCGCCTGCCAGGCGAACGCGCGCGCTACGTCGGTCGTGCGGCGCGGCGAGCTCAGCGAAGCCGACGTGCTCTTGGCGCTCGGCGCGTACGAGGCGCGATCCCGATGACGCTCGCGGTCGTCACCGGAGCGAGCCGCGGCATCGGGCGCGCGACGGCGCTCGAGCTCGCGCATCGCGGCTTGGAGCTCGCGCTCGTAGGGCGTGCGTCACCGGAGCAGAACGAAACGGTGGAGCTTGCGCGCAGGCGCGGCTCGCCGTTCGTGCGGGCGTTCGCGTGCGACCTCGCGGACGCGGTCGCGACGGAGCGCGTGGCGAACGAGCTCGCGGCGCTCGGTCCGACCGACGTGCTCGTCAACAACGCGGGGATCGCGCCGCGCGTCGAGGTCGAGGCAACCGCCACGGCCGTCTGGGAAGAGACGCTGCTCGTGAATTTGACGGCGCCGTTTCTGCTCACGCGCGCGCTCTTGCCGGGCATGCGCCGTGAAGGCAAAGGGCGCATCGTGTTCGTGGGGAGCATTTCGTCCACGCTCGGTACGGCGCGCCAAACCGCTTACGTCGCCTCGAAGTGGGGCATCGTCGGGTTCATGAAGAGCCTCGCCGAGGAGCTCAAAGACTCGGGGGTCGTCACGCTCGCGGTGTTGCCGGGCTCCACGTCGACGCGCATGCTCGAGGGCAGCGGGTTCGAAGCACGCATGAGCGCGGAAGACGTCGCGAGGACGATCGTGCACTTCTCGCTCGACGCGCCCGCTGCACACGCCGGAGGAGTGATCGAGATGTTCGGCGTCTGACGGCGAGCGTCCGCTCACCGGTCGGGAACACCCCAAAATTCGGAGGGCCCGCCACACCCGCTTTTCTTTACCGTTGCTCCCTTCCGGGCCTGGCGGGGTTCAAGCTGCGCTGTTGGCGGACCCGCCCGCTCAGTAGCATCTCCGGCGGGATTCGCGAGGATTTTTCGCGCCGGGCCGGCGTTTTCGGGGCCAAAACCGGTACCCTCCGGGCATGGGCCGAGACCCGGACGCGTTCGAGACGCTCGAAGAGAGAAACCAAGCGGCGCTCGCGGGCGGCGGCGCGGCGCGCATCGAGAAGCAGCACGCCGCGGGCAAGCTCACGGCGCGCGAGCGCATCGAGCGCCTGCTCGATCCGGAGAGCTTCGTCGAGCTCGGACGCTTCGTGACTCACCGCGCGACCGATTTCGGGATGGCGGAGCAGCGCGTGCCGGGCGACGGGGTCGTCACGGGTTACGGCGAGATTGACGGGCGGCGCGTGTTCGTTTTCGCGCAGGACTTCACCGTGTTCGGCGGATCGCTCGGCGCGGCGCACGCGCAGAAGATCGTACGGATCATGGACCATGCGCTGCGCGTGGGGGCGCCGATCATCGGGCTGAACGATTCGGGCGGCGCGCGCATCCAGGAGGGCGTCGAGTCGCTCGGCGGCTACGCGGATATTTTCTTGAAGAACACGCTCGCGAGCGGGGTGGTGCCGCAGCTTTCGTGCGTGCTCGGGCCGTGCGCGGGCGGCGCCGTGTATTCGCCCGCGATCACGGACTTCGTCTTCATGGTGGAGAAGTCGAGCTACATGTTCATCACGGGGCCCGACGTGATCCGCGCGGTCACGCACGAGGAGGTGACGAAGGAGGCGCTCGGCGGCGCGGCGACGCACGCCGCCAAGAGCGGCGTCTGCCATTTCACGGCACCGGACGACGGCGCGTGCCTCGCGCGAGTGCGGGAGCTCATGGGGTTTTTGCCGGCCAACAACGCCGAAGATCCGCCGCGGCGCGCGAGCACGGATCCGGTGGAGCGCGACGCGCCCGAGCTCGACACGCTGATTCCGCGCGAGAGCCAGCGCCCCTACGACATGCGGCGCGTGATCGCGGCCGCCGTGGACGACGGCGAGCTCTTCGAGGTGCACGCGGCGTTCGCGCAGAACATCATCGTGGGATTTTCGCGCATCGGCGGGCGCCCGGTCGGCATCGTCGCGAACCAGCCGGCGGTGCTGGCGGGCGTGCTCGACATCGACGCGAGCGTGAAGGCGGCGCGTTTCGTCAGGTTTTGCGATTGTTTCAATCTGCCGCTCGTCGTGTGGGTCGACGTGCCGGGCTTTCTGCCGGGTGTCGCGCAGGAGCACCGCGGGATCATCGCGCACGGGGCGAAGCTCTTGTTCGCGTTCAGCGAGGCGACGGTGCCGAAGCTCACGGTGATCACGCGCAAGGCGTACGGCGGGGCGTACGACGTGATGAACAGCAAGCACATCCGCGCCGACGTGAACCTCGCCTTCCCCAGCGCCGAAATCGCGGTGATGGGGCCGGAGGGTGCCGTCAACGTGGTGTACCGCGCCGCGATCGAAGCCGCCGCCGACCCGGAGCGCGCCCGCGCCGATTTCGTCGCCGACTACCGCGCGCGCTTCGCGAGCCCCTACCGCGCCGCCGAGCTCGGTTTCATCGACGAAGTCATCCGCCCCCGCGACACGCGCCGCAGGCTCGCGCAATACCTCGAGCTTTTAGCCACGAAGCGCGATCGCAACCCGAGCAAAAAGCACGGGAACATTCCACTTTAGGTCACGGGTCCCAGTATTCGACTTCGACGCCGCGGGGCGAGCGGAAGCGCGTCAGCTTGCCCGCGCGCTCGAGGATGTAGTCGGGACCGACGGGGACTTTGCCGAAGCCGCCGGGGGTGTCGACGATGAGCTTCGGCAGCGCGATGCCGCTCAGTTTGCCCTGGAGCTCGCCGATGATGCGAAGGCCGGTGTCGAGCGGGGTGCGGAGGTGTGACGAGCCGCGTACGGGGTCGGTTTGGAGGAGGTAGTAGGGGCGGGCGCGCTCGCGCACGAGGCCGCGAAAGAGCTCGGCGAGCGTTTCCGCAGCGTCGTTGATGCCGCGCAGCAGGACAGTGTGGTTCATCACCGGGAAGCCGGCGTCGGCGAGGCGATTGAGCGCGCCGCGCGACTCGGCGGTGAGCTCGCGCGGGTGGTTGAAATGGGTCATCACCCAGAGCGGGTGGTGCGGCCGGAGCGCAGCGAGGAGCTCGTCCGTGATGCGCTGGGGCAAGACGACGGGGACGCGCGTCGCGAGACGAATGGTCTCGATGCTCGGGATGCGGCGCAGCCGTTCGACGATGGCGAGCACTCGCTCGGTGCTCATGGCGAGCGGATCACCGCCGCTCACGATCACGTCACGCACCTCGGGGTTCGCTTCGAGGTACGCGAAAGCCGCGCCGAGGCGCTCCTCCGAACGCGCGCCCCCGCCCGCCCCGACGAGGCGGCTCCGCGTGCAAAAGCGGCAATAGACGGCGCAGCGATCGGTCGCGAAGAGGAGCGCGCGATCGGGATAGCGCCGGATCAGGTCGGGCGCGACCTCGTGCGCCTGCTCGCCGAGCGGGTCGGCGAGATCGCCGGGCACGGTGTGCGCCTCGTCCGCGTGCGGCACGACTTGCCGGCGAATCGGACACGCCGGGTCGTCGCGCGCGATGAGCCCGAGATAATACGGCGTGACGAGGAGCGGCAGGCCCGCCGCTTCCGTGGCGCGCGTGCCCGCGAGCTCGGCTTCGGTGAGCTCGAGACGCGCGGCGAGCTCGGCGGTCGTACGCACGGCGTGTTGGAGCTGCCAGCGCCAGTCCCCCGCCTGCGGGAGGAGCGCCGGCAAGCTCACGCGCGCCGCCTCGGTCACTGCGGCTGCGAGGACGGTTTGGGCATGCCCGGAAGGTGCGCCATGCCCGGCACGCGCGGGAACCCGCCACCCGGTTGAATCGCCGCGGTCACGCTCGGCGCGGCGTTCGGCGCCGGCATCGGCATCTTCTCGAGCGCCGCGTCGTCCACCTTCACGGGGAAGCGCTGGCGCAGGTTCTTCTCGAGCGCCTTTTGCTGCTCGTCTACCTTCGACTGCACGACCGCGGTGCGGATCGCGCGTTGCGCCTCTTCGAACGTGCGCTCGCGACCGTCCGTCTTGCTCGTCACCCGCAGCACGTAAAACTTCTTGTCGGCTTCGACGACGCTCGGGAACGTGTCGCCCACCTTTTCGATTTTGAACGCCGCTTCGCGCACCGGATCGGGCACGCGCGGGTTCGCGCCTCTCGAGTTGTTCGGCGGGCCGACGATGCCGAGATCACCCGCGAGCTCCGGCGGCGAGTTCGGCATCGAGCGAGCGCCGCGCTGGGTCGAGAACTGATCGACGAGGGCGCCCCACTCCGTCGGAGACGCCTTGAGCGCCTTCGCGAGCACCGGTTTGGCGGCCGCCGCCGTGTCGAGCACGATCGCCGAAACGCGCCGGCGCTCGGGCTCGGCGAATTCGTCCTTGTGCGCGTCGTAGTAGGCGTGGAGCTCGGTTTCCTGAATGTCGTTCGCGGCCGGCGCGTTCTTACGGATGTCCTCGACCAGCTGGTCGCGCAGGATCTGGCGCACACGCTCGGTCGTCTCTTCGCTTTTATCGAGGCCGCGCCGCTTGGCTTCCTGCGCCAAGAGCTCGACCTCGATCATCTCGTCGAGCAAGCGCTTGCGTCGATCGGGCGACTGGTAACGCATGCGCTCGAAGGAATCCATGCGCTCGAGGGCGGCGGCATAATCACCGAGGGTGATGGTCCGATCACCGACCTTGGCGAGCGTCTTCTGCGCGAGCTCGGGCGAGAGCGGCTTCGGCCCCGTCGGCGCGCTGGAAGACGGCGCCGGCGTCGCTTGAGTCTTCTTCTTCGAGCACGCACCGAGGGGCAGGGCCGCGATGAGTGCCATGAGCACGAGCCCCCGCGTACGGAAGCCGGTGAAACCTGCCACCTTACGAGCGGCGCGATCTCTCGAAAACATCGGGGCCCGGAATACTACGGGTGCGTGGATTCGTCGAGTTCGCCGGCCCGAACGCCGGATCCAGCGGCCAGGGCCGTGCGCTTGCGGGCGCCGGAGCGGAAGAGTAAGCGCGTAGCGTGGAACTCAAAGCGCTGCGCCGGGTCGTGATCAAGCTGAGTGGGGAGGCATTGAGCGGCAAAATGGGCGGCTCGGGCATCGACACCGCCACGCTCAAGGCCACGGCGGACGAGCTTCGCGAGGTGCACGCGACGGGCGTACAGATCGGCCTCGTCGTCGGCGGCGGCAACATCTTCCGCGGCCTGCGCGGAGCGAGCGAGGGCATGGATCGTGCGCAAAGCGATTACATGGGCATGCTCGCGACCGTCATCAACGCGCTGGCGCTGCAGGACGCCCTGGAGCGTGTAGGCGTCCCGACCCGAGTCATGACCGCCATCGCGATTCAGCAGGTCGCCGAACCGTACATCCGGCGCCGCGCCGTCCGCCACCTCGAGCGGGGCCACGCGGTCATCTTCGCGGCCGGTACCGGCAACCCGTTTTTCTCGACGGACACCGCCGCGGCGCTCCGAGCGATGGAAGTGCGGGCCGATTGCCTGCTGAAAGCGACCAAGGTCGACGGCATCTACGACCGCGACCCCGTGCGTCACCCCGAAGCGAAGATGCTCGAACGCGTCAATTACGACCGTTTGCTCGCCGATCACCTGGGCGTGATGGACGCGACCGCCGTCGCGCTTTGCCGGGACAACGGACTTCGGATTTGCGTTTTTCGCATGACGCCTGGAAACATCCGGCGTGTCTGCCTGGGCGAGACCCTGGGGACCACCGTCGCGGACGACGTGATCCCGGGCAGTACGACGTAGCCCCGCGGGCGCGGAATAGCGCACCCCCCTCGGACGGGGGCGAGCGGCGGCCGGCCGTTGCTTCTAGTAAGCTTCGCCCCGCAATGTGGCAGTCACTCCCTGAGTTCGGCACGGGCGTCCTCTACGCGATCCTCGTGACCGCGGCCTACACCTTCGCGGTGGGTCTCGCGGCGGGCCGCGGCCAGCCCCGCCTTCTGCGCTCGGCGCGACTCGGGGCATACGCGACCGCGGGTCTCACGCTCTTCGCGATCGCGCTGCTCGCCTATGCGTTCATGACGCACGACTTCCGCATCCGCTACGTCGCTCACTACAGCGACCGCTCGATGCCGAAGCTCTACCTGTTCACCGCGCTCTGGGGCGGTCAGGACGGCTCGCTCCTCTGGTGGCTCTTCTTGCTCTCGGGCTACACGACCGCGTGCGTCGCGTGGCTCGGCGGCCGCTACCGGCAACTTCAGCCGTACGTGATCGCGACCTTGATGGCCATCTTCGGCTTCTTCGTCGTGCTCATGCTGTTCGCTGCCAATCCTTTCGAAGCCACGATCGCGGGCGCGCGCGCCGACGGCGAGGGCCTGAATCCCCTGCTCCAGAATTATTGGATGATCATCCATCCGCCGTCGCTCTACACGGGCTTCGTCGGCTGCTCGGTGCCGTTCGCCTTCTGCATCGCCGCGCTCGCGAGCGGCCGGCTCGACAACGAGTGGATCGTCGCCGTCCGCAAATGGATGCTGTTCGCGTTCATGTTCCTCTCCATCGGCAACGCGCTCGGCATGGCGTGGGCCTACGAAGAGCTCGGCTGGGGCGGCTACTGGGCGTGGGACCCGGTCGAAAACGCGGCCTGCTTGCCCTGGTTCTCGGCGGCCGCCTACGTCCATTCGACGATGATCCAGGAGCGGCGGAACATGCTCAAGGTGTGGAACGTGGTGCTCATCTGCATCACGTTTTTCCTCACCATCTTCGGCACGTTCCTCACGCGCGCCGGCATCATCTCGAGCGTGCATGCCTTCGCGCAGAGCGACATCGGCAAGTATTTCGTCGGATTCATGGGCGTGGTGGCGGCCGTGTCGGCGGGGCTCATCGTGTGGCGGCTGCCGAAGCTGCGCGGCAAGAGCGAAATCGAGGCCGTCGCGAGCCGCGAAGCGATGTTCGTGATCAACAACTGGGCGCTGCTCGGCGCCGCGACGTTCATCCTCGTCGCCACCATGTTCCCGAAGCTCAGTGAGCTCTGGCACGACAAGGTGACGGTCGGCCCGCCCTTCTACAACCGCTGGCTCGCGCCGATTGGCCTCACGATCTTCGCGCTCATGGGTCTCGCGCCGCTCTTCGGCTGGCGCAAGACGAGCCCGGACGCGCTCAAGAAGGCGTTCATCCTCCCGCTCAGCGCGTTCTTCGGCACCTACGTGCTGCACATCGCCATCGGGCGTTCGCTCGGCTACCCCGCGTTCGTCGAGCGCGACGTGTTCTATCCGGGCACGGTCGGCATCGTGCTCCAGAAGATCGGTTCGGCGCTGCCCGGGCTCGTCGTCGCGACGGCCGCCTTCAACGTCACGGTCGTGCTCCAGGAGTTCGGGCGCGGCATCGCGGCGCGCCGCCGCTCGGCGGAGAAACGCAACGAAAGGGAGAGCATTCCGCTCGCGCTCCTCCGCCTCGTCGATAAAAACCGCCGCCGCTACGGCGGCTACATCGTACACCTCGGGATTTGCGCGATGTTTATCGGCTTCGTCGGCGGCGCCTGGGGCATCGACCGCGAAACGGCGATGATGCCGGGCCAGAGCTACAAGCTCGGCCGCTTCGAGCTCCGCTACGAGGGCTCGCGGATGTGTCCCGGTAACCCGCGTTGCAGCCCGGAAGAGCAGGCCGACGTGACCAAGCGCATGATCTTCGCCGATCTCACGCTGCTCGAAAACGGGGCGGTGCTCGGCAAGCTGTCACCCGCAAAGTTCATCTACCATCGGCAACCCGACGCACCGACCACGGAAGTGGCCATGCGCCGCTCGCTCCGCGAGGACGTATACACGACGGTCGCCACCATCGACCCGCAGAGCAAGCGCGCGACGTTCCAGTTCCATCTCAATGCGTTCGTGTCTTGGATTTGGGTAGGGGTGCTCGTGCTCGTGGGCGGCGCGCTGATATCGCTCTGGCCCGAGCTCAGCTTCCGGGAGGTCGGCGCCTGGAGTTACCTGCGCGCGACGGCGGGCGCGGGCGCCGGTGTCGCGACGAGCGTCATGCTCGCGATCTGGCTGTGCGTGAGCCCGACCAGCGCCTTTGCCGCCGGCATCCGAACGCGCGCTCCGGCCGTCATCGACGACGCGAAACGGCCCTTCCCGATCGCGCCGCTCGGCGCGGCGGTGGTGGGGCTCGGTTTCGGCGCCGTCGTGGCGCTCGGGCGGCGGCGTAGCCGATGAACGCGGGCGGACCTTCCGGCCGGAGACTCGCGGCCGCGCTTCCCGTGGTCACGATCGTGACTGCAGTCGTCGTCGGCGTCGCCGTGGGCGTCGAGGTTTCACTGCTCGTGGTGGCCGCGGGGGCGCTCGCGGGCGTCATCGCGCTCTTGTGGGCGAGCGTGCAGGCGCTCACCGGTGAGTCGCCCATCACCCTCGAAGAAGCGATGACGCTCGCCGCGCCCTCCGCGGAAGAGGAGCAGAAGCGCTCCGTGCTCCGCGCGCTCAAGGACCTCGAGTTCGAACGCAGCGTCGGCAAGATCAGCGAGGACGACTACGCCGAGCTCTCCGCGCGTTACCGCGGCGAAGCCAAGCGCCTCATGCAGCTCCTCGACGAGGGCACACAGCCGGAGCGCGAGCGCGTTGAAAAGGCCCTGCGCGAGCGGCTCGCCAAGCCACAATCGGTGCCCGCCAACGGCACCAAAGAGCCCCCGGACGACAAAGAACCGCCGGCAGCGTCCGAGCACGTCGCTTCCACGCCGGCGGCGAGCGAAGCCCTACCGCCCGAGACCGGCAGCTCCTCGCCGAGCTCCGCTGAAAGCGAGGATGCGCCGTGAGGCTCCGCGGTCTCGCTCTCACGCTGGCGTTGCTCTTGCTGCCGGCAAGCGCCGTCGCACAAGACGCACCGGGCAGCATGCCCCCCGGCCACGCCGGCATGGGCGCGCATCAAACGGCGCCCGACGACGTCGAACCGGCCCCGGAGCTCAAAGCGGGCAGCATCGAAGCAACGCTGCTCGATCCCGACGAGCACCCGATCCCGAACCTGGCCGTCCGGCTCGGTATCATGTTCAACAAGGTCGCCGAGGGCGAATCACGCAGCGAGAAGAACACGACGGCCGGCCCGGACGGCGTCGCGCACTTCGACGGACTGCAAACGGGCAGCGCGTACGCCTATCGCATCACCGTGCGGAACGGTGTCGCCGAGTACGCTTCGACGCCCTTCAATCTGAAGCAGTCGGGCGGCATGCGCGTGACGGTGCACGTCTTTCCGGTGATTCAGGATCTCGCCGGTGCGGCCGTCGGTATGCGTGGTTTCTTTTACATCGAGACGCGCGACGAAGTATTCCAAATCGAGGGACTTTTCCGCGTGATCAACCTCGGACGCTCGGCCTGGGTCCCACGCGACGTCGTGGTCGGGCTTCCGAAGGGCTGGAAAGCGTTCACCGGCACCGACTCGATGTTCGGCACCAAGTTCGAAGCGGTCGAAGGTCGGGGTGCACGTCTCGTCGGCACCTACCCACCCGGCCAGCACGACGTGAACTTCCGCTTCCAGGTCCCGAAGGAAGCCGCGAGCAGCGCGAGCTTTCACTTCATACCTCCACCGCGCGCCGTCGAAATCCGCGTGATTGCCGTTTCCAATCCGGCCATGGGTCTCGAGGTCGACGGCTTCGAGCCGCCGCAAGTCAGCGTGGGTCCCTCGGGCGACCGCGTGCTCGTCACTCGCAAGCTCGCCGCTCGCGGTGAAGCGACGGTCGCGCCCTTCACGGCCACGCTGACCGGCTTGCCGGTGCCCGGTCCCGGCCGCTGGATTGCCATCCTCATCGCGCTCGCCTTCGGGGGTGCGGGCTGGGCTGCTGCCGCCGGCAAGTGGCGCTTCGTCTCGAGCGAGCGCATCCAGTCCGACAAGGCGCGCGCCCGCGAGCTCCTGCTCGACGAGCTCGTCGCCCTCACGCGCGCGCAGCAGCGCGGCGAGGTGGGGCCGCAGACGTACGAGCGCACGCGACGCTCGCTCATGGACGCCCTTGCACGCATCGGGCTGCCCGAGCCCAAGCCGCGCAAGGCCGCCCGGAGTCCGCAGCGCGCATCCACAGCCTGAGGATAACCTCTGGAAATCCCTCGGGAACGATCCGGTGACTCACCGTGGACGACTGTGTGGCAGCTCCTCTCCCCAGGCTCGTCCCCGCTTCGACGGGGGTAGAAGCACCACCCCGAGCGCGGCAATTAACACCGTGAATTCGGCATGTTATCGAGTTTTCCCCACTCTCCCCAGGCTCTAAGAAGACTACGGTTAATATTTAAAATAGATCCGGATCGTCCGGAGCTCTGAGCTCCTGCCGGGGGCCCTTCAAAGTCAGACGCTAGGTCTAGCGCCTGGCCGTTCGCACGGTTACACGTCTCCGCCCGATGCACGTCATTGTCAGCAAGAAGGATCTGGTTCCGGTTCTCGAGCGCTGCCAGGGCGTCGCCGATCGCAAGAGCACGATGCCCGTGCTCGGCAACGTCCTGCTCGAAGTGGGCGGCCCGAACGAGCTCAAGCTCGCCGCGACCGATCTGATCCTGGCCGTGCGCGGCAAGGTGAGCGCGCGGGTCGAACAAGGCGGCACCGTGGCGGTCGGCGCGCGCGACTTGATCGAACGCGTTCGCAACATGCCCGACGGGGAGATCGGCATCGCCACGACCGCGAACGCCGGGACGACGCTGCGTGCCGTCGGTTCCGCGCGTCGCTTCACGCTGCAGGGCATCCCGGGCGAGGAGTTTCCGAGCTTGCCCCAGCCCGACAAGGACGCGAAGCCTCAGACGCTCGAGGCGAGCGTGCTCGCGAGCTTGATCGGCGGGACCCATTTTTCGATCTCGAACGACGAAACGCGCCCGCACCTGTCGAGCGCGCTCTTCGAGTGGGACGGCGAGTGGGTGCGCATGGTGACGACCGACGGCCACCGCCTGTCGAAGATGGAAGCGCGCGTCGAGGGACGGCAGGGTGCCGGCAACATGCTGATTCCGCTCAAGGGCGTGAACGAGCTCCGGCGCCTGTGCGACGAGGCGAGCAGCAAGGGCGACGGCGCCGAGCTCAAGATCGTGCAGGCAGGCCCGAACGCGTTTTTCGAGCTGCCCGGCTTCCAGTTCAGCGTGAAGCTCGTCGACGCGCAGTTCCCGCCCTACCAGCAGGTTATTCCGCAAGAGTACGCGCAGCGCGTGAAGGTGCCGCGCATGGCGACCGCGGATGCGTTGAACGCCGTGTCCGTCGCCGCAAGCGATCGCACGGGCGGCGTGAAGCTCTCGCTCTCGAAGGGCAAGCTGCGATTCGAAAGCGAAAGCCCCGAGAGCGGCGAGGGCTTCGACGAGCTCAGCGTCGATTACGCCGGCTCCGATCTCACCGTCGGTTTCAACGCGCGTTACTTCCTCGACGTCCTGCGCGCCATCAGCGACGACGAAGTGGAGATCGGCGTGAGCGGCGAGCTCGACCCGGCCGTCGTGCGGCCCGGCAACGCGAATCCGAAGCTCAATTACGTCGCCGTCATCATGCCGATGCGCATCTGACGCCGCCGCGGCGTCTTTGACCCAACGCATGGCGGCGTCTCTCCGCTTCGAGCGGCTGGCGATTCGCGGCCTCCGGAACTTGACGGCACTCGAGCTCGAGCCGGCGCCGCGTTTGAACGTCATCGTCGGCGACAACGGTCAGGGCAAGACGAGCGTCCTCGAAGGGCTCTATCTCGTCGCGACGACCAAGAGCTTTCGCGCCGAGCGGCTCGCGACGCTGATCCAGGCCGGCACCGAACGAGCGAGCGTCGTCGCGCACGTGAGCGAAGACGGTCTCGGTCGCGAGCAACGCACGCTGCTCGGGCCGCGCTCGCGCGTCGTGCGGCTCGACGGTAAGGCCCCGAAGAGCCTAGCCGGGTACGCGACGCGCACGCCCGTCGTCGTGTTCTCGCCCGCCGACCTCGAGCTCGTGAGCGGCGGTGCGTCGGGGCGGCGGCGCTTGCTCGATCGCGTCGCCTTGTTCGTCGATCCGCCCGGCGCGGACGCGCGGCTCCGCTACGAGCACGCCATGCGCTCGCGCCAGCGTGTGCTCGACGAGCGCGGCCCCGCGGCCCGCGAGCTCGCTGCGTTCGAAGCAGTGATGGCCGAAGCAGGCGCTCGTTTCGCGCTCGCACGTTCCCGGGCCGCCGACGGCGTCGGCGCGCGGCTCGGCGCGACGTTCGCCCGTATCGCCGCGCCCGAGCTCGGAATTCGTGTCGGCTACGTCCCCGGCGGGACGAGCGACGCGAGTCTCTTCGAGACGAAGCTCGTCGAGCAGAGACCCGCCGATACGCGCCGCGGTGCCGCGAACTTCGGCCCGCACCGAGACGAGCTCGAGCTCGAGCTCGACGGGCGTCCGGCGCGGAGCCACGCCTCCCAAGGGCAGCAACGCTTGCTCACCCTCGCGCTGAAGCTCACCGAGCTCGACTGCATCCGCGAGGCGCGTGGGGCGCACCCGGTGCTCCTGCTCGACGACGTGTCGAGCGAGCTCGACCCCGAGCGCACTCTCGCCGTGCACGAGCTCCTGATGACCACGGAGAGCCAGGTTTTCGTGACGACGACCCGGGCCGATCTCTTCCCCGAACGCCCGGCGGAAAGCCCGGATCGAGCCGACTTTCGGCTCTCGGGAGGCGCCCTCGTTCAAAGCTTGGGACGGGCCTGAAAACGGCCCGGGAACGCGCCTCTAACTCGCTAAAATCGTTCCGGTTTTGAGCCTTGCGTCGGAGTCGGCCCATAGCTATACCCATCGTCCCATTCCGTGGAGTCGCGCGACGACCGAGGACGCGGCGCCGGAAGGGATCCGAACACCCCACCGATGACTAACCAGAGTCCCGAGGTCGCGCCTCCGGCGAGCGACTACGACGCCCGAAACATCACCGTCTTGGAGGGCCTCGAGGCGGTGCGCAAGCGCCCCGGCATGTACATCGGCGACGTCCACGACGGCTCCGCGCTGCACCACCTCGTGTGGGAGGCCGTCGACAACGCCGTCGACGAGCACCTCGCGGGCTTCTGCACGCGCATCGACGTGACCGTGCACTTCGACGATTCGGTCACCGTCGAGGACGACGGTCGCGGCATTCCCGTCGGCATCATGCCCGAGCGGGGCGTGAGCGCGGCCGAGGTCGTGATGACGGTGCTCCACGCCGGCGGCAAGTTCGATCACGCGAGCTACAAGGTCAGCGCGGGTCTCCACGGCGTCGGCGTGAGCGCGGTGAACGCCGTGTCTGAGTGGCTCCGGCTCGAGATCTCGCGTGAGGGTCGCGTCTGGTTCCAGGAGTATCGGCGCGGCGTCCCGCAGGGCTCGATCGCCGCCATCGGGGAGAGCACGCGCACGGGCACCAAGGTCACTTTCAAGCCGGATCACGAGATTTTCTCGACCACGGAGTACAGCTTCGACACGCTCGCGAATCGTTTGCGCGAGCTCGCGTTCCTGAACTCGGGGCTGATCGTGCGCTTGAAGGACGAGCGCGGCGACACGCGCAGCGAGACCTGGGAGTACAAGGGCGGCATCGCCGAGTTCGTGGCGCTCCTGAGCAAGACGAAGGAGCCCGTGCACGAGGACGTGATCGCCTTCAGCGGCGAGTACCCCGCGGCCGAGGGCAAGGCGCCGATTGCGGTCGACCTCGCTCTGCAGTGGACGAACTCGTATGCCGATCAAATCCTCCCGTACACGAACAACGTGCACAACAAGGACGGCGGCACGCATCTCACGGGCCTCCGCGCGGCCCTCACGCGCACGTTGAACAACTACGGCCAGGCCCACAATCTCTTCAAGGACGCGAAGAGCGGCTTGAGCGGGGACGACACGCGCGAGGGCGTCGTCTGCGTCGTGCACGTGAAGGCGCCGGACGCGAGCTTCGACTCGCAGACGAAGTCGAAGCTCGTTTCGAGCGAAGTGAAGGGCGTCGTCGAAAACGCGGTCAGCGAATACATCACACGCTATTTCGAGGAACACCCCGGCACGGCCCGCAAGATCCTCGAAAAAGCCGTGCTCGCCGCCAAGGCGCGCGAGGCCGCACGCAAGGCCCGCGAGGTCGTGCGCAAAGGCGTGCTCGACAGCACCTCCCTCTCCGGCAAGCTCGCCGATTGTCAGAGTAAGGATCCGACGATCAGCGAGCTTTACATCGTCGAGGGGGAGAGCGCCGGCGGCAGCGCGAAGCAGGGTCGCGACCGGCACTTTCAGGCAATCCTCCCGCTCAAAGGCAAGATCCTGAACGTCGAGCGCGCGCGGCTCGATCGCATGCTGGGGTCGCAGGAGGTCGCCACGCTGATCTCCGCGCTAGGCTGCGGCATCGACGAGAGCGGTAACTTCGAGCTCTCGAAGCTCCGCTATCACAAGGTCGTGCTGATGACCGACGCCGACGTCGACGGCAGTCACATCCGCACGCTGCTGCTCACGTTCTTCTATCGCCAGATGCGGGAGATCATCGAGCGCGGGCATCTCTTCATCGCGCAACCTCCGCTTTACGGCGTGCGCAAAGGCAAGCGCCATTTCTATCAAAAGGATCAGGCGTCGCTCGATCGCTTCCTGATCGAAAACGGCATCGACGGGCTCACGCTCCAATCGAGCAAGGGGCCCGCGCTCTCGGGCATGGTGCTGTTCAATCTCGCCACGCGGCTCCGCGCCCTGCACGACACGTTGCGGAAGATCGACTCGCGTTGTGATGCGCGCGTCGTCGCCGCGCTGTTCCGCGTCGGAGGGATGGCGCTCGCCGACTTCAGGGATCGCTCGAAGGTCGATCTGGCCGCCGAGAAGGTGAAGACGTACCTCGAAGGGCGCTATCCGGACCTCACGCCTCTCACCGTGACGGTCGATTGGGAAAAGCAGCACGGCTCGGGGCGCATCGTCGTGAAGTTTCGCCCCGGTGCTTCTTCGCGCCCCGCCATCGTCGATTGGGAGCTCGCGGAGTCCGCGGAGTATCAGGAGCTGCTCTCGATCGACGAGGACGTGCGCTCCATCGGCCCCGCGCCCTACACGGCGCGAGCCGGCGACGACGAGCCCGCGACGCTCGAGGACGCCGAGAGTCTGCAAGCATTCATCACCGAACGCGGCCGCAAAGGCATGCAGATCACCCGCTACAAGGGTCTCGGCGAAATGAACGCCGATCAGCTCTGGGATACGACGATGAGCCCCGACGCGCGCACGTTGCTCCAGGTGCGCGTGAATGATCCGGTACGCGCCGACGAGCTTTTCAGCGTCTTGATGGGCGATCAGGTCGAGCCACGCCGGCAGTTCATCGAAGAAAACGCGTTGAACGTACGAAATCTCGATATCTGAGCGTCACTCTGGGAGAGTCGGGAGGGCAGGAGCCGCGAGTTCTCCGGTGCGGGACGCCTCTTTGCACCGATGCTGGAACGATATCGTGCGTCGATTACACTTGCTGGTTCTTGCGAGCGCGCACGCACCGCATTAGTCTGCGCGAACTCGGGCGGGCACCGCTCACCGAGGTCAGTTGAGGTTGGAAGGAGGGGCTGCGAATGGACCAGGTCATTTGCGGCTCGCTACGTTGGGCAGGCATTCCATGAGTAGCAGGCGATCCACGAAAAAGATCGGTCGGTTGATCCGTTTGGCCCGCATGAATACCGGGCTGACGCAAAAGGACTTGGCAGCAAAGCTCGGCGTGCGCTCAGGGAGCTACGTCGGCATGCTCGAGTCCGGCTTGTGCAAGGGGGTTGGTGTCGGACGACTGCGCGAAATCGCATCGCACCTCGATGTCCACGGCGTCGATTGCTATCGTTGGATGGCGGCGGCGGGACATTTGCCGACATCCCTCATGACCGCGCTCATGCGCAGTCCGGAGCGCTGGGACGAGGTGAGCGATTTGCTTGCCCAGGCGCCGCGCTCCCGGCGCCGGATGGCGCGTTCGGCCTGAGTCGATCGGACGCTCCGGCGCAAACCGGGCGGCGTGAAGCAAAAGGGGCGGGCGGAGCTCTACCCGCTGTCCGACGGTGACCGCGCGGGCGCCTTCGTGCTCTCATGGCACTGATGACGCACGCGCGTTTTTTGACTCGCTTGGTGCTCGCGAGCTCCGTTCTTCTCGGGCCCTTCGCGGCCACGAGCTGCGGCGGGGACAGCAAGACGACGAACTCGCCCCCCGGCGCGGCGGGCATGTCCGGCTCCGCGGGTTCGGCCGGGTCGGCGGCGAAGCCGGGGCCAATCACGTGCGGCGACAATACGTGTAACCCCCTCAACTTGCCGCCACCGAATACCGCGGCTGCGTGCTGCACCCCGGACAACGAGTGTGGCATCGACTCCACGCCGCTTGCCGCGTACGGCGTGACGTTCGCCGACCCGTGCCAACCCAAAAACCAAGCCGGGGACCTCGACGACTCCTGTCCGGAGAGCGCGCAAATCATGGTGCCGACGTCCAGCGGTTCGCTTCCGCTCGACGGTTTCAAGGGCTGCTGCCACGCGGACACTCACACCTGCGGCTACATGCTCGACAAGCTCGGCGGCCTGTTCGATCTCGGGTTCGGCTGCGTGGATTCAGCGCCGTTTCTCGACGGCGGTGCGCCGAGCGCGTGCGGTTCCGGCGGCGCCGGCAACTAGACCGCTCTCGCCCGCCGCGAGCGCGGCGCGCCCTTGATCCGAGGGGCGCGCGACTTAGGTTGCTGGCTACGCGGCAAAACGCCGCGCCCAACAGCCATGCGTCTCGATCGCCTCACCACCAAAAGCCAAGAAGCCCTGCGCGCCGCCGTCGATCTCGCGACCAAGCGCGGCAATCCGGAGCTCATTCCCGAGCATCTCTTGATCGCCGTCCTCGAGCAGGAGGCCGGGGTCGGCCGGTCGCTCGTCGAGCGAGCGGGAGCCTCGCCCGCCGAGCTCGTAAAGGAGCTCAGCCAGCGCATCGAAGCCCTGCCGCAGGTCTCCGGCGGCGCGGAACCGAGCTTCGGCCGGCGCGCCACGCCGCTGCTCACGCACGCCGAGGCCGAAGCCAAGCGCATGAAGGACGACTACGTCTCGGTCGAGCACTTCTTGCTCGCTGCGGCGCGGGGCGACAAGGACGTTCAAGCCGTTTTCGACCGCCACGGGCTCTCCTACGACAAGCTAGTGCGCACTCTCGCCGAGATCCGCGGCAGTCAGCGCGTCACGGATCAGGAGCCCGAAGGCAAGTTCCAAGCGCTCGAGAAGTATACGCGCGATCTCACCGCGCTCGCTCAACGCGGCAAGATCGATCCGGTGATCGGACGCGACGAGGAGATCCGGCGCGTCATGCAGGTGCTCTCGCGGCGTACGAAGAACAACCCCGTGCTCATCGGTGAGCCGGGCGTCGGCAAGACGGCGATCGCCGAAGGCATCGCGCACCGGATTGCGAGCGGAGACGTGCCCGAGTCGCTCAAGCAGAAGCGCATCCTCGCGCTCGATCTCGCGAGCCTGGTCGCAGGCGCGAAGTTCCGCGGTGAGTTCGAGGAGCGATTGAAGGCGGTGTTGAAGGAGGTCGAGTCCTCCGCCGGCGCCGTCATTCTGTTCATCGACGAGCTTCATACGCTCGTCGGCGCGGGTGCGGCCGAAGGCGCGATGGACGCGGCGAACATGCTGAAACCGGCGCTCGCCCGCGGTGAGCTCCGGTGCATCGGCGCGACCACGCTCGACGAATACCGCAAGCACATCGAGAAGGACGCGGCGCTCGAGCGGCGCTTCCAGCCGGTGATGGTGAGCGAGCCGAGCGTGGAGGACACGATCGCCATCTTGCGCGGCCTGAAGGAACGTTACGAGGTGCATCATGGCATCCACATCACGGACGCGGCGCTCGTCTCCGCGGCGACGTTGAGCCACCGTTACATCAGTGATCGCTTCCTGCCCGACAAGGCCATCGATCTCGTCGACGAGGCGGCGAGCAAGATCAAGATGGAGATCGACAGCCTGCCGGTCGAGATCGATCAGCTCGATCGGCGGCTCACCCAGTTTCGCATGGAAGAGCAGGCGCTGAAGCGCGAGCGCGACAAGAGCAGTAAGGCCCGGCTCGAGGAGCTCCTGCGCGAGATCGGCGAGCTCAACGACAAACGCGACGAGATGCGCGCAAAATGGCTGAAGGAGAAGGAGGTCATCGAGACCATCCGCGAGTCGCAAGCGAGCCTCGAGGAGCTCCGTATCGAGGAAGAGCAGCTGCGGAGGCGCGCCGATCTCGGTCGCGCTTCCGAGATCCACTACGGGCGCATCCCCGAGCTCGAGCGGCGCATCGAGGCGCAGCGCGCGGAGCTCGCGCGCGTGCAAGAGCAAGGTTCGTATCTACGTGAAGAGGTGACCGACGAAGACATCGCGGCCATCGTCTCGAAGTGGACCGGCGTACCGGTGTCGAAGATGCTCGAAGGCGAGATGCAGAAGCTCCTCGCCATGGAGGACAATCTGCGTAAGCGCGTCGTCGGACAGGACGCGGCCCTCCGCGCCGTCGCGGACGCCGTTCGACGCTCGCGCGCCGGCCTCGGCGACACTCGCCGCCCCGTCGGCTCGTTCCTCTTCCTCGGTCCGACCGGCGTCGGCAAGACCGAGACGGCGCGCGCTCTCGCGGAATTCTTGTTCGACGACGAGCACGCCATGATTCGCATCGACATGAGCGAATACATGGAAAAACACGCTGTTTCGCGGCTCATCGGCGCCCCGCCCGGCTACGTCGGTTACGAAGAGGGCGGGCAGCTCACCGAACCCGTGCGCCGGCGTCCGTACAGCGTGCTCCTGTTCGACGAGATCGAGAAGGCGCATCCGGACGTGTTCAACACGCTGCTGCAGGTGCTCGACGACGGCCGGCTCACCGACGGCCAGGGCCGCACCGTCGACTTCAAGAACACCGTCATCATCCTCACGAGCAACATCGGCACCACCGAGCTTGCCGCGATCGAAGAGCGGCGGGATCTGTCGGACGAGGAGCGCGAGCGCGTGAGCGAACGCGCGGTCGAGGACGCGCTCCGGCGCCAGTTCCGTCCCGAGTTCATCAATCGGCTCGACGAAATCGTCGTCTACAAGCGGCTCGGGCGCGAGCAGATCCGGAGCATCGTCGACATCCAGCTCGAGCACGTGGCGGCGCGCCTCAAGAAGCGCGACCTCGGTCTCGACGTGAGCGAAGCCGCCAAGCAGCTCCTGGGCGAGCTCGGCTGGGACCCGCAGTACGGCGCGAGGCCGCTCAAGCGCGCGATCCAGAAGTATCTCGAAGACGGGCTCGCGCGGCGGCTCCTTACGGGTGAGTTCATGCCTGGCGAAACCGTGTTCGTCGGGCGCAACGGCTCGGAGCTCACGTTCAACAAGACGGGGGACGCCGCGCAGGGCTCGGGCCAGAGCGCCTCGGCCCTGAACTGAAGAGCAGGCCGGCTCGCCGAGGTCCCTCGCCGGCGGCGTGGTAGGAGCGAGCTCCGGAGCCCATGTCCTACGCCGCCCTCGAACACCAGCAGAAGCGTGTAGCCCACCTCGAACACCTCGAAGCGATCGCGGCCTGGGACGAGGCAACGATGATGTCCGAAGGTGGCGGGAACGCGCGCGGTGAAGCGCTCGCCACGCTGCGCGGGCTGATTCACGACGAGTCCGTGAAGCCGGAGATGGGGGATTGGATTGCCGCCGCCGAGGCCACGGCGGGCGAGCTCGACGCCTGGCAGAGCGCGAATTTGCGCGAGATCAAGCGAGTCTGGCAGCGCGCCACGGCGCTGCCGAGCTCACTCGTCGAGGCGACTTCGCTCACGGAGTCGAAGAGCGAGCAAGCATGGCGGCGGCTCCGCGCCGACAACGATTGGACGTCGTTCGAACCGTTCATGCGTGAGGTGTTCGCGAGGAAGCGCGAAGTCGCGCAGGCGCTGTCCGACGAGCTCGGCCTCGAGCCGTACGACGCCCTGCTCGACGGTTACGAGCCCGGCGCGAAGAGCGCGGCGATAGCCGGCTTGTTCGAGCGACTCGGCGCGTTTTTACCGGGGTTCATCCCGCGTGTGGTCGAACGGCAGAAGAGCCAAGGCGTCGTGCGCCCGCCCGGTCCCTTTCCAATCGAGAGCCAGCGAAAGCTCGGTATCGAGCTCATGCGAAAGCTCGGTTTCGATTTCAAGCGCGGTCGGCTCGACGTGAGCCACCACCCGTTTTGCGGCGGCGTACCGGAGGACGTACGCATCACGACTCGCTACGACGACGCCGACTTCGCCAAGGCGATGATGGGCGTGCTGCACGAGACCGGGCACGCGAAGTACGAGCAAAATCTACCGGCGCAGTGGCTCGGGCAGCTCGTCGGCCGCGCGCGCAGCATGAGCGTGCACGAGAGCCAGAGTCTGTTTTTGGAGATGCAGATCTCGCGCAGCCGCGAGTTCGCGACTTTCGCGGCACCGCTCCTCGCCGAAGCGTTTGCGGAGAGCGCGCGGCGCGCGCCGAAGGCGTTCGACCCCGCGAACCTCTACGCCCTCGCCACGCGCGTCGCGCCGAGCCTCATTCGCGTGGACGCCGACGAGGTGACGTACCCGTGCCACATCATCCTGCGCTTCGAAATCGAGAGCGCGCTCGTGCGCGGCACGCTCGACGTCCGCGACGTGCCGGACGCCTGGGACGAGCGCATGCAGCGCCTGCTCGGCATCTCGACGCGCGGCAACTTCAAAAACGGCTGCATGCAGGACGTGCATTGGCCGTCGGGGGCCGTGGGCTATTTCCCGACGTACACGCTCGGAGCGCTCCTCGCCGCGCAGTTGTTCGAGACGGCTGCGCGTGAAGTCCAGGAGCTTCGCCCCGCGCTCGAGCGTGGCGAGCTCGCGGCGCTCGACGCTTGGCTGCGCGAGAAGGTGTGGGGGCAGGCCTCGTTGCTCGAGACGGACGCGCTCGTGCGGCACGCGACCGGGCGCGCGCTCGACACCGCCGCGTTCGAGCGACACCTCGAGCGTCGCTACCTCGGCACCGGCTGAAGCTTTCGCTCAGAACGTCACGAGCACGTACGGCAGGTTGTCGCCGAGCTGGTTCGCGCCGCTGCCGTAGCTCTGCGAGCTGCCGATGCCGAGCTGGCCGTAGTTGTCGCCGCCCCAGCACTTGATGGTCGAGTTGTCGAGTACGGCGCACGTGTGCGATTGGCCCACGGCGACGTTCGTCGCTAGGCGCGACGTGCCGAGGTTCACCTGGACGAGGTAGTCGCCCATCTCGTTCACGCCGTCACCGCGCGACGCGGTGTCACCGACGCCGAGACCGCCTTGCGCGTTGTAGCCCCAACATTTGACCCCGCCGTTGTCGAGCACGGCGCAGGTCGAATAGTACCCGGCGACGACGCGCGTCGCCGTTCGACCCGTCCCGAGCTCGATCGGCTTCAGATTGTCGCCGAGGTCGTTCGGCGAGTAGCCGCGCGACGCGGTGTCGCCTTGCCCGAGCTGCCCGTAGCCGTTGTAGCCCCAGCACTTCACGCTCGCGTCGTCGAGCAGCGCGCAGGTGTGATACTCGCCGGCCGTGATCGCCTTCGCCGTGCGGCCCGTACCGAGATTGACGGCCGGTAAGTCGTCGCCCATCGCGCCGCTGCCGTCGCCGTGGTTAGTGCCGTCTCCGGTGCCGAGCGCGCCGTAGCCGTTGTAGCCCCAGCACTTCACGCTCGCGTCGTCGAGCAGCGCGCACGAGTGCAGATTGCCCGCGGCGACGGCGACCGCGGTTCGGCGCGTGCCGAGGTTGACGGCGGGCAACGCGTCTCCGAGCTCGTTCGGCACGTCGCCGCGCGCTTGCGTGTCACCGATGCCGAGCTGCCCGGAAGCGTTGTAGCCCCAGCACTTCACCGAGTGATCGTCGAGCACCGCGCACGCGTGATACGAGCCGACGCCGACCGCGAGCGCCGTGCGGCCGCTTCCGAGCGGAACGGCGGGCAAATTGTCGCCCATCTGGTTTTGCCCGTTGCCGCGCGGCGCCGAGTCCCCGACGCCCAGGCCGCCGTACGAGTTCTGGCCCCAGCATTTCACCGACCCGTCGTACAGGATGGCGCAGCTCGCGGTGTCGCCGCTCGCGAGCACCGTCGCCGTCTGGCCCGAACCGAGTGACACGATGGGTAGGTTGACGCCCATGTCTTGGCTCGAATAGCCGCGCGTGACCGTGTCGCCGTCGCCGAGCTGGCCGGAGGCGTTGTAGCCCCAGCACTGCACGTTGCCGTTCGCTCCGAGGGCGCAAGCGTTGTAAAGCCCGGCCGAGACGCTCGCGACGTCGGCGCCGCACACGGGAGAACAACCGTCGTGCGGCGTGTCGTTGCCATCATCGCACTTCTCGTGACCGCTCCAGAGCGAGCCGTCGCCGCATACGGCGTTACGGCACGAGTTCGTGCACGCGTCCTCGTCCGCGAGGTTGCCGTCGTCGCACTGTTCGGTGCCTTCGAGGCGGCCGTCGCCGCAGGACGGATCCATGCACGAAGCCGAGGAGGAGGACTCGACGCAGAGCCCGTCGCAGGTCGCGATGGGCGCGGTCGTCACGAGATCAGGGCCGCACTCATCGAGCTCGTTCATCGTGCAGTAGAGCTGACCGGCGGCGAGGCCGCTGCACGCCGCCACGAGGGGGGCGCAGACGCCCGTGCGCTCGTCGCATGCTTCCGTTTGAGTGCACGTGCCGTTGCTCTTCCAGACGCCTCCGTCACACAAGAGCCGTAGCCGTTGCGCGGCGCCGTGACACGCGAGAGCGCCGTTCACCGAGCACGTGTCGCCGAGGGTGCCCGTCGATCCGCCCGAGCCGCTCGCGCCCGAGCTGCCTGCCGCACCGGTACCCCCGGTGCCGCCCGTGAAAGCTCCGCCGCCCGACGCGCCGCCCGCGGACGCACCGCCGGTCTCACTCCCGCCGCTGCCCGGAGCGGAGCCGCCCGCCGCCACGCCGGCCGAGCCGCCCGTGCTCGCGTCACCGCCGCTCCCGTTCCCGGACGTAGCCGCGACGCCGCCTGCTGCGATGGTCCCGCCACTCGACACCGAGCCGCCGACGGCGACCGAGCCGCCCGCTGCGACGCTGCCACCCGCTGCGACGCTGCCGCCGCTCGACACCGACCCGCCCGTCGCGACGCCGCCGCCCGGTCCGACCGATCCGCCTGCCGCATGGTCTCCGCCCGCGCCGGGCGGACCGTGGCCGCTCACGCCGCCGCTACCGCCGCTGCCGTTGTTCACCCCTCCGCTCGCGGCGAGGTTCACGTCGTCGTCGGAGGGCGCTCCCGACAAGCTATTGCGGCCGCCGCAGCCGCCGAGCGTCCCGAGCAACGACACGCCGAGCAATACGGTTCTGGCCGACGGCCCGACCACACTTCGCAGCATCACGAGCAAGCCCTCCGCGCGCGAGACTAGCACTGTCGGCCGAGCTGCTCGTACTTCGAGCGCGCTCGCTCGGACCCTTACGTGGCGTCGCCGAGAATCACGCGGCGGAGTAGGGAAAATCCCGCGTTGACCGCGCGTCGGCGCACCTGCTCGCGTGTTCCCGGAAAAACACGTTCCAGCGTGCGCGTGCCGTCCGCGTGCGAAACCGCCGTGTGCACGAGCCCCACGGGCTTGGTCGGCGTGCCGCCGTCGGGTCCCGCGATGCCGGTAAACGAGAGCGCCATGCTCGCTCCGGTGCGCGCGCGCGCGCCTTCCGCCATGGCGCGCGCGACCTCCGCACTCACGGCACCATGCGCCGCGATGAGCGCAGGCTCCACCCCGAGCAGCGCCGTCTTCACTTCGTTCGAGTAGACGACCGCGCCGCCGAAAAAAACCTGACTCGCTCCCGGCACGTTGGTCAATAGCTCGGCCGCGAGCCCGCCGGTGCACGACTCGGCGAGCGCAAGCGTCAGGCCGCGTTCCCGCAGCGTTTGCAGCACGACGGCCGCGAGCGACGTCGTGCCTTCGCCGTAAACGACGCTACCGAGCCGGGTCCGAACCTCGCTCGCCGCGGCGCGCGCGCGGGCTTCGGCGTCGGCGGCGCTCGAGCCTTCGGCGAGCACTTTCACTTCGATCTCGGCCTGGCTCGCGCGGTAGCCGATCACGACGCCGTGCGCGGCTTCGACGCCCGCGAGGCGATCGTTCAAATCGGACTCGGCCATACCGAAGGTGCGCATGCGAACCTGATACCGGCGTGCGCGCGGCAAAGGTTCGAGCAACGGCGCGACGTGCGCGCTGAACATGGCCTGCATCTCGCTCGGCACACCGGGCAAGAAGCAGGCGAGCGCCCGTTCGAGCTTCACTGCGAACCCCGGCGCCGTACCCCACGGATTCGGTAAAATCGTCGCGCCACGCGGAAAATCGGCTTGTTTGGAGTTCGTTTCGCTGAGCGAACGACCGAAACGCGCGAGGCGAGCGCGAATCGCTTCGAGCGAGGCCGGGTCACGTTCGAGCGGCACGCCGAGGAGCTTCGCGACCGTGGCGCTCGTGAGGTCGTCGGTCGTCGGCCCGAGACCGCCCGTGCACACGAACACGTCGTGCTCGGCACCGAGGCGCCGGAACGCCGCCGTGAGGCGTGCTTCCTCGTCGCCGACCGTGTCGAGCGCCACCACGTCGAAGCCCAGGCCGGTGAGGGCGTCGGCGAGCCAGGTGGCGTTCGTGTTGACGAGCTCCCCGCGCGTGAGCTCGGTGCCCGTTGAAAGTACGGCGGCGGTCATCGTGAAGCATTCCTTCCGGGATACGCGCAGCGAAATCCGATGTCGGCGCGAGCGCCCGTGCGCTCCTCCGCCCAACTCTTGAGCTCGCCGGCGTTCGTCGCGCGGAACGAGCCGCCGCGCGCCACGTAGCCGTCGGCTTCATGTGTCCATTCAGCGACATTTCCGCTCAAATCGAAGGCGCCTTCGGGTGACGCACCGTCCGGTCGCGACCCCGCGAGCTCGGGACCGGAGGCGTCCTCGGCGCACGGGCCGTGCACCATGCCGTACGCGGCGCGCCGGCACACGAGGCCCGTCGAGCCCCACGCGAAGCGCCGCGCCTCGCGGCCCATCGCCGCGAGCACCCACTCCGCTCCGCTCGGTACGTGACCCCCCGCGAAGCGACAAAACGCTTCGGCTTGCTCGGGCGCCATTCCACGCGCAGGCTCGCCCGCTTCACCCCCGATGGCGAGCGGCTCACAGGCGTGCGCGCCCACGCACGCCTGGTAGCGCGCGAGCGTCACTTCGTACGCGTCGAGCTCGTACGGACCGACCACGCCGGTCGCCTGCGCGCGAGCTTCGTGTCCTTCCCAATCCGGCGACCCGAGCGCCGCTTTGCCGCCCGGATAGGCGACGTGCTTCGGCGGCGCCACGCAGCCGTCGGCCGTGAGCGCCTGCGTGGCGGCGCAGGAAAGCGGGCGTCCCACGCAGCGTCCGGCGCTCACGCGTTGGCCCGCTCCGCAGCAGCGTGGCCCCGCCGCCGTGAGGCCTTCCGGGCAGCGCGCCGGGCCCTGCCGGTCGCCGAGCGCGAACGCCACCGTCAGGACGATGCTCGCGACGGCTGCGAGCACGGCGAGCACCGCTTTCACGCTTTGACTCGACGTCACGTGCCCTCGAGCATCTTCTCTAGCTCGGCTTCGCTCAAGACCTTGGTCCCGAATTTCTTCGCGGAGTCGAGCTTGGCCTTACCGACCTTCTCGCCGGTCACGAGGTAAGTCGTACCCTGCTTGATCTTGTCGTGCACCTCGCCGCCGCGCGCGCGGATGTCGGCGTGCACGTCTTCGCGGCGGCGCGACAAGACGCCCGTCACGCAAAACGAGCTACCGCTGAGCGGGCCCGTCGTCGCCTCCTGCCGCGGCTGCGGCCGCGAAACGCCCAATTTTTGCAGGCGTTCGAGCAGCGCACGCGCTCCGGGATCGGCGAGGTAGGCGCGCACGCTTTCGACGAGCTTCGGGCCGAAACCCGCGATGGCTCCCACGTGCGCGACCGTCTCCTCCTCCTTCCAGCCGAGCAGCGTCTCGAGCGAGCCGGCCGCTTCGGCGAGTTGACGTGCCGCGACCTGACCCACGTGCTCGATGCCGAGCCCCGTGAGCAAGCGAGCGAGCGTCTGCGCTTTGGAGCGCTCGATCGACGCGAGCACGTTCTCCGCGCTCTTCTTGCCCATGCGCTCGAGGCTCTCGAGCGTGTCCGCCGTCAGCACGTAAAGGTCGGCCACGTCGCGCACGACCTCGCGCGCGACGAGCTGCTCGATGAGCGCCTCGCCCAGCCGGTCGATGTCCAGCGCGAAACGGCGTGAAAAGTGGAAAATCGCGCCCTTTACCTGTTCGGGGCAGCGCCGGTTCGGGCAGCGCACCGCCACTTCGCCGGGTACGCGCTCGACCGGCGTGCCGCACACGGGACATTGCTCCGGCATCGTGAAGGAACGCTCTTCACCGCCGCGCGCCGCGTGCAGCACGCTCACGACTTGCGGGATGATCTCACCCGCCTTCTCGATCGTCACCTGGTCTCCGATGCGCAGGTCGAGCTGGCCGATGATCTGCTCGTTGTGGAGCGACGCGCGCGAGACGGTCGTCCCCGCGAGCTGCACGGGGTCGAGAAGTGCGACGGGCGTGAGCACGCCGGTGCGTCCGACCCCCACGATGATGTCCTTCACGCGCGTGACGGCCTGTTCGGCGCTGAACTTGTAGGCGATGGCCCAGCGCGGAAACTTCGCCGTCGCGCCGAGGATCGCCTGCTCGCCGAAGGCGTCGACTTTGATGACCGCGCCGTCTGTTTCATACGGAAAATCCCGGCGTTCGGCGTCGAGCGCCTGCACGGCCTCGAGCAGCTCCGGCAGGGTCTTGCACACGCGCTCCTTGCGGTGCGTCGGCAGTCCGAGCTCGGCGAGGCGCGCGAGCGCCCCCGAGTGTGTCGGAGCGAGCCTCTCGCCCTCGACCACTTGCCACACGATCGCCCGTAAGCCGCGGTTCGCCACGATGCGCGGGTCCATCATGCGCAAGCCGCCCGAAGCGGCGTTGCGCGGGTTCGCGAAGAGCGGCTCACCGTTCGCGGCGCGCTCCCGGTTGATGCGCTCGAGATCGCGTCGAAAAATCACGACCTCGGCGCGCAGCGTGAGCGGCTCCTTGTAGTCGATCACGAGCGGCAGCGAGCGCATCGTGCGCAGGTTCAACGTCACGTCCTCGCCCGTGAGCCCGTCGCCGCGCGTCGAGCCGCCTTCGAGTTTGCCGTTGCGATAGAGGATTTCGATGCTCGCCCCGTCGAGCTTCGGTTCGACGCAATAGGCCGGGTCGGCGCGCGCGGGCAGCCCCTCCACGACGCGCCGCACGAACTCCCCGAGGTCCTCGGCGCTGTACGTGTTGTCGAGTGAGGTCATCGGCACCACGTGCGCCACCGTCTTGAGCTCGCTTCGAGGCGCCGCCCCCACCCGCTGCGTCGGTGAGTCGGGGGTAACGAGCTCGGGGTGCTCGGCTTCGAGCTTGCGGAGCTCCGCGTAAAGCGCGTCGTATTCGCGATCGGAGATCGTCGGATCGTCGAGCACGTGGTAGCGGTGGTCGTGCGTCCGCACGGCGTTCACGAGCTCTCTATGTCTCTCTTCCGGACTGACCTTGGCCACGAGGGTACGCACGACGGAGAAAAGCTTACGCGGTCCGCGACCGGCGCGGATACTTCCGCCAAAATTCACTCGCGGCCGCCCGGACCAGCGAGTAGCTTTCGCGGAGCCTTCTTGAAGCAGCCCGTATCCAACGCGGACGTGGTGGCGTCCCCCGAGGTTCGACCGAGCATGCTGCGGCGGTTCGCCGGCGTGATGCGCACGGTGCGACCGCATCAATGGGTGAAGAACGTCTTCGTCCTCGCGCCGATCGTCTTCGCGAAAGAGATGTTCTCGCCGTTCGTGCTGACGCGCGCGGCCTCGGCGTTCGCGGTGTTCTGCCTCTTGGCGGGCGCCGTCTACGCCATGAACGACATCGCCGATCGCGACGCCGATCGCCGCCACCCGGTCAAATGCCGTCGGCCCATCGCCGCCGGCGTGGTGCCGCTTTCGTGGGCATACGCGCTCTCGGCGAGCCTCGTCGTCGTGTCGCTCGCTTGGTCGCTCGCGCTCGGCCTCTCGTTCGCGGTCGTCGCGCTCGTCTACTTCGGCCAAAACGTCTGGTATTCCTTCAAGCTCAAGCACGTCGCCTACCTCGACGTGACGTGTATCGCCGCCGGCTTCGTGCTGCGCGTGATGGGCGGCGGCTACGCCACCGACATCCAAATCTCGAAGTATCTCCTCGCCTGCACGGCGCTCTTGGCGCTCTTCCTCGGCTTCGGCAAGCGCCGGCACGAGCTCACCGCGGCCGAGGCGAACGCCGCCGCCCAGCGCGCCTCGCTCGAGTCGTACACGCGCCGCGGCCTCGACCTCGCGCTGCTCCTCACGGCGTCCGCCACCGTCATCGCCTACGTCGCCTACACGTTGGACTCGCACACGCGCGCCTTCTTCCACAGCGACTACCTCTGGGTGAGCACGTTGTTCGTGGTGCTCGGCGTGCAGCGCTTCCTCTACATCGTCAAGAACCGCCCCCAGGCCGAAAGCCCGACGCAAGAGATGCTCCACGACGGACCCTTCGTCGGCATCGTGCTCGGCTGGGTCGTGCTCGTGCTCTGGCTCGTCTACAACCTGCGTCCGAGCTGACGTGGAAGGCGGCGCGGCGCTAAACCCCGAGCAGGCGTCGAAGACCGACCCCTGGTCGGATCTGGCGCTCACGCTCCCGCTCTTCGTCGTCTATCACCTCGGCGTCGTGTTTCTGCCGGTGCGCAATGCCGCCGACGTCGTCACGCTCGAGCTCGTCAAGCTCGCCGACAACGATCTGCTGAAGTACGGCGGGCTCACGCTCGCGATCGGCGTCGTCTTCGTCACCGTTCTCGCCGTCCTCGGGCGGCATCGCGAGCTCCGCTGGCAGCGCTTCGCGTGGGCGGCAGCGGAGGGCGTGCTCTACGCCGTCGCCATGCGACTCGCGGCCGGCTATGTCGTCGGAAAGCTCCGCCTCGCGCTCGACGTAGGCACCGCGGGCGCCGTCACGAGCGACGCGCCGGGCACCTTCGCCGGCATCGTCCTCGCGGTCGGCGCAGGGTTCTACGAAGAAATCGCTTTCCGCGTCGTCCTCTTCGCCCTCGGCGCCAAAGTCATTCGCCTCTTCGCCGAGCCCATCCCGCTCGCGCACGCGCGCCTCATCACGTTCGGCTGGGCGTTCGTCGCCGCCGGCGTCTTCAGCGGCTGGCACTACGTCGGCGCGCTCGGCGACCCCTTCGAGCTCAAATCGTTCGTCTTCCGCTGGGTCTGCGGCCTCGCTTTCACCGTCATCTATGCGTTTCGCGGCTTCGGACCCGCCGTCTGGACCCACGCCATCTACGACATTTGGGTCTTGGTCCTCTGACGCGCGCCGCGCGTCGCCTGCTGCCAGCGCCGCGCGAGCTCGCTCTACGGTGTCGTGTCCCCGACGAACCAACCCCAAAAAAACCAAATCGACCTACGTATACATCTCAAGATTGATCGGATCTCGCCGAGGCCGCGGCGATCCAGCCCTCTTCGCGGGCCAGGAGTTTCTGAAAGCCTCGACCTAAGACCTGCCAACCAGGTTCGCCGTTGTTCTTGATGTGGCCACCGAGGCGAGCGACGGCG
>JAICUB010000078.1 GCA_025936045.1 Polyangiaceae bacterium | reverse complement strand
TTGCCCATTCCGGAGCCGGCTTGACCCGAGCCGCCGCTGCCGCCCGTCGTCCCGCTGGTCCCGCCCGTCGTCCCGCCGGTGCCGGTGCCGCCCGTGCCGGTGCCGCCGGTGCCCGTGCCGCCGGTGCCCGTGCCGCCCGTGCCCGTGCCGCCCGTGCCGGTGCCGCCCGTGCCCGTGCCGCCGGTGCCCGTGCCGCCCGTGCCCGTGCCGCCCGTACCGCCGGTGCCGGGACCGGTACCACCCGTGCCGGGACCGGTACCACCCGTGCCCGTGCCGTCGCTCGGAGGAGCCGTCGAGCAACCGACCAGACCCACTGCGCCGATCGCGCTGAGTTGCAAGAACGTGCGCCGCGACCCGGCGCTCCCTTCCACCCCTTCTTCGGTAGAGTCGAGCTCGAGCTGAGCGGGCACAGATTCGCGTGGCTGACGGACCATGATTTTAGTCTCCCGTGCGTGGATTGCCGCACCAATGCTGTTGGGCGCTCGGGCGGAACACGTTCACACACACGCAGTTTACGCGATTGCATAATCACCGACAGGCATGCGCCACTTATGATGATGCCTCTCATACGGACTTAGCCCGAAACGGCATAATCAAAGCTATTTGAGCCCGACCTATCATTTTTGGTTCGCGCCCTCGCGGCTTGCATTTTTGGCTCGCTCACATTTTCTTAGCGCATAAGAAAAGCGGTTCTTTGCTCACGCCTCCCTCGTGGAATAGTTCAGTGCGGCTGCTTCTGGGGCGTCGGCGCCGAAGCGCCCGGTTGCCGGCGTCGCGAGGCTCCGGCTCGGCGCGACCGGTCTCCGGGCTGAATCCCGCTGGTTGGTGAAGAGCGGCCCGTGACCAAGGTCGCGCGGCCCGGTCGTGGGAGCCACGCCGCGCGCCGTCGCGCTCGTCTCGAGTGCCAGTTTCGCGTCCTCGAGAACCCCTGTTGGATATCGAACATCATTATCTGGGGACACCGAGCATCGAAGTCACGCCGCGCCCCCCCGGGGCGCGTCGGGTGTGATCAGGTGCTTGATAGTTGGTGTCTATCCAAAACTCGGGATCAATCGGGTGGGGCCTCGCGTGCTTGCCTGCCCCCGCCGGCGCGGAATACGGTGCCGTCCCTCGGCGTTCGTCGAGGGTCGATGGCCGGCGTCGATCAGATCCTGCACGCGATCGTCCAACAAGGCGCTGACGAGGTCCGCTTCGTGAGCGATCAGGCGCCGCTCGTGTTCGCGCGCGGCGTGCAACGCCGTTTCAGCATGGCGCCGACGCCTGAAGCGCTCTTGCGCCAACTCTTGAGCCAGCTGCTCACCGCGGAACGGCTGGCGGAGCTCGAGCGCGATTCCCGCGTGAGCTTCGAATACCAAGCCGGGGCGGTCGGCCGCTTCGGGGTGGCGCTCGCACGCGGTCCGAACGGGCTCGAAGTGACGTTCCTTGCGGGCGGCGCCGTGCCGCTACGCGCGCCGGAGCCGCGCGCTCCGCTGCCGACCGGCGCGGTGGCGCACGGGGTTCCAGCGCAGACCCCGGGCCAGCCCGAAGCGCCCGGGCATGCGGCGTCGCCGGCAGAGGTGCCGGTGGCCGTCACGGCGCGGCTCGTCGAGCTCGTCGAGCGGGCGGTCGCGGCGCGCGCGAGCGACGTGCACCTCGCGAACGGCGAGCCGCCGCACCTGCGCGTCGACGGTCAACTCCAACGTATGAGCGGCGCGGAGCCGGGCGTCGACGGTTACCTCGAGCCCCAACCGCGGGCGCGCGAGGAGCTCCTGCGCGGCCGTGCGCTCGACGTGGCGCTCGAGCTGCCGAACCGCGAGCGTTTGCGCGCGAGCCTGTACCGCGCGCAGGGCGGGCTCGCCGCGGCGCTCAGGATCCTGCCGCGCGTCGCGCCCGAGCTCGGCGAGCTCAATCTGCCGGTCAGCATCGAGGATCTCGCGAACGTGCCGCACGGTCTCGTGCTTTTCGCGGGTGCCACGGGGTCCGGCAAGTCGACGACCATGGCCGCGCTCTGCCGCCGCGCGCTCGAGCGCCGCTCGGTGCTGCTCGTCACGCTCGAGGATCCTGTCGAGTTCGCGCTGCCGGCGACGCCGCGCTCGCTCGCGCGCCAGCGTCAAATCGGGCGCGACGTGCCGGACTTCACGACCGGCCTGCGCGACGCGCTGCGCAGCGACCCCGACGTCATCATGGTCGGCGAGCTACGCGACGCCGAGACCATCCGCCTCGCGCTCACGGCCGCCGAAACGGGCCACCTCGTGCTCGCTTCGCTGCACAGCGGCTCCGCGGCGGGTTCCATCGAGCGCGTGGTCGACGCGTATCCGCCCGAACAGCGCGCGCAGATCCGCACCCAACTCGCGGACGCGCTGCGGGCCGTCGTCGTTCAGCGCTTGTTGCCGCGCGCGCGCGGCGGCGGCCGCGTCCCGGCGCTCGAGCTCTTGCGCGTGACGGTCGCCGTCGCAAACCACGTGCGCGAGGGAAAAACGGCGCAAATCGGCAGTCTGCTCCAGGGCGGGGGCCGCGACGGCATGTTGAGTCTCGAGCGCTGCCTCGCCGAGCTCGTGCGGGCGGGCACCGTCACGCTCGAGCAGGCGCGCGCGGCGGCGAACGAGCTCGATTCACTCGCGATGTACCTGGCGAAGTAGGGGGCGCGCGCGGGGCGGCGCGGTGCGGTGCTCTCGCCCTCCGCCGCCGTCCCACGCCGAACTCAGCCGGAAATCGTAACGTGCCGCGAGGGCGCGACCGGACCTGCTGGCAGCACGCGACGCGCGGCGCCGTGCGTTGGAACCAAAAAAGCCACGCGGGGTCTCGGCCTTGCGGCCGCCGCGCGTTTTAGGGCGCGAGACGGGCGTCTAAGCCGCCCGGCAGGGTCGCTTTCGGATTCTCCCTCGCTGCCCGGCGCAGCAAGTGCAAGATTCCGGGCCCGGAACGCGAGCCATGTCCGAAAAGCCCACCATCATCTACACGAAAACCGACGAAGCCCCGGCCCTTGCGACTCATTCGCTCCTGCCCATCGTGCAAGCATTCACGAAGCACGCGGGCATCGCGGTAGAAAGTCGCGACATCTCGCTCGCGGGTCGCATCCTCGCGGCGTTTTCCGACGAGCTGCCGCCGGCACAGCGCGTGAAGGACGCGCTCGCGGAGCTCGGCGCGCTCACGCTCGAGCCCGACGCCAACATCATTAAGCTGCCGAACATCAGCGCGTCCGTGCCGCAGCTGAAGGAAGCCATCGCCGAGCTCAAGGAGCACGGCTTCGACGTCCCGGAGTACCCCGACGCGCCGAAGAACGACGCCGAGAAGGACGCGAAGGCGCGCTACGACAGGGTGAAGGGCTCGGCCGTGAACCCCGTGCTGCGCGAAGGCAACTCCGATCGCCGCGCGCCGAAGGCGGTGAAGGACTACGCGAAGAAGCATCCGCACTCGATGGGCAAATGGGCGAGTGATTCGCGTACGACGGTCGCGACCATGGGCGAGGGCGACTTCTTCTCGAACGAGAAGTCGGTGACGCTGCCCGCGGCGACGGACGTGAAGATCGAGCTCGTCGCGGCCGACGGCAAGGTGACGGTGCTGAAAGGCAAGACGAGCCTCAAGGCCGGAGAAATCCTCGACGCCACGCTGATGCGCAAGCGCGCGCTCGTCGCGTTTTACGCGGAGCAGATCGCGCGGGCGAAGCGCGAGGGGTTGCTCTTCTCGCTCCACTTGAAGGCGACGATGATGAAGGTGTCCGACCCCGTCATCTTCGGGCACGCGGTGCGCGTCTTCTTCAAGGACCTTTTGACCAAGCACGCGGCGACGTTCACGCGCCTCGGCGTCGACCTGAACAACGGCTTCGGCGACCTGGTCGAGAAGCTCGAGAGCCTGCCGGACGCGGAGAAGGCCGCGATCGAAGCCGACATTCGCGCGGCTTACGCCGCGGGCCCCGGGCTTTCGTACGTGAATTCGGATCAGGGCATCACGAACCTGCACGTGCCGAGCGACGTGATCGTGGACGCCTCGATGCCGGCGATGATTCGCGCGGGCGGCAAGGTTTACGACTCCGCGGGCAAGCTCGGCGACACGCTCGCGGTGATTCCGGATTCGAGCTACGCGGGTGTGTACCAGGCGAGCGTCGATTTTTGCCGGCAGCACGGCGCGTTCGACCCGAGGACGATGGGCTCCGTGCCGAACGTCGGGCTGATGGCGCAGGCGGCCGAAGAATACGGTTCGCACGACAAGACGTTCGTCATGCCGAGCGCCGGCAGCGTGCGCATCGTCGACTCCGCGGGCAAGACGCTCATCGAGCATCAGGTGGAAGAAGGGGACATCTGGCGCGCCTGCCAGACGAAGGACGCGCCCGTGCAGGATTGGGTGAAGCTCGCCGTGAACCGCGCGCGCCTGAGCAACACGCCCGCCGTGTTCTGGCTCGACGCGAAGCGCGCGCACGACGCGCAAGTCCTCGCGAAGGTCGCGAAGTACCTGCCCGAGCACGACACCAAGGGCCTCGACATCCGCACGCTCGCGCCGGCCGACGCCGCTCGCTTCACGCTCGAGCGCCTGAAGGAAGGCAAAGATACGATCTCGGTGACGGGCAACGTGCTCCGCGACTACCTCACCGATCTCTTCCCGATCCTCGAGGTCGGGACGAGCGCGAAGATGCTGTCGATCGTTCCGCTCATGAAGGGCGGCGGTCTGTTCGAGACGGGCGCGGGCGGCTCTGCGCCGAAGCACGTCGAGCAATTCCTCGCCGAGAACTACTTGCGCTGGGATTCGCTCGGCGAGTTCTTCGCGCTCGCGGCGTCGCTCGAGCACCTGAGCATCGTGTGGCAGCACGCGAAGGCGAAGGTGCTCGCCGACACGCTCGATCGAGCGAACGGCAAGTTCCTCGAAAACGACAAGGGGCCGTCACGCAAAGTGGGCGGCATCGACAACCGCGGCAGCCACTTCTTCCTCGCGCTTTACTGGGCGGAGGCGCTCGCGGCGCAGGACAAGGACGCCGAGCTCGCGCGCGCGTTCGCGCCCGTGGCAGCGAAGCTCCACGCCGCGGAAGAAGCCATCGTGCGCGAGCTCATCGCCGTCCAAGGCAAGAGCATCGACATCGGCGGCTACTACCAGCCCGACGACGCCCGCGCGACCGCCGCCATGCGCCCGAGCAAGACGTTCAACGAGATCCTGGCGACGCTCTGAGCGCCCTCCGACGCTTCCCGGACGTAAAGAGTACGGCGCAAGCCGAGGCTCGGCGCCAGCCGAGCCTGGATGGACCTCGCAGTCTTGCATCGCCAGATCGCGATCCGAAAATGAGACCCGAGCCACGACAAACCGGCGAGCCCGGCACATTGTTCGCGTGGGCCGCCCTAAACGCCGGGCCTTCGAATCGGCATCACACGAACAAAATTAATAATGCGGCGGCTTTTCGTTCGGCATCTCGCGCGTATCGAGCTCGCTTCTGAGCGTGCGTTCGGCCGCGTCGAGCCGCCGGCCGAGCTCGTCCGCGCGGCGATGGAGTGAAACCACGACGTCGTTCAGCTCGGCGATGAGCTTGTCCTGATAGGCGACTTTTTCCTCGAGCCGGAGCACTCGAGCGTTGGCGGCGTCGTCTTCCTTGTCGGGCATGGCGCCAAAGCTAACGTGTCGAGGGCGTGGGTGGTACCCGGCGCCGCGCTCAGCCGACGCGCCGCAGCGTGTTGCGATCCGTGTGCGCGATTTCTCCCCCGGCGGCGTGGACGTAAGTGGTGCAACAATCGTAGGAAAACGCGCCGTCCGAGAGCTCCACGCGGCACACGTACTTGGTCGTACGCGCCTTGGCGGAAAGGTAGTGGTTCGAGAGGATGCCGTACACTTCGTTACCGACGTTCGCCTCGAGCGTGAAGCTCGTGTCGCCGGGCTTGGCGGTGCCGCCCGCGATCAGCGTCGTTCCGCGCGGGACCATGAAGCAGCGCATGACGTGTCCGCCTTCGGCGTCCCACAGCCAATACCCGATCTCGGTGTGGAACGGACTCTCCTCGCCGGTGCGCCAGGCGGACATGCGGTAGTCGAGGCCGTAGAGGCGCTGGCTGCCGTTATCGACGGGCCCGAACGCAGCGAGCGTCACGTGCTCGCGGTACGGCGTCTGGCCGACGGCGCCTTTCGCGTTGTGGAACGCGATGTCGAGCCCCTCGTTGCCTTCCCATTCGCCGATGAGCGCCGCGAGCGGGCCCCATGCACTGTTCGAGGACATGCGCGGAGCATAACCGCGCGCCGCGTGGGAGCGGAAGGCTCGACCAGCTGGCGGTGTGGCACGAAGGTGACTTTTCGCTTCAAGAACGCGCTCGTCTTGTGTCGCCGGCGGAGCCCTGCCATGCAGATCGCATGAGTGGGCAAGACGCACATTTCGCGGGGTCGATTCCGTCGGCGTACAACGAGCTCCTCGGTCCGTTGATGTTCGCGCCGTACGGTGAGGATCTCGCCGCGCGGGTCCTTGGCTTCGGCGCGAAGGCGGTGCTCGAGGTGGCGTCGGGCACGGGCGTCGTCACGCGGGCGCTCGATCGCTCGCTGCCGGCGAACGTGCGTCTCGTGGCGACCGACTTGAACGAGGGAATGCTCGCCGTCGCCCGGCGCTCGCCGTCCGCGCGCGTGACGTGGCAGCAGGCGGACGCGCAACAGCTGCCGTTCGCGGACGCGGAGTTCGACGCCGTCGTCTGCCAATTCGGCTACATGTTTCCGCCCGACAAGCAGGCTTGCTTTCGCGAAGCCCGGCGCGTGCTCAGCCCGGGCGGCCGGCTGCTCTTCAACATGTGGGGCCCGCTCGAAAAGAACGAGCTGACGGACGTGGTCGGCCGCAGCGTCGCGGCGGCGTTCCCGAACGATCCGCCCGCCTTCCTCACGCGCACACCGTTCGCCTTCCATGACGCCGCGATGCTCCGCGGTGAGCTCGAGCGAGCCGGCTTCAGCGGCATCGAGCTCGAGACCGTCGACAAGGTGACGCGCGCGGATTCGGCGGAAAAAGTGGCCATGGGCATCTGCATGGGTACACCGCTGCGCAGCGAAATCGAAGCGCGCGATCCAGCGCGACTGCAAGGCGTCACGGACGCCGCCGCGGCCGCGCTCGTGGATCGCTTCGGCAAGGCGCCGTTCGACAATCGCATGAGCGCCGTCGTCGTCACCGCACGGCGGAGCTAACGCGTGCGCGGCGCGGGTCTCGGCTTTAGTGCCGTCGTTGTCGCCGCGGCTTGTGCTCGGACTCCGCGCGCCGGGCCGCCGGCCGCGCCCGCCGCTCGGGCGGACCCGGGCGCTGACGTGCATGGCGCCGTGCTCGACGCGAATTCGCACCTGCCGCTCGTCGGGCGCAGCATCTTCATCGGTGATGCGCGCGCGGTGACGGACGCCGAGGGCCGCTTCATGATCCCCGGCGTGGGACGCACGTACGGCGTCGCGATCGTGAGTCCGCACCGCTCGAACGTGACCCTCTACACCGCGCTCGCGGCGCGCGATCCGATTCTCGTCGCGGATGCCGAAGAGAACGAGCCGCCGCCCGCGCACTCCGCCGAGCTCTCCGGCACGCTGGTCGGCGAGTATCCGCATACGTCTCCGGATCGAGTCTATTTCAAGGCTCGTTACGCGACGGCCGACCTCGCGCTCGGCGCGCCCGGGTCACCCGCGGGCGGGCCCGCCTTCGGTCCACTGCACGTCGCTTGGAACGGGCCCGACCTGCTCGACGGCGACGTGTTCGCTCGGCGTTTCGCGCCGGCCGGGTCGGGCTCGGAGTATTGCGCGCACAGCGCGGCCGCCTTGCGGGCAGGCGAGGCCGCGAACGTGAAGCTCGAGTTCGAGGAGGCGCCCGTCGTCCGGCGCCCGCCGGTGCGCCTCGGCTATCCCGCGTCGCTGATCATGATGCCCCGAGCGTTCGAAGAGTATCGGGCGCGGGGAAGCTTGGCCCTCAATGGCAACAACGCGTCCTTCGAGCGACCTTACGCTTCGGTCGACCTCAGCGGCTGCGGCCTCACGTTGTGCACGATGGTGAGCGCTTACTCGCCCTATTTGCACAGCAACGCCGAGAGCTGCGGAGCAGTTTCGACGGATCCGGTTCTGCTCGCGCTGCGCCCCGCGCCCGTGTTCAGCGCGCCGCCGCGGCGGTCGCTCGCGCGCCCTGGTCTCGAGTTCACGTGGTCGGCGATCCCCCACGCGGTGTACGAGCTGACGCTCGCCGACTACTACGACCATCCGCCGCCGGAAGCGACGACCATTCACGTCTTCACCCCGAACCTCGACACGATTTGGCCCGATCTTTCGGCCTTCGGCGTCGCCTTTCCGCTCGCGCCCAAGCTCTACGCCGCCAAGGTGCGCGCGTTCGGCGCCTACGCCGGCCTCGACGACTTGGTCAGCGCCGCCGCGCGTGCGGCGCGCGCCGAGAGCGAGTCGTTCGCCAGCGAATCCGAGGGGCTCCCGCTGTTCGTCCGGGGTCCAATCGGCAAGGAAGAAGCGAGCTGCCGTTACGACGAGCAGCTCACGTGCGACATGCTCATGCCGCCGGACGGCCACTCACCGCCGGGCGGCATGCACGTCAGCTTTGCGCTCGGCGGCATCAACGCGACGCTGCGCAGCCAACCGGAGTTTGCCAACGCCGTGCATATTCACTGCGTGAGCGATTGCAAGGAGGCGAGCGCCTATGCGAGCGCCTACTTTGCGTATCGCAACGCCCACCCCGACACTTCGCTCGACACCACGCTCATCGAGCCGGACGGTCCGGAGCCCCCGCCGCCCCCCGAGTTCGGAGAGCACCTGCGCGCGAGGCTGCCGAACGCGAACGCGCCGGGCCCGGCCGTCGCCGCGCCCGGTTCAGCGGCTGCGGGCGTGCCGGGGCCGTGAAGTTAAATTCCGTAGTTTTTGGCGTGGTCTGTCGCTGCTTTCGCGTTGCGATACACCCAAGCGAGCTTGGGTGTAGGGCGCAGCGCGCCGTTCATACGACGCTCAATACGCCCGCAAGGTGCCGTGCGGGGAGGCGCCTGCGCGGGCCCCAGTGCACGGCGACTTCGCCGCCGTCGCGGGCGATGCGCTTGAGCTCCGTCGTGAGGATGCGGAGGCGGTCGTACGTGGCGCGATCGAAACGAGGGGGCGGGGGCGAGCCGCGCGGGCGGAGGCGCTGGCCCGGGGCGTAGGCAAGAGTCGCGGCTGTCGCCTCGACGACGACGCCTCCGCGGACGCGGAGCAGCCGCGCTTCGGTCGCTCCGGGTTCGCGGAAGACGACGTCGCTGTCGTAGACGAGACGCAGGAAGCGGGCGCGACGGTAGGCGCGGTACGCCTGGGCGGAAGCGCGCTCGACGTGACGGGCGACGCGCGCGGGGTCCCAACTGCGATCGGGCCGAGCTTCGCTCGTTTCGCCCGGAGCGTCCTCGTCCGACTTGGCGGCGGTCGCGGCGAGGAGACGGCGCGCGACGGCGAGCGCGCTCTTTCGCGGGTGTACGGCGCCCGCGGCGCCGAGCTCGCGGTGCCGGACGGCGAGCTCGGCCCAGCCGGCCAAAAAAACGAACTCGTCCGGTGTGAACATGGCTGAAACACCGACCGCGTCCGAACGGATCGACGGAGTCGGGCTCGCCCCCGCGATGAGCTCGGCGAGGGCGCCGAGCGGCCGCAGTGAATATTGGGCCGGGACGGGACCGACCCGGTGCTGCTCGCTCGGCGTGGCGGCGGCGTCGTCGAACGCGGGCGTCGCGTACCACACCGACGCGTCGCTCGGTGTGAGCTGCACGTTGTACGGCGGCGCGAGCGCCTTGATCGTCTCGTTTTCGAGCAGGGCCGCTTCGAGCGCGCTCGCGACGAGGGTTACGGCGATGTCGCTCACCTGCGTCAACATTTCGGGCGCGAGCGCCTTGCTCGTGCGTCCGACGAAGTGGCTCGAGGTGCGCTTCTTCAGGCTCGCGGCCTTGCCGACGTAGAGCACGTCGCCGTTCCGGCGCAGGAAGCGATAGACGCCGGGCGCGTCCGGCAGCGAGCGATAGCGCTCGGGCAAGATGGGATATTTCGGCTTTTGCTTGCGGGGCGGCGCGGAGGCGCGCGTGCCGAGAAAGTTTCGGAGCTCGCTCCAACTCGTGACGCCGCGCGCGGCGAGCTCGCTCACGAGGCGCTGCCAGACGAACGCCGTCGCTTCGACGTGACCGAGCGCGCGGCGCGTGAGCTCGAGGCTGTAGCCGAGGTAGCCTGCGAGCGCGCGAATGGTTTGGCGCGGCAGCTCGGGATAGAGCCTGCGCGCGACGGCGTGCAAGCACACGGCGTCGAGCGGGAACGGCGTTTCGGGTTCGAAGC
>JAICUB010000033.1 GCA_025936045.1 Polyangiaceae bacterium | reverse complement strand
CGTGGACATCCCGCACTACTGCTGGCACGCGGGGCTCTCGGTCGCGGCCAACTGCCGCATGTGCCTGGTCGAGGTAGAACCGCCGCCCGGGCGGCCCGCGATGATGCTCGACGTGCTCGAGTGGGACGCGGAGAAGCACGAATACGTCCCGCAGAAGAAGCCGAAGCTCCAGCCGGCATGTCAGTTCGCCGCCGCCGACGGCCTCGTCGTGAAGAGCCAGTCGAGCACGCACGCGACGCGCGCTCGCGCCGCCGTGCAAGAGCTCCTCTTGCTCAATCACCCGGTGGACTGCCCGATCTGCGATCAGGCGGGCGAATGCCGGCTCCAGGATTACTGGCTCGAGCATCAGGGCACGAAAAAGCGCATGCGCGACGAGCCCGTGCACAAGCCGAAGGCCGTCCGGTTCGGCCCGACCATCGTCTACGACGCCGAGCGCTGCATCGTCTGCACGCGCTGCGTCCGCTTCTGCGAAGAGGTCGCGAAGGATCCGGTGCTCAGCGTGCGTGAGCGCGGCAACCTGAACGAGATCGTCGTCTCGCCGGGCCGTGAGCTCGACCATCCGTACACGTTGATGACCGAGTACGTCTGCCCGGTCGGCGCGCTCACGGCGGTCGACTTCCGCTTCAAGGCCCGCGTCTGGTTCTTGCGCTCGGCGCGCACGGTCTGCGTCGGCTGCGCGACCGGTTGCAATTCGTTCACGGATTTCGATCCGCGGACGCAGGAAGTGCACCGTTACCGCCCCCGCCAGAACCTCGCGGTCAACCAGTATTGGATGTGTGACGACGGCATGCTCGACTATCGCCGCATCAAAGAAGCGCGCGTGCTCCAGGCGCTCGTGAACGGCACACCTTCGCCGCGCGACGCGGCGCTCGCGAAGGCAGCGGACATTTTCGCCGGCGCGCCGCCCGAAACGACGGCCGTCGTGCTCTCCGCCGAGCACTCGCTCGAGGACAACTTCGCGTTGCTCGAGCTCGCGAAGGACGGGCTGAAGACGCCGAACGTCTACTTTACGGGCCGCGCGCCGGGCCCAGGCGACAACGTGCTGCGTGACGCCGACAAGAATCCCAACACCAACGGCGTGAAGAGGCTCGCGCCGAACGCGAAGCCCTTCGCCGAGCTCGTGAAGGCGGCCGCGGAAGGCAAGCTCACGCACGTCCTCGCGCTCGGCTCGCAAACCCCGGCGGACGCCACGGCGCTCGGCAAGATCAAGCACCTCGTCGCCCTCGTCATGCACGAGGGTCCGCTCCAAAAACACGCCGAGGTCGTCTTGCCCGCGGCGAGCTGGGCGGAGGCCGAGGGCACCTGGATCAATCGCCAGGGGCTCGCGCAAGAAAGCGAGCGTGCCGTCTTGCCGCGGGGTGACTCGCGCCCGGCCTTCCGCTGGGTGCACGAGCTCAGGCTCGCGCTCGATAGACCGCCCGCCTGGAAGAAGCTCGGAGAGCTTCGGGCCGCCATGCAGCCGCAGCCGGCCGCAGTAACGGGAGCACGTCCGTGAGCATCGTCGAAGTCATCCTCATGCTCGTGAAGATCGTGGCCGTGATCCTGCTCATGGTCATGCCGCTCGCGATCATGCTCACGTGGGCCGATCGCCGTCTGGGCGCCATGGTTCAGGACCGCGTCGGGCCGAACCGCACCGTCGTGTGGCTGCCGACGCCCGTCGCGCAGGGCGCGGCCGTGGGTCCGGCGCTCCTCGTCTGCGCGATCGTCGCGTACATCGCGTTCGGCCACCTCGCGGGCGCACACCCGGCGCCGAGCCCCGAGGACAAGGCGAGCTGCGGGACCGTGTTCGCCCACCTCGCCATCCTCATGACGTGGGCGACGTTCGCCATCATCTCCGGGCTCGTGATCCGGCGCGGCGCGCGCTCGAGCCTCGACCTCTGGCTCAAGAACTTCCACCCGCGGCACATCGTTTACACGGGCCTCGGCGCGCACGTGCTGGCCATCGTCCTCAGCTCCGCCTTCGCGGGCACCGAGCAGGGCCTGGTCCTTCAGGACTGGTACTACGGCGGCGGCGCCGCCATCCTCATGTTCGCGGTGCTTCTCGGCGCCGGTTACGCGGCCTTTGCGATCCGCAACGAGCCGCGCGTCGGCTTGCGCCTGCTCGGCCTGCCGCACGCGTTCGTCGCCGACGGTTTGAAGACCCTCTGGAAGGAGGACTTCATCCCGCCGAACGCCGACAAGCTGCTCCACAGCCTCGCGCCGTTCATTTCCTTCTTCCCGGCGCTCACCGTGTTCGCGGTGATTCCGTTCGGCGACACGCTTTGCTTCGGCTCCACGCCGGACGGTCACCTCGACATCACGAAGCTCGCGCACAGCGTGCCGCGTGAGGGCATGTGCCTCGCGGGGAGCTTCCGGCTGCAGGTGGTCGACCTCAACGTCGGGCTGCTCTACTTCTTCGCCCTCGCGGGCACCGGCATCGTCGGTGCCGCGCTCGCCGGTTGGGCGAGCGACAACAAGTACAGCCTGCTCGGCGGCCTGCGCGCCGCAAGCCAGATGGTCTCCTACGAGGTCACCATGGGCCTCACGCTCGTCGGCGCCATGATGGTGTACGGCACCCTCCGCCTCGACGAGATGGTGCGCTGGCAGGGCGAAAACACCTGGGGCATCTTCGTGCAGCCCCTCGCGTTCATTCTCTTCTTCACGTCGGCCGTGGCCGAGTCCAAGCGCATTCCGTTCGACTTGCCCGAGGGCGAGAGCGAAATCGTGGCCGGCTATTTCACGGAGTACGCCGGGATGAAGTTCGCGATGTTCTTCTTCTCGGAGTACATCGCGGTCGTCTCTTCGAGCGCCCTGCTCGCGGTGATCTTCCTCGGCGGCTGGAACCTGCCGTTCCTCTATCGCGACGGCTTCCACGTCGCGCTCGGCGGCACCGCCATCTTCGACCAGCCGATCGCGCACGGGCTCGTCATCGTGCTCGGCGTCCTCGCGTTCCTGCTCAAGGTCGTCGGTCTCTGCTGGCTTCAGCTGATGATCCGCTGGACGCTCCCGCGCTTCCGCTACGACCAGCTGATGAAGCTCGGCTGGCGCAAGCTCCTGCCGGCGTCGCTCGTCAACATCCTCGCGACGGGCCTCGGCGTGATGCTGCTGCAGGGAGCGGAAGGCTCGCTCGCGACGGCTCTGCGCGTCGTCTGCGACGCTTCGACGCTGCTCGTCGGCCTCGTGATGGCGGGTCTCTTCGTGTGGCTCGTCGTCTTCTTGTTGAAGCCCGTACACAAGCGGAAGATGCTCGCGTCGTCTTCCGCGCAATTCGCGGCTGCCATGGGCGGCACGCGCAACTTCCGGATGGAAGCCTGAAATCATGAGCCAAGTTCCGCTCGGCCCGCGCAAGGTGATGGGCACCCCCGTCGCCCGTCCCCACCGCACCGCCGCCGTTCAAACGTACGTGCCGGAGATCGCTCGCGGTCTCGGCATTACGATGAGCCACTTCTTCAAGAACACGAAGGAGATGGTGTTCGGCCAGCGCCCCGATCCGTCCACCGAGGCGATCGAGGAAGGCATCAACACGCTGTCGTACCCGGAGCAGAAGCGGCCGTATCCGGAGCGCTTCCGCGGCGTGCACCGGCTCACGCACCGCGAGGACGAGTCCCCGCGCTGCGTTGCCTGCCTCTGCTGCTCGACGGCGTGCCCCGCGCAGTGCATCCACATCGAAGCGGGCGAGTACCCCGAGGGCGACCCGCGTCGCGGCTACGAGCGCTTCCCCAAGCGCTTCGTGATCGACGAGCTCCGCTGCATTTTCTGCGGGTTCTGCGTGGAGGCGTGCCCGTGCGACGCAATCCGCATGGATACGGGCATCCACGCCGCTCCGTACGATTCGCGCGAGCAGTTCATCTTCGAGAAGGACCTCTTGATGAGCTTCTCGGGGCGCGACGGTTCGAAGCTCACGCAGAATCCGCGACACGAGCCGTCCGACGACTCGTACCCGGGCGTTACGCGCGAAAAGGGCCACTGAGCCGAGCGCGTCGCGTGGCGCCGCTCCGCCGGGTTGCGTGATAAAAGCGACGCATGACCGACTACGAGCCAGTCATCGGCTTGGAGGTGCATGCCCAGCTCCTCACGCGCACGAAGCTCTTTTGCGGCTGCTCGACGAACTTCGGTGCGCCGCCGAACACGAACGTGTGCCCGGTCTGTCTGGGCTTGCCGGGCTCGCTCCCCGTGCTGAATCGGGAAGCCGTCGCCATGGCGGTTCGCGCCGCCGTCGCGCTCGACTGCACCATCGAAGAGACCAGCATCTTCGCGCGCAAGAACTACTTTTATCCGGATCTGCCGAAGGGCTACCAAATCAGCCAATACGAGGAGCCTTTCTCGCGGCACGGCAGCCTCGCCGTGGATCTCGAGGGCATCCACAAGCGGATCGGCATCACGCGCGTGCACATGGAGGAAGACGCCGGCAAGAACGTGCACGGCGTCGGCGGTGATTCGCTCGTCGATCTCAACCGCGCGGGGGTGCCGCTGGTCGAAATCGTGGGCGAGCCGGACCTGCGCTCGAGCACCGAGGCAGCGGCCTATCTGCGCGCCTTGCGTGACGTGCTCGTCTTCATCGGGGTGAACGACGGCAACCTCGAAGAGGGCAGCTTCCGTTGCGACGCGAACGTGTCGCTGCGCCCACGGGGTGCGAGCAAGTTCGGTACCCGCTGCGAGATCAAGAACATCAACTCCTTCCGCTTCGTGCAGCGCGCGATTGACGCGGAGATCGCCCGCCAAACCGTGATTTTGGACGCGGGCGGCAAGATCACGCAGGAGACGCGCAGCTTCGATCCGGACAGCGGCCAAACCAAGACGCTGCGCTCGAAAGAGGACGCGCACGATTACCGCTATTTCCCGGAGCCGGATCTTCCGCCGCTCGCGCTCGAGTCGGGGTTCGTCGCCGCGCAGAAGAGCGCGTTGCCCGAGCTGCCGGCGGCCATGCGCCGGCGCTTCGTCGACGAGCTCAAGCTTCCGCCAGCGGCGGCGCTCACGCTCACCGGCCACCCCGGTTACGCGCGCTTCTTCGCGGCTGCCTGCGCCGGCTTCGACGACCCCGTCAAAGTCGCGAACTGGGTGGTGAACGAAGTGCTGCGCGGCGCCAAAGCCCACGGTCTCGAGGCGAGCTTCAGCGTGACGCCCGCGCAAGTGTCGGAGCTCCTGGCGCTCGTCGAGGCCGGCGAGATCAGCGGCAAACAGGCGAAAGACGTGTACGCCGAGCTCGAGGGTCACGCGGAGCGGTCACCGCGCTCCGTCGTCGACGCGCGCGGCATGCGGGTGGTCTCGGACGAAGGCGCTCTCCGCGCGATTTGCGAGAAGGTGCTGAGCGCCCACCCCGAGCAGGTCGCGAGCATTCGCGCCGGCAAAAAGGGCGTGCTCGGCTTCTTGGTCGGGCAGGTGATGAAAGAGTCGAAAGGCTCCGCGAACCCGAAGCTCGTGAGCTCCCTGCTCGAAAAGCTCACGACCTGACCGGGCTCGGGACCGGGCCGGAGTGCGAGAGCACCGCCCTTCGCGGAACCGCGCGCGCCCCCCAATCGAGACGCCGCCACCTCACTTGATCTCGACGCTGATGCTCACTTCTTTTTGGGCGGCGCCGTGCGGGTCCGTGAGCGGGCGCAGAGCGAAGTGCAGGGTGAGCTTGCCCGCGCCGGCAGCCGTGAAGTTGAAGAGGCGCGTGCCGCCGTAACCCGTGCAGCGGGGACAATCGGCGGGCGGGTGCTCGACGTACTTTTCATCGCCCGTCCTGAGGAGCTTCGGCTCCGGCGGCGGCTCGAGGCGCCACTTCATCGGCACGGTGACGTTCGCGGGCAGCGCCACCACGAACGACTCACCGACGGCGGCGCTGATGGTCGTCGTGGAGTCAGCATAGGTGCGCGTACCGTTCGCGGCTCGAATTGCCGCGGCGTCGCTGGACGGCGGGTCGGCGCCGGGCGGCGCCGTCGGGCCGGGCGATGGGCTCGTCGTGGCAACGGGCGCGCTCGCGCCGGGCGGTGCCGTTTCGGGCGACGTCTTGCACGCCACCGTGACCCAGGCCGCGACGCACGCGAGGAGCGATCCGAAAGCGCGCTTCATCAGTCCCAATTTTCGCATACCTGCCCATCGTCGTCGTTCAAGAACTTGATCATCTTCTTCGAGGAGTCCACCCAGTCCTTGGTCGCGTTCACCTCGCCGTAGGCGTCCACCTCGAGCGAGCGGACGGCGTAGCCGCAGTAGCCGACCTGGGAGTACGAGTCGCCGAGGTAGTAGAACGCGTAGGGGATGTTCTCGTCGCCCTCGGGCGCGGCCGAGATCATCGCGTAAAGGTCTTGGACCGAGTCCCACGCTTCGCCGAGCTGGTTTTCGGCCCAGCCGTTCCAGAAGCGCGCCTCGTGCACACGCGGATCTTCCGGGAAAAGCTCGACGAAGAGCGCGAATTGATCGCGCGCGTCCGTGAGCTTGCCGCCGTCCTTGAACTCCATCGCCGTCGTGAACACGTCGTCCGCGTTCGGCTGGCCGCCGGCCTTCGGGAAATCCTGCGTGAAGCGATCGCGCTCTGCGGCCTTGTAAGACTTACTCGCGATCGTGAGGTCCTTCGTCTTGAAGTCGTTCCAGCTCTTCTTGCCGTCGGTGGACGTAGCCCACACCCGGAGCTTCTTCGCGCGCAGAAACTTGGAGTCGTCGGGGCGCTTGGCGTCGAGCACGGCGCCCGAGCTCACGTGGAACTTGTACGCCTGCGCGCTGCCCGGCTCGCCAGGTACCCATTTGAACGAATTGCCGGACGGCATGTACGCCTGCACCGACACTTCGATGTCTCCGCCCGTGTCGTTGCGGAAGCTCACGTAGCGATCTTTATAGAGGGTCTCCGCGGGCGCGGGTTTCTGCGTCTTTTCGGCGTCGACCCAGGCCGCGAGGTAGCCGATCGAGTTCGAGCCGTATTTCACCCAAATGTAGCCGTCTTCGCCCCAGTTCGTGCCCCAGGAATTGCGCACGTGCCACGCCTTGCGCGCGTCGTCCCAGCCGACGATATCGATCGCGTGATTCGGATGGCCCGCCGCGCCTTCGTCGAACACGCCGCCGGTGTAGTTCTGGAACGCGTCGGTCACGTACACCGTCGCGGAGATCGGACCGTGCGCCGCGATCGCTTGTTTGATGAGGTCGTCGCTCGGGATGCTGTCCGGGTCGTCCGCGTTCACGAAGCCCCAGCCCGCAAGGCGCGTATCGCTGCGATCGGCGCCGCTGTTGCAGCTCGCCATCGAGCCTTTGTACGGCATCGCCGGCTCGAACGGCGCGCCGTTGCCGCTCATCCAGTCGAGCGCCGTCGCCGGCATGTTGCCGCGGCAGTTGTCGCCGTCCGAGAGCGGGTGCGGCGGCACGCAGTTCACGAGTTGTTGCTCGGCCAGGTCCTCGCCCTGGCCGTTCTGCAGCGATTGGCTGCCCTCGTACGCGCCGACGACCGAGAAGGCCCAGCAGCTCCCGCAGAACTCCTGGTTTCGCACGGGGGCGAGCTTGTCGCGCCACGAAAACTGCGGGTTCGTCGGCGACGGCATGGCCGAGGAGGGGAAGGAGGTGCCGCCCGAGCCGTTCGTGTTGTCCGGCGTCACGATGATCTTGCTCGCCGTGAGGAGCGAACGGTCGTCGGCGTCCTTGTGCTCGTGCTTCTTGTCGGGCGCGTTCGGCGGCGGGGTCGCGCGCTCGCGCATGGTTTCGCGCACGAGGTTCGGCTTACCGTGGCGCGTGAGGCTCTTGGCTTTCTGCGCCTTCGCCTGCGCGACGTCGAGCTTGCCGGTGAGTCCCGTGATCTGCTTGAGCGACTTGTCGGAGACGCTCGTCACGCCGACCTGGAATGACTTCTTCTTCTGCAGCATGCTCGTGCGAAGCGCCGCGATCTTGCTCTTCAGCTGTGGCGACGCTTTCGACTCGAGCTCGACGTAGCGCTTCACGCGCGCCGTGACGGCGGCGATCTTGTCGACCATGAGCGGCTTCGTCACGCCGCGCTTGATCGGCGAGACCTGGCTCGAGCGGCGCATCGACGGCTTCTTGAAGACCTTCGGCTTCTCGAGGCCGCTCCGCCGGAGCTCGGCGAGGCTCTTCTTGCGGGCGGGCTTCGCCGCGGGGTTGCCCTTCGCCACGCGCTCGAACTCCCGCTGCAACAAGCCGGGCGTCTCGTGCGTGCGCTGCCCGAAGTTCAAAGGCGTCGCCGTCACGCTGCCGCTCGGGCCCTGGGGCTTCGGCGGCGCGGGTCGGGCCGGCGCCGGGCTCGCGGGCGTTCCGGGCCGCATACTCGGCTTCGGCGGGACGGCGCGCGCCGAAGCGGTGATGCCCGCGGCCCCGACCGCGAGCAAAGCAAGCGACAAGCCAAGTTTCCCTCGTCTCCACATGCGCTCCGAAAGTTTCATCGCCGGGTAGGGGAGTCAACAGGCCGCGCTGCACACGGGCCGTGAGGACGGTGCTAGTACTCTCGCGTGCTTTCAGCCGACGACCCGCCGAGCGGCGCGCCGCGTGCGCCCGGCAAGGAAATGAAGCCCGCTTGGCTCAAGGTCCGCGCGCCCGGCGGGGAGACGTACGCGCGGCTCAAGCAGACGCTCCGGAGCCTCGACCTTTACACGGTCTGTGAAGAGGCGCGCTGTCCGAACGTGGGCGAATGCTGGACGGCCGGTACGGCGACGATCATGTTGCTCGGGCACACCTGCACGCGCGGCTGTCGCTTTTGTGCGGTGACGACGGGCAACCCGCGCGGCGCCTACGACCCGCGGGAGCCGGTGCACGTCGCGCGCGCGATTGCCGAGCTCGACTTGAAGTACGTCGTGCTCACGATGGTCGACCGCGACGACCTCATCGACGGCGGCGCCGAACAAGTCGCCCGCACCGTGGAAGGGCTGCGCGAGCGCAAGCCGGAGCTGCTCGTCGAGACGCTGGTCGGCGATTTTCGCGGGCGCCTGGGCGACGTCGATACCGTGCTGCGCTCGGCGCCCGCCGTGTTCGCGCACAACGTCGAGGTCACTCGCCGTTTGACGCCGCTCATCCGCGATGCGCGCTGCGACTACGACTTGTCCCTGCGCGTGCTCGCGCACGCGAAAGAGCGCGCCCCCGAGCGCTTCGTCAAAAGCTCGATCATGCTCGGCCTCGGGGAGAGCGCGGACGAGGTAGAGGAGACGCTCGCCGATCTGCGCGCGGCGGGCTGTGACATCGTGACGCTCGGCCAGTATCTGCGGCCGACGCCCAAGCACGCGAAGGTCGAGCGCTACGTCACTCCGGACGAGTTCGCCGCCTACGAAAAGCATGCCTACGAGCTCGGCTTCGCGTTCGTCGCGTCGGGGCCGCTCGTACGGTCGAGCTACCACGCGGCCGAGGGCTTCGTCGCCGCCCGTCTCGCGCCGGGGAGCGCCGTCGTCCCGAGCGCGGGCATCGCTCCGGCGGCGGCGCCGTCCTACGGAAATGCCGTCCCGGCGGGCACGCTCTTGAGCCCGAGCGCGCTCGTCCGCCGCGACCGCCCGAGCTCATGAACCCACGTTTTCACCCGGAATTTCCGCAGCTGGCGGGACGCTTCCACGCGCACCGCGAAGCGGTGTAGCGTGGGGAACGATCGCCTGGACACGGCGAAACCCCTATGCCCGCGAACGACTCGACCCTGATCGGTAAAGTTTTGCGCCAGCTCAGCCGGCCGCCGTCCTTTACCGGGCCCGGCGTGAAGGACTCGATCCTCGTCGCGTCGGCGACGGCCTACGGCGCAAGCTCGGAGGACGACCTCACGCAGCCGACCGGCTTCGACCCGGAGGTCGCGCGGCTGTTCGAGGCCATCGTCGAGAGCGCGTATCTGGTCGCGAACGCCGACGGCGAGTTCGACGAGAAGGAGCAGCAGGCGTTCGAGCACGTGGTGCTCTCCGTCTGCGGCGGCCGCGTGGCCGAGCGCCAAATCCACGCGCTCCTCGCCGATCTCGGCGACCAGCTGACCGAAGACGGGGTCGACAAGCGCATCGACATGGTGGCTCGCAGCATCGCGCGCGAGGACCACGGCCAGGAGGTATTACGCGTTGCGGCACTTTTGGCCCACGTCTCCGGCGGCGTGAGTGAAGTCGAGCGCTCGGTGCTCGAGCGGCTCGCGAAGGCGCTCGGCCTGAACGCGAGCGCGACGGCGTCCGCTCTCTCCGAAGTCGCGACGGCGCTCGCGGATTGACGCCTCTTTTTTGCGACATGAACGACGTTACGTTGGTGCTATCGTCCGCCGGCGTTGCGGCGCCCACGCCAAGCCGCCGCGCACCACGAAGCCCGATTCGAGCTGGATGATTCGATGAGCTCCGAGAAGAGCAGGCGTTCGGGAAACGAAGACCCGAACGCAATCGTCAGCGTATTGCGCGACGACGGAACGCTGGACCCCGCGCACGACCCGCATCTCGGTGATGACGAGGTGAAGTTTCTCTACCGGCACTTGGTGGAGACGCGGCAGCTCGACGAGCGCTTCGTCGCGCTTCAGCGCCAAGGGCGCATCGGCTTTCACGTCGGCTCGCTCGGCGAGGAGGCGGCGATCCTCGGCTCCGCCTACGCGATGCGGAAGAACGACTGGCTCTTCCCCTGCTACCGCGAGTTCGGCGCGGCGCTCATGCGCGGCTTCTCGCTTCAGAAGCTCTGCGACAACATGTTCGGCAACGCGAACGACACCGTGAAGGGCCGGCAGATGCCGTGTCACTACGTGTGCCGCGCGGTCAACTGGGCCTCCATCAGCTCGCCCGTCGGCACGCAGATCACCCACGCCGTCGGCGTCGCCTGGGGCGCGAAGATCCGCCGCGAGCAGGTGGCCTCGCTCGTCTACTTCGGCGACGGCGCGACGAGCTCGTCGGATTTTCACAGCGGCGTGAACTTCGCCGGCGTCTTCCGGTTGCCCGTCGTGTTCCTCTGCCGCAACAACGGCTGGGCCATCAGCGTCCCGGTCGAGCGCCAGACCGCGACGCATACCTTCGCGGAGAAAGCCGTCGCCTACGGCATCCCCGGTGTTCGCGTCGACGGCAACGACATTTTCGCCGTGGTCGCCGTCACGCGCCGCGCCGTCGAGCGCGGCCTGCGTGGCGAGGGCCCGACCTTGATCGAGGCCATCACGTATCGCATGGGCGGCCACTCGACGAGCGACGATCCGAACCGATACCGTGAGAACCAGGCAGTCGAAGCGTGGGCGGCGCGCGACCCGCTCGAGCGCGTGCGGCGCTACCTCCAAAAGCGAGGCGCCTGGAGCGACGCGGACGAGAAGAACCTCAAGGCCGACATCGACGCGCGCTTCCGCGCCGCCGTCGCGATCGCGGAGAAGACGCCGCCGCCCGCGCTCGAGTCCATGTTCGAGGACGTTTACGCGAAGGTTCCTTGGCATCTCGCCGAGCAGCGCAACGAGGTCGTTTCGGGCCCGCGCGCGCCGACGCCTCACGGATGAACGCACGATGGCGCTGATCAACATGGTCCAGGCCATCAACGAGGCGCTGCGCATCTCGATGCGCGGCGACGAGCGCGTGGTGGTGCTGGGTGAAGACGTGGGCAAGGTGGGCGGTGTCTTCCGCGTCACGGCAGGCCTGCAGGAAGAGTTCGGCGAAGAGCGAGTCATCGACACGCCGCTCAGCGAAAACGGCATCGTCGGCTCGGCCGTCGGCATGGCGCTCTACGGCATGGTGCCGGTCGTGGAGATCCAGTTCGCGGACTTCATTTGGACCGCATACGATCAGATCGTCAACGAGCTCGCCAAGTACCGCTACCGCTCGGGCGGTGAGTATTCGGCCAAAATCGTGATTCGCACGCCTGTCGGCGGCGGCATTCGCGGCGGTCACTATCACTCACAGCATCCGGAGGCCGCGTTCATCGGCGTTCCCGGGCTCAAGGTCGTGATCCCCTCGAACCCTTACGACGCGAAGGGGCTCCTGCTCGCCTCGATTCGCGATCCGGATCCGGTCGTCTTCCTCGAGCCGAAGCGCGTTTATCGTGCCGCCAAGGGCGAGGTGCCCGACGGCGACTATCTCGTGCCACTCGAGAGCGCGAGCATCGTGCGGCCCGGCCGTCACGTCACCGTGCTCGCCTACGGCGCGATGCTCTACGAAGCGCTCGACGCCGCCGCCAAAGCCGCGGACAAGGGCGTCGACGCCGAAGTCATCGATCTGCGCACGCTCTGGCCGCTCGACATCAACACCGTCATCGACAGCGTCAAGCGCACGGGCCGTCTCGTCGTCGTGCACGAGGCCCCACGCACGAACGGCTTCGGCGGCGAGCTCGTGAGCCTCGTGACCGAGCGCGCCTTCTTCCACCTGGAAGCGCCGCCCGTCCGCGTCACGGGCTTCGACACGCCGTTCCCGTACACGCTCGAGCTCGAGTATCTACCGCTCTCGCATCGGATCTTACCCGCTATTTTGAGCTTGGCTCGTAGCTGATCCGCGAGTCGGTGTCCGACCCGCGGCACGCCGTGCCGGGCTCGCCGGTTCTTGCGTTGGGCGGTGCACTCAATTGCCGATCGTGATCTGGTCCGTCAAAGACTTCGAGCTCGTCTCGAGCCGGGCCCTTGGCCCGGCTGTTCGTCTTCGAGCGGCGGACCCAAAGCTGCTCGAATCGGCTGATTCAAAGCGTTTCGGGCGGCCGCTCCGAACGTCTTCGATCGACGCATCGGGAGCGAGCGGGCGCGTAGTCCGTTGCACTGTGCGCGGGGGTAAAAAATTGCTAGAACGGCCGCGCACATGTCTAAGCTCGAGTTTAAGCTGCCGGACATCGGAGAGGGTGTCGCCGAGGGCGAGATCGTAAACTGGCTCGTTCAGGCGGGCGACGCGGTCACCGAAAACCAAGAGATGGTCGAGGTGATGACGGACAAGGCGACCGTCACGATCGGCGCGCCCAAGGCCGGAAAAGTCTCCGAGCTTCGCTTCAAGGTGGGCGACACGGTACCCGTCGGCGGCGTGCTCGTCGTGCTCGAGCTCGAAGGCGGCGGCGGTGCTGCCGAAGCTGCTCCGGCCCCCGCTCCTCAAGCGGCTGCTCCAGCACCGAAGGCCGCGCCGACGCAACCGGCGGGCGGCCCCGTGGCGTCCGCCGTCGGTGACATTCGCGAGAACCTGCCGGGCATGAGCGTGCCGAGCGCGGCGCCGCGCAACAACGACTACTTTACGGACAAGCCGCTCGCCGCGCCCGCGACGCGCAAGCTCGCGCGCGAGCTCGGCGTCGATCTGCGCCAGGTGGCGCCGTCAGGCTCGTCCGGTCGCGTCACGCGCGAGGACGTCGAGCGCCACGCGACCACGGGCGCGCGTCCGTCCGCCTCTCCGCCAGGCGGCGCGCCTGCGCCCGCGGCGGCCCCGCCGCCGCCCCCGCGTGCGAGCGCCGAGGACGAGCGTCAGCCGATCCGCGGCCTGCGCAAGCGCATCTTCGAGAACATGGCGCGCTCGAAGCACACCGCCGCGCACTTCAACTACATCGAGGAAGTCGATATGGGCCGGCTCATCGAGCTGCGCGAGCGCGTGAAGCCGCACGGCGAGCGCGCGGGCGTGAAGCTCACCTTCCTGCCGTTCCTCGTGAAGGCGGTGGTCGCCGCGCTCAAGCTCCATCCGCGCGTGAACTCGGTCGTCGACGAGCAGGCCATGGAGCACGTGATCCGAAAGACGTACGACATCGGCATCGCCGTTTCGACGGAAGCCGGTCTCATGGTGCCGGTCCTCCGCGGCGCCGATCGCCTGAGCATCGTCGATGTCGCGCGTGAGATCGAGCGGCTCGCGTCCGCCGCGCGCGAAGGGAAGTCGGCGCGCGAGGACCTCGGCGGCTCGACCTTCACGGTGAGCTCGCTCGGCAAGCTCGGCGGCTTCGTTGCGCCGCCCATCATCAACTACCCCGAGGTCGGCATCATGGGCGTCCACGCCGTGAAGAAGAAGCCGGTCGTGCGCGGCAACGAAATCGTGGTGGGTGACGTGATGATGCTCTCCTGGTCCTTCGACCACCGCCTGATCGACGGCGACGTAGGCGCGATATTCGCCCAGGAAATCGTGAGCTTCCTCGAAAACCCCGACCGCCTCCTCGTGGAAATGTCCTGACTTTTTCCTGAGGTGTGCGCCGTGCCCACATGCGCGTACACACCACCGGAGTGAAGCGCTCGCGCGAGCGCGGGATCAAGGCTACGATTCCATGGATCGTGCACCGATCCTGCAGCACGAGACGAGTGCTCTGCACTCTGGCCTCCCTCATCGTCCTCTGCGCGAGCGTTCCGGCGTTCGCGCAGGCGGAGGTGTCGGAGCCGACGCCTGAACAGGTGCGCCTTGCCGCCGAGGCATTCGACCTCGGCCGTCAATCGTACAAGGACGGACGTTTCGCGGAAGCGGCGGAGCAGTTCGAGCGCGCCGACGCGAGCGCGCCGAGCGCCACGGCGCTCGAGCTCGCGCTGCGCTCACGCGACAAGGCGGGCGATCTCGATCGCGCGGGGACGCTGGCGGTGCTCGCGCTCGCCCTGTACCCGAACGACGAGGACATCGCGAAAAATGCGCCCGAGGTAATCGAGCGCGCGCGCGCGGATCTGTTCGAGGTCTCGGTGACGTGCGGTCAGCCGTGTGAAATCGCGGACGGGAACAAGGTGGTCCACGGTCGCGCCGCGACGACGCGGACGCTATTTTTGGCTCCCGGCACCCATCATCTGCGAGCAGGGTTCGCGGGCGGTCGCAGCGAGGCCAAGGACGTCGACGCCACGGCGGGCGCGTCGAGCAACGTCGACTTCGCCACCGCCGTCGAAAAGGGGCCCGAGTCCGAAGCGCCCCCGGAGCCCGTACCGCCGCCGGCGCCGGCGGCGAACCCGGACGTCGAGCGGAACGCGAAGCAGGGTCACGGCTTACCGCCGTTCGTGTTCTGGGCGGCGGCAGGCGCAACGGTCGTCGCGGGCGGAATCACGGTTTGGAGCGGCATCGACACCGTCAACAATCCGGGCGCCGACAAGGTGAAGGCCGAGTGCGCCGCGGGTGATCAGAGCTGCGCGCTCTACAAGCAGGGTCGCTCCGCGCAAGCACGCACGAACGTGCTCCTCGGCGTGACGGGCGTACTCGCGATCGGCACCACGGTGCTCGCGGCCGTCGGCATCGATTGGGGCGGTTCGCACGCCTCGGCGCCCGCCGCGGAGGACCAAGGCGAAGCGAAGCTCGACGTGACACCGTATTTCGACTGGGCCGCGGGGCCCGCGTTCGGCGCCCGGGGGAGCTTCTGATGGTAGCGGCACGGCTCTTCGAGCCCGGCCAGGGCAGACAGCGCGTCGATCGCTACGAGCTCGTCGGCGAGATCGCGTCGGGCGGCATGGCCACCGTGTACCTCGCGCGCCTCGGCGGCGTCGGCGGCTTCCAGCGCTTCGTCGCGATGAAGCGCCTGCACCCGCACCTGCAAAGCGAGAAAGAGTTCGTCGAGATGTTCCTCGACGAGGCACGGCTTTCCGCGGCGATTCACCACCCGAACGTCGTCTCGATCGTCGAGGTGGGTGCGAGCCCGGTCGGCTACTACCTCGTGATGGAATACGTGGAGGGCGACACTCTCGCGCGCATCATCGCGCGCTCCGCGAGCAACGGCCAACGCATCCCGACTCCGATCGCGCTCCGCATCGTCATCGACACGCTGCAAGGCCTGCATGCAGCGCACGAGCTCAGGGACGACCGCGGCGAGAGCGTCGAGCTCGTGCATCGCGACGTTTCGCCGCAAAACGTGCTGGTCGGCATCGACGGCATCGCGCGCATCACGGACTTCGGCGTCGCGCGCGCGGTGAGCCGCCTCGGCTCGACGCGCGTCGGGCAGCTCAAAGGGAAGCTCGCGTACATGGCACCCGAGCAGGCCCAAGGCGACGCGCTCGATCGCCGCGCGGACGTGTTCTCCGCGGGCGTGCTCACGTGGGAGACGCTGGCGGCCAAGCGTCTGTTCAAGGCCGACAACGAAGCCGCGACGCTCCAGCGCGTGATGAACGAGGAAATCCCGTTGCTCACGCGCGTCGCGCCTCACCTCAGCAGTGAAGTCGCCGACGCCGTGCACCGCGCGCTCGAGCGCGATCCGGACAGACGTTACACGACCGCGGCACAATTCGCCGACGCGCTCGAGGAAGCCGGCGTGACCCGCGACGGCATCGCCGCACCGCGCGACGTCGCGGCCTTCGTCAAAGAGACGATCGGCGAGGAGCTCGAGCAACAACGCGACGCCGTGCGCGCGTGGCTCGCACGGAGCGAACCGAGCCGCCCGCTCACGCCGCTCACGCCGTCGAGCGTCTCGGTCGGCGCCATGTCGATCCCCGAGGGGGTGCACGGCGTCACGGGCGAGCTCTCGCGTCGCTCCGGCGTCGCGCGCTCGCGGGCTCGCATCGCCCTCGTCGGGCTCTTCGTCACCGCGCTCGCGGGCATCGGCGGCTTCCTCTTGCGCGGTCCACGCGCGCCCTCGACGCCTCCGGCGGCGGGCGTAAAGCTCCCGGCCCGCGCCGCGGCGGCCGCGCCGGCACCCGTGCCCGTGCCGGCGCCGGCAGCCGTCCCCGCGCCCGTCGATACGACACCGGTCACTACGCCCGAGGCGCTTCCCGAGGCCGTTCCGGTCGCTTCGACCGCGCCGGTGCCGGCTCCGCGCGTTCCTTCCCGTCAGACGCACCCGAAGAAGCCGAAGGGTGAGGATCTAAACATAAGGAATCCCTATAGATAGGTAGCGCACGCTAGGCCGGCGCAGCCGGCGCGAAGCCACTTTCGAAGCGGTCCGAAGCAGGCCTGGTGCCGGCCCCTCGCACCCCAAACCAACTGGGTCCCCGCTGCGCCGGCTCGGTACCTCGCGGGCGCCACCAAGACCTTCCGAGATTGACACCTCGTTGACAGGCTGCTAGTTGTCCGCTCCCGCTCGGCAGCCGCTCAGAAGAGCGTCGTGATTTCGCGGAGTTAGCTCATCGTGGCGGTCAAGCGAGTCTGTCTTTTCACTGGGAACGCGAACCGCGACCTCGCGGTCGAGATCTCGCGCGTGCTCGATACGCCGCTCGGCGAAGCGCGGGTCACGCGCTTCAGCGACGCGGAGACGTTCGTCGAGATCCGAGAGAACGTGCGCGGCCTCGACACGTACGTCGTGCAGCCGACGTGCAACCCGGTGAACGACAACCTGATGGAGCTGCTCATCATGGTCGATGCGCTCCGGCGCGCGTCGGCGGCGGGCATCACCGCCGTGATCCCCTATTACGGCTACGCGCGGCAGGACCGCAAGGTCGCGCCGCGTACGCCGATCACCTCCAAGCTCGTCGCTGACTTGCTGGTTGCCGCCGGCGTGTCGCGCGTCGTCTGTGTCGACCTTCACGCCGGGCAAATCCAGGGCTTCTTCAACATCCCGTCGGATCACCTGTACGCGCTGCCCGTTTTCCTCGAGTACCTGAACTCGCGCTTCGACAAGGAGGCGGTCTTCATCGCGCCCGACGCCGGCGGCGTGGAGCGCACGCGTGCTTACTCGAAGCGCCTCGACGCCCAGCTCGCCATCGTGGACAAGCGGCGCGAGCGCGCGAACGTGAGCGAGGTGATGCACGTCATCGGTGACGTGCAGGGCCGCGATTGCATCATCGTGGACGACATGATCGACACGGCCGGCACGCTGTGTAACGCGGCGCGCGCCGTGATGGATCGCGGCGCCCGGCGCGTGGTGGCGTGCGCGACCCACGGCGTCTTGAGCGGGCCCGCCGTGCAGCGCAGCGCCGATTCGCCGCTCGAAGACGTGGTCGTCACCAACTCGATCCCGCTCTCCCCGACGGCGTCCGGGTGCAAGAAGATCAAGACCGTCTCGATCGCGCGGCTGCTCGGCGAGGCCATTCGCCGCATTCACAACAGCGACTCCGTTTCGTCCCTTTTCGTTTGATAAAAAGCCGAAAGTCTCGTTGACCGCTCGGCGCACCACTTTGGACCACCGACAAGGTAAGTAAGAGGAAATCTCCCATGGACCTGCGTAAAATTTCGGCTAGTGCCCGCGACGGGCGTGGAAAAGGCGAAGCGACCCGCCTCCGCCGTACCGGCCGCATCCCGGCCGTCGCCTACGGCAAGAAGCTCGCGGCTCAGTCCCTCGCGGTTTCGCCCGAGGACCTGAAGGGCGTCCTCACGAGCGAGCACGGTCGCAACACCGTCATCGAGCTCGACGTAGAGGGGAAGAACAAGCTCACGGTGCTGCTCCGCGACTACCAGCACCACCCCGTGTCGCGAGCGATCCTCCACGCCGACTTCGTGCAGATCGCGCTCGACGAGCCGGTCGACGTGCAGGTGCCGCTCGAGACGACGGGCAAGGCCGTCGGCGTCGTGAAGGGCGGCATCTTGCGCCAGGTGTTCCGGCGCGTGCCCGTGCGTTGCCTCCCGCAGCTCACTCCCGTGAAGATCGTGCACGACGTGACCGAGCTCGACGTCGACGGTCACGTGCCGGCCAAGGCGCTCGAGCTGCCGGAAGGCGTGACGGTTCGGCTGCCGCCGGAGCAGACGGTCATCGCCGTCGTGACGGAGAAGGCCGCACCGGAAGAGGAAGAGGCGGCAGCGGCACCGGTCGCGGCTGCGGGCGCGGCTGCGGGTGCGGGCGACAAGGCTGGCGACAAGGCCGCCGAAAAGGGCGGCGACAAGGCCGGCGAGAAGAAGGCCGAGAAGAAGTAGGCCGGCCGGCGTTACGTGGCCTTGCTGGTCGTCGGTCTCGGAAACCCGGGCGCGGAGTACGCCGCGACCCGGCACAATATGGGCTTCTTCGTGGTGGACGAGCTCGCGAGTCGCGCGGGCTCGCCGCCGTTTCGAAAGAAGTTCCACGGTGAGCTCGCCGACGGACGTGTCGGCGGGGAGCCGGCGATGCTGCTGAAGCCGCTCACGTTCATGAACGATTCGGGACGGAGCGTTCAAGCGGCGGCTGCGTTCTACAAGCTGCCGCTCGCCTCGGTGCTCGTGGTCCACGACGAGCTCGACCTACGTTTCGGTGAAATCCGGCTGAAGCTAGGGGGCGGGGACGCGGGCCAGCGCGGGGTGCGCTCGGTCGCAGCAGAGCTCGGAAGCCCCGACTTCATGCGGCTCCGGGTCGGCATCGGCCGGCCGCCACCGGGTTTTCGCGGTAGCGCTGCCGATTTCGTGCTACAGGGCTTCCCCCCTGCGGAAAGGGCGGAGCTCGCAGCCTTGGTTGCGCGCGCCGCCGACGCCGCGGAACTCGTCGTGACTCGCGGGCTCGAAGCCGCGATGAACGTCACCCACCGGCAGATGCCTCCGGGCTGAAGCCATGGGCTCCTTGCTCCCGAGAAGGTCTCGGGGGCCGCCCAGTCCAAAAGGAGACTGCATGAGCCAAGTCAGAGAATACGAGACCATCTATATCCTCCGCCCCGACGTGACTCGTGACGCCCAAGAACGCGTCGCGAACCGCATGACCGAGGTGCTCGGCCGCGAGAAGGGCCGCCTCACCTCGATCGAGAACTGGGGCCGCCGTCCGCTCGCCTACCCGGTGAAGAAGAAGAAGCGCGGCGTCTACGTGTACCTGAAGTACCTCGGCGCCGGCGGCTTGGTCGCCGAGCTCGAGCGCAACCTCGGCGTGCTCGATGACGTGGTGAAGTTTCAGACCATCCAGGTGCGTGACGACGTCGACGTCGCGAACGTCGCGGTGAACGCGGAAGACCTGAAGTTCGAAGCCGTCGATCCGCCGCAACCGGGCGAGGACGAGGGCGAGCGCATCGAGCAGATCTTGGGCTTCGAGCGTAGCCCCGAGCGCTCGCGTTCGGACGAGGACGGTTTCGGTGACGAGGACGGCGGCTACGCCGACGACGAACCCCAGAGCATCAATCCCCCGGCCGCTCCGGCCGTCGCGGAGATCGAAAAATGAAAGAGCAACAGGATCGCTCGCCGCGCGGTGACAAGGACGGAGGCGGTCCGCGCCGCATGGGCCGCCGCCGCGGTTGCGCCTTCTGCGCCGACGACGCGCCGCCCATCGACTACAAGGACCCGCAGTCGCTTCGCTACTTCGTGAGCGAACGCGGGAAGATCGTGCCGCGCCGCATCTCGGGTTGCTGCGCCAAGCACCAGCGCTCGGTCCAGCTCGCCGTCAAGCACTCGCGCAACATCGCGCTCTTGCCCTTCACCTCCAACGATTGAGGCTAGCCGTGGCGACTCAACTCAAGGTTCTGCTCAAGAAGAACGTCGATAACCTCGGCAGCGGCGGCGAGGTCGTGAAGGTGCGGCCGGGCTTCGCACGTAACTACCTCGTGCCGCGCGGCTTGGCGGTCGCGGCGACGGCCGGCAACCTCGCGCGCGTCGAGGAGCTCAAGAAAGCGTCCGAAGCGGAGGCGGCGGCAACGCTGGCCGTCGCGAAGGAGCTCGAGGCGAAGCTCGGTGCCGTGAGCGTGCAGATCGAGCGCGCCGCCGGCGACGAGGATCGCATGTGGGGCTCGGTGACGAGCAAGGACATCGAAGAAGCGTTCCAGCGCGTGGGCGTTCCGATCGATCGTCGTCGCCTGCAGCTCGGCGACCCGATCAAGCGCTTCGGTTCCGTCGAGGTTCCGATCAAGCTTCATCCCGCGCTCACGGCGTCGCTGAAGATCGAAGTCGTCAAGAAGAAATGATCGTGGCGGCGCGCCCGAGCGCGTCGCTCGAACTTCGGATTGACACGAAGCACGGATTGTTAGAGAACCGTGCTGTGCCGTCTCGCTCCTGAGGCGAACGGCGAAAAGGCCCCGGTGATGCAAACGCATCCCCGGGGCTTCGTTCATTTGGTTCCGAACCTGTGGACTACCCGAGGAGAAGGTATGGTCGTCGTCTGGGTAAGAAGCGAAACGCTCGAGGCCAAAGGGGGGCACGAGCAGCGAAGGAACGCTGAAACCAGACGTAGCTCGGACTTTGAACGTCAGCGCGGGTTTGCGCGCTGCGCGAGCCCTCGCAAGCTGAGGCCTTCATGAGTGCCATGGAAGCGGGCGCGGGTGAGCTCGCGCCGAGCGGCGGGCGCGTCCCCCCGAACGAGCTCGACGCGGAAGCCGCCGTCTTGAGCGCGGTGCTGCTCGATACGGACGCGTTCGACCGCGTTCAGGAGACGTTGTCGCCGGAACATTTTTATGCGGACGCGAACCGGCGCATTTACGAAGCCATCCTCGACCTGAAGAGCATGTCGGGTCAGCCGGCCGACATCGTTTCGGTCGCGGCGTGGCTGCGCGATCGCAACCGGCTCACGCAGGTGGGCGGCACGCCGTACCTCGCGCAGCTCGCCGACGCGACGCCCGCCGTCGCCCACGTCGAGAACCACGCGCGCATGATCCGGGAGAAGTGGCGCTTGCGCCAGCTCATCGCGACGTGCCAGCGCGTGACGGCCGAGGGCTACGCCGGCTGCGAGGACGTGCAAGGCTTCATCGACTCGGCCGAACAAGCGGTGTTCGACATCGCGCGCGTGCCGGCGCACTCGAACATGGTGTCGGCCAAGGACGCGATCCATCGCGCCTTCGACATCCTGACGGAAACGGCGCGGCGCGGCGGCGGCGTGACGGGCATCGAGAGCGGCTTCCGCGAGCTCGATCGCATGTGCTCCGGCCTGCACCGCGGCGACCTGTACATCGTGGCCGGCCGCCCCGGCATGGGTAAGACGGCGTTCGTCTTGAACCTCGCCGTCAACGTCGCCTCGCCGAAGGGCGCCGGAGAGCACGAAGAGCGGGGGGACTTCGAGGCGCCCGCCGAGCGGCCCGGACACGGCGTGCTCTTCTGTTCGCTCGAAATGCCGAAGGAGCAGCTCGCGGCCCGCTTGCTCGCCTCGGAGGCGCGCGTCGACATGGCCGGCATTCGCGCCGGTCGCCCGCAGCGCGAGGATTGGCCGAAGCTCACCGAAGCCGCGGCGCGCGTGAGCCGTCTGCCGCTCTGGATCGACGACACGCCGGCGCTCACCTTGCTCGACCTCCGCGCGAAGATCCGCCGCCTGCAAGCCGAGATCTCGCGCGGAGATTCGCACATCGCCGCGCAGGGCCTCGGGCTCGTCGCGGTCGACTACCTCCAGCTCATGCAGGGCCGCCGTGACGCCGGCAGTCGCGAGCAGGAGATCAGCGAGCTTTCGCGCGGGCTCAAGCAGCTCGCGAAGGAGATGAGCGTGCCCGTGCTCGCGCTCAGTCAGCTGAACCGCGCGGTCGAAACGCGAACGACGAAGGACAAGCGCCCGCAGTTGAGCGATCTGCGTGAGTCGGGCGCCATCGAGCAGGACGCCGACGCGATTTTCTTCATCTACCGCGATTTTTATTATTTCAAGGAGAGCGCGGACAAGCGCAACGTCGCCGAGATCATCGTCGCCAAACAGCGTAACGGCCCGACCGGCTCGTTCGAGACGCGCTACACGGACGCCTACGTGCGCTTCGATAATCTCGCGAACGAAGAATACAATTTCGACGAGATGGATCAGTTCGTCGACGTCGGCGCGTGAAAATCCGTGGTGCCGAGCTTTTTGTTGTAACCACGAGCAAGGGGCGACGTACCTCCCGCATCGCTGACGCCCCGCGTCGGGGCTTCGATACGGAGGACAAAATGGTACTGAAGGGTTCGTTCGCTCTCGGTGCGGCGCTTGCGGGCGTGTGCACTTTCGCTCAGGCCGCGCCGGCTCAGGCGTCGCACGGCCAAAATGCCCAAATCTGTTCGGTCGGCGCGGCTGCCGTGGGACAGCTCGGGACGCTGATTTGCAAAGACGTCGCGTCGGGCGCGACGACGCAGTCGATCCCGCTCGCTGCGACGGCGTCGGCGGCCGGCGGTATCGCCGGGAGCTTGGCGAGCCGGGGCGATCGCGTGCTCGGCACGAATCAGGCGGGCGGCGCGCTCCTGTTTCGCGCCTTCAACGGGCGCCTGCGCGACCCCGCCGTCTTGAACACGGACGGGGAAAATTCGCTGTCGGGCGCGTTGAACGAGCACGGCGCCTACGTGCTCACCGGCACGCGCTTGCGCTTCTTCCCGAAGGGACACACCGCGGCCGTGAGCAGCCAGCCGTTGCTGGTCGGTGACGGCTCGGCCGCCGCGGTGACGCTCACGAACCGCTACGCCTACGTCTCGGAGAAGAACGGCTCGCTCGAAGCGTTCGCGCTCGGCAGCGAGGGTCGTCTTTTGGCCGGGCCCGTGAGCGTGAGCGGCATCTCCCCCGGCGTCATCGTCGGCATCACCGGGCTCGGGGACCTCGTGGTCGCGCCCATCGCGCATCTCGCGAGCAACCCGAATCAAGCTGAAATCGCGGTCGCGAGCGGCACGAGCCAGGCGCAGCGCGTGGCGACCAAGGAGGTCGCCGCCTGCTGGGCGGCGAACGACGGTGAGGACGAGGTGTGTGTCGCCAATCCGGGGAGCATGACGGTGTCGTGCGGGCTCGCGGGCGACGACGCGCTCATGAGTTATACGAGCGCCGCCGTCAGTTTGCCGGGCGAGTCCGTGTTCGATCTCGATATGAGCCGCGAGCTCGTCGGGGTCCAGGGCGTCGACGGCGGCAAGCCGGTGCTGCTCACGTTCCGGCGCACGGACGGCGACTTCTTGACGCCGCTCAGCGAGTATCCCGTCGGCACGGCCGTCGCCGCGGGCGCGCTGCTCTTGCCGGCGATGAACTAGTCGAACGACGGGACGACGCCGGCGTGCAGGCGCTGGCAGCAGGTGGCGGCAGTGGACGTGCGGAGAACCCGCATCCCCCGGGGCGAAGCGCTCGTCAGGTGGCGGCGTTGATGCGCTCGTACACTTCCGCCATCAGGTCGTCGATGCCCGCGTGCGTGGCGCTGCTCACGAGCCGTAGCTCGATGCCGAGCGCGGCGAACTCTTGCTTCGCCAGGGCGTAGGCTTCGACGACCTCGGGGCGATCGGCTTGCGTCATCGCGACGATCTCGGGGCGCTTGGCGAGGTCGGGATCGAACTCGCCGAGCTCGTGACGGAGCGTCTTGTAGTCGGCGAGAGGCGAGCGGCCGGGCTCGTCGCTCAGACAGACGAGGTGGAGCAAGAGGCGCGTGCGATCGAGATGGCGCAAGAAGCGCGTGCCGAGACCGAGCCCGCGGCTCGCGCCCGCGATGAGGCCGGGGATGTCCGCGATGACGAAGGTTTTACCGAGGCCGCGGCGCGTGTCGCCGAGCGAAACCACGCCGAGGTGCGGCTCGAGCGTGGTGAACGGGTAGTCGGCGATTTTCGGGTGCGCGCGGCTCACGGAGCTAATGAGCGTGCTCTTCCCGACGTTCGGAAAGCCGAGCAGGCCGACGTCGGCCATCACCTTGAGCTCGAGGCGCAGGTTTTTGTGCTCGCCGGGCTCACCGGGTTCGGCTCGCCGTGGCGCGCGTTCGGTCGGGGTCGCGAAGTGCTTGTTGCCGCGGCCGCCCTTGCCGCCTCGGGCGACGACGACGCGCGCTTTCGAATGCACGAGCTCGTCGAGCTTTTCGCCGCTGTCGGCGTCGAAAATCACCGTACCGACGGGGACGCGCACTTCGAGATCGCGTCCGGCCTTGCCGTAACAATCCTTACCCATGCCGTGCTCGCCGCGTTCGGCTCGGACCACGGTTTGGTGGATGAGGTCGTACAGGGTGCCGAGTCCTTCGTCGGCCACGAACACCACGTCACCGCCGCGGCCGCCGTCGCCGCCCGCCGGGCCGCCCATGGGCACGTACTTCTCGCGGCGAAACGCCACGACACCACGCCCGCCGTCGCCGGCTTCGGCGCGGATTTCGCACTCGTCGATGAATCTCAAGGGAAAGGGGAGCCGTGCGGGCTAGGGAAGATCAAAGCGCTCTCACTTCGGAGGTTTGAGCGGCTTGACGGGCAGCGCCTGGCGCGCGGCCGCTTTTTTCTGCACGGGCTTGGCGCTGTCTAGCGCATCCAGGGCGGCGAGCACGGCGTCGAGCCCGTGGCGGCGCGCCGCCGGCTCCAAAAACACCTCCGGCAGCCGCGAAAGCTTCAGCGCCACCGATTTGCTCCCGAGGTCGACCTCGCGCTCGATGAAGGCCTCGAACGTCGCGTAACCCTTGGCGTCGAACAGCCGCTCGTCCGCGATGTGCTTGAGCACGTGGCCGAGCTCCCAAAAGCCGTCTTGGAGGTTCTTTTTCAGCGCGCGTACCCGGCCGAGTGCCGTGTGAAGCTCGCCGATGCGTGCCTTGATGCGGTCGGCCTGATCGGGCGTGCGCAGCGTGGCGCGCGCGCTGCCCGGCCGCAGCGGCTCTCGCAGACGGGCGGCGGCTTCGAGCGCGCGCCGCTCGGCATGGCGAGCCGCCCAGGGCGCCGCCCCTCGAACGCCGAGCTTCCGGCCCGGCGACTCGGGCGGCGGTGGCACCGGCATGGTGGCTATCGGAGCCGGAGGGCGCTGTGAGGTGCGCGAGGACGCCGGGGGTATGGTGCTCCGCGCGGCTGCTTTCGGCTTCGACGTGTGATTCTTCTTGCCCATGGATCCAAGCCCCGCCCGAAAGGTCCGCGAGTGACCTTTTTTTCCCTGTGCGGAGCCTATACTACGGACGCCGTTCCGCGAAAATTGCGGGGTACGGCGAGCTCACCGAAACGCGAGACCCCACGCCCGTGACGTCCCGAGAAGGCCCGCGCACCGAACCCACGCCGGCGCCGGTTTCGGCGCGTGAATCCCGGGGCCGTCGCGTCGCCGTGGTCGTCAACGGCCGCGCGAAAAACGTGACCGCCCAGGTGATCTCGACCCTCGACCGCATCCTCGAAGGCTCGGATCTCTTCGTGTCGCGCCGGATCGAGGACGCGCGCGAGATCGCGCAGACGCTCGTGCACGGGCAGTACGAAACGGTGCTCACGGGCGGCGGCGACGGCACCTTCACCGTGATGGTTACGGAAGTGGTTCGCGAGGCACGCAAGCGGGGTGCAGCGTTGCCCCGCTTCGGGCTCTTGAAGCTCGGCACGGGCAACGCGCTCGCCTGGGTCGTCGGCGCGCGCGACATCAAGGGCGGGGAAGTCGATGCCGACATCCGCCGCTTGTGCGAGGAGGCGGGCAGCCGTCCGATGCGGCTCATCGAGGTGGAGGGCATCATCACGCCGTTCTGCGGCCTCGGCGCCGACGCCCACGTGCTCGCCGACTACAACTGGGTAAAACAGCACCTCGGCGCGACGCCGTTCAAGCGTTTTTCGAGCGGCCCGCCGGGCTACGCGATCGCGAGCATGACGCGCACGCTGCCGAGCCTCTTATTTCAGGGCATGACGCAGTGCCGCGCCATCAACGCGGGCGGGGAAGCGTACCGGGTGGGGCCGCACGGCAGCGTCGTCGGTCGCCCGGTCTACGCGGGCGAAGTGCTGTACGAGGGTCCGATGCGCCTCTGCGCGCTCTCGACGATTCCCTATTATGGCTACGGTTTTCGCATGTTCCCGTACGCCGAGGACCGCCGTGATCGCATGCAGCTCCGGCTCTCGACCATCAAGCCGCTCGAGTTCCTCTATCACCTGAAAGAGATCTGGCGCGGCGAGTACGAGAACCCGAATTGCCTCTTCGATTTCCTGGTGGAGAAGGTGGCGTTCGAGTTCGAGCCCAAGGCGCCGTTTCAGGTGGGTGGGGACGCGCGAGGCGAGCGGGCGCGGCTCGAGGTCGGATTGTCTCCGACGCCGATCGAGCTCGTCGATTTTTACGCTCCGCCGCGTTCCGAGGCGGATTTTGAGTGATTGGGTTTTGGGCGCGCGCCGCGCGGCGATGCTGGTCGCCGCGGGCGTCGCGTTGCAGGGCGTGCCGGCGCGCGCCGAGGCGCTGCCGCTCGCGACGATGAGCTGTCGCATCGAAGCCGGCAGTGGCCGGTTGCTCTGTACCGTGAACGTCGCGGCGCCGCCCGGGCGCGGCATCGTGTGGAGCGACGCGCTCGTCGTGGCCGCGCCGAGCGCCGCGCGAGCGCTCCGGAGCCGCGCGGCGAGCACGAGCGAACGGCCGAGCCAGGTGGTGCTCGCGTTCGTGCTCGGCGGCGGGGCAGGGGGACGCATCGCCGTCGTTTCGCGCGCCGTCGCGTGTCCGCTCGCGCCGCGCGCGGGTGCTTGCACGCCGCTCACGAGCCGCGTCGGATACGATTTCCAGCCGCCCGGCTGAGGCCGCGCGCCCGCCCCGGCCGCGGAACTTGGCCGTTCCGGCGTGTTTCCGCTATCGCCGGGTCATGAACCTGCCGGGGCGACTCACCCGCACGACGCTCGGCGATCTGCTCGGGATGCTGCACCGCGAAGGGGCGAGCGGGATCCTCGAGCTCGTGGAGCCGTCGGGGAGTCGCGCGGGACGGAGCCACCGCGTGTTCTTCACTGCGGGGCTCGTGGACGACGTGGAGACGGACCACGCGCATCCGCCGCTCGGCGAGCTGCTCGTGCGCGAAGGCGCGCTCGATCGCGGGTCGCTCGCGACGCTGCTCCGGCGCCTCCTGGTCGAGCCGGGCCGCCGCGCGGGGGAGATCCTCGTGACGGAGCGCTTGGCGAACGAAGCGCTCGTCGGCGCGGCCCTCCGCTGGCAGCTCCGCGCGCGGCTCGAAGCGCTGTTCCGGCTTCCGGACGGGCACGTGCGCTTTCACGTGCGGCGCGGGCGCGAGCGCTCGCGCCTGTCGGCGCTGCTCACGCCGCGCGACTTCTTGCACGGCCGGCGGCGCGCTCGCGCCGAGGGCGGGTCGCGGGCGACAGGCATGCTGCGCGAGGAGGCCGAGAAAGAGGCTGCGTATCGCGTGCTCGGCCTCGAGCCCGGCGCGGACGCGCCGAGCGTGCGTCAGGCCTACCGCCGTCTCGCCGCCGAGCATCACCCCGATCGCCATCCGGGCGCGAGCGTGGAGGAGCTCCGCGCGCTCGTGCAGAAGTTCACGCGCCTCACGGCCGCGTATCAGGCCGTCAGCGGCAAGTAGTCGCCACGCTCGTCCGCTCAGCCGGGCGTGCGGTGAACGGCGCGGCCCACGAAGAACGGCCCCATCTGCTCGATGAACTCGGCCGTCTGCCGCGTGCTGCGCATCGCCTGCACGACGTGCGAGAGCGGGTGCAGGCTCTTACCGATGAGGCCGATCACGAACTCGTTGTCCTTCGCGTCGAGCCCGTGGCAAGCGAGCCGGACGTCGTGCGCTAGATCGGCGCCGGCGTACGCCTTTCCGATGGTGCCGTGCTCGCGCAGGATGCCGCCCTGCTCGCGCGGCTCGAGCCGCGCGAACGCGCCGGTCCTGCGCAGGGGGTACCAAATTGCCCACGGCCACGCCTCGTTCAGCACCGTCTCGCGCGGGCGCTCGAGCAGCCAAAACTCGAGATCCGGCTCGAAGCCCGCGCTGTAAGTGCGGCCGAGCATCGTGAAATCCGGCCTGACCGTCACGGCGCTGCCGAGCGCCGCCACGGCGGGCCGCACCTTGGTGAGAAAATCGGCCGGCTCTTCGCTGAAGGTGAGGAGGCCGAGGCCGAAGGGATCGTTCACGTCCTCGTAGAGCACGGAGCCCATCCCCGCCTTGCTGAGCGCCGCGCCGAGCTTCTCGACGACGCTCGCCGGGCCTTCGGAAGGCGCGCAGCCGAGCACGAGAAGCTGCATGAAAAGCCGGCCGTCGAGGAGCTGCGGCTGCCCGTCGCGCTGCGCGCCTCGTTCACGCACGTCGAGCGGCGCCTCGTCCGTGTGTCCGTGCGGCCTGCCGAGCGTGTGGGGTTCGATCATGGCGCGAGCTTACCTCCATGGATCGAAACTGGCCTCCGGTGTACGCTCCGGCCGCTTTGCCGACCGCTTCCGTTCCCCCGCCCGGCGATCCCGCACCCGCCAGTAGGGCCACCTTGCTGCAACCGGGACTTGCTCATCCGCTCCCCGCCGGCATGCGTGATTTGCTGCCCGCCGAGGCACTCGAGCAGGCCGCGCTCTCGCGCGAGCTGCTCGCGACGTTCGCCCTCTGGGGCTACGAGCAGGTGATGCCGCCCATGTTCGAGTACGGCGCCGTGCTCGAGCGCGGGCTCGGCACGCCGGGGGAAGACGAGCTGCTTCGGTTCATCGAGCCCGAGACGGGCGGCGTGGTCGTGCTGCGTCCCGACATGACCGCGCAGATCGCGCGCATCATGGGTACGAGGCTCGCGGACGTGCCGCTGCCGGCGCGGCTCAGCTACCAGGGCAACATCGTGCGTCGCCAACACGAGCGCGCCCGGCACGAACGGCAGATCCCGCAAGCCGGGATCGAGCTCGTGGGCGCGAGCGGCCTCGACGCCGATCTCGAGGTGATCGGCGTGGCAGCCGCCGCCGCTCGGCGCGCCGGGCTCGAGGACTTCACGCTCGATCTCGGACACGCGGGCATCGCCGCGGCGCTACTCGGCGGGCTCGAGCCGGAACGGCGTGCCGGCATCGTCGAAGCGCTCGGCATGCGCGACGAGCCGGAGCTCACGCGCCGCGCGGAAGCGCAGGGCGTCCGCGGTTCGGAGCTCCGCGCGCTCGCCGAGCTCCCGTCCCTGCACGGCTCGAAGGGCCTCTGGCCCGCGGCCGAGAAAGCGCTTTTGGGCACGGCCGCCCTCGCCTGTCTCGCCGAGCTTCGCGAGCTCGTCGCGGCGCTCGAGTCGGCTGAGCTCGCTCCGCGCCTCGTGGTCGATCTCGCGGAAACACGGGACCTCGGTTACTACACGGGTCCCGTTTTCCAGTTTCACGCGGCGGGGCCCGGCCGCCCCATCGGCTCCGGCGGTCGTTACGACGGTTTGTGTGCGCGCTTCGGCAGCCCGCGTCCCGCCGCGGGGTTCGCGTTCGGCCTCGACGAGCTCGGCTGGGCGGTGGCGATGGGCGGCCGCGCGCGCGCCAAAACCCCACGCCTGCTCGTGACCCACGGGGACGCCGCGGTGCTCGCGGCGCTCCGAAGCTGCCGAATCACCTGCGCGGCGGCCCCGGGGGGCGATCCGCTCGCGTACGCGCGCGCTTGGCGCTACACGCACATCGTGGAAATCACGCTGACTACGGCGACGCTCATCGGCGTCGAGCGGCAGGAGCGTCAGGCGCTGCCGCGCGACCCGCGCGCGCTCGGCGCAGCCACCGCCGCTCTGCTCGAGCGAGCGGGCGGCACGGAATAGAAAAGGTAGGACATGTCAGTCGTAGCAATCGTTGGCGCGCAATGGGGCGACGAGGGGAAGGGGAAGATCGTCGATATCTATACGGAGTTCGCGGAGGTCGTCGTGCGCTTCGCCGGCGGGCCGAACGCGGGGCACACTCTCGTGGTCGGCGACGACAAGCTCGTCGTACGTCTCTTGCCGAGCGGCATCCTGCGTCCCGGAACGCTGTGCGTGCTCGGACAGGGCATGGTCGTCGATCCCGAAGTCCTGCTCGGGGAGATCGACGAGCTCAGCCGGCGCGGACACAAGGATCTCGGCTCGCGTCTCGCGTTGAGCGACCGCGCGCATCTCATTTTGCCCTACCACGTGCTGGTCGACACCTTGCGTGAGACGACGGCGCCTGCCGGACGCGCCATCGGCACGACGAAGAAGGGCATCGGTCCCGCCTACGAGGACAAAGCTCGCCGCAGCGGCGTGCGCGCGGGCGATCTCAGGCACCCCGAGCGTTTGCGCGAGCGGGTCGAAGCGGCGCTCGCCGGCTGGGCGCCCACGATCACGGCCCTCGGCGGCGCGCTGCCGTCGGCGGAAACGCTCGTGAGCCAGCTCCTCGCGAGCGCGCCGCGGCTCGTGCCGCTGCTCCGGGACTCCTCGCTGCTCGTGAACGACTCGATCAAGGCGGGCAAGCGCGTGATGCTCGAGGGCGCGCAGGGCACGCTGCTCGATCTCGATCACGGGACCTATCCGTTCGTCACGTCGAGCTCGGCGGTCGCCGGCGGCGCCTCGGTCGGTGCCGGCATCGGACCGAATCGCATCGACACCGTCATCGGCATCACGAAGGCGTACACGACGCGCGTCGGAGCGGGCCCGTTCCCCACCGAGCTCGGCAACGCCGAGGGCGATCACCTGCGTGAAGTCGGAGCGGAGTTCGGCTCCGTCACCGGGCGCCCGCGCCGCACCGGCTGGCTCGACCTGCCCGCGCTCCGTTACGCCGCGCGCGTGAACGGCTTCGACGGCATCGCTCTCACCAAGCTCGACGTGCTCACCGGGCTTTCGACCCTGAAGGTGTGCGTCGCGTACGACACCCCCGACGGTCGCGTGATGGATCTGCCGCTCGATCTCCTCGACCGCCCCGAAAGCCTGAAGCCGGTCTACGTCGAGCTCGAGGGCTGGAAAGAGAAGCTCGAGAGCGTTCGGGTGCTCGACGAGCTGCCCGGCGCCGCGCGCGCGTACATTCGTTTCCTCGAAAAGGAGACGGGCGCGCCGATCTATCTCGTGAGCGTCGGCCCGCGCCGCTCCGAGACCATCGTCCTTCACAACCCGTTCGTCGGGCGCGCCGCCGCGCCCTGATTTTTTCGGGACCGGCGCCCCGCCGCGCTCCCACGTGCGGCGCCCGGCGTCATAGCGCCGTGGTTGCGGCCGCCGCGCGGGGGCCGGCGGCGCAACAGTGAATTATGTATACATAGAACGATGACGAGCTCGGGAGCGGGCTCGGCGGCGGCAAACGCAAACGGCAGCGACGTGAAGAGCGGCGTTCAGGCGCTGGCAGCATGCGAGGGGCCGGGCCGTGTGGTGGTCCCGAATCCGCATTACACCCAAGCTTGCTTGGGTGTATCGAACCAAGAAAGCACCGACGGGACAGACCACGCCAAAAGCTAGTGAATTTTGCGGGCCTCACCCGAGTGGGGCTCCAAAATTCACGATCGATGCAAGTGGTCCCCGGTTGTAGACTCGCGGACGCGATGCCCGTCTGGCTTCCGGCGCTGCTCTTCGAGCTCGCTCCTCCTGCCGAGCTCGTCGCCGCGGCGGCGAGCAGCGCGCGGCCGGCCGCCTGCCGGCCCCACTCCGGTGAGAACGAGCCGACGCTCTGGTCGCGCGCGCGGCCGCCCGAAATCGTCATCGCTTGCCGGCTGCTCGCGCGCGCCCAAACGCGCCTCGCGAGCGAGCCCGCCGCCGCGCTCGAGCTCGCGAAGTCCGCCGGTGTCACCGCCGCAACGGCGAAGGCGGCGACGCTGGTCGAGGGCCGTGCGCTCTTTCGCTTGGGGCACGTGGCCGAAGCCTGGACGCTCGTCGCGCCGTTCATGGCCGAAACGGCGCCGCCGCTCGACGACGCTCCCGCGCTTTTCGACGTCGCGCGGACGGCGCTCGCCGCGGGGGCGCTCGACGCGGCCGAGCGCGCCTATCGTCTGCTCGTGCCCCGCGCCGGGCTGCTCGGTTCGCTTCAAGCCGAGCGCGTCGCCGTGATCGAAGCCGCGAGTCTCGCGCTCGCGCGCGGGCCGAACGGGATCGACACGGCGCTCGGCTACCTGGAAACGGCGCGCGCGATTCCGCTCGCGGGCGATCGCGACATCGTCTTCGCGCTCACGGCGCTCGCGCTCGCCCGAGCGGGACGGAGCGAGCAGGCGCGCGCCGCGGCGCGCGAGGCCGAAGGGCCGTGGGAGCTCGAGAGCGAGCTCACGCCGGCAGAGCGCGCGCGCGTGGCGGAGGCGGCTCTGAGCCCGACCGGCGAGCTTACGCCGTCACCCACTCACGTCGGGCGGGCTCGCATCATGCTGCTCGACGGCGAGCTCCACGCCGCGATCGCGATCCTGGCCGTCGGCCGGGACGAGGCGCTCCGGCGCGCTCATTGGCGCGCTTTTTTGGCGAGCGAGGCCGGACGTGGTCCGTGGGCCGAGCACGCGCGCAAAGCCCTCGCCAAGGGCGGCGGAGGTCGCTGATGCGCGGGCTCGGCGCCGCGGCGGGGCTCGTCGGGCTCGGCCTGTTCACGGCGACGGCGAGCGCGGCGCGGCCGACCTTCTGGGAACGGGCGCGCGACCCGACGGCGGCGGTCGAGTACGGGCTCTTGGTGGAGCTCGAGAACGAGCTCGAACTGCAGCAGCGCGCCGGTCACGACCCCGAGTACTTCCAGCACTTCGCGCGCGCGGGCGTCGCGGCGATCGATGTCACGCGCGTGCGGCAGCCGAAAAGTCTTCGTCTCGCCTGCGACATGGGAGCGATCCTGATCGAGGCCGGCGTCGGCAGGGACGCCGAAGCGGAAATGCTGCTCACGCACGCCTTGTCGAGCCTGCCTTCCGGCTCCCTCGCGACCGGCGCCTGGCTCGAGCTCGGTATCGCGCGAGCGACGCGCGCTGACTACGCGGGCGCGCGCGACGCCGAAGCCGCCGCGCTCGAGCTCGCGCTCGAGCCTGGGACGCGTGCCCGCGCGCTCTCGTTGCGAGCGGCGAGCGAGGCTCGCCTCGGCGATTTGCGCCGCGCCGAGCACGACTACCGAGCCGCGGCGGCGTTCGGCGGCGATCCGGTCACGCAGGCGCTCGCGTTCTTCGGGCTCGGGGTGACGCTCGAACGGCTCGGCGACGTCCCCGCGGCGCACGCGGCGTTCGACACCGGGCTGCTCGTGCGGCTGCCGCTCGCACACTACGCGACGGACGAGCCGCTCGATTTGCCCGGCCTCGATTTCTTCCCGCGTTACGAGCGGTTCTACCTGACGGCGCTCGTCGCCATGTCGCGCGCTCGTCATGACGAGGAGCCGCAAACGCGCCGCAGCGATTACGAGGCCGCCGTCGAGGAGTGGGACGCCTACCTGCTCGCGGCCGAACCCGCCGAGCCCTGGCTCGAGCACGCGCGGCGCCACCGCGAGTTCTGTGCGGGCGAGCTTCGGAAGCTGCCGGACCGCCACCGGCACCGAAAAAACTGACGACCGAGGCCCGCTCAGGCTGCGTGCGGCAAGTCGGGGCGCGTGCGTAGGATGCGACTCACGCCCTCGGCGTCCTCCACCGCTTCGAATACTGGGCGCAAGTGTGGGCCGCGGGAGATCTCGCCGAAGGCGCCGCTCGCGGCGACCGCGCGGGCTCGCGGCCCGTCGAGCACCAGGAACACGTCGTGCAGGCCGTCGCCCTTGGGCGCTTCGATCACGTCGAAGATCTTCTGGCGATCGAGGTGCAGCTCTTCGGAGCGGCGCTGGATGAGGACCCGCTTGTTCGTGACGAGGTAACGCGTGTAGTTCGCGAGGTAGCCGCTGCGAATGATCGCGTCGTACACGAGGTAACACGCGATGCCGACGAGCAAGAGGATGGTCGAGCCCATGCCGATCGCGAGCACGGCGAAGGTCAACGAGCCGACTTGGAGCCCGCCCTCCCGCACGTGCCGCAGCGCCGGAAAAGCGCCCATCGCCATGCGAGCGCCACCGGCGAGCAGCGCGGCCGCGAGCGCGAGGAGCGCCCATTCGCGTTGCCCGCGCGGAACGTAGCGTTTCAGCTCTTGCCGTGGCTGCGCCGACCACACGACGCGCTCGTCCACGTCGAGCCGCTGCGTGAGCGGTCGATCCGCGGCGCCGCGCGGGGCGAGGCGCTCCGCGCCGCGCACGATGGCCCAAACGCGGTCCGGCGCGCGCACGCCCATGAGCCGCAACATGAGCCGCCGCCGGAGCGCCCCGGTCGGCACGGCCCGCACGAGCTCGACGTCACCCGCGTCGGGGTGACTCTCGTCCCAATAGATGCGCGCGAAGCTGATGGCTTTGCGTTCGATGGTGCGGCGGATCGGACCGTAGATCGCGATGACGTGCTGGTCGGTGACGACGTAGCGCGAGCGCGCGAGCACGAAGCGCGGTCCCTGCAAGACGCCGAGGCCGAGCGCCGCGCACCAGAAGGCGAAAAAGAAGAGCGGCCCGAAGTCGGCCTTGAGCACGAGAGCCACGACGAGCGCGAAGCAGAGCGTGATCGCGGACGCGAAGAACGACACGAACGCGAGCGAACGCTGAAACGCGGAGGGTCGAATGACGGCGGGTCTACCAGCCCAAACGATGCGTTCACCGAAGAGGGAATCGCGGGGAACTGGAGGCACTGATCGTCTCGACCGAGCACGTACCCGGTTCACTCAAGCATTCGCCTGGTTCGGCGGTTAGTCCAGCCCCGACTCACCGGCCGGTGTCGGTGGTCGGGTCGCGGCGGCTTGCCTTTCCAGACTGGGCGCAACTGACACGTGGCGCGCGCGAAGCTTGGGAGTGAGCCGCGGAGAACTTCAGCGCGTGTAGCGGTGCTTCACGCCTTGGGGGAAATACGTCCGATCGGCGTTGGGCAATAGCAGCACCTCGGGGATCCGACGCGCCTCCGGCACGTAGCTCCGATATTCACTGTTCTGTCGCAGGATTTCGGCCGCAATCGCGGCAGCGACCTCGCGTGCGAGCTCGGCTCGCGGCTCACGACCCGCGAGAAGCTCGACGTTGACGGCGAGCCCGCTGTTCCCGTCGCTCTGCTCTTTGAGCTCGAGTACGAATTTGCCCGTCACGTGCGGCGCGATCGCGTGCGCCTCGAGCGCCGGAGCCACGTTCTCCGGATAGACGTTGGCGCCGTAGTACGAAATCGCGAAACCGGTGCGCCCGAATACGAACACGAAGGGAAGCTCGCGCAGGGGCGTCCCGTCGAGGCGCGCGAAGGGATCGAGGCCGTGGTTACGGCAGAAGGCGAGCATCTCTTGGTACGGCACGACTCCGCCGCGATCGAGGATGCGATAGCGGACGAGCGGCGCGCCGCCGTCCCCGCTGAAGATGAGGTCGCGTCCGTCGACTTCGAAGTAGCGGTGGAGCGGGTTATATTGGCAGAGCGTCGGCAGGCGCGGCTCGCCGAAGAGCTCGTGCGCGGCGTTCGGGTTTTCGGCGAGCAGGCGCCGGATCGTGATCGAAAGCGGCGTTTCGTTCGCGAGCACGCCGCCGTCGGCCGTGCCGTAAAGGGAAGCGGTCGCGTGCGCGGGATCCGACGAGCCGGCGCGCGCGACGACGAGGTCGCGCCACGTCTCGCTGAAGACTTCCCCCGCCGTGACGAGCCGCACGTGGTGATCGCTCCAGGCGAGCCCGTCGGCGTGGCCCGCGTCGAGGACGTCCTTGAGGAACGGCGGGTAGCCGAAGAGCACCGTTTGCTCGAAATGCGGCGCGAGCGCGCGCACGACGCGCAGGATTTCGACGACGTTGTTGCCGGGCGTCACGAGCGTGAGCGGGTAGCCCTTCGCCGCGACGTGGCGGCACGCGGCCGTGGTGTACATGCCGCCCACCCAGCTCCCGAGCGCGAAACACACGACCCCGAGGGTGCGGCGCTCGCGCAGCCGAAACGCGTCGGCGAGGACTTGCTCGAAGCGCTCGGCCGTCCCGAGCTCGTCGCTCACGAAGCGAGGCCAGACGGCTGGCTCGCCCGTCGAACCCGACGAGACGGCGACGAAGTCGCAGTCCTCGAGGCGTCCGCCGCGACAGAGCGCCGGCAGCGGGTGACGGCGGTAGTAGCTCTCCTTGGTCGGCGTCGGCAGTCGCTCGAACTCGGCGCGGCTCGTCACGCGCGTCCATTCGACGTCGTGCTCGGCGAGAAACGCCGCGTACGCGGGCACGCTCGCGGCCGCGTCGTGGAACAGCGCGAGCGCGTCGTCGAAGGGGTCCACGCGCCGGTGCTCGGTGAGCAGCGCCTCGAGAGGAGTTGCGTGGAATTCGGCGAGCGCGCTGCGGGCACGTCGAGATTGCCCGTGGGCAAAGGTGGTCGAGAGTGGGAGCGACATGGGGAGCTCGGCGCCGCGCCCGTAAATAGGGAGCTAACTCGCGCTCGGCGCCACGAACACGACTTCGAGTCGGTCGTTGCGCGCTACCGCGCCCGGCGTCTTCGGATCCACGCGGGGCAGTGATGCGCCGACCATCGCCGTTTCGACGCGTGGGGCGCCGTGGTTGCGCAGCGCCGCGGCGGCGTGCTCTGCGCGCGACGTCCCGCGCGCGTCGGGAATTTTGGCCGCGCTATGCACGACGAGCAGCACCGGAAAATCCGGATGCGCTTTCGCGACTCCCCCCAGGTCGGCGAGGCGGCTCGCAGCGCGCTCGGTGAGCTGGTCGTCGCGATCGAAGGGCGCCTCGAGAGTCACCACGACGCCGCGGTCGTCCCGGCTCGGCTTCAGCGACGCGTCGCTGAGCTCTGCGAGCAAGCCGTCGCTCGCCGGATCGGCAGGGTTTGCCTGGGTGCGCGGGCGCCGTGCGGCCGTGAGCTCCGCAAGGCAGGCGCTCCTCACGGCGCGGGCGTCGTCGATCGGCGAAGGGCCGCTCGTGGCGAGCGCCTTTTCGACGTCGGCGAGCTTCTGAAAGGCGGGCTCGAGCGTCGCTCGCTTGGGCTCGAGCATGCGTGCGGCCGAGCAGAGCAGGCGCGCTTGCGCCGTGAGCGCACGAGCCGCTTCACGCCGCGCGAGCTCGCGCTCGGGGGACGCGGGGCGTCCGCTCTCCGGCATCGGCAACGTTTCACGCGCGACCTTGAGCCGGAGCTCGAGCGCGACGGCGTCCGCGTCGAGTTGCTTTTGAACCTGCTCGGTCCGTGCGAGCTCCGTGTTCACGCGCGCCACGCTGAGCTCGGCCGCGGCAGCGCGCTGTTCGGCTCGCGTGACGCCGGCGAGCGTCACGGCGCGCTGAAACGCGGCGAGCGCTTGTTCACCGAGGATTTGCGCGCCGGCCGGATCACCCGCGTCGTGCGCCTGTTCGGCCTCGCGCCGCAGGCCTTCGGCACGCGCGAACGCTTGCGGCGCCGCGCTTTTCGCCTGCAGGACGGCGGGACTATTCCCCGTCGCATCGAGCGTGACGAGGACGCGCGGTCGCGGCGTGGACGCACACGCGAGCGCGAGCGCGGCGACGAACGGCAGGAGCAGACTCCGCATGCGGCTCATTCCGAACCGCCCTTCTCGGCGGCCGGGCGCTTCCTCGCGCCCTTGGGCGGCTTCGCGGGCTCGGCCTCCGTCGGCTTCGGCAGAGCCTTGGCGGCTTCGACCTCGCGGAGCTGCGCCTCGGCGCGATTGCGGCGCGCGTTCGTCTGTTCGACCAGCGTGTGCGCCTGCTCGAGCTTCGCGCTCGCTTCACCGAGCTGCTTCTCCAGCAGGGCGGCGCGTTCTTCGGCGGCGGCGGCCCGCTCGAGCTCCTTCGCCGCCTGCGCCCACTCGAGAGCGAGCGCTTCGAGCGCCGCGCCGTGCTTCTGGTCGCCGGCGAGCCGCGCGCGATCGGCCCGCACGAGCGCGCGGTCGGCTTCCGCGAGGGCGTCTCGCGCCGGGCCCTTGGCCGCCGGCGTTTTGGCGACTTCGGCGATGAGCGCTTTGGCCGTGTCGCGCGGGGAGGGCGCGGCGAACGCGACGCCGGTGGTGGCGCAGGCGAGCGCGAGGCCGAGCGAGAACGAACGGAACATCCGCGAAACAAGCCACTTTCCCCGGTCGGGGTCAAGCCGTTCCGCCCGCGACCGCGCGGCTTCGGTACTCGAACGCGGTCTCGGGATGGTAGGTGGGGGCATGAGCGAAGAACGACGACGGGCGAGCTGGGACGAGTACTTCATGGCCATCGGGCGCGTGGTCGCGTCCCGGTCTACCTGCGATCGCAAACACGTCGGCGCGGTGATGGTGCGCGATCGGATCATCCTCGCGACGGGCTACAACGGCTCGATTCGCGGCCTGCCCCACTGCGACGAGGCGGGGCACATGATGGAGGACGGGCACTGCGTGCGGACGGTGCACGCGGAGGCGAACTCGATCGTGCAGGCGGCGAGAAATGGCGTACGGCTCGAGGGCGCGGACATCTACGTGACGGCGTCGCCGTGCTTCGGCTGCTTCAAGCTCGTCGCCAACGCGGGCGTGCGTCGCATCGTGTTCGGCGAGTTTTATCGGGACGACCGCATCTTCGAGCTCAGCCAGACACTCGGCGTCGAGCTCATGCACCTGCCGATCGACCAGGTGCCCTGAAGCGCGGGCTCAGTCGCGCTGGAAGCGCATGGTCACGTCTTCCGGCGCGTTCCGCTGGCGCAGCTTTTCGAGCAGGTACTCGCGGTTCGCGGGCGTCTCCGGCGCGCCTGCAGCGCGCGCTCGCAGCGCGGCGAGCAGGGCCCGGGGCTCCGCACGCCCGCTCGGCGATGCGGTTCGTTCCGAGAGCTCGGGGGACGCTCGAACGAGCGCGGGTGCCTCGGGCGTGAGCTGGATCGGCTGGGGGGCGTCGGGAGCGAGGTGGATCGGCGCCGAGGCTTCGGGTGACGACGTGCCGGGACCGGACGCCTCTGCTGCGTTCGCGGCTGGTCCCGAGCTCGCGTCCAGGCTGCCGCCCGCGGCGAACGCCATCGCTCTCTCTATGAACGCTTTGGTGGACGCACCGTAACGACGGAACCGCACGCGGAGACCCGCGGGCCTGCCGTCCTTCGCCTCGACGGCGCCCGAGACACGCGCTTCGGCTTTGATGGGCCGCGAGCCGTCCTTGAGCATCACCTCGAAGACGATCGCGGTATCGGCGGGCAGCGGCGCTTCACCGATGAGCAGCATCGCGCGCGCGTCCACGCTCCACGCCTCGGCCGCGAGGTACTCCTCGGCGCTAGCATATGGACGGACGATACGAAGCACCACCGGGTCGGCAGCCATCGACTCGAGCAAGAGACTACGCCCGACGTTTCCGCGAGGGAAGCGCCGCGGGATCCAAGGGATTACACCCATACTCACTCGCGTGTATCCGGGACACGGGAGCACCGCCGCGACGCACGACGCTGAAAGCGCCGGAGTGGCTGGCGGTTCGACGCATCACGGTGTAGACGCCGGAAGCTTGGCACTCAGACGCAAGGTCCTCGTCGTCGGCTCCGGAGGGCGCGAACACGCCCTCGCCCTCGGGCTCCTCGAAGCGGAGAGCGTCGGCGAGGTGATCGTGACGCCCGGCAACGCCGGCACGCGAGCTGCGCCCGCGCGCCTTGCTCCGAAAATCCTCCGCTCGGCGAGCGGCTCGCCGGGCGACATCGCGCAGAGTGAAGCCGTCGATCTCGTCGTGATCGGGCCTGAGGCGCCGCTCTGTGCCGGACTCACCGACGAGCTCACCGATCGCGGCATCCACGTGTTCGGTCCGACTCGCGCCGCGGCGCGCCTCGAGGGCTCGAAGGCGTTCATGAAGGATTTCGCGGTCCGGCACGGTATCCGGACCGCGCGCCACGAAGTCGTGACCGAGCTTGCTCTCGCGGAAGCGGCCGTGCGGCGGTTTGCCGAGCCGCCGGTCGTCAAAGCCGACGGCCTCTGCGGGGGCAAGGGCGTCGTCGTCGCCGACACGCACACGGCAGCGCTCGCGGCCGCGCGCGGCATGCTGAGCGGCGAGAGCTTCGGCGCTGCCGGAAAAGCCGTCGTGCTCGAGGAGCGCGTGCGCGGCGCCGAGCTCAGCCTCCATGCGCTGATCGACGGCGAGCGCTGGGTCGTGCTGCCCGCGGCGCAGGATCACAAGCGCTTGCTCGATGGGGACCGAGGTCCGAACACGGGCGGCATGGGCACCTACGCGCCGGCTCCGCTCGCCGCGCCGGAGCTCCTCGCGCGCGCCGAGCGCGAGGTCTTCGAGCGTGCGGTGCACGGCATGATCACCGAAGGTCACCCGTTTCGCGGAGTGCTCTTCGCGGGCCTCATGGTCACGCCGGAAGGCGAGCTCGTCCTGCTCGAGTTCAACGTGCGCTTCGGCGATCCGGAGACGCAAGTCATGCTCGCGACGCTCGAGGGCGATCTCGGTGAAGCGCTCGACGGCGCCGCGCGCGGCGCGCTCGCTCCCGGCGCTCTCAGGCCGTCCGGCGAACACGCCTTGTGCGTCGTGCTCGCGGCGGGCGGCTATCCCGAGGAGCCGCGCACGGGCGCGCCGATCAGCGGGCTCGAGGCGGCCGGAACGCTCGAGGGCGTGAGCGTTTTGCATGCCGGGACGGCGCTCGTGGAGGAGCGCGTCGTGACCGCGGGCGGACGCGTGCTCGGGGTGCGCGCGCGGGCTCGGACGCTCGAGCTCGCGCGCGAGCGCGCCTACGCCGCGGTCGAGCGCATCCACTTCGAGGGCATGCAATATCGTCGCGACATCGCCGCGCGCGTGTTCGAAGAGGGCGCTTCGTGAACGAGCACGTGCGCGCGCTCGAAGCGGGGCTCGTCGTCGCCGCCGCCACGGAGACGTTCTTCGGTTTGCTCGTCGACGCCACGCGACCGAGCGCGCTCGACGCGCTCCTGCGCGTCAAGCCGCGCGGCGCGGACAAGGGCATCCCGCTGATCCTGCCGGACGCGGCCAGCTGGACCACGCTCGTCGGGGCCGTGCCGCCCGCCGCGCGCGTCCTCGCGACGGAGTTCTGGCCGGGGGCGCTCAGCATCGCGCTGCCGGCGCTGCCCGACCTCGACCCGCGAGTCACGCTCGACGGCAGCGTCGCCGTTCGGGTTCCGTCGCCCTGCAGCGCCGCGGAGCTCGCGCGCGCCTTCGGCAAGCCGCTCACGGCGACGAGCGCGAATCTACCGGGCGAACCGCCGGCCACCGAGGCGACGGAAGTCTTGCGCGCGTTCGGCCCGGCCGTCGGGAGCGGCGCTCTGTTGGTTCTCCCGGGCGTTTCGCCGGGCGGCCTGCCGTCGACGCTCGTCAGCGTCAGCGCGGATGGGGCGCGCCTCGTGCGTGCAGGACGCGTACCACGTACGCGCGTTGCCGAGGTTCTGGCGCGCACGGGCCTTCGCCTTGACGACCCGGTGCGGCCTAGCTAACAAAACGCACCCCAATGGCACGAGTCATGAATTTCAATGCAGGCCCGGCGGCGTTGCCGCTCGCGGCTCTCGAGCGCGCGCAAGCGGAGCTCCTGGATCTCGGCGGCACGGGCATGAGCGTGATGGAGCACAGCCATCGCGGTAAGGCCTACGAAGCCGTGCACAACGAGGCGCTCGCGCTCACGCGCGAGCTCCTCAACGTCCCCGAAAGCCACCAAATCCTCTTGCTCCAGGGCGGAGCGAGCCAACAGTTCGCCACCGTGCCGATGAACCTCCTGCCCGCGGGCAAGAGCGCCGACTACGTGCTCACGGGAGCGTGGTCGCAGAAGGCGTACAAGGAAGGCAAATCGGTCGGCACCGTGCGCGTCGCCGGCACCGCCGAGAAGGACGGCAAGTTCGGTCGCATTCCGGCCGAGTCGGAGCTCTCGCTCGACGCGAACGCCGCGTACGCGCACATCACGAGCAACAACACCATCTTCGGCACGCAGTGGGACAAGTTCCCGAACACGGGCAACGTTCCGCTCGTCGCCGACATGTCGAGCGACCTCATGTGGCGCCCGATCGACGTGTCGAAGTTCGGCCTCATCTACGCCGGAGCGCAGAAAAACCTCGGTCCGAGCGGCCTCGTCGTCGTGATTGTCCGCAAGGACTTGGTCGAGGGCGGCCGCAAGGACATCCCGGCCATCTTCCAGTACCGCACGCACGCGGAGAACAACTCGCTCTACAACACGCCGCCGACGTTCTCGATCTACCTGCTCCGGAACGTGCTCGACGACGTGAAGAAGAACGGCGGTCTCGCGGCCATGGAAAAGCGCAACCGCGAGAAGGCGCAGCTCATCTACAGCGTGATCGATCAGCGCTCGGATTTCTTCAGCACGCCGGTCGAGAAGAGCGCACGCTCGATGATGAACATCGTCTTCACGCTCAAGACGCCGGAGCTCGAAGAGGAGTTCTTGAAGGAAGCGCAGAAGCGAAAGATGGTCGGCCTCAAGGGTCACCGCTCCGTCGGCGGCTTCCGCGCCTCGACCTACAACGCCGTGCTCCCCGAGTGGTGCAAGGCGCTCGCCGACTTCATGCGCGAGTTCAAGGCGTAGTCGAACGCCGTCGTGACGCGGGCCACGCCCGCCGATTTTGGGACGGCCCGAAGTTGGCGGGCGGCCGCGTTTGAGCGCTCAGAACGTACCGAATCCGTGCGCGCTCGCGATCGCGCTGCCTTTGGCGTTGCGCACCGTCGTCGAGCCCGAGACCAAGAAGGGCAGCGACGCGAGAATTGCGAGCGCTCCGACGCCGAGCACCGTCGCGCCGCCGATGCGGAAGCCATCGCGGTCAGCGTAGCTGCCGTAGCCGTAGAGCGCGCCGCCCGCGATCGTCGTCGGAATGCCGACGACCAAGCCAAGGATTCCGAACGAGCGCGCGCGTGCCGACCCGCCGTCGACGCGCACGAGCGCCGTGCCCTCGCCCGGATCGATCCGAAACGGGTTCGACGTCGTCATGCCTGGCGCGGACACGCGTGCGAGCGTCCCGTCGACGTACAAGGCCTGGTCGCACGGCGCGAGACACGCACGCTGCCATTCGCCGCGATCGACACGGTTTCTGAGCTCGAGCCACGTGCCGGGGTAGCTCGCGCCGACGTGCACGAGCGAGTATCCCGGCGCGCTCACGAAGCCGCGCAGCGCGCCGGCTGCGGTCGCCGCCGGCTGCGGCGCCGCAGCCGGCATCGGCTCCCGCGCGGCCGTGGGCGCCGACGGGGCGGGCGCGAGCGGGCGCGCGTCGGGCGGCGGGGGCGCGGGCGACACGGTGGATGAAGACGGAGGGGGCAGCGGCGGCGGCGCGCTCGTCGAACGGTCCTCCGCGGGTGTCGGAAGCGGCGTGGGGGTGGATGTAGGTCGAGCGGGTGAAGCTGCCGTCGATGAAGGTGTAGGTCCCTGGCTCTCCTCTGCGTGAAGAGGCGCCGAAAGGTGCGTCGCTACGAAAAAGACCGCACAGGCCGCACGCGTCGGAAAGGCGAGCGAGGGCAGGCGGTGAGGTCGCTGGCGTGTCGGCATCGGCCGCGCGATTATGCGCATGTTTGGCGCGGCCGAGCGGGCACGTTTTTGGGCGGGCGGCCCGCGGTTTGACGAGGTGGAGGGGTGAAGGTTAGGGTTCTGTAGCGTGGGCGGTTTCCGTGCCCCGCCTAAGGTTTGTGCCGTGCGGTTCAGGCTCCGCTTCCTACTGCAAGAGATCGACCTAGCGCCCGGGGTGACGACCATCGGTCGCAGCGCCGCCTGTCAAATCACCATCGACGATCCGCTCGTCTCTCGCGAACACGCGCGCGTCAAAGTCGACGGCGTGCACGTTTACGTGGAGGACCTCGGCTCCCGCAACGGCGTCTCCGTCAACGGCAAGCCGATCAAGGGCGTGGTCGAGCTCGGTGACACCGACCGGGTGCGTGTCGGTTCTCAGGAGCTCGTGCTCTGCGCCGTGGCCGCCAGCACGGGCGAGAAGGCGCAGCGGCGCACGACCGGCTTCATGTGTCACTGCGCCGACTGCGGCATGCCCTACGCGGCCGAAAGCCCGAGCTGCCCCGCGTGCGGCTCGGTTCAGCGCGCGACGCAGGAGGACACGCTCACGGGAGCCCAATCCGACCGCGACTGGTCGCTGGAGCTCGCGGCCGAAGCGGTCGCGCGAGCGCTCGAAAAGCAGAGCTGGGAGGACGTGGAACGGCTGCTTTTGCGGTCGCGGCTCCACGTCGAGCAGCGCCTCGCCGACGGCGGGCGCGTGGACCACCGCGCGCTTCGTGGCGTGGCGGACGCGGCCGTCGCGCTCGCCACCGCGTGCGGGGAGCTCACCTGGGTGCGCTGGGCACTGTCGCTCTACGCGAGCCTCGGACAAACGCCGCCGTCCGGGCTGAGCCGCGGCATCTCCGGCTTCCCCGCGGCGGTGCGCGACTCCCTTGCTCCGGCCGTGCGGCAGGTCGTCGAAACAATCACGGAACGAGGCGGGCCGAGCCCCGAGGATCGCGAAAGTTACGAGACTCTCGTGGTGCTGGCGGGCGATCGCTGAAACACTTACGCGAGCTCCTGCCGGCACGCCCATGAAGTTCGTGCTCCAGCTCGGACCCCGCGAGATCGAACTGCCGCTCGGTCGCTTCGTGATTGGGCGGGCGGAGAACGCGGGACTCTGCCTCGACGATCCGCTCGTTTCGCGCCATCACGCCGCCATCGACGTCGCCGACGACGGCGCGACGCTGGTCGACCTCGAGAGCCGCAACGGCCTGCGGGTGAACGGGAAGAAGCTCAAGGGCTCGCGCGTGCTCGCGCTCGGCGATCGCGTTTCAATCGGCTCGACCGACTTCGTTTTCGCGGTGTGGCGTCCTGACCCAGCCACACGAACCCTGACGCAAGTGCCGACCCTGCGCATGAACGCATTCGGCCTCTTCGGGATGCTCGCCGACAAGGCCATCGCGCTCGGACGCTGGGACGAAGCGGAGCGGCTGCTGGCGCCCCAGATCGAGCATCTGCTCTCCGACGTCGAGCGGGGCAAAAAGTACGACCCTGCCAACGTCGAGCGAGCGGCTGGCTATGCCCTGAGGCTCGCGCAGGCCACCGCGAACGCCGCGTGGGTGAGCACGGTCTTCCGCTTTTACGGCGCGATGAAGCAGCTTTGCCCGAGCAGCATGGTGGACGAGCTCTACGTGGCCGCCCACAAGGTAAAGCAGCCGAACGTCAAGGAGCTGCGTGCCTACATCGCCGCCGTGCGGGAAGGGCCGACCGAGCTCAGCCCCGCCGATCGCTTCCTCCTGAGTCGGTTGGAAGGGCTCGAGCGCTCGCTCGGTTGAGCTTCACATCTGCTCGAAATCGTGATCTTTCCTTCCAAGACCGCTAAACTCGACGCTAGTGGCGAACGAACCGAGGAGCCTGCCCGCCGGTCGCTTCAAGCGGTTTTGGCTGGAGCACGACGGTCAGAACATCGAGCTCCGGCGCGGGAACCTGCTCGTCGGGCGCAGCTCCGGTTGCCACCTGGTGCTCGAGGACAGCATGGTCTCGCGCCGCCATGCCGAGCTCATCGTCACGGACGACTCGGTGACGGTGAAGGACCTCGGCAGCGTCAACGGCCTTTACGTGAACGCGCGGCGCGTCGAGGGCAGCCAACGCATGAAGGAAGGCGACACGCTGCAGATTGGCCAGCGTGAGTTCGTGGTGCGGAGCTTCCAGCGTGAATCGGTACCGATCTCGAGCGATCGCCAACACGTGGAGACGCTGCACGGCGAGTCGCTCGACGAGGACAGCAAGAGCGAAGACCAGACGCACGTGGGCGACGTCTTCGACGTCCTCGGCTCGGTCGCCGACAAGGTGCTCGCGATGGACCGCGGCGAGGAAGCGGAGCGCATTCTTTCGGGTGTGCTGCAGAGCATTCTGCGCGAAGCCAAGGAGGGACGGGAAGTCCCGGTCGCCATCGCCGAGCGTGCCGCGAGCTACGCCGTGCGCATCGCGTGGGCCACCTCACGGGCCAACTGGCTCGACTACGTGATCGACCTCTACACGCTGACGCGCCGGGTCCTTCCGGGCAAAGTCGTCGATCAAATGTACGACGTCGTGAGGAAGGCGCGCGGCATGCACGTCGCGTCGCTCAGGGCTTACGTCGCGGTGCTCGAGGAGCATCAGGCGACGTTCGGTCCGGCCGAGCGCTTCGTGGTGCAGCGGATCGCGGGCCTCGAGCGCGTTGTCCTGAGCTAGCCCCCGCGAGCCCGAGCGCTGCCGCTTCGGCGATGGCCGCTCGCAGCGCCGGATCCTCGACGTGGCGCAGCCGTTCCTCGAGCTCCGGCGGCAACACCGCGCGTGGCCGCGGTTGTGGCGCGCTCCGTTCAGGCGGCTTCTGCGTCGCCACCGGCCGCACCTGAAATCGGAGCGAGCTCGCCGAAACGCCGAGCGCCTTCACGCGTGCGAGTATATCCGCGCCGAAAAACGACAGCTCCTGCGCCCACGCGGCGGACGCGACGTGCAGCGTGAGCACGCCGTTGCGGAGCCGCCCCGGCTCGGTGCGCGCGGCGATGCGATCACCGACGGCGCGCCGCCAAGCTTCGCGATCGATCACCACCCCTCCCGCTCGCGCGCTCACGTCGCGCGCTTGTTCGAGCAGCGCGCCGATGGACGAGGGCGAGCGGGAGGACGTCGTGCGTGACCCGGAGGGCCGTGGTCCGGCGGGAGGCCGGCGCGGAGGTTCGGTCAAGGATTGACGATGAACTGCTTCTCGCCGCGCTCGAAGAAGCCGACGATCTGCCGCGCCGCCGCGAGCCCCGCGTTCACGTTCGCTTCTTCCGTCTGCGCGCCCTGCTTCACCGCGGTGATGAAGGTGCGCTTGTCGAATTTCTCCTTGAGCGCGGCGGCGGTCGCGTCGCTCGGCGCGATGTCCGAGATGTAGCGGATGTCCTGGCGCTCGGCGAGCACCTCGAGCAGCTCCGCCTCGTTGATGATCTCCTTGCGCGCCGTGTTCACGACGGTGCCGCCCTTCGGCAAGAGCGAGAGCAGCTTCTTACCGATCGAGTTCTTGGTCTCGGCCGTCGCGGGCACGTGGAGCGAGACGTACTGCGAGCGCTTGTAGAGCTCTTCCGCCGAACCGACGGGCTCGACGCCCGCGGCCTGGAACTGCTCCGGCTTCACGAACGGATCGTAAGCGAAGACTTGCATGCCGAAGCCCTTCGCGACCGTCGCGACCGCGCGCCCGACGGCGCCGAACGCGTGCAGGCCGAGCGTCTTTCCGCGGAGCTCACTGCCCGTCTTACCGTCGAATTTGCCGCGCGCGAGGTACACGAGCATGCCGAACGCGAGCTCGGCGACGGCGTTCGCGTTCTGGCCCGGCGTGTTCATCACGGCGATGTTCTTCGACTTCGCCGTCGCCGTATCGATGTTGTCGTAACCGGCGCCGGCGCGCACGACGAGCGCGAGCTTCTTCGCCGCGCCGAGCACCTCGGCGTCGATGATGTCGCTGCGCACGATGGCGGCGTCCGCGTCTGCGATCGCCTCGAGCAGCGGACCTTTGCCCTTGTAGCTCTCGAGCACGCGCGCGGTGTAGCCGGCGCCTTTGATGATCGCGACGACCTCGTCACGAGCAGCAGCGGAGAACGGTTTTTCGGTGGCGAGCAGCACTGTCTTCGACACGTTTACCTCGGGGGTGTGGTTGGGCTCGAGTTCCTACCGGGCAAAACGCGTCAGGGCAAGCGGCCAGCCGACCCGCGGCGGAAATGCCTTGGTCATGGGTTCGCAAGGACAAGACCCAGAAAAAACTAGGGTTCGGGGCCTTTTGAGGCGTTGACAACGGCGGTCCACGCCTCGAAATTCCCGGCAACCCTCGGGACGAGGGTTGAGCGCGGGCGCAACGCCGCGAACAAGGAGAACCACATGGATTTCGAGGTCCCCCCGCTACCGTACGCCAAGGATGCGCTCGAGCCGGTGATGAGTCGTGAAACGTTCGACTATCACTACGAGAAGCACCACAAGGCCTACATGACGAACCTCAAGGGTTTGCTCGAAGGCAAGCCCGAGGCGTCGAAGTCGCTCGTCGAGATCGTGAAGTCGAGCTCCGCGGGCGTGTTCAACAACGCCGCACAGGTGTGGAACCACACCTTCTTCTGGGAGAGCATGAAGCCGAAGGGCGGCGGCGCTCCACCGGCAGGCGACGTGGGCGATCTCGTCGCCGGCATGGGCGGCTGGGACAAGGTGCGCGCCGATCTGGTCGCCGCGGCGCTCGGTCGCTTCGGCTCGGGCTGGGGCTGGCTCGTCGTCGAGGGCGGCAAAGGCGCCATCCTCACGACGCCGAACGCCGAGACCCCGCTCACTACCTCGGCCGTCCCGCTCCTCACCGTCGACGTTTGGGAGCACGCCTACTACATCGACCACCGCAACAACCGTAAGGCGTTCCTCGAAGCCTTCTGCGACAAGCTCATCAACTGGGACTTCGTCGCGAAGAACCTGAAGAGCGCGAAGTAAGCCGCTCGCTCCGGGCGGTTTTATTTTGAGGTGCGGGGTCCCGCAACGGACCCGCACCTCATTTCGTTTTCGAAGTGGCCTCACGCCGGCTCCGCCGGCCTCGCGTCAAGGCGTGCGGCTGCGTTTCGCGCCGCCGGCGCGGGTTCGCGGCCTCAGGTAAGCTCGCCGGTGACGGGCAGGATCGGCGCCCAGATCAGCTTGCTGAGCACGCGGTCGTCGATCATCATCCCGCGCTGGCTGAAGTGGAGCGTGTTGTCGCTGCCGTCTTCCTTCCACTGACCGACGAAGATGATGCCCTGGCCGCGCTCGTCGTAGCCGAGCTCGACGATCGCGTTCTTGAGCCAGCGCCCGCCGCCCTCGAACTCGAGCGTCTCGGGTAGCGTGTAGAAGCCCTCGGCGGGCAGCTGCTTCAGCGTGCGAGCCCACGTGGGCAAGCGCAGCGGCGTCGTCGGGTCGCCCCAGAACCAGCGGTTGCGCCGGTTGTTCCCGGGCCGGACGACGAACTTGCCGCCGCCGTTCGGGAGCTCGCCGACGTAAACGAGCACGCCGGCGGGGAAGGTCTCTTCGTGGCCGTTCATGGGCTGAGTGGTGCGGTAAAGGCCGTTGTCAGGTAGGTCGAGCATCGCTCTTTCTCGTGGTGTGTTTGGGGTGGGGGACAATAGCCGAACCTCCAGGCCCGACAATCATACCTGGCGCGGCGCTGCCGGATCGTAAACGTTCGCCAGAGGATTCCCGAGCGAACTCCACGGCCCTCGTACTAGCCTCGGCGACACCATGGCGACCCCCAAGAGGACGACGAAATCCCCCGCACCGAAGCCCGCGGCGAAGACGAAGAGCGCAAAGGTCGTGAAGGCCGCCGTGAAAGCGAAGCCGGCGGCGAAGCCACAGCCCGCCGCGAAAGCCAAGCCCGCCGCGAAAGCCGAGCCCGCCGCGAAAGCCAAGCCCCCCCGAAGCTCGGGCAAGGGCCCGGTCGAGGTCGGCGGCCGCGCGCCGAGCTTCACGCTCAACGATCAGAACGGCAAGGCGCTCTCGTCGGCGTCGCTCGCGGGCTCGCCCTACGTCCTCTATTTCTATCCGAAGGACGACACGACCGGCTGCACCAAGGAAGCGTGCGGCTTTCGGGATTCCTTCCGCTCGTTCGGCAAGCTCGCGCGCGTGATCGGCGTGAGCCCCGATTCGGAGGCGAGCCACGCGCGCTTCGCGGGCAAGTACGGCTTGCCCTTCACGCTGCTCGCCGACCCCGACAAGAAGCTCGCGAACGCGTACGGCGTCTGGGTGAAGAAGCTCAACTACGGCCGCGAATACATGGGTATCGCGCGCAGCACCTTCGTGGTCGACGGGAAGGGCGTCGTCAGGAACGCCTGGCGCGGCGTGCGCGTCGACGGCCACGTGGACGCGGTGTTCGGCGCCGTGAAATCCCTGTAAAAAAGGCAGCGCGCGCCCCGCGCTCAGGAGCTCGGAGCGGGCGGCCAGGACACGGCGGGCAGTGGAAACTGCGGCCGCGCGAAGAGGAACCCCTGGCCGTAGTGCACGCCCGTCTCGCGCAGCGCGTCGAACTCGCTCGCCGTCTCGATGCCTTCGGCGACCACCGTCGCGTCGAGGTCCCGGCACAGCCTCACGACGTTCTCGACGAGGCGCTGCTGGCGCTTGCTCTTGTCCACGCCGACGATGAGCTCGCGATCGAGCTTCACGACTTTCGGCTCGAGATCGATGATGCGCTTCAGGTTCGAATAGCCGGCGCCGAGGTCGTCGACGACGAGGTATACGCCGCCGCGCACCCGCACCTCGTGAAGCACGTGCTGGCAAAGCTCGAAGTGCGTGAGCGGAACCGACTCCGTCACTTCGAGGAACACGTCGCTGTCGTGCGAGTAGATCGGATCGTCGGGCCGCACGAGCCACGCTTCTTCGAGCTCGAGCGGGTGCACGTTCAAGAACAGCGGGATGCCGGAAGCGAGCGGCACCGCGATCTCGCGCACCATGCGGCCGAGCCGGCCCACGCAGCCGGCGCTCACGGCGCGCTCGAACAGGACCGGAGGGCTCGCGAGTTCCCGCCGCGTGCAGCGCACGAGCGCCTCGTACGCGAAGAGCGCGCCGTCGTGCATGCCGACGATCGGCTGGAACACGACGCTGAGCTCGTCCGCTCGGACGAGCCCCTCGAGCGCGAGAAATGAGTCCCGGCCTGGCGGAACGAGCGGGGGGTAGGGAGCGCTACGCATGGGCGGCGGAAGGGAGCTTGGGGCGCTCAGGGGCGCGCTCCGAAAAGAATGCGGGCTCTCACAGTGCTCCACCGTAGTTTGTAACACGCTCCCTACACCCTCTCAAGCACGGCTCAAGTAGTATCGGGCCGAAGGTGATGGCAATGCGCACGCAAGACACGAACGGCATTCATAGGCGGTCTCTCGTTTCGTTTTGGTTTCCCGGTACCGAATCGAACCTTCATCGCAAGCGCGGCGGACGCGGCGGTTCATCACGTTTGACTACATGCGGCGCGCTTGTATGCGCGCTCCTCTCTTGCGTGAGCCTCGGCTGCACGAGCGAGACGAAGAAGAGCGCGGCGCTCGCGAAGGACAGCGTGCAATCGCTCGTCGGTATCACGCAGGAGGACGTGCGCGAGGTGCGCACCGGGCTCCCGCTCGGCGCCGAAGAAATCGCGAAGAACATTCCGACCGAGGGCGAGATCGATGCGCAGACGGCGCGTGAAGCGCTCGAGCGGGCGCGCAACAAGGTGCAGGACCTCCGCATCGCCAAGTCGACGTTCTTCGCGCTCGTCGCGACGTCCGGCGTCGTCATCCGCGATGACCAGCAGCAGGACCGACTCGCGGGGAAGAATATCTTCCCGGGGTTCCCGGGTCTTGCGATGGCCTCGGTCGGCTACGTCGAGACGCGTGGCTCGTTGCCGGAGGCGGCCGAAGTGCGCGGCCGCCCCGACGCACAATGGGTCGCGGCCGTGGGCGTCGGTCCGAAGGGGGCGCGGCGAGCGCTCTACGTCACCGGTTGGTCGTGGTCCGCCTATGCGTACCGTCTCGAGAACGCGGTGCGGAGCGCGGCACGCGGCGCGGCGAGCAATCCCGGCAAGGAGCCGCTCCTCTACGCGTTCGTGCTGGTCGGCGACGACGTCTACGGAGCGCCGGTGTCCCCGGACGTGAACTTGAAGGCGGTGCACGAGCACGTACAGCTGTCCCAGCTCCACGCGGCCACGCCGTTCACTACCGAGCTCGAAATCACCGGCCGCGGTTTCGGTCTGGCTGCCGAGCTCGCGCCGGATCTCGGCGCCAAGGTCGCGGTCGCCGTGCTCCGCAGCGAGACATAGCCTCCGAACCGGGGCGGACTCAAACGGTCGCGTCTTCGGGACCGAGCCGACCGAAGCGATGCAGTGCGACGAAGAGCAGCACGATCCCGCTCACGATCAGCCAGCGGCCCCAGTCGTCGTCGGTGACGGCGAGCGTGATGCCGAGGAAGAGCAACGCGGCGCCGCCGGCGATCATCAGCCGCGCGCGCCGCTCTTCACGCGGAGGCTTCGGGGACGCGGCTTCTCGGGTCCGTTCGGGGTCGTCGCTCATGGCCATTTCTCCGCGTGGGCTCGCACCAGGAAGTCGCGCACGTCGCGCCGTAGCTTGAGCTCGGCGGTGACCGTCGTCTCCTCGTGGTCTTCGCCGACTTGGTCGTCGTACTCGTAGTCGGTGTCTTCCAGCACGAGCACGCGCGCGTCGCCGTCGTCACCGAGGCCGCTCACGAGCTGGAGCGCATCCCCCATGCTGGGCTCGCGCGGTGGCAGGGCCGGCCCGAGAGCCGCGCGCTCGTTCGCGGTCACGTACGCGACACCGTACTTTCTGCCCTCCGAGAGCACGTCCACTTCGAGACTGCGTCCCGGGGCAAGCGTGATGGGATGGCCGTGGACCGGCTGGTCGCGCTCGTCGTGGAACGCCTGCAGGATGATCTCGACGGCACGGCGTTCGTCGAGTGGGCGAGTGGGATTCGGCGCGCGCGGCGGAGGCGAACCGCATCCGACTGCGACCGCGCCGAGGAGGCAGAGCGCCGCCGGAGGGGCCGACCAGAAGGACGCCGGACGTGTCGAAGCCCGTGCAGGGGCTACCATCGGCGGCAAAAGGTAGCCAAGCGCCGGACCTTTAGCTACCCCGAAGACCGCCGCATCGACCGTGAATCTTTGGAGCCAAGCAAGCTTGGGTGTAGTCCACCGCCATGGTCTCGGTGGCTCTAAAGACGGCACGCCTCGTGGCCTCTGCGGTCCTCGCGCTCGGCTGCGGCCGGCCGGCCCTACCGGATCCCAAGGTCGCGGCGCGCGCTTACGCGGACGCGGCCGCGCGTGGCGATGCGCCCCGACTCCATGCACTTCTCACGCGCGATGCGCAAAGAAACTACGGCGAGCCCCGGATCGTCGAGCTCGTGAAGGATGAACGCGCGGAGCTCAAGGCTAAGGCGGCGGCAGTCCTCGCCCGCGACGCGCGCGTGGAGGCGACGGCGACGCTCGTCCTCGCCGACGGCGGGCGCGTCGAGCTCGAGCTCGAGCCTGGCGGCTTTCGCGTCGCCGCTGCCGATACGCTGCCCGCGGCGGCGCGCACGCCGACCGAAGCCCTCGACGGACTTCGCCGTGCGCTCGCGCGGAGGAGCTACGCTGCCCTCCTGCGCGTGCTCAGCGCCGAGTCTAGAAACGCGGTAGAAATCGAGGTGCGCTCGCTCGCGGCCGCGCTCGAGAACCCGGCGACGCTCGACGTGCGCGTTCAAGGCGATCGCGCCGACGTAGACGTGGGCGGCGGCCACCAGATCACGCTCAGGCGCGAGGACGGAAGCTGGCACGTGGAGGACATCCAATGAACGGCCGAAATCGCTTGGGTCGGCGCGCGCTCACGACGGGCCTCTTGGCGCTCGCGGCGGCCCCCGGACGCGCGGCGGCGTTCGGTGAGGCGGGGGCATTTCGCGCGCGCCTGCTCGCGGCCGGCCAGGGCCACACCGACGAAGCACGCGCCGGGGCCGCTGCGCGCTGGGCTTCCGAGCTCGTGCGGCGGACGAGTGCGCCTGGGCGCGAGGAGCGCGAGGTCGTGAGCCTCGATCGCCAGGCGCTTTTCCGCGAGCCGTTCGTGGTGTGGTCGGGCGCCGAGGACGTGGGCGCGCTCTCGAGGTCGGAGGTGAGCGGCCTCGAGCGCTTCCTGCGGCTTGGCGGGATACTCGTCGTGGACGACGCGGACCCCGACAACGGCGCCTTCGGCCGCTCCGCCCGGCGCGAGATCCTGCGCGCCCTGCCGGAGTCGCCGCCCGTGCGCCTCGAGGCGTCGCACGTGCTCTTCAAGACGTTCTACCTGCTCGATCGGCCGGTAGGGCGCGTGCTCGGGCCGACGCACATCGACGCCGTGGTGCGCGGCCGGAACGCCGTGGTGCTGTTTCTGGCTCACGACCTCTTGGGCGCGCTCGCGCGGCGCGGTGAGGGCTGGGCGTTTCCCGTGGAGCCCGGCGGTATGGAACAGCGCGAGCACGCCATTCGTTTCGCGGTAAACATCGCGATGTACGTGCTCTGCTCCGACTACAAGGACGACGTGGTCCACGCTCCCTTCCTCCTGCAGCGCCGAGGCAGGGCTCGGTAGCGGCGGTTTCGTCCCGGGAAGGCACGGTTGGGTAATCTCGCGCTCGCCGAAGGGCTCACGCCGCTCGTCGCCGCCGTTGCGGCGCTCGTCCTGTGCGTGTGGCTCGGCTTCGTCTTTTACGAGGTGCGGAGCGGCCGGCGTGGCCGCAGCGCCGTCGTCGTGAGCGCCGTGCTCGCCGTGATCTGCGTCGGCGGCGCGCTGTTGCGGCCGACGCGCGTGGATCAACGGGGTGCGCGGCTCGGCCCGCGCGTCGCGTTACTCGTCGATCAGTCGCGGCGCTTGCGTTTGCCGGCGGAGCACGGCGATCGGCGTGGCGTCGCGCTGGCGGCCGCGGGCGCGCTCCGCCGGCGCTGGAGCTCGGCGCAGGTCGACATTTTCGGCTTCGCGGAGGGCAAGCTCGTTCCACTCTCGCTCGAGCGCGAGAGCACGCTCGGGCAGCTCGGCGAGGAGAGCGACCTCTCGGGCGCGCTCGCCGAGCTCGAAGCCCAGCCGGGCGAACGCGTGCGCTCGGTGGTAGTCGTGAGCGACGGGCGATTCTCGCGTCCGACCGAGCGCGTGGACGACGCGGCCCTCGCTGCGGCCCTCGGCTCCTCGGGAATTCCCGTGCATACGGTTCGCGTCGTGGAGCAAGCGCCCGCGGACGCGAGCGTGCGTGAGGTGAGCACGGTCGGCGCCGCGGTGGCGCACCAGCCCCTCGTGCTCCACGTCACCGTCGGCTGCGCGGGCGGCCTCCGCTGCGACGACGTGCCCGTCGTCGTGCGCGAGCTCCGGCAAGGGTCGCCAGCGGCCGAGCTTGCGCGCGGTGTGGCGCATCCGGGAGCCGGCGAGGCCACGATCGATCTCGAGGTAACGATCGAGCGCGCCGGGCAGCGCGTGATCGAGGTCGCGATCGACGCCCCCGAGGCGGACCGTGTTCCCGAAAACGACCACCGCTTGCTCACGCTCGACGTCCGGCGTGAGCGGGTGCGCTTGCTGCACGTCGCGGGCCGGCCGACCTACGACGTGCGGCAGCTCAGGCTCTGGCTCAAGGGGAACGAGTCCATCGATCTGGTCGCGTTTTTCATCCTGCGCACGAACTCCGACCAGCCGAACGTCGTCGACGACACGACGGAGCTCTCACTGATTCCGTTCCCGGTCGATGCCCTGTTCACGCAGCACCTGCCGACGTTCGACGCCGTGATGCTCCAAGACATCGACGCCATCGAGTACAAGCTCGAGCCCTATCTGCCCGCGCTCGCGGCGTACGTGCGTTCGGGCGGCGGCCTCATCATGGTCGGCGGACCCTCGGCGTTCTCGGGCGGGGGCTACGCCGGCTCGCCGCTCGCGCAGGTGCTCCCGGTCGAGCTGCCGCGGACCGGCGAACCCTACGACCTTCGCACCTTCGTTCCCGCCTACACGGCCGCCGGTCGCGCCGCGCCCGTGCTCGGCGGCGTCCGCCAGCTGCTCGGTGAAGAGCTGCCGTCGATGGAGGGCTCGAACTCGCTCGGCAAGCCGCGCTCGGGCTCGATCGTGCTGTGGGAACACCCCGAGCGGCGTATCGGCGAGGTCCCCATGCCCGTCCTCGCCCTCGGCGAAATGGGCGACGGCCGTTCGATCGCCCTCGGCGTCGACGCGACGCACGAGCTTGCGTTCAGCGAGCTCGCCGAACGCACCTCGGGACGCGCTTATGGTGCGCTATGGGACGGCTTGCTCGGCTGGCTCATGCGCGATCCGCGCTACGAAGCCGGCCGCGTGTCGCTCGAACGGCCCTGCATCGCCGGGGAGCCGACGGCTTTCGAGCTCGTGCCGCCACCAGGCGCTGCGGGCGAGGTCGTGCTCACGATCGAGCGCCTCGGTTTGCCTGCCGAGACGGCGCTCACGCGCAAGCTTGCGCCGGGCGCGCCCCTGCTCCACGTCGATGCCGGTCGTTTGCGCGCGGGTGGTTACAGCGCGCGCATGCGCGTGGGGGCGGCGCCGCCGACTCGGCTCGACTTCGCGTGTGAGGACGGCGGGCGCGCCTTCGCCGATTCTCGGCCGGATCCAGGACGGCTCGAGCGCATCGCGCGGGCGACCGGAGGCAAGAGTGTCTCGCCCGCCGACGTGGCCGAGCTGCCGCTACCCGACCCCACGGAAGTGATGGTCGAACGTCGCGCGTCGGCACTCGTGCCGCCCTGGGTCTGGTCGCTCGCAGCCGCGTTGGCGCTGGGTGCCCATTGGCTTTTGCGCCGGCGCGCCGGCCTCGCGTGACCCGGCGAACGCCGCTCGCGACGAGCGGCCGCTCGGGATCTGGTAGCCTGAGGACGGTGCGCAAAACGAGCGCCATCGTCGCCCTCTGCGTGCTGCTCGGCGCGAGCGGCGCCGCCCGCGCGTCGATCTGGCCGACCGCCGAGCGGCGCGTCGAGCAGAAGCTCACCGATCCGGACGTCCTCGTGCGCCGGAGCGCGGCGCGTTCGCTCGCGGAGCTGCCCCATGAAAGCGCGCGTCGGCTCGCGCTCGTGGCGCTCGCGGATCCCGACGCGGACGTGCGCATCACCGCGGTGCACGTCGCCCTGACGGTCGGTGCGGCCGAGCTCGGCCCCCGCCTCGCGAGCTTTCTGACGGACCCGGACTCGCGCGTGCGGCTAGCCGCGGCCGAAGCGCTGATTGAACGGCCGAGCACCGCAGCGCTCGCGGCGCTCGCCCGAGCTTCCTCCGACACGGACGCCAAAGTTCGCGCGACGGTCGCGCGCGCGCTCGGCGCGTCGGGCAGCGCGGAAGTCGTGTTGCCGCTGCTCGGTCGCCTGGATGATCCGAGCCCGGACGTGCGGCGGGACGTCGTGAATGCGCTCGGGCACGTCGGGGACCGGCGCGCCGTCGTTCCGTTGCTCGCGAAGGTCGAGGACTCCGCGAGCAACGTGCGGCGCGCCGCGGCGCACGCGCTCGGGTTGCTCGGAGACGCGCGCGCCGTGAGTGCGCTCGTCCTCGTGCTGCGTGACCCCGACCAAGCGGTTCGCGTCGCCGCCCTGGACGCGGTCGGGCGGCTCGGCGACGCCTCCGCCGTTTCGAGCGTGGCCGACGCGCTCAAATCCGGAGAGCCCGAGGTGCGCGCCGCCGCGGCGATGGCGCTCGCGCGACTGGCGACGCCTGCCGCCCTCGCCGCGCTGGTCGCCGAGCTCGGGCGCGCGGACGCGGACGCGGAGCCCGTCGTGCGAGCGCTCGGCGTCGCGGGGCCGGCGGCGCTGCCGGCTCTGCGCGCCTGTGTCGAGGCGAAGGGCGCTCCGCTCTCGGTACCGGGCTGTGCGAGCGCGCTCGGCGCAACCGGTGACGCCGGCGACACCCCGCGCATCGCAGAAGCGCTCGCGCGGGGCACGCTCCCGCCGGCGACGGCGCTGCCCGTTCTCGGCAGACTCGGCGGCACGGGTGCGCTACCTCCGGTGCTCGAGGCGCTCGCGAGCCCGGACGAGGCGGTGCGCCGTGCGGCGCTCGAAGCGCTCGTTGCTCTGCTCGATCCGAAGCATCCGGACGGCCGCGCCGTGGACCCGCTGCTCGCGGCGTTCCACGCACGGCGAGGAAAGCTCGAAGAGCGAACGCTGATCGTGCGATTGCTCGGACGGACCGGCGCCGTGCGCGTCGCGCCGGAGCTCACGCGCATTGCGACGGACACGACGGTGCCTGCGCTGGTCGTCGCGGCCCTGAACGCGCTCGGTGATTTGGGGGCCGGGCCTTGGGAAAGCGCCATCCTCGCGAAGCTCGATGACGATGCGGGCGAGGTACGAACGGCCGCGGCGCTCGCTCTTCGCCGTGCGGCCTCGGAGCGAACGCTCGACGCGCTCCTCCCGCGGCTCGAGCGCGGTGCGGAGCAGGATCGCGGCGCGCTTGGACTCGCGTTGCCCGGCGCGGCGGCGAAATCGCGCGATCCGCAGGCGGCGGCGCGCCTGTTTGCGCTCTTCGAGCGGAGCCCCGCGGACGAGCGCGACGCCTTGATTGAAGCGATTGCGGCGGCACCAGGTTCGGCGGGGGTGGTTGCGCGGCTCGCGCGCGCCGAGGCTCGCGACGACCGCGCGAAGCTCGCCGAAGCGCTGGCGGGCCGCGCCGACGCGACGGCGACGCTCGCCGGGCTCGCGGGCGATCGTGAACCCCTCGTGCGTGCGAACGCGGCTTGGTCACTCGGGTTCGCCGAGGGGGCCGCCACAAACGAGCTCGAGCGCTTGCTCGCCGATCACGACGTGCGCGTCGCTGCGAATGCGGCCGTGTCGCTCGGACGCGGCGCGGCGCGGGCCAAACGCGACGTGCGCGCCTCGCTCTGTGCGAGCCTATCCGACAGCCGCGCCCCGGTGCGAGCGAGCGCGCTCGCAGGGCTCATGCTCGCCGGAGCGCGCTGTGAAGCACCCGCCGCTGCCCGCATGCTCGCCTCCGATCCCGTGGCGGCCGTCCGCCGTGCCGCGGCACGCCTGCTCGCGAGCGGCGCGACCGCTGACACAAAAGCGCTCGCGCGCTGTGCGGCGGAAGACGAGAGCAACGACGTCGCGGCCGCCTGCGCGGCTCGGACGGCAAAGCCTTCGGGGGAGCGCTCCGAAGTGCTCGTTTTCGTGGTGCCGACCGGCGGTGACGAGCCCGCACCCGGCGTGCCGTTCGCGCTCCGCTTCGCGGACGGCACGGAACGGTTGGGGGCGGCTGATCGTCGTGGCGCGGTCGAGGAGCTGCTGGCCCCGACGGGAACACTCGAGCTCGGCGCGCTTCCGAGCACGAGCGACTGAACATGGTTGCGCCGATCGTCGTCGACGTGGGCGTCGCCGAGCCGCAGCGCGAGCTCGCGAGCGCATTGCTCGACGCTTGTTCGCAGGCGGCGGCCGGCGCGGGCGCCGAATGCCGTCTCGTGCGTGACGCTCCGAACGGCCCGTACACCGCGATCGCGATCGTCACTTGGGAAGAAGGCGATCGCGCGCGTGTGGAGGTCGGGCTCCGCCGCGTGCCGGCGTCGGAGTGGCGCACGCGGGAGCTCACGTTCCAGACCGCGGACGCGGACGTCGAGCGCTACCGGAGCGTCGGGTTCGTGATCGGGACGCTCGCGACGGCCGCGCGCGATGAGGGCGCGGCCCCGTCGAAGGGCGCGGCGCCCGCGGGCGACGGGGCCGCGCCGAACGGAGCGAACGCGCCGAGCTCGCCGCCGGCCAAGGACTCATCGCCGAAAAAAGGAGTCGAAGCAACGCCGCTCGAGCGGCCGAAGAGCGAGCCGGCGCCCGAGGGCCCGCCGCCGGAGGCGCCGGTGCCCGAAGGGCCGTCTACGCCCCGTGTTCCCCGACAATACGGCTGGCTCGGAGTCGTGGGCACGCTCGGTGGCGGGCTCGACCACGGCGCGCCCCGCTACGGCGGGCGAGCATGGCTCGGCGTACGCGTGCTGCCGCACGTCGCGCTGCTTGCGACGGGCGGCACGTCTTGGCGCGCGCGCGACGCGAAGGGACTCGCCGCGCGTTGGTACGAGGCTGGCCTCGGGTTCGGCGTGTCGATCGGCGCGCCGTCGCTGCCCCACGTCGATATCCACGGCGAGCTGCTGCAGGAGCGATTCGTCGCCGACGCGCGTGCACGTGGCGCAGAGCAGGTGTGGAAGCGCGTGAATTTTGCCGGGCGCGCGGGGGTCGACGGCGTACTCCCGCTCGGCGGCGTGTTCGACCTCGTGCTGGGCATCGACGGCTTCTTGCGACCGGCGACGCGCGTGAACGTCGGGGACGTGCCGGACGGTTCGACGCGCAACTTCGAGCTCGGCGCGAGCGCGGGCGTACGCGTCGAGCTCTAACGTCGAGCGTGCTCAGGGCTCCGACAAGGGAATGCAGGCGCCCGTGCTGCGGTCGCAGGTCCGATAAAAATTAGGGGGTGTGCCCTGCGGGTTGCATTCGTTGTCGCTCCGGCAACCCCGGCATGTCCACGACTCGGAACAAACCGGCTTGAGTGAATTGGAGTCGCAATTGGCCGAGCTCACGCATTCCACGCACGTGTCCGCGGGCGAGCAAGTGTACGGGTACGGACAGCCGGAAGGAGTCTGCAGCGCATCACACACCACGCAGACCTCACGCTGCTTGTCACACGTAGGGCGGCTCGCCGGACACTCTTGCCCGCGGGCACAGTCCTTCTGACAGGTATACGTTTGGATGTCGCAGCGCTCGTCGGTCGAGCAGTCGAGGTCACAGCCGAGCCGATCGGGGCAATCCATCGGCGGCCGGCACGCAACGCAACCGTGCGTCAGGCTACAGACCTCGTCGTACGGGCAGTCTTCGTTCCCGTGCGGGCACTGGTAACAGCCGGGTACGTTCGGCGCGCAGCACCCCGGAAATGCGCACGCAGGCTCGTCACCCGCGCCACCGTCACTCACCAACCCGGTCCCGCCCGACCCATTGCCGCCTTTGCCGCCCGACACGGGGCCGGTCCCGCCGGTGCCGCCTCGTCCGCCGCTCCCTCCGCGCCCCGAAGAGGGCTTTCCCGCTCCGCCGCGCCCCGCTCCCGGGCTTCCAGCCGCGTCACTCCCACCGGCAGAGGTCGCAGGGGGCAGCGGCGACGACTTCTCATTCGGCAGCATGTCGAAGGTGTGGTCGGCACACCCCGCCGCCCAAAGCACCCCCCACACAAAAAGTCGACCAGCGCGGCCCATCGTCGTCAAACCTAGCAGTCCCCGTCACTCCCGCCCTCCAGGCAGCGGTGCAACAAATTTCGATACACCCACGGTCGCCTGGGTGTATCGAAACAAGAAAGCACCGACGGGACAGACCACGCCAAAAACTAGTGAATTTTGCGGGTCTCACCCAGTGGGATCCCAAAATTCACGATCGATGCGAAGTGGTCCCCGGGGTAGTTGTGCCCCTGGAATATTCTATATGTCAGGGAGTGGGTGCCTGGTGGGTCAGCCGTCTGTTACCATTGGCGTGTAGTGCCCCAACCGTCCAAAGCGACCAGTGCTCGGCTGAGAGTGATCGAGGGCGGGGGCGATCCGGCCGCCCGCGGGCCGACGGACGAGCAGCTCGTGGACGCCGTCCAGAGCGGCAACTCGCAGATGGCGGGGCAGGTTTACGACCGGCTGCTCGGTGCCGTCGATCACGCGCTCTATCGCGTCTTCGGCCGCCGGGAGCATGACCACGACGACCTCGTGCAAGCCGCGTTCGAGCAGATCGTGCTCACGCTGTCGCGCCGTTCGTACGCGCGCGCGTGCAGCTTGCAAACCTGGGCTTCCACCATCGCGACGCACGTCGCGTTCAACGCTTTGCGCGCCAGGCGGCGCGAGCGGCGGGTGTTCGATCGGGACGCGAACAACGTCGCCGAGCCGGAGCCGCCGGCGTCTTCGGATCTCGAGCGTGCGGCCGGTGCGCGCGCCGATCTCGAACGGGTGCGCTGGCTCCTCGCGCAGATGAAGCCGGAGCGCGCGGAGACGGTCTTTTTGCACGACGTGCTCGGCCATGATCTCGCCGAGATTGCTCTCATGACGCGCGTGTCGGTCGCGGCGGCTCAGTCCCGCCTCGTCCGCGGGCGGCGCGAGCTCAGGGAACGGCTGACGAAGGAGCAGCTCATGTCATGAGCGAGCCCGAGCGCCTCGACGACGTCGTCCAAACGCTGGGCGAGCTCGGCAAGACCGCCGTTCCGGTGGAGGAGCCGCAGCGCGCCGCGTATCGACGCGAGCGTATCGTGCGGCTCATCGGCAGCTCGATCACGGCGGAGAAGCGCCGGTCGCGAAACGCGGTCGCGCGTCCGTGGCTCGCAGCCGCGGCGGCGGTGGCGCTCGCGTTCGGCGCGGCAGGGACGTGGCGCTCGTTTCGCGCGCCCGCTCCGAAACCGGTTGCAGCGGTACCGGTCACAGCGGTGCAGCGCGCGACGGCGGGTGAAGCGCGACTCGTCTCCGGCGACGTTTCGGTACGCCGCAACGACAAGACTTTCAGTCTGCAGGTCGGTGAAGTGCTCGTCGGCGGTGAAGTCGTCGCGACCGCGCCGTACTCGGTCGCGGAGATCGGCATCGCGTCGGGCCGCGCGGAGCTCGGTGCGTCGAGTGAGCTCGAGGTCCTGAGCCCCACGGCGAAGGAGCGACGGTTGCGCTTGCGTACGGGCAGCATCGACGTCGACCTCCCCCACAAGCTCGAAGCCGGCAAGCACCTCGTAGTCGAGACGCCCGACGCCGAAGTGCTCGTCGTGGGCACGGCGTTCACGGTCAACTACGGTGGCGACCAAGGTGCCGCCAAGACCGAGGTGCACGTGCGGCGCGGCACCGTGTGGATCGTGCAGGGCGGCAAGCAGCGAGCCGTCCTCCGCGCCGGGGATCAGTGGGCTTCCGCGACGTCTCCGGCGATAGCGCCGGCGGCACCGGCGCGGATCGCGCCGGTGGTCGTTGCACATAGGGGGCGCTCGGGTCGCGGCGGGACGCCCTCGCGTCCCGTCGCCGTGAATCGTGCGACCGAGGCGAATGCGCCCGGCGCGGACAGCGGCACCCTTGCTGAGGAGAACCGGCTGTTCCAGGCGGGCCTCACGGCGCGCAACGCGGGCGACGGCGCCGGCGCGGCCGACGCGTTCAGCGGGCTCCTCGCGCGCTATCCGCGCTCGGTATTGCGAGAACAGGCCCTGGCGGAACAGTTCCGCGCACTCGAGCGGGCGGGGCGAAGCTCAGCGGCCGCCGTGGCGGCTCGTCGCTACCTCGCGAGCTATCCGAACGGCTTTGCGCGTGCGGATGCAGAGCGCGTGACGAGCGGCCTTCTCGGCGACCGCTGACTCGGCGCGAAGCCGCGAGAGCTGGCGCGCAGGTTCCGCCCGTGCGGATGATCACGGGTCATCGGCGGCGCGCTTCGTCTCGCCCTCGCGAAAGATATTTGCGCAGGATTCTCGCTCGATTTGCGCATCACGCGAGTGACGAAGGAGATCGGAAATCGGTGTCGCCGTATGCCTGCCCGCTGACACCCTGGTTACCATGTCACTGATTTGGCTTCCCTCCATCCGGCTGTTTGCCGGCTGGCCAATCGCCCAAAAGGACTGCCCCATGCATATTTCCCGTATTGGTATGAGTTTCCTGGTTGCGGGCGCCTGCACGCTCGGAACTTTGACGGCGTGCGGCGGTGGTGACGACACCCAGCCGCCCGAGACGGGCGGGACGTCGACTACTGGAGGCACCGGCGGCTCGGCGACGGGCGGCACCGGAACGGGCGGCTCCTCGACTGGCGGAACTGGCACTGGCGGTACCGGCACTGGCGGCTCCTCGACCGGCGGCACCGGCACTGGCGGCTCCTCGACCGGCGGAACTGGCACTGGCGGCACGGCCACCGGTGGAACTGGAACGGGCGGCACGGGCACCGGGGGTAGCGCCGGACGCGGCACGGCGGGCAGCGGTTTCGGCCAAGGTGGCATGGGGTTCGGCCAGGGCGGCCGCACCGGCGGTCAAGGAGGCAGTGGCTTCGGCCAAGGCGGTCGCACCGGCGGTCAAGGAGGCAGCGGCTTCGGCCAAGGCGGCCGCACCGGCGGTCAAGGCGGCAGCGGCTTCGGCCAGGGCGGCCGCACCGGCGGTCAAGGAGGCAGCGGCTTCGGCCAGGGCGGCCGCACCGGCGGGCAAGGCGGCCGCACCGGCGGGCAGGGTGGCAATACAACGGGCGGTCGGACGGGCGGCGGCGGCCGCGCCATGGCCGGCGCGGCGGGCACCTAATCGTCGCAGAGAGCTCCGTTCACGCTCGCGTGACCAGCTAAGCTGCGCCGCGGATGGCGCTTCGACGGTGGTTCGTTCGGCGCTACCTCACGGCTGATCCCCGTGCGCTCGGCGCCGGACGGATCGCTCTCGCGGTAGTGCTGCTGCTCGATCTCGGGCGGCGCGCGCGCGACCTCGAGACTTGGTACACGAACGACGGCCTCCTGCCGAACCACACGGTGCTCTGGAGGCCGCCGTTCGATCACACGCTCTCGCTGTTCTTCACGGCCTCGCTGCCGTCCGAAGCTGCGTTTGGGTTCGTGCTGTGCGGTGTCGCATACGCCTTGCTGCTCGTGGGCTTTCGCACGCGTCTGGCGCAGGTGATGAGCTTGATCGCGGTGCTCAGTCTGCACGGCCGCTGCGAGTTCGTGCAAAACGGCGGCGACGCGGTTCTGGGTGAGCTCGCCCTGTGGTCGTGTTTTCTTCCGACCGGCCGCCGCTTCTCGATCGACGCCGTGCGCGCCGCGCGCGAGGCAGGCGCGGAGTCCGCGCCGAAGAAACCCGTGGTCGAGCTCGGCGTGCTCGTGCTCACGCTACAGCTGGCTGTCATCTACGCGTTCAACGCGCTGCAGAAGACGGGCAAGACGTGGCACGAGGGCAGCGTCGTCCACTACATGCTCTACCAGGCGGGCAACGACACCTGGCTCGCGGTTGCGCTCCGCAACCACTTCACGCCGCTCTACTCCAAGCTCTTCACCTATACGGCTTGGGCCACGGAGGGCATCTTGCCGTGGCTGATCTTGAGCCCCTTCTGGCGACGGTACACACGTCGAGCCGCGATCTGTTTGATCATCGCGCTGCACGCCGGGTTCGCGACCTTCCTGAACCTCGGCATCTTCGTGCCCGCGATGATCGCCTACACGCCGAACCTCTTGGTTGCTTCCGATTGCGACTTGCTCGAGCGCGCGCTCGTGCGACTCGGCAACGCCGCGGGCCGCTGGTCGCGAGCTCCCGCCCTCGTCCGCGCGGGCTTCGAATGGCTCGTAGCGCACGCGACGCCCCCCCGCGGCGCGCGGAGCGACGGCCGCTCGAACGGTGGCCTGCGGCCGGAGTACGCGCAGGGTCTACTCGCGGTGATCGCCGCCTGCGCGACGTCGCAGCTGATCGTCGAAAATAGCGCCGTGACGAACGTGAAGCCCGAATGGCAACCGAAGTGGATGCACGCGACGGCGGCGTATCTTCAGGCGTACCAAGGCTGGTCGATGTACGCGCCGGATCCGCCCTTCGGCGATTTGAACCTGGTGGTCGACGCGGTCACGCGCGACGGCCGTCACGTCGATCCTTTCAACGAGGTGGCGAGCCCGGCCAATCGCCATCCGGGTCGGCGCATCCCGCCGCGCCTCGGGCAAGACGTCCTCTACTTTGCTTACCTGCTGCGCATGCCGTGGACGCCCGATTATTGGCAGGCGTTCGAGGAGTGGGTGCTCGCCTATCCGAAGCGCACGGGCCGCGACCGGGACACCATCGTCTCTTTCGAGGCGCTGCTCGTGGAGCAAGACAGCCCGCCTCCTGGTGAATACCAGTCGCGAAACCTACGGGCTCGCACCATCTTCAAATATCCGCACCAGCAGTAGGTCGCGGAGCGTCGCCTTCGACACGGCGTGACGGGCGCTTACTCGTCGCTCTCCCAGGGGAGGTAGCCGTTGATGCCGAACGTCGCGGACGGTACGGGAGAGCCGTTCAAAGTGCCCTCGAAGACGGCGGTGTAGCTCGATTGTGGGTTCGCCCGCAAAACGAGCGAGCCACTCAGACGATCGCCGATCGACGCGCTGATCGGATCCTTGAATACGAAGCGTAATTGCGACCAGTGCGTCTCGATCGCGTCGGGTGCGGTGCTGAGCACCACGCGCTCGGTGCTGCCCTCGAACGCAACGTCGAACCAGCCGGCGAGGCCGTGGATCGGGCCCGGGTGCGTCGTGACGTACTCGAAAGGCATCCGGAGCTCCGCGAGGTCGGCGAGCGGCATGCGCTCGAAGTCGTACGCATACGCGGTCGGGCTCGCTATCAGCTGGTGCGGCGACACGTCGCCGAGCACCGGCATCCAGAAGAGCTCGTCGGTCGCCGTCTGCGCCAGGGCGGAGAGATCGACGCCGTAGAAGTTCCGCTCCTCCCAAAAAGCCGCGCAGGCGAGGCGCCACTGGTGAAGCTTCGAATCGACGAAGGGCGCAAGCCAAACGCGACCCGTGCCGGGAAACATGCGCCCGTTCGGCTTGAGAAAGCGATCGCGCGCAATGACGAACGCCTCGACCATCCGCTCGTGGAACAGGAAGAAGCCCCACGGCTCCGAGATGATCACGTCGACCTTCTCCGGAAGCACGAGCTCGTCGAGGCGCGAGCGCACGACCTCGACGCGATCGGAGAGCCCGGTCGACTCGACGAGCGCCCGGGCGTATTCGGCCGAGGGCGTGCCCTCGCACGCGTACACCTTGCGTGCGCCGGCCTGCGCCGCGAAGAGCGAAAGGATACCGGTGCCGGCTCCGACGTCGAGGACGGTCTTGCCTTCGAAGTCGCTACGGTTGTGCGTGATGCCGCGGTGGTAGGCGCCCGTGCGCTGCGCGTCGACCAGCATGTGCTGCTGGTTTGCGAGAAATTGGTAGTGAATGGAGTGGACGGCGCCCCACGCCGGCAGAACCGTCGGGAGACCCGGCTTTTCCGTGCTCATGAATTTTGCTCGCGGGCCGCGATCAGTGATGCGCGCTGCAGCGCATCGCGCACTGGAGGTCGGCTGGCGCGCAACCACAGTTGCCCGTCTTCGGCTTCGGCGCGGGCGGAGGCGAGGAGTCGCTGTCGCCCGAGCCCGAGGAAGTGCTCGGTTTCTTCGTGCCGCCGCCCGTCGCGCCGTGATGTGCGCCGCCGCCGTAGGTCGCCCGCTTCTTGGGTGCCTCGGCGGACGAGGCCGCCTCCGCGCTCGGCGAGCCGGTGGGTGGCGGGGTCGCCGCGAGCGTCGGCGTGGGCGCCGCCGAGGGAAGCACTGGCGCGGGCGGCGGAGGTGCGGGCGGTGCCACGACGACCGGCGGCGGAGTCGGCTTGAGAATGACGGCAAGCGCGATGATCACGGCAGAGACGACGAGACCAATCGCGAGATAGAGCCCCGTCTTGCTCTTGCCGGGCGCCGGGTCGATGCCGAGCGCACCGGCGCCGAGCGGTGAGCCCAGGCCGAGCGGCGCGGCCACGCCGAGCGGCGGTGCCGCGAGCGGTGCCATGACCGGAGCAGAGATACCCGTCGCGATCGGCTCGGCCTTGACCGCGGCGGCAGTGAGCGCCTTCAAGTCGATGAGCCCCGAGTCCTCGCGCGAGGCGGCGCTCGTTGCTGCAGCCGACGAACGCGAGCCGGTCTGCGACGGCTTCGACGCCGACGTGAGAGCACTGAGCGAGAACAGCACGGAGGACTCGTTGCGCGACCCCGTGGCGCCGTCCGGAGCGCTCGTCGAAACGTCCTCTTCCGCGCCGGCCTTTTCGATGCGCCCGAACAGGTCGCTCGCGCCGCCGCGCACAGGCTTTGCCGCGGCGCGCGCTGGGCTCGGCGTCACTTGCGGCTTCGCCTCCCACGGCGAGGCAGCGGGGGCTGCGTGCGGCGCGGAGCCGCGCGCAGTGCCGGTGGATGTCGAATGGAGCGCCTCCACGATCTCCTCCACGTCGGACAGTGGCTTCCAGTCGGCGAAGCCGTCGGCCCACACATAGGTCTCACCGGTGATCTGTCCGGCGTTGTAGGCCGCGACGATCTCGGCGAGCGGCATGGTGCGCTGATCGCCTTCGCCCATGTCGACCGAGTACTCGGTGCCAGCTGCTTCCGCGTGTTCGTGCGCATCGGGGCCGTCGCCGCCGGCGCTGGTGGTCACATTGGGAGGGTTCACTTTGCCGTCAATCACGATGGTGGCGCCGCACTTGCGGCAGCGGATTTTGGCCAGGCGAGAAACGACCTTCTCATCGGAGATCGAATACTTCGCAGAGCAGGAGGGACAGGAGATCTTCACTAGCGGCCTCGCAACGCCCCCGGAGACGGGGGCCAGCGCAAAATACGGTGATGGGCGCGGTTCGGTCTAGAGCAGCGCATCTTGAGGCCGAAAATGGCCTGGGGGCCGATCCTTCTAGTCATATTCGCGACGCGGCGCCAGCCGGGGGCCGGCACCCCGGGGAAACCCGATTGGACACCCCGCGCAAGGCCGTCCTTGGGTGCGCCCATGCCCCCGTCACGGCTCATCCGGCCGGCTCCCGAGCCGCGCGAGCAGGTTCAACGAGCGCAGGCGCTCGGCGAGCTCGGCGTTCGGACCCTCCTCGGCGCGGAGAGCGCGCAGGAGCTCGTCGGCGGCGCGCCCGAGCTCCCCACGCGTGATGAAATCCTCGGCACGCTTCGCGTGGAGCTTCGCGGCCGCCGACGTGCAGAGCTCGTCGAGTGAGTGCGCGCCGGTGGCTCGACGCTCGCTCTCGCCTTCGAGCCTCAAGAGTCCCTTCGCCAGCGCGAGGTCGTACTTTGCGCGAAGCTCGTCGGCGGAAAGCACGCGGTACGCTTCGACCCCGCGCTGGAACACGCGCGCGACGACGCTTCGCTCCTCGGGGTCGAGGTCGAGCTGCGCGTCGGGATGAAACGCGAGCGCGAACTCGTGGAACGCGTCGCGGATCGCGCCGGCGTCGGCGATGTGCAGGACGCCGAGGATTTCGTAGTAGTTCGCCTCGTCCAGCACGTCCGCCCACGCCGCGAGGTGCTCGAGATCGAGGCTCGGAGAAGGGAAGTGCGCGTCCGACACGTCGTTCAACCCGTACGTTGCGCGGCATGCCGCGCGGCGAGGCCTTCGAGCTCGCGCGCCCCGGGCAGGCCGACGAGATAGAGCTGCGCCTGCGTCGCGTGTCCCGTCGCCAGATCGCGCGCGCTCACGTCGAGCATGCCGTTCGTGTCGAGGGCGAACGTGACCGCGATCTCGACCTTGCCGCGCGGAGCCGCGCGCAGCGCCGAAAGCTCGAGCTCGCCGAGCAACGTGTTCTCGCCGAACCGCGCGGATTCACCCTGGCCGACGCGCACGCGCACGGTCGTCTGATTGTCGACCGCCGTCACGAACGTGCGCGTCCGATCGCAGGGCACCGGCGTGTTGCGGCCGATGAGAGCGTCGCAATAGCCGCCGACCGTCTCGACCGAAAGCGTGAGCGGCGTCACGTCGACGAGCACGGGCGCCGGCACCGAGAGCAGCGGCGCGGGCACGGAAAGCACGGACGGGGCCGGCCGCAGGCGACTCGAGCTCGGCGGGGCCTGCGACAGGGGGCTCGAACCCACGCGCGTGGGCACGTCGTCGGGGATCTCGGGCAGCGGAAGCGCGGCTTCGTCGAGCGCCCGTGGAGGTTCGAGCAGCGGGTCGACTTCGTTCGGCGGGAGGCCTTCGATCGACCCCGGCCACGGCGTGGGCGGCACTTCCGCCGAGCTCTCGCGATAGCGCTGCGTCACCTCGTCGAGCGCGCTCGACGGCTCGGGGGCAGCGACGACGGGCGTCACGTGCGTTTCCGAGGGCTCGCTCGGCGCACTGAACGAAGCGGGCGGCGGCGCTTCGGCGTCCGCCCGTGCCGCTTCCGCTTCGGGACCGAGGCCCGCGCCAGTTTTCACTCGCGCGCGACTGCCGAGTCCCAGCAGTGTGCCGGACGGCTGCGTCGTCGGAACGGGACCGGGCGGGCGCGCGGGTGGTTGCAGTCCCGGGCGTGTGGGCAGGCGCTGTCGTGGCTCGAAGGGCTTCGTCTCGGGCCCGCTCTCGGCCGCATCGACCATGCTGCTCAGGCGCAAACGGCCGAGGCCGGCTTCGGCAGGCGGCCGCGGGCCACCGCCCGGCAGGGTGCCGCGCCCCACGCCGGGTTCCGTGCTCGCGCGGCGCGCGGCGGCGGGCGGCGGCGGGATGGCGCTCTTTCGGCGCTCGGCGCCCGCGAGCGCGCTCGCCTGAATCGCGGCGCCCATGGCCACGACTTCGTCGGGGCTCAGGTGGCTCTCCCCCGCGCGGCGGAAAAATTCTTCGACGCGCCGCTTCACGAGCGGGATGCGCGTCGAGCCGCCGACGAGCAGCACCTGATCGAGATCGCCGACCGTCAGGCGCGCCACGGCGAGCGCGTCGCGGCAAGTGTCGAACGTCTGCTCGACGATGGGCCCCGCGAGCTCCTCGAGCTCACGGCGCGTGAGCGTGAAGGTCAGGTCGAGCGCTTTACCGCCGGCGCCGTGCGTCACCTCGCGCACGACCGTCGTCACGGCTTGCTCGGTCGAAAGGCGATGCTTGAGCTCCTCGGCCGCGAGCCGGAAGCGGTCGAACAGAATCGGATCTTCGCGCGGGTCGTAGCGGTGCTGCCGCAGCGCCTCGTCCGCCATGCGCTCGGCAATCGCGAGATCGATGTCGTCGCCGCCGAGGAAGGTGTTGCCCGCGGTCGCGAGCACCTCGAACACGTTGTTCGACAGATCGAGCAGCGTCACGTCGAAGGTGCCGCCGCCGAAATCGTACACGGCGAGCCGCTCGGAGGTGCCTTTGCCGTAGCCGTACGCGAGCGCCGCGGCGGTCGGCTCGTTGAGGATGCGCAAGACCTCGAGGCCGGCGACGCGCGCCGCCACCTTGGTTGCGGCGCGCTGCAAATCGTTGAAGTTCGCCGGCACCGTGATGACGGCGCGCTCCACGCTCGAGCCGAGCGCGCTCTCCGCGACGGTGCGCGCCTTGCGCAGCACGAACGCGCTGATCTCGGGCAGCGTGTAGGTCTCTCCGCGCACCGCGATCAGCGCGGCCTGGCCCGGCCCTTCCCGCATGTCGAAGGGCAAGCGCGCGTGGGCGCGCTTCACCTCTTCCGTATCCCAGCTGCGCCCGATCAGGCGCTTGACGGAGTAGACGGTGCTCTTCGGATCGATCGTGCGCCGGTCGCGCGCCGGACGGCCCACGAGCACGCTCCCGTTCGGGTGGAACGAGACGACCGACGGGATCAGGGTACGGCCGTCCTCGTCGGGGAGGGCGCTGGCGACGCCGTTCCTGAACGCGCCGACCACGGTGTTCGTCGTCCCGAGGTCGATCCCGACGACTTCGTTCACGACGTCTGCCCTCGCGCGAGTTCGGCGAGCACGCGATCGTACCAGCGCTCGACCTGGCGTCTGAAGGGCCACATCCAGCCGTAGTCGCCGCCCGTGAAGCGCTTCACGATCCCGGCGCGCAGCACGGGTGAGCGGGCGCGCTCGAGGCCGCAGAGCTCGGCGGTTGCGCGCAGCGTCTCTTCGTAGGCCTCCCATTCGAGGCGCGCGCGACCGTAGGCGAGCCCGAGCGGGAAGAAGGGCACGAGGTAGAGAAACGCCATCAGCGGGAGACCGTAGCGCCGCCGCTGCCGCAAATGAATCCGCTCGTGACGCAGCACCACCACGCGGTCGAGCTCGCCCGTCGTCGCCCACGTGTCCGGCGTATAAAGAGTCTTGCCGATCACCGTGTGGTAGTGGGTGAGATAAGCGCGCTGGGCCCCGAAGGTCACGAGCCTGAGCGCCCGATCGATCGCCAGCGAAAAGGGGCTGTCGCGCTTATTCACCAGGCGAAAGCCCGGGAATTCGCGGGCGATCTCGGCAACGAGCTCGGCCGAGCTCGTGCACTTCGCTAACCCCTCGCGTTCGGTTGCCGTCACGCGTTCGCTCTCGACCGGGGGACGCTAGCAGCTTCATCCTCCGAGCACGAGCTCGGGCCGGAGCACCCGACCATTCACCAGATCGCGGCCGCTTGCCGGGCGTTTGCCCTCGAGCTGTGCGGAGAGAATTTCGAGCGAGCCGCTCCCCGTCGTCACCCACGGGACGCCGTCCTCCACGTGAACCGCACCGGGCGCTCCCGCGCGCGTCGAGTCGCTCGCGCGCACGCTGGCTACGCGCAGCGTCTTCAGGCCCACGCTCGTGAACGCGCCGGGCCGGGGGGCGAGCCCCCGCACGAGGTTTCGCAGCTCACGCGCCGACCGCGTGAAATCGAGCCGGCCGAGCTCGCGTTCGAGCGGCGGCGCGAGCGTCGCGAGCGTGTCGTCCTGCGGCTCTGCGGCGAGTTCTCCCCGGATTGCGCGCGGCAAATCCGTGCGCGTGACCTCGGCCGCGAGCTCCCCGAGCCGCACCGCCAGCTCGCCGGCCGTCTCGTCCTCACCGATCGCGAGCGCGCGGCGGCTCAAGACGGGTCCGGTATCCATGCCCGCATCCATCTGCATCAGGGAGACACCTGTTTCGGCCTCCCCGCGTATGATCGACCATGCGATGGGCGCGGCGCCTCGGTACCGCGGCAAGAGAGAAGCGTGCAGGTTGATGGCGCCGTGCGGCGCGACCTCGAGCACGTCGCTCGGCAGGATACGGCCGTATGCGAGCACGACGAGCACGTCCGGTCTCCGCGCGCGAAGCCAGTCGCGGAGCTCACCGTTGCGGACCTTGGCTGGCTGGGTCACCTCGAGCCCGAGCTCGAGCGCCAGGGTCTTCACCTCGGGCGCTTGGAGCTCGAGCCCCCGGCCCCTAGGCCGATCCGGCTGTGTCACGACCCCCACGATTTCTGCGCTGTCGGCGAGCGCGCGCAAAGTGGGGAGCGCAATCGCGGGCGTTCCGAAAAAAACTGCGCGGAAGAGGACTGGCTTTCCGTTCATGACTGATTACTTTGCGATCCTATGCCGTTCCTGTCGTTACAGCGAGGACGCGAGAGTCGCGACCGAGCACGATGTGACGAATGACTGGAGCCGAACATGACTGAGAAGAAGAAGCCCCCTCCGCCACCACTGCCGGCATCCGGTCCTCCGCCGAGTGAGGACGAGCTCAAGTTCGGGGACGACCTTCCCGTGCTGCCCATCCGGAACGCCGTGCTCTTCCCGGGCGCGGTCGCTCCGTTCGACGTGGGGCGTGAAAAGTCCGTCGCGCTCGTGGAGGACGTACACAACCTCCAGAGCCCCGTGATCGCGATCTTCGCGCAGCGCGATCCGTCCACGGACGATCCGAGCGGCGACGATCTCTATCCCGTCGGCTGCGCGGCGCGCGTCCTCAAGGCGCTCAAGCACAGCTCCGGCAACTACTCGCTGATTTTGCAGGGCCTGACGCGCATTCGGCTCGATCAGGTGACCGCGACGGCGCCCTACATGCGCGCCAAGATCGCGCGGGTCGAAACGGCGGGCGCCGAGGACGTCGAAGCCGAAGCGCTGGCTCTCAGCCTGCGTGACGTCGCAAAACAAGTGATCCAGCTGATGCCCGAGCTCCCGCGCGAAGCGGGTTCGCTCATCGACTCGATCCAGGCACCCGGCGCGCTCGCCGATCTCGTCGCGGCCAACCTCGATGCTCCCGTCGAGGAAAAGGCGCAGCTCATCGAGACGGTGGAAGTGAAGGAGCGCATCCGGAAGGTCTTGAAGCTGCTCACTCGGCAGCTCGAGATCTTGAAGATGCGCGAGCGCATCAACTCCCAGATCAAGGAGGAGATGGGCAAAAACCAGCGCGAATACGTGCTCCGCCAGCAGCTCAAGGCCATCAAGGAAGAGCTCGGCGAAGACGACGGCGATCAGGGCGACCTCGACGGGCTCGAGGAGCGCATCGCGAAGGCGAGCCTGCCGAGCGAAGCGGACAACGTCGCGAAGAAGCAGCTCAAGCGCCTGCGCTCGATGCAGGTGGGGAGCGCCGAGTACACGGTCGTCCGCACCTACCTCGACTGGATCCTCGATCTGCCGTGGACGCACTCGACCGAGGACAACATGGACATCGCCGAGGTGCGGCGCGTCCTCGACGAGGATCACTACGGCCTCGACAAGGTGAAGAAGCGCATCGTCGAGTACCTCGCCGTGCGCAAGCTGAAGAAGGACAAGAAGGGGCCCATCCTCTGCCTGATCGGTCCGCCCGGCGTCGGTAAGACCTCGCTCGGCCGCAGCATCGCGCGCTCGCTCGGACGTAAGTTCGTGCGCGTGTCGCTCGGCGGCGT
>JAICUB010000056.1 GCA_025936045.1 Polyangiaceae bacterium | reverse complement strand
TCGGCGCCGAGCAGCGTCTTTTCGCAGAGCACCAGCGCCTTTTTGATGCGGTTTTCGAGCTGGCGGATGTTGCCGGGCCAGGACGCCTTGCGGATCGCCGCGAGCGCGGGCGGCGAGAAGCCGCGCACGGGGCTCGCCATCTCGTCGGCGTATTTGCTGAGCAGCGCCTTCGCGATGATGAAGACGTCGTCGCCGCGCTCGCGCAGCGGCGGGAGCCAGAGGTTTACGACGTTCAGCCGGTAGTAGAGATCCTCGCGGAACTCTCCCGTCTTGATCATCTCTTCGAGATTCCGGTTCGTCGCCGCGACGATGCGGATGTCGCAGCGCTCCGGACGGTTGTCCCCGACGCGGTAGACCACACGCTCTTGAATCGCGCGCAGGAGCTTCACCTGGAGCTGCGGCGTGAGCTCACCGACCTCGTCCAAGAAGAGCGTGCCGGCGTCGGCCTGCTGGAACTTCCCCGCGCGACTCGCGATGGCGCCCGTGAAAGCACCCTTCACGTGCCCGAACATCTCGCTCTCCATCAGGTTCTCGGGGATCGCGCCGCAGTTGACGGTGACGAAGGGCCCCGAAGCGCGGCTCGAGCGGCGGTGAAGCTCGCGTGCGATGAGCTCCTTGCCCGTGCCCGTCTCGCCCGTGATGAGCACGCTGATGTCCGTCGCCGCGACCTTCGTGAGCTTGCGAAACACCTCCATCATCGAGGCGCAGGCGCCGATGATCTCGCCGAAGCGCTTGTCCTCGAGCTCGCCCTGGAGCTTCTCCTTGTCGGCGCGGAGCGCGGAGAGCAGCATCGCGTTTTGCAGGATCAGCGACGCCTGCCCCGCGAAGATCGTCAAGAGGTCGAGCTGCTTGCGCTCGAACAGGTGCTTCACCTCGTCGTTCGCGACGTAGAGCGCGCCGACCGTCTCGCCCTGGCTCAAGAGCGGCGCGCACATCACGCTCGAGAGCTGGAGCGCGATCACGCTCTCGCTCTTGCCGAAGGTCGTGTCCGTGAGCGCGTCGCTCACGATGATGGGTCGCTTGGTGTCGATCACCTGGCGTACGATGCTGTCGCTGATGGCGCCCGAGGGATCGGCGATGGCCTCGCTCCGCACGTTGCGTGAGGCGCGCACGCGCGGGTTCGTGGTCTTGCCGTCGCCCGGATCGACGAGCAGCACGATGCCGCGCGCCGCGCCCGTGAGCTGAATCACGTCGTCGAGCAGTGCTTCGAGCAGCTCGTCGACGGAGCTCACGGTCATGAGCCGCTCGCTGAACGCGTGCAGGCGACGCAGGCCTGCCATGTCGCTTTCGGCTTGCGAGCTGCCCGACTGCGACGCCGGCGCAACGTCGAGCTCGGTGAACATCGTGAAGCCGAGCTGAGCGCGGCCGAGGGTGACGCGATCGCCGTGGACGAGCCGCGCGCGCCGCTTCTTCTTGCCGTTGATCAGGATCTCGGCGTCGCGATCGACTTCCTCGAGCTGGAAGTCGCGTCCGTTGAAGACGATCTGGGCGTGGTGGTGCGCGACGCTCGCGTCGGGCAGCGCGATGTCATTGCCGAGCGCGCGGCCGAGCGTGGTGACCGGTTTGTGGAGCGCCACGGGGATGGGCGCGCCCTCGGCCGGGAAATACCGAACGATGGCCATCGAGAAACGTCAGGGTAGCCTAACCGAAGCATCCCCGCGCGCGCGCGGCGCGCCCCTGTCGGCCCTTCGGCCGAGCGAGGGCGAGCTCAGGCGCTGTTCCACCGAGCCGGCGCGCCGCGCAGGCCCGTCGCCCCGCCCGCTCACCATTCGGGCTTGAGCGGGCGGTGCAGCACGTCGTGAACGGCGTCGAGCACCGGTTTGCCTTCGAAGAGCACGCGATACACCTCGCTCGAGATCGGCAGCTCGACCCCGAGCCGCTCGGCGAGCCGGTGCGCGGCTTGGGCCGTCGGCACGCCTTCGGCGACGTGACCGAGCCCCGAGAGCACGGCCTCGAGCCGCGCGCCCCGGCCGAGCTCGACGCCGACCGTGCGGTTGCGGGAGAGCTCCCCGGTGCAGGTGAGCACCAGGTCCCCGAGGCCCGCGAGGCCCGCGAGCGTGAGCACGTTGCCGCCCTTGGCCGCCGCGAGGCGCGCCATCTCGGCGAGGCCGCGCGTGATGAGCGCGGCGCGCGTGTTGTAGCCGAAGCCGAGGCCGTCACAGGCGCCGGCCGCGATCGCGATCACGTTCTTGAGCGCGCCCCCGACTTCGACGCCGATGGGATCGTCGCTCGAGTAAATGCGGAGCCGCTCGGTCGCCATGCGATTTTGCACGGCGACGCTGAGCTCGTGGTCGGCCGCGGCGACGACGAGGTTCGTCGGTAGGCGCCGCGCGACCTCGAGCGCGAAGCTCGGCCCGGAGAGCACCAGGGAACGGCGAGCGACTTCGGGGCCGAGCACGTCCGCGACCACCTCGGTGAGCAGCATCCAGCTCTCCGCTTCGATGCCTTTGCTCGCGAGCACGAGCGGGGCCGCGGGCAAGGCATGGCGCGCCCGGCCGAGCACGTCGCGCACGGCCTGGCTCGGCAGCGCCACCACGACGAGCTCGGCGCCCCCGAGCGCGCGCTCGAGGTCCGCGGTGGGCTCGACCCCCGCGGGCAACGCGAAGCCGGGTAAGAAAGCGCGGTTCTCACGCGCATCGGCGAGCTCGCGCGCGTGGGCGGTGTCCCAGGTGAAAAGGCGCACCGGACCGCGCTCGGCGAGCGCGAGCGACAGCGCCGTGCCCCAGGCGCCGGCACCGACGACCGCGACGTGACCGTGCATGCGGGAATCGTTCTACGCGGGCGGGTGTTCGCGCAAGTGCCAGTCGCTCGAATCCCCGGTGTCGCCCACGAAAAGGATGATGCTACGCTCGCGCCCGCCTTGCCGCGCCCGCTCGCGCTCGTCTCGCTCGCCCTCTCGCTCGCCGCGCTCACGGGCTGTCCCTCGCGGGAGAGCATCGGGGCAAGCTCGATGGCGGTCCTCGGAGCGGGCGTCGTGAACGATCCGGCCAACAAGTCGCTGCGCTTCGACATGCTGAAGTTCGGGCTCGACGGCTTCTGCCACGAGATGCTGAAGACGGGCACACCGCTCAAGCTCGCGGACGACGACCCGGTGCTCGGTCGCTTCTTCGCGTCGAGCTGTCAGACGCAGGTCATCGACGACGACCAGCGCAAGTCCTTCATCGTGCAGTACCAGGGCAAGGGCTACGCGTGGGGCGGCCCGTTCGGACGCGTGGGGTTCGAAGCCGCCGGGCTCGTCGAGTACGCACCCGATTTTCAGCTCAAAGACGGCGCAATGTACGTCTATTTTCGCCCGCGCCTGGTCGACACCAGCCGGTTCGCGCTCGTGAACGTCGAGTCGCAGGCGGCGCAATCCGTCGTCGCCGCCGTCGGTCTCAATCCCCAGGCTCTCGGAAAGAAGATCGTCGACAGCCAGCTCCAACGCGGCTTCACGGTGATTCGCTCGAGCTCGAGCGGAGAGACGGAGTTCGGCACGGGCATCATCCCGCCCGGCGAGCGCCCGTTTCACCCCTTCCACGTGGAGAGCGAGACCAAACACGTGCTCGCGAACGAGCGCACCGAGGTCCATACGGGCCAGCAGGACTACGTCGGCCCGTTCGACGTCGAGAGCTCGGGCCAGGCGCTCTACCTGACCCTATCGATCGATGGTGCGCCGTCGATCGAGGCGCTCGTGTTGCCGAAGGCCACGGGAGACGCCATGGTCGACGCCTTCGTCCGGACGCCCGGCGCGAAGGCCGTGACAGGAGCGCCCCTGCTCGACGAACCCGTCGCGGCGGGGCAGATTTTCCGGCGCTTCGTGTCCTTACCAGCCGGTCGCTACTATTTGCTCCTCGACCACGGCAATCGCTTGGGTAATGGTCCGGCGGTCGACACGAGCGCTGATCGCGCCGCCAAGATCGACTACCTCATCCTGCTCGGCGACGCGCCTTGAGTCGCCCACCCCGCATGAACACCACCGCCGTGAATCCGAAGGTCTACCGCTTCGTCGTGTGGCCGATCTGGTTCGTCGTGGTGCCGCTTCTGCTCGCGCACTTCACCGTCGCGCTCTTGAGTCCCGGTCCGAGCTTCGAGCCCGTGACGCTGCTCGACCGCGTGCTCTGGGCCATCTCCGATCAGCCGATCCCCGCGACGATCGGCTTTTTTACGCTGTTCGAGATGCTGATCTACCACTACCGGCACCTCCTGCCGTTGGCTGGCCAAGACGGCCGCGGGGACTTGCCGGCGGAGACGCGTCGCGACATCGAGCGAGCCGCGCAGCTGCTCGACGAAGCCGAGCGTGTGATGCGGCGCGAGCGGCACGCGTTCGAAAAGACGGTGCCGGCGAGCGCGCGTGAAGAGCTGCTCGATCATCTGGAAGCGCTGCGCCGCTCGCTCTCGGCGAGCCCCTTCGACGTCGACGCGTTCGAGGTCGCGTACGAGCATGCTGCGCGCCTCGTGCACAAGCACCTCGGACGCTGGCAGAAGGGCGAGCTCCGCGAGTACGTCGAGTCGATCGCCGTCGCGATCGGCGTCGCGCTGCTGCTGAGGGCGTTCGTGATCGAAGCGTTCAAGATCCCGAGCGGCTCGATGCTGCCGACGCTGCAGATCCAGGATCACATCTTCGTGAACAAGCTCGCGTACGGGCCGCTCGTCCCGTGGACGAGCTACCGCCTGTTCAATCGGCTGCCGCCCGCGCGCGCCGACGTGATGGTCTTCATCTATCCAGACACGAACCCCGACGCGCCCCAGCAAGATTTCATCAAGCGCGTGATCGCGCTCCCGGGCGACACGCTCGCCGTGGAAGACGGGCATCCGATCATCAACGGCTGGAAGGTGCCGAGCTGCCACGTCGGAGAGTACAGCTACACGGAGGGCGGCGACTCGCCGACCAAGCGCGGCGATCTGTTCGTCGAGTTCCTCGGGGAGCGGGCGTACCTCACGCAGTACGAGGACAATCGCCGGGACGGCAGGCAGGGCCCCTATCACGTCAAGCCGGGCGAGGCGTGGGTGCTCGGCGACAACCGCAACAACAGCATGGACTCGCGCGCGTGGAACGGAAACCAGGGCGCAGGCGTGCCGGACGCGAACATCAAGGGTCGCGCGATGTTCGTCTGGTGGGGCGTCGCGCTCGACCGCCTGTTCATGAACGTGCTCGGCACGCCGCGCCTGCCGAAGGGCGCACCGGCCGAGATCGTGAACGCCATCAACGCCTGTGTCGCCAAGCGGCCTCCACTCAGCGAAACCACGCCGCCGCCGCCGAGCGCGGCGCAGTAGCGGCACGCTGCCCGCGCGGCGCGTCCCCGCTCAGAAGTTTCATCGCGTTCAGGTCGGCGGGCCGACACGCGATCTTTATTTCATCAGGGCCATAAGGTTCTCGCGACGTTTCCTATCCACACCTTGGCGGGTGGAGTAAGTACTGACGGGGAGTCGTTTAGGAGGAACTCATGGCGCTCGTACAGCGTTGGACCGCAGCGGTTTCGTTGGGACTCGTCGTAGGTGCATTGCTCGCCTGCAAGAAAAAGCCGGACGTAGGCACCGAGCCTTCCGCGGCGCCGACCCTGCCGGCAGCCCCCGGTGCGAGCGCGAGCGCGAGCGCGAGCGCCGCCGCGTCGGGGAGTCCGGCGGCACCCCTCGTGGAAGCAAAGCTCGGCGACGTGAAGCGTTACGGCGTGGAGAAGGAGTCGCGGCTCGACGACGCCGGCGTGCGCGTCGCCACCGACGGCCTCAAGGTTTACGACGAAGCCGACACGACGAAGGACGACGTGGCGCAGCTGCCGAAGGACCTGCTCGTGTTCCGGCAGGTGAAGATGGGCGACTTCACGCTCGTGGAGTTTCCGTCGGGCGTCGGGCAGTTCTCCCAGGGGTGGGTCGAAACGAAGGGCCTCTCGACCACGATCGAGAAGGTGACGCGCTCGAGCGCCCTCGAGGAGAAAAAGACGGCGACTGTCACCGTGAAGGACGGCGGCGCAGCCGCCCCGCACGACGCCGGCGCTGCGAAAGCGGACGCGGGTGCCGCGAAGAGCAAGACGGAGCCGGCGCCCAAGCCGACCGCGGAAAAGAAGCCGGCGAAGCCCGAGCCGCCGCCCGTGCCGAAGAAGAAGTGAGCCGCTTCGCGGTTTAGGACTGCGCGCTCCTCGCCCGCACCTCGATACCGAGGTCGTGGGCGAGCGCGTGCGCGCGGCGCGAGCGGAACCACGCGATTCCGACGAGCGCGAACCAACCGAGGTCGAGCGTCAGCCCCACCGTCCAGCGCACGGCTGCCGGCGGTCGCGCGTGACTCATCCAGTACGAGGCGGCGATATCGAGGATGATTTTCGCGAAACACGCCGTGGACCCCAATCGGTAGGCGCCGCGGGCGAGCTGCCACCAACGGTTGAAGTCCGCTTCGCGCACCTGCGGGAAGTTCACCGCCTGGCGCTGCGTCACGTCCATCTGCCGCAGCGTAAAGAGGATGCCGAGCACGAGAGCGATGAGATCGAGCGGATGAGGCACGCGCCCCGCGTTACCAGCGAACCCTCGACTCTGCCAATGAAGTCCGAACGACGCCGAACGTGGCTCAGGTTGTGCCAGCCCCGAAGCTGCGATTCCCGCTGTTTCCGTGATTTCTTCCCGGCATACGTTTTGCAACCATGCGGGTCACTTGGTTGGGAGAGGGTGTTCAGCTCGGCTGACGATGTGGGGCAGGGGGGGCTTTAATTAGGTTTTGGCCGCCCTTTTCGAGCCCGAATCACAGACGGCGGTAAACGAGCCAGCGGAGGTCGATGGGGGCCCGGCCACTCGGAACGTCGAACAGATCGAGGCCTCGAGCCCAGTCCACGAACCAGCCCGTCGGAGGCCAGCCCTGGGGCGGCTGGTGCTCTTGCTCGAAGTCGTGTGTCGATTCGTCGGAGACGAGCTCGAACGGCTGGCCCTGGAACGCGGCAGCCAAATCCGCCTTCGTGAAGAGATTGGACCAGAGGGCCTGTGAGAGCTCGCGTGAGACCGGGTCCGGCCGGTAGCCGTCCTTGGCGAGGAAGGCGTTGAAGACGAAGAGACCGTCCGGCGCGAGTGCGCGGGCGGCGCCTGCGACGAGCAGGCGGATCTCCTCGACGCTGCGGATGTGCGACGCGATCACCTCTGCCATGAAGAGCAGGCGGTAGTGGCCGCTCGGTAGGCCGAGCTCGCCGAGCGCACTGCCTTCGAACACGCGCACCGAGAGCTGCTCCTTCTCGACCTCGGCGCGCAGCACGCTCGCGAGCGCGGGTGAGAGCTCGACGGCATCCGTCGGAAAGCCGGCGCGCGCGAGCGGCAACGTGTTGCGCCCGGTGCCCGCGCCGACGTCGAGCACCGGCACTTGCGCGGGCGGGCCGAGCGCGTGGGCGCACTCGAGGACTTTGGCGTCCGGGTTCACGCCGAAATAGGGCGGCGTGCGCGTCTTCACCCACTGCGCGTACTCGTCGGCGACGCTCGAAAGCTCGACCTGAACGTCGTAGTGCATGGCCGTCCCCGGCGGCGCTTCCGTCTGATAGCGCACGACCACGCGCGAATACGGCGAGACGGCATACGCGCGTTCGAGCTGGGTTTTGACGACGCCTTGCAGGTGCAAGGTGTCCGCTTCGTCGAAGACGCGTCCGAACGCGGCGAAGAGCTCGCGGAGCTGCTCGGTGAAGTGCTCGAAGAGGGACGGCACGGGAGGCAGCACGAAGACGCCGGACGCACCGAGCCGCCGCGGCAAGCGCCGCAGCATCGCCTGGCGCAAGACGGTTTGGTTCGTCTCACGCGCCGGGCGCTTCTCCTTCGCGTTCGCCTTCTTGCTCACGAGGGCTGACCCCCTTCCCTGCCGCCGCCCGCGGAGTTGTTGACGAGCGGCAGGGGCGCGGCGCGTGAACGCCGATTAGAGATACCGGTTGACGAGCCCTTCGAGGAGCTCTTGCTGGCCGGAGCGCGGCTTCGGATTGATGCCCTTGGTGAGCACCTGCTCCGAAAGATCCTTGAGGCTCGCCTTGCCGGCCATGATGCTTTCGCCGAGCGGGCTCTTCCAGCCGGCGTAGCGGTCCGTGATGACCTTCTCGAGCTTGCCGTCGGCAATCATCTTGTCCGCCATGACGAGGGAGCGCGCGAGCGTGTCGAGCCCGCCGATGTGAGCATGGAAGAGATCCGCCGGGTCGATGCTCTGGCGGCGGAGCTTGGCGTCGAAGTTCATGCCGCCGGTGGTGAAGCCGCCGCCCTTGAGCAGCGTGTACAGCACGAGCGCGATCTGGGCGACGTCGTTCGGAAACTGGTCGGTGTCCCAGCCGAGGAGGTCGTCGCCGCGGTTGATGTCGAGGCTGCCGAAGACGCCGTTGCCGAGCGCGTACGCGACCTCGTGCTGGAAGCTGTGGCCGCTCAGGATGGCGTGGTTCGCCTCGATGTTCACCTTGTACTCGTTCTCGAGGTTGTAACGCTGGAGGAACGCGTACACCGTCGCGGAGTCGAAGTCGTACTGGTGCTTCGTCGGTTCCTTCGGCTTCGGCTCGAGCAGCAGCGTGCCCTTGAAGCCGATCTTTTGCTTGTGCTCGGCGACGAGCGTGAGAAACCGACCGAGCTGGTCGCACTCGCGCTTCATGTCGGTGTTCAGCAGCGTCTCGTAGCCTTCACGACCGCCCCAGAGCACGTAGTTATGGCCGCCCATTTTGTGGGTGGTTTCGAGGATCTTGCAGACCTGCGCGGCCGCATAAGCGAACACCTCCGGATCGGGGTTGGTCGCGGCGCCGCTCATGTAGCGGGGGTGGCTGAAGAGGTTCGCCGTGCCCCAGAGGAGCTCGACCTTCGTGCGCGCCATTTGCGCCTGCGCCTTTTCCGTCAGGCGGTCGAGGATCGCGTGGCTCTCTTTGAGCGTCGCGCCTTCGGGCGCCATGTCGCGATCGTGGAACGTGAAGAAAGGCGTCCCGAGCTTCTCGAAGAACTCGAAGGCGACCTCGAGCTTCATCTCCGCCGACGCGACGGGGTCGGCGACCTTGAACCAGGGCCGATCGAACGTCGGGCCCGCGATCGCGAACACGTCCTGTCCGCCCCAAGCGAAGCTATGCCAGTAACAGACAGCCGGGCGGAGGTGCTCCTCCATGCGCTTGCCGGCGACGACTTTGTTCTTGTCGTAGTAACGGAAGGCGAGCGGATTGTCGCTCTGGGAACCTTCGAAGCGGATGGGCTCGATGCCCTCGAAAAACGTCTGGCTCATGGTAGCCTCGGCTATTGTCCAAGTTTTCGCTGTTGTCGAGCAAAAATGCGAGCGGCTCCAGCGATTTACGGCGCATTTTTCAGGTTGGGCGCGTCGCGCTCATCTGGAACATTTTCGTCGTTCTTTTCGGTTCAATAGTGAGAATTAGCGGGTCGGGGGCCGGTTGCGGGCAGCATTGGCCGACCTGCAACGGTGAAATCGCTCACCTCCCTCGCCGCCTCGAAACCTGGGTGGAGCTCACCCACCGCGTCACCTCCGGCGCCGCCTTCCTGCTCGTCGTCGCGTTCACGTGGCTCAGCGTTCGCCGCGCCCCCCGAGGCCATCGAGTGCGCGGCGCGGCGTACGCCGCGATGTTCCTGATGCTGCTCGAGGCGCTCATCGGCGCCGTGCTCGTCCTCTTCGGGTTGGTCGCCAAGGACGCCTCGCAGAGTCGCGCGGTCGTGATGCCGGCGCATCTGCTCGTCACCTTCGGGCTCGTCGCGGCGCTCACGCTCGCCGTGCGCTGGAGCGCCGCCGAGAGCGACGACGGAGTCGAACGCGGCGACGACCCGGGTGGTTCGCCGCCGTCGCAACCGTGGCTCGCGCTCGCTGGGCTCGCGATCGTCGTGGTGGCGCTGAGCGGCGCCCTGACCGCGCTCGGGGACACGCTGTTTCCCCCGGTCGCGGCCTCGCTCGCTGGCAGGCTGCAGGAAGATCAGGGCGCCGGCGCGCACTTTCTCCAGCGCCTGCGCGTGTTCCATCCGGTGCTCGCCGTCGGCGCCGCGGCGCTCGTCGTGTACGTCACGGCGGCGTTTGCGGGGTCGGAGCGACCGAGCGTGCGGCGCTCGAGCCGCGCGGTGCTCGTCTTCGTGGGATTACAGCTCGCGGCGGGAGGGCTCAACGTCGCGCTTTCCGCGCCCGGGTGGCTTCAGGTCGTCCACCTCGGGCTCGCGCTCGGCCTGTGGATCGCGTTCGTTTCGCTCGCGGGTGAAGTCGGCGTTGCGGCCCACTCGGTGGGTCATCGCCGGTTGCTCGCGGGCGACCCGTAGCCCCGTATTCCGTGGGTCGAGCGCGCGACTCGGCGCCGTGCCCAAACCCACAATCCAAACTGCATAGCTCCGAGCCGACGCGCCGTTCACGGCCGTGCTTCGGGCTGCGCTTCTTTCTGGGGCTCGACGTCGATCGCACCGACGCGCCAATGCGTGCCGTTGCGACGGAGCTCGAAGCGCACGTTGCGCTGTTCGCGCCGGAGCTCGCCGCCGCGCGAGCCCGTGAGCGTCACCTGCGAGACGGCGTGCGCGAGCGCGCCCTCGACGTGAATGTCCGTCGCGCCGACACTCACCGTCACGTCGCCGAAGCTCTCCGGCGCTTGCCCCGCGAGTATCGCGAGCGGTCGAATGCCCGTCGTTTCAGGGAGCTCGGGCGTGCTGAACGTCGCCGCCGGCTCGAGCGCGTCCTTGAACACCCCGTTGATGCGCGCCGTGCGCACGAGAACGTTCGTCTCGCCCGGTCGCGTCTCCACGGCGTGAGCGAGCTCCTTGAGCCGCGCGAGGATTTTGTCTTCGTCCGAGCCGCCCCAGACGACGTACGCGAGCAGGGCCGCGGAAACGGCCACCAACGCGAGCGCAAGACGGCGACCCTTCAGCATCGAAAGACACATCCTAGGTCGTCGCGCGGGCGCGTGCTCGCGGAACGGGTCCGTTACTTTTCGGGTCGCCGCGGCTGAATCAGCTTCGCGATCAGACCCGTCCAGCCGGTCTGGTGGATCGCGCCGAGGCCGCGGCCGCTGTCGCCGTGAAAAAACTCGTGAAAGAGGAGGTAGTCGCGAAAATGCGGATCCTCGCGGAGCTTCGAGTGCTCGCCGAAGCACGGGCGCACGCCGTGCTCGTCGCGCAAGAAAAGCCGCGTGAGTCGCGCCGAGAGCTCGTCGGCGATTTCGAGCAGCGTGAGGAAACGTCCGGAGCCGGTAGGGCACTCCACCTTGAAGTCGTCGCCGTAATAGTGATGAAACTTCTGCAGCGACTCGACCAAGAGGAAATTGACGGGCATCCACACGGGGCCGCGCCAGTTCGAATTGCCGCCGAACAGGCCCGTTTCGGAGTCGCCCGGCACGTAGTTCACGTCGTAGCGGTGACCGTCGAGCTCGAGCACGAAGGGCTGGTCTTTATGACAGCGCGAGAGCGAGCGCACGCCGTGGGGCGAGAAAAATTCGCTCTCGTCCAGCATGCGCGCGAGGAGCTTCTTCATGCGGTGACCGCGCAGCAGCGAGAGCAAGTGGCGCTCGCCGGTCGCCGTTTCTTGCCAGCGCGAGACGAGGCTCGCAAGGTCGGGTCGGTGCTCTAGAAACCAGCGCAGCCGGCGCGTGAAGCCGGGCAGCTTTTCGAACACGCCGCCCTCGAGCACTTCGACGGCGAAGAGCGGTATCAGCCCCACCATCGAGCGGATGCGGAGCGGCACCGAGCGGCCGTCCACGTTGAGCACGTCGTAATAGAACTTGTCCTCTTCGTCCCAGAGCCCGTTCGAGTCAGGCCCGATTTTCGTCATCGCCTCGGCGATGTGCAGAAAATGCTCGAAGAATTTGCTCGCAATATCCTCGTAAACGGGGTCGTGCAGCGCGAGCTCGAGCGCGATGCGCATCAGGTTCAGGCTGTACATCGCCATCCAGGCGGTGCCGTCCGACTGGTTGATGACGCCGCCGGTCGGCAACGGCTTACTGCGGTCGAAGACCCCGATGTTGTCGAGGCCCAAAAAGCCGCCCTGGAAGATGTTGCGGCCGCCGGCGTCTTTGCGATTCACCCACCAGGTGAAGTTCAGCATCAGCTTGTGGAAGATGCGCTCGAGGAAATCGAGATCGCCGTCGTCGCCGCGCGTCTTCCGATCCATCTGAAAGACGCGCAGCGCCGCCCACGCGTGCACGGGCGGGTTCACGTCCCCGAACGCCCATTCGTACGCGGGCAGCTGCCCGTTCGGGTGCATGTACCACTCGCGCGTGAGCAGCACGAGCTGGTGCTTGGCGAACTCGGGGTCGACGAGCGCCATCGGCACGCAGTGAAACGCGAGATCCCACGCCGCGTACCAGGGGTATTCCCACTTGTCGGGCATGGAGAGCACGTCGTCGTTCACGACGTGCTCCCACTCGACGTTGCGGCCGTGCAGGCGCGCCGCGGGCGGCGCCGGCTGTGTCTCGTCGCCGAAGAGCCAGGCGCGCACGTCGTAGTTGTAAAACTGCTTGGACCAGATCATCCCCGCGAGCGCCTGCCGCTGCACCATGCGTGCGTCCGCGTCCGCGATCGCGTCCTGGAGCTCGGCGTAGAAGTCCGCGGCTTCTTTTTCACGCGCCGAAAAGAGCAGGCCGAAATCGGCGAACGGCGCGCTCGCCGCGACGCTGCCCTTCTGCGAAAGCCGCCCGCGCATCACGAGCTCGCCGCCCGGCGGCAGCGACGCGAAGTAGTGCGCCGCGCATTTGGTGCCGCGACACGCCGGGTTCGTCGCCTGGCGCATGCCGCGCACGACGTGATCGCCGATGGCGTCTTTCGGAAACGGCGCGCCCTCGTAACCGAAGATGCGCGGAAAGTTCGTCTCGTTCTCGCAAAACAGGAGCTCGGGCGCGCCGTCGAAGCTCGCGACGAACGCGCCCATCTCCTGGTGCCTGAGCGACACCTGCGCGTCGCCCGTACGCTCGAGCAGCGGCCGCTCCGGCTCCCTTTGCCATGACCACGTGTTCCGAAACCAGACGTGGAAGAGGAGGTGGATCGGCGCAGTCTCCGGGCCGCGATTGACGGCGTGGACGCGCCACAAAATATCGTTCGGCTCCGCTTTCGCGTACTCGACGAAGACGTCGAAGTAGCGGTCGTCGTCGAAGATGCCGAGCTCGCAAAGCTCGAGCTCCGGCTCGGAACGCGAGCGGCTCTTGTTGCCGTTCACGAGCTCCGCATACGGAAACGCGCGCTGCGGGTACTTGTAGAGCGCCTTCGCGTACGACGCCGTGGGGGTCGCATCGAGGTAGTAGTACTGCTCTTTCACGTCCTCGCCGTGGTTGCCCTCGGCGTTCGTCAGGCCGAAAAGCCGCTCTTTGAGGATCGCGTCGCGTTCGTTCCAGAGCGCGGGCGCGAGACAGATGCGCTGGTGGTGATCACTGAAGCCGAGCAGGCCGTCTTCGCCCCAGCGGTAGGCGCGGCTCCGCGCGTGGTCGTGCGGGAAATAGTCCCAGGCTTCACCGGTCGCGCTGTAGTCCTCGCGTACGGTGCCCCATTGTCGTTCGCTCAGGTACGGGCCGAACCGACGCCACGGCGCGTTGTAAGCGCCGCTCTCGCGCACGCGCGTGCTCTCGGCCGAAGGCTGGGGGATCGTGGACGGTGGCACGCGTGGGCCCGAGCTCTAGAGCGCGCTCAGGGACACGTCACACCGACGAGCGGCGCCATCTTTTTGTAGGTCGCGAGCGCTTGCGCGCACGCGAATTCCGGGGAGGCCTTGAGCGCGTCGCAGCCCGAGACGGTTTGCGCCTGCCCGCCGGCTTTCGACGCCATCGCCTTGCAGCACGCGGCGGCTGCGTCGCAGCTCGGGCCGCCCGTGGCGGTGCCACCGCTCGGTAAAGGCGGGACGAGCGTCGGCGCCGGCGCGGCGGCGCTGCCGCTCGGCGTCGCCGTCGCGCCGCTCGGAAGCTTTACGGTGATGCTCGGCGCGGGAGCGCCGGCCGTCGGGGTAGTGGTCGGCGCCGTCACTTGGCCGAGCCCCGGAATGTTCACGGTGACGCCGCTCGAGCCGACGCTCACCGTCGCGCCGATGCTGCTTGCAGCCGCAGTGGCCGCCGCCGCCACCTCTTGCGCGGGCTTGAACACCGCAAAGTAGAGGTAAGCTGCAGCCGCGCCGCCGATGAGCAAAAGCGCCCCACAGCCTAGACCGAGCCAAACGATCGGATTCGGCTTCTTCGGCGGGACGGGAGCGCCGCCTGGTTGGGTCGGAGCAACACCGGCCGACTGCTGCCAGCCCTGCGGCGCGCCAGGGGGCTGGCCATATCCGCCGGGCGGCTGGCCGTAACCACCGGGCGGTTGTCCGTAGCCACCACCGCCGGCACCGCCGGGCGGTCCGCCGTAACCACCGGGTGGAGCGCCGGGAGGAGCACCCGGTGGCGCGCCCGGCGGAGGACCCCAGTTGCCCGGAGGTTGACCGCCGCCATAGCCGCCGCCGCCGTAGCCGCCTGGTCCCTGCTCAGACATTGGAACCCTTGTTACCACAAGTCGTGGCATCGTCCGGGCGTGAAAAAAGCCGTACTCACGGGCGTCCTTTTCGCGGGCGTTGCGCTCGCGCCGAGCGGTCACGCCGATGCACGCAGACCCGCCGCAGGCGCGGCCGTCGCGGGAGCGCAGGCTACGCGCGCGGACACAACGAAAGATGCCGTGACCGAGCCCGCGCGTCCGGTGCTCGAGTTGCCGTTCGAGAAGGTGAAGCTCGAGAACGGACTCACGCTGATTTTGCACCGTGATCCGTCGCTGCCGATGGTGGCGGTGAACATCTGGTACCACGTGGGTCCCGTCAACGAACCGCCGGGGCGGAGCGGCTTCGCGCATCTCTTCGAGCACCTGATGTTCGAGGGTTCGCGTCACATCGGACACGAGTTCGATCAACTGCTCGAGGCCGCGGGCGCGACCAACGTGAACGGGACGACGAACTGGGATCGCACCGATTATTTCGAGACGGTGCCGCGCGAGTACCTCGAGCTCGCGCTCTGGATCGAGAGCGATCGCATGGGTTACCTGCTCGACGCGATCAACCAGGAGCGCCTCGACGTGCAGCGCGACGTCGTGAAGAACGAGCGGCGCCAGACGTTCGAGAATGCGCCGTACGGCAAGAGCGCTCTCACGCTGCTCGACACGATGTTCCCCGCGGGCCACCCGTACCACGGTGCCGTGATCGGCTCGATGCAGGACCTGAGCGCCGCGACGCTCGACGACGTGAAGGACTTTTTTCGTTCCTACTACACGCCGAGCAACGCCACGCTGTGCCTCGCCGGTGATTTCGATCCGGCGCTCGCCAAGGCGCTCGTCGAAAAATACTTCGGCACGCTTCACGGCCGCCAGCCGACGCGGCTCATGCGAAAGGCCACGCCGCCCATCGCGCAATCCGTGCGGGTCGTCGTGGATGAGCCGGTGGAGCTCGCGCGCGTGGCATACGGATGGATCGCCCCGCCTGCGTACGGCCCCGACGACGTACCGCTCGACCTCGCGACGACCATCCTCGCGGGCGGCCGCTCGACGCGCCTTTATCGCAAGCTCGTCGTGGAGGACAAGCTCGCTTCGGAGGTCGAAGCTTCTTCCGATCCGAACGCGCTCGCGACGATGCTCGACGTGAGCGCGACGGCGGCGTCGGGCAAGACGCCGGAAGAGATCGAGAAGGCGCTCGACGGCGTGATCGAAGGACTCAAGACGACGCCGCCGTCGGCGGAGGAGCTCGCGCGCGCCAAGCGCCGTACCTTCCTCGAAATAGCGAGCGACCTCGAGCAACTCAACGGTCACAGCGGCGAATCGGGCCGCGCCGGCTTGCTCCAGCGCTTCGATCACTACCTTGGAGATCCGGGGTACTTACCCAAGTGGCTCGCGGCGATCGACGCCGTGACCGTCGAGGACATCTCGCGCGTCGTGCAAAAGTACATGAGCCGCGACGCGCGCGTGACCGTGATCACGCGGCCCACCGCGGCCGCGCCGAGCGCCCCCGCAGCGGCCGCGCCGAGCGCTCCCGCAGCGGCCGCGCCGAGCGCAGCGGCCGCGCCGAGCGCGCCGGCCGCGCCGAGCGCGCCGGCTGCGCCCAAAGCCGGGAAGGTGAAGCCGTGAATCGCACTTCTATTTCGGGTCTCGTTCTCGCCGCGCTCGGTGCGGCTGCGTGCGGCGGGCAGGTGAAGACCTATCAGGCCAAACCACCCGCCGCGCCCGCGCCGACTTCGTCGGTGCCGCCTGATCCGGAGCCGTGGCGCAGCCAGCGGCCGAAGCCGGGCCAACCAGGCGAGCTCGACTTCCCCGTGCCGAACGTGGTGAAGCTCTCGAACGGCCTCAGCGTGTACGTGGTGCCGCGCGCCACCGCGGTCGTCTCCTTCGACTTCGTGGTGAAGCACGGCGGCTCGGCGGTCGCGCAAGGCAAGAGCGGCCTCGCCGCGCTCACCGCGCGCATGCTGGTCGAGAGCACGAAGAAGCACCCTAGCCGCGAGCTCGCGGAAGCGGCGGAGAACCTGGGCTCGCCGCTGAGCTCGAACGCAGGGCGCGACGAATCGACCGTGAGCATCTCCGCGCTCACGAGCGACGTCGACCGCGCGCTCGCGTTGCTCGCCGAGGTCGTGCAAAAGCCCTCGTTCGATCCGAAGGATTTCGAGCGGGTCCGCGCCGAGTGGGTCGACCAGCTGGTCGGCGAGCGCCAATCGCCGGAGCGACTGGCGTCCCTCGCGGGGCTCAGGCTCCTGAACGGACCGGTGCACGGTGCGCCCGTGAGCGGCGGCGTGACGGACGTGAAGCGCCTGCGCGTCGGCGATCTCAAGGATTTCCACGCGCACTACTACTTGCCGAACGAGTCGGCGCTGATCATCGTGGGCAACGTCGGCTTCGAGACCCTCAGGCCGAGCCTCGACAAATACTTCGGTAGCTGGCGTGCCGCGGCGAAGCCGCCCAAGACGCCGGAGGTGGCGCTCCCGCCGCCGAACCCCGGATTACGACTCGTCGCCGTCGACCGCCCGGGCGCGGTGCAGACCGCGATCTTCGCGGCGCAGCGCTTCCCCCCACGTTCGGCAGCCGGCTTCGAGGCGCGCTCCGTGCTCGGTGAAATCGTGGGCGGGCTCTTCACCTCGCGCATCAACATGAACCTGCGTGAGAAGCACGCGTGGACCTACGGCGCCGTCGCCCGCCCGGTCGCGACGCGACAATGGGGCGCGTTCGTCGTGAGCACGAGCGTGCGTACCGACGCGACCGCGCAGGCTTTGTCCGAGGCGCTCCACGAGCTCCAGCTCGCGCGCGATCCGGGCCTCGGCAAGCCGATCATGCCCGATGAAATCGGGCGCGCCAAAGCTGCGCTGCTGCACGAGCTCGGCGCGCGGCTCGAACACGGTTCGCTCGTCGCAGGCTCGATGGTCGAGCTTTTTTCCGAGAATCTCGGCAACGACTACTACTCGCGTTATCCCGGACTCGTGAACGCCGTGGCGCCGAGCGACCTCGAAGCCGCCGAGCGCCTGCTCGCGCCCGAGGATCTGCTCGTCGTGGTCGTGGGCGACCTCGCCCAGATCCGGCCGGGCTTCGACAAGCTCGGCTGGAAGCTCGAGCTCGCCGAAGACGCGCTCACCGACTGACGCGCCGGCGGGATTTGTCGACCGGCAAGGAGTCGAGCTCGACCGTGTCGATGTGCTGTGCCGACGCGGACGCCTGCGGCGGCGGCGCGGCCGACGCGCTCAGCACGGGCTCGAGGTCCGGCTTGCGCGAATCCACGAACGCCGCGATGAGCGAGCCGACGACCAGCGACCCCACGGCAGCCGCGGCGAGCAAGTAGAGCGTGCGCTTCTCGACGAGCCGCGGCTTGCGCTTGAGCTCCTGCCGGTCGGAGATCGCCTGCCGCATCTTGTCGAGCTTGCGGCGGTCACGGATGACGACGGTTTTTTCGGTCCGCCGCGCGCGCATCGTCGGCAGGCGCCGGCGTTGCGTCGAGTCCTCGCTGATCACGACCGAAGGGTGATCGGTCGTCACGTTCGCGCGCCGCTGCGGCGTGTGCACGGCCGACTCTTGCGCGAGGATAGCCTCGTCGGAAAGCTCCTCGAGCTCGTCGTCAGTGGGCGCGCGCGGCGGGTCGCTCACGAAGGGACACGCTAATACCCGCGAAAGGAACGGTCAAAACTGCTCGGCACCGCGCGCGCGAAGCGCTGGTTCCGGACGCGGGTCCGTCCGGCCAGAGAGGCAGTGAGTCGAGCATAAGCCCCGGTCGTGATACGCTTTTTTGGTGGCTCCCGTGCCTCGCCTGCTCGTGGTCGACGACGACGGCGTGAGCCGGCACCTGCTCGGCCAGATGTTGAGCGAGGCCGGACTCGCAGCCGACGTGGTCGGGAGCGGCGCAGACGCGGTGCGCTATCTCGAAAAGCACGCGGCGCCGGCCGCAATTCTGCTCGATCTCGTGATGCCGGAGCCGGACGGCTACTCCATCCTGCGCTACGTCCGCGCGGAGCCCCGCCTCGCCGAGGTCCCGGTCGTCGTGCTCACGGCGCTCGACTCCGACGGCGAGATCGAGCGGGCCTTCGCGAGCGGCGCCGACGATTACGTGAAAAAGCCGTTTCGGCCGGGCGAGCTCCTCGCGCGCCTGCGCGTGCAGCTCCGCGTCCGGGAGTACCTGGACCGCCTCGCGCGCCGTGATCGCGATCAGAAGACCCTGCTCGAGCTCACGCAAGCGCTCGCGTCGAGCCTCGACATCCGCGACATCCTGTACACGGTCGTGAAGCGCATCGCGGACGTGGTGCACGTCGACCGCTGCAGCGTCGTGCTCTTGGCCGAATCGGGGCGGGTCGGCTTCGTCCTCGCGTCGAGCGACGACGATCGCGTGCGCGATCGGCCCATCATGCTCGATCAGTATCCCGAAATCCGCGAGGTGATCGCCACCGGCCGCGCGCTCGTGATCCAAAACGCCGCGGACAGCCCTCTGCTCGAGGTCGTGCGGCAAAGGGAGCCGGCGCGCGGCTTCGCCTCGCTCGCGCTCCTGCCGATCATGCACGGTGAGAGCCGGCCGCTCGGCGTCTTGTTCTTGCGCTCGAAGGCACGCACGACCTTCGGCGACGCCGAGCTTTCGCTCTCGTCCACGCTCGCCAACGCGACGGCCATCGCGCTCCGGAACGCCCGGCTCTTGCAATCGCTTCGCGACGAGACCGAACAGAGCACGACCGCCCGCGTCGAAGCGGAGCAGCGCGTCCAGTTGTTCCAGCGCTATGCCGGCTTCTTCGAGAGCGCGGCCGACGGCATGGTCGTCATCGACCGCCACGGGCGCATCTTGTTCACGAACCCGTGCGCCCGCGAAATCATCGGGGCCGGCGAGGCGGAGCTCGCCTCGGCGACGTTCGAATCGCTGTTGATTCCCGGCCAGCGCGAGCTCGCCGCCCGGCTGATGCGCGGGTTTTCGGCGGGCGTCTACCCGCGCGGCGTCGACTTACACCTGCGACAGCGCGGCGATCGGGCCGTCACCGCCAACGTGAGCTTCAGCTCCGTGTTGCACGAGGACGACGCCGTCCTCTTCACGTTCCGCGACGTGACCCTCGAGCGCCAGACGGCCGTCGAGCTCAAGCAGACCAAGGATTTCTTGGAGTCGGTCATCGACAGCTCGGTCGACGCCATCGTGTCGGCCGATCTCGAGGGCACGCTCAGGCTCTTCAACCGCGCGGCGGCGCGCGTCTTCGGCTACTCCGCGGCCGAGGTCGTCGGCAAAATGAGCGTGGAAGAGCTTTACCCGCCGGGCGTCGCCCGCGAGGTGATGCGGCGCATCCGCGATCCCGACGGCTCGGGCTACGGCAGGCTCGAGGATTTTCGCGTCGACATGCGCGCGGCCGACGGCAGCACCATCCCGGTGCTGCTCTCCGCGTCGCTCGTCGTCGAGAACGGACGCCGCGTCGGCTCGCTCGGCATTTTCACGGATTTGCGCGAAAGATTGCGGATCCAGGGCGAGCTCGAGCGCGCGCAGGAGGAGCTCCGCACGCGCGAGAAGCAGGTCATGCTGGCCGAGCTCGCGGGAGCCGCCGCGCACGAGCTCAATCAGCCGCTCACGAGCGTCATCGGCTACGCGGAGATGCTCTCACGCATGCTCGCGAACGAGCCCGCCGCGCTGAAGCACGCGCAGATCATCGTGTCGGAGGCGGAGCGTATGGCCGAGATCGTGCGCAAGGTCGGCGGCATCACCAAGTACGAGACGAAGAGCTACGTCGGCGAGGCGCGAATCCTCGACCTCGAGCGCGCGAGCGGCATCGAGACGCCGCGGGAGCCGAGCTCGTGAGAGAAAAAGCCGGTTCGCGCCTGACCCCGCTGCCGCCTGCGGGGAACGACTCGGACGCGCGGGAGATCACGGGGGCCGCCGGCTCGCGGCTTGGCTCGGAGCGCCCGCTCGCCGACCCTTGGCGCGACGTGCTCTTGGCGCTGGCGCTCGATTTACCGCTGGAAGCGGGGCCGAGCGAGGTGGTCGAGCGTTTCCTCGACGGCCTTGCCGCGCTGCTCCCGCACCTCGCGCTCGGCGCGTGCGTCATCCCCGAGCCCGGCGAGCGCCCGCTCGTCAGCGTGCGGCTACCGCCCGGCGCTTCCGACGCCATGCAGCGCGATCCCACGCGGCTTTTCCCGCTCTTGCGCGAAGAGCGCGTGGTCCCGCTCGACGACGCCTCGACGTTCCACGTCGGCGCGAACGAAGTGCTCGCGCCGCTCGACTGGCAGATCACGGAACGTGCGGCGCTCGTACTCCGGCGCTCGTTCGCCCGCGCTCAGGGCTTCCGGCGCATCCGCGGGTCGGCGCGGAACCTCGAGCGCTTGCAGGCTCACGTGATCCAATCCGAGAAGCTCGCGTCGCTCGGACAGATCGTCGCCGGCGTCGTGCACGAGCTCAACAATCCCCTCACCTCGATCATCGCCTACGCCGAGTACCTCACGCGCAAGGCGCAGGGCCGGCTGCCGCGGGCCGACGCGGAGGACGATCTCGAAAGGCTGCGTCGCATTCAGGAAGCGGCCGGGCGCATCCTCCGGTTTTCCCGCGATCTCGTGGCGTACGCACGCCCGTCGAACGAAATCCCCGGGCCCGTTTCGCTCTCCGACGTGATCGACAAAGCGCTCGTCTTTTGCGAGCACGAATTTTCGGGCATCGCCGTCGAGCGCGAGCTCCCGGCCATGCTCCCTGCGATCCGCGGCGTCGCGGGCTCGCTCACGCAAGTCTTCGTCAATCTATTCACGAACGCCGCGCACGCCATGGCGGGCGGAGGCGGGCGCCTCGTCTTGCGCGGCGAAATCGACCTCGGCGCGCGCGCCGTCGTGCTCGAGGTCGCCGACAGCGGCCGCGGTATCGAGCCCGAGAACCTCCCGCTCGTCTTCGAGCCCTTCTTCACGACGAAGAGCGAGGGCCGCGGCACGGGGCTCGGCCTCTCCATCGTGCGCGGGATTCTCGACGCGCTCGGCGGCACCATCGAAGTCGACAGCGTGCTCGGCGAAGGCACCGTCTTCAGCCTGACCTTGCCGATCGCCGCGACGGGGAGCCTGCTTCCGACGAGGTGAGCTCAACCGCGCTCGCCGGGTCACCCGTTGCCCTGCGGCATGCGCTCGGTGTGCTCCACGTAGCGCGCAAAAAGCGCACGTTGAAGCTTTTTTCGCGCATGAAACAGCCGGCTCATGATCGTGCCTTTCGACACGCCGGCCGCGTCCGCCATCTCTTCGTAGCTCATGCCTTCCACCTCGCGCATGAGGATGACGGCGCGGTGATAGGACGGCAGCGAGTCGATCGCCGCGCCTACGACCTCGGCGAGCTCGCGCCGTCGCAGCGTGTCCTCCGGATCGGCGTCGAAGAGGTGCGAGAGAAACAGCGCTTCCGCCTGTTCGCCCGCAAGCTCGTCCGCGAGCTCGCGCTGCCAAGAAGGCCGGCGCATGCGATCGATCGAGAGGTTTTTGACGATGCGATAGAGCCACGTAAAAAAGCTCGCGGCGCCGTTGAACGCGTCGAGGCCGCGGTACACACGCAGAAAGGCCTCCTGGACGATCTCGGACGCGTCTTCCTCGTCGCGCAGGAGCCCGAACGCGATCGCGAACGCGCGCCGCTGATGACGCGTGACGAGCTCCGCGAACGCCGGCTCGTCCCCGCGTTGCGCCCGCTCGATGAGCGCGCGATCTCGCTCGGATTCGACGACGCGGTCCGTCCGGTTCGAAGGGGCCCGCGCCTCGGTCTTCACCGGCACGAGCGACGCGACCGGCCGCAGCCAGCGTTCCGTGCCCTCGCGCTCCGGCGCGAGGCCTCGAGCCGACGAAACGGAGGTTTTGGCCATCCGTTTGAATTACGGACGGCGGCGTACGTATCTCCCCTGCCTCAGCGGGGTCGGCTGTAGTGCAGGTGGACGACGCCTCCGAAGCGGCGCTCGCCCGCGAGCTCGAGCGGAAGGCGAAGGTCCGCCGGCAGCCAGTGATTGCCCGCGCCGATGATGATCGGACTCACGAAGGCGTGGAGCTCGTCCACGAGGTTCGCGGCGAGCATCGCCGCCGCGAGGTGGGGGCCGCCGACGGTGAGGTCCCGTTCGCTCGTCGCTTTGAGCCGGCGAACCTGCTCGGGGTCGAAGGCGCGCTCGAGGCGCGTGCGCGCGGTACCCGCGCGGGGGAGCGTCGTCGAGAAGACGATCTTGTCCGCGGCTCGCCAGATGGCGGCGAACTCCTGCTCGAGCGCGAGCAGGCCCGGCGTGAACGCGGGCCCACCGGGGTGGAGATGCGCGCCTTCCCAGGCGGACATCGTCTCGTACATGCGCCGGCCGTAGAGGTACGTGCCGATCGGGCGCACGAGCTCCGTGATGGCCGCGAAGACCTCCGCCGTCGGGACGGTCCAATCGAAGCGGCCCTCACGATCGGCGGTGTAGCCGTCGATTGATGTGTTCGCGATGTAGATCAGCCTGGCCATGCGTGCTCCCGTCCCTGCTCCTTGTTTCGATACACCCGAGCGAGCTTGGGTGTAACCCCAGGTCGATCACAAGACGACCGTGGGACCGCGCTGCCTCGATAGAGGCAGTTTGGCGCGGGCTCCTCACGGCAGGGACAAGCCGAACTCCGAGGGACACGCGCACCGCGAGTGACGAGTCGGCATGTGGTTTGCACCTGAAACGAGCATGGGACCGGTTGCTCGTTTCGTGCTGAGTGCCTTGAGCCGGAGGGTTGCGAAGCTGGTCGCTCGCCGGCTCTCCCCGTCGTTGCTGATCTTGGGGGCGGCGCTCGCGCTGCCGGTCCTCGCGCAGCGCCGACGACGTTTCAGGCTGACGGGCAAGAACGCGCTCGTCACCGGCGGCGGCCGCGGGCTCGGCCTCGAGATCGCGCGGGTGCTCGTCGACAAAGGCGCGAACGTCGCCATCCTCGCGCGTAACCCCGACGAGGTGGAGCTCGCGGTGGCGGATCTACGCGAGCGGGCGCGCCCGGGTGTGCGGATCCTCGGCGTCGTTTGCGATCTTAAGGACGTGACCGCCATCGACACGATGCTGGACCTCGTACGCAGCGAGCTCGGTTCGCCCGACGTCCTCGTCAACAACGCGGGGATGATCGAGGTCGGCCCGCTCGACGCGATGACCCTCGACGACTTCGAGCAAGCCATGCAGCTGCATTGTTTCGCGCCGCTACGGCTCATGCTCGCCGTCAAAGGCGACATGCGCGCGCGCGGCGGCGGACGCATCGCGAACATTTCCTCGGTGGGGGGCGTCGTGTCGGTGCCGCACCTCTTGCCCTACAGCACGAGCAAGTTCGCGCTTACGGGGTTGTCACGCGGCATGCACGCGGCGCTCGCCGGGGACGGCATCCGCGTCACGACCGTCACGCCGAGCCTGATGCGCACGGGGAGCCCGCGCAATGCGTCGTTCAAGGGCGACCACCGGCGCGAGTTCGCCTGGTTTACGCTGGCGGACTCGCTACCGCTCCTGTCGGTCGGCTCGAAGCGGGCCGCGCGGCTCGTCGTGCGCGCGCTCGAGCGCGGCGACTCGAATCTGGCGATCGGCTGGGCTGCGAAGGTCGCGCTCCTATTGCAAGGTGTTGCGCCGAACCTGACGAGCCGCGCCCTCGAGCTCGCCTCCGCGCTCCTCCCGGACGGAACCGACCGGCGCTCGCTTCGAGGCTTCGAAAGCGGGTCGCCGCTCATCCCCTCGCTGCTCACCGTGCTGAACACCCGTGCCGAGATCCGAAATAACCAGCTCTAGGGGGGCCTAGCTCGAAGAGCGCGACCGGCTCGTCCCACGGCGGCGCTTCCGCTTTCGAAGGCCCGCGGAAGCGGCGAAAGCGAGCACGAGCGCGCCACGCCCGTAGCCGTCACTCCGCGTCCCGGCGAGGGTGCATGCGCACCCGCTCGACTCCCGGTCGTGCTCGCCCGGCGGACTCGCAGCTCTACCCGCGGCCGCGGCCATTCCGGACACACCGCCGGTTGCGCCGCCCGAGCCGAGCGCGACTCCGGCGCCGCCGCCGGTTTGGCTGGCGCCCGTGCCGGCGCCACCCTGCATGCTTGCGGTTCCTGCCGCGCCGCCGAGCCCGCTCGCCCCGGCGCCGGTCGCCGTTGCGCCGCCGCCGCCGTTCGGTGCTTGACCCGACCCACCGCCGTTCGCGCGGCCACCGGTCGCCCCGCCTGCAACGGACACGGCCACTCCTCCCGTTCCCGTGAGGCCGCCGACTCCACTCATCGCTCCTGCACCGCTTGCGCCCGCGTTCATCCCGCCGGATCCCCTACCCGCTCCGCCGGCGCCGGCCGCGCCCATGCCGCCCGCTCCGCCGCTCTCGCCCGCATCGAAGGCGACTCCGTCGAAGGGCACCACGATGATCTTACTCCCGTGGTTCGAGCCCGCCGGGATCTGATTGTCCTTGTCTACGTCGGCGACGGCCCAGGTCACGTGCGTGACGTGGCCGTCCTCGAGCACGACGCCGGGGCGCTCCATCTTGTACCACTGCGTGTACGTGCTGCTGCCCTCGTAACCGAAGATCTTTTGATACATCCTCGGGTCGTAGGCGAGCCCGCCGTCCGTCCAATCGTGAATGCCGTCGGGCGACGAGAGCTCGTAACCGATACGATCCGTCGATGATTGGTAAAGGACGTGGTAGCGGCCGCCGCTGTACCAGATCGTCGGATCCTCCTCCCAGTCGTAGGTCGGATTCGTAATCTGCGGATCGGGCTGCGAGGTTCGATGCGGGTAGATGCTGTCGATGCTCGGAAGGTTGGCTTTCGGGTAAGTCCACGTCGGCTTCTGCATCAAATAAGGGCCGCAGAGGGAATCCGCGACGGCGATGAGACCGTGACGCTGCACGATTTCGAATTTGCCGTCGTCGCGCGCCGTCAGGCTGACGTTCGAGTCCCAATGCGTGTCCGAGCCGGCGTTGACGCCGTTCGTTTGGATGAGCTCGCCGCTCGAGTTCGGACACGCCGTCCACGGGCCGTCGAGAGAGCTCGACTTGTAGATCGTGAAGGGCACGACCTCGCTCACGACGACGGCATAGCTACCGTCCAAGAGCTCGCACGCCGAGGTGTTGTGACCATGATGCGAGCCGTTGTTCGAAAAGACGTAGCCCTGTCGCTCGTACGGCCCTAGCACGCTGCCGCTGCTCACCGCGTGGTAGCTCTCCGAACCGTTCCAGCCGGGATTGAAGCCGGCCGAGCCGGCCCACGTGCTCATGAACAGGTGATACTTGCCGTCGCTCGCGCGGATGATCTTCCCGTCCCAGTAGTAGTAGTCGGGCGGCACGCCCGCGCCTTTCGCGCTCTCGATGCCGTTGCAGGTATCGCGTGGAAGCACGCCGGCAACGCCCCACGTGGCGGAGCTGAGCGGCGAACACGTGATTGGTGTCGGCTGCAGATAGTCGATGAACGTCTTCTTCGCCTGAGCGTGCGCGACCGTGCCGACGGCGAGCTCTGCTGCGAGCAGCGCGGCACCGAGCCGAAAGCGCGCCGGGGCGACTCTCACGTGCATTTCAGGGAGTCCCCACGAACGTCGTCACGCTCTGCGCGTCGAGCGTCACCGCGACGCGAGATTGCGACACGTCGAGGCCGGACCCCGCAGCGAGGTTCTTGCTCGCCGACGTTTCGTAAGGCGTGAGGGAGCACGGGGCGCTCCCGGAAATGTAGAACGACAGCTTGCTGGCAGACGTATTGCTGTTGATGGCGACGATCGAGACGGAGCCGTGAGTCGGGTCGAGATACGCGCTCACGAGCACGCCCGCAGGCGGCGTCCCCGAGGTACCGATGCGCTTCCAGCCCGGCCGAACGAAGCGCGAGAAATTGCCCATGATCCACAGGCGTTTCGCCCATACCTTGGTACCCGTGTCGTAAAGGCAACCGCTATTGTTGCTGCAATAGAGCCACCAATAGTGCCACGCGTTGAGGTTGGCTTTGGTGAGGTCGTTGTGGATCGTGGTTGCGGTCAAGAGGGCGCTCGCGATGCCGTCGCCGGGCGAGTCGCCGCTCGCGGTTCCCGTGTCGACCTCGGTCTCCCAGTATTCCTTATTTGCGCTCGCGATGGCCGGCTCGGAGGGCAGCGTGCCGCAGCCATATTCATGGCTCGCAAAGATGTCGACGGCGTCCCAGGCCGCGCTGTCGCTCTGAATGGCGGAGAAGTAGTTCTTGAAGCCGCAAGCATTTTGCGTTTCGGGTCCCATGACCTTCACGCCGAGGGGAGCCATGGCGGGGCCGAGGTAACCGCCGATCCAAGTGGCCAGTTGCGTCGCTGAGTACGACGTCGTTTGGTTGATGCCGCAGCTGTCCGGCTCGTTCTCGGCGGACACGGCATAGATCGGCACACCCTGAGACTTCGCGTTCTGGATCCAGGTAACCAGGTTCTTCGCCCAGTCTTCGGGGTTCGAGAGCACCGGCATGCTGCCCTTGCAGCCGTTGGGGTCCGTCTGGGTCGTGGTGTCGGGGCCGCCCGGAGCTCCGTTCGAGCCCATTCCCCAAGGAGTCATCCACACCGTCGCGCCGTTTTTCACGGCCGCCTGGGCAATCGCGAGCCCGTCGCCATAGCGGATGCGGAGCAAAGTGAGCCCGGCGCCCTTCGTGGTGGACCAGAGGTAGTCCGGATCCGAAGCGTTGGAGTAGGTGCCGGCCCACGCGGAGGAAACGCCGAACCCCCTGATCTGCTGATGCAAGTCCGACTCGTTGATCGTGATGTCCGAAGCTTGCGCCGTGCCGCCGCCGCACGTGCCGCTGCCGAGGGGCGCGCCGCCCGCGCCAGCGGCACCACCCGACACACCGCCGGAGCCCGACATACCGCCGACGCCCTTGATTCCGCCCGCGCCGCCCGTAGCGCCCGCGCCGCCCGACCCTGCGTTACCGACGCCGCCCTTGCCGAAACCGTTCCCAGCGGCGCCCGCGTTGCCGCCTCGCATACCCATGCCGCCCGTCGCGTGGCCGCCGCTGCCGGCCCCGGCGCCGCCCTGCTCATTCCCAGCCGTCCCCGAGCCTCCGCCCGACGTCGTCCCACCGTTCCCGGAGAGCCCGCCGCTGCCGGAGGATCCTGCGGAGGCGACGGCTCCGCTTCCGCTCCGTCCACCCGCGCTGGCGCCTCCATTACCGTCGCCGCCGCTACCCGTGTTTCCGAGCGCGCCGTTTCCGCTTCCGGAACAGCCGCTCAGGAGGGTTTCGAAGAGCACGAGGAAGCTTGCCCGCAGCACGACGCCGCTCCAAGCCTTCGTCCCGCGCGACCCCGGCGGCTCTCGCTCCAGCAATTCGTCGGCGTTGCTCATGATGCAGTGCGTTCGGCGTCGGACTTGGTCGAAATCGGAGGCAAGGGCGCCAATAACCCTTAGGTATTATTAATACCCCAGCGCCGTGCCGCACACGGCCGGCAGGCGTGCTCGCGGAAAACGGTAACCAAACTGCAGTGTCCTGAGCCCCGTCCGTCCGTCGCCAAAACGTACCGGCGCATGGACGGCCGAAAAGCCGGCACGGTCCTCGCTGCGATCGTATCCGTGACGGAAAACCGTCGATTTTTCCACGGCACGATCGGAATGGTCACGACGGTCAACGAAAGCGCCTGTCGTCCCGTCGCGCTGCTCCTCGAGCCGTGCGGGGAGCGGACCTCGGCATGACGGCGCGCCGCGCCGTCGACCGGGCCGCCCGAGCTCGCGGGACGGACACGCTTGCCGCCGGGGCGATGCTGGCGCTCTCGCTCGCTGGCTGTGGCGGCTCGGGTAGCCCTACCGGAGCTGCGGGCGCTGCCACGGATGGCGGCCGCGGCAGTTCTACGGGCGGCCAAGACGCGGGCACGAAAGCCGGCGCCGGCGGCTTTCACAGCGGCCCGCCGGCAAGCGGGGCGGGCGGTCGTGGTGGCACGACCGGCGCGGGAGGGATGCCGAGCGGCGGCGAAGGCGGGGCGACGCTGGGCGGCGCTGCAGGCCGGGACGCTTCAGGCCGAGGCGACGGAGGCCGCGGAGGCCTGACCGGAAATGGCGGGACGGCCGCAGTGACGTCGCCGGGCGGCGCCGGCGGCATGGGCGGCGGGTCCGGAGGCGACGGCGGGACGGCCGATGAGACATTGTACGTATCGCCGAGCGGCAGCGGCACGCGCTGTACGAGCGACGCGCCGTGCTCGATCACGGACGCTCAGGCCGCGGTTCGACGCGCCGCCGGCGCCATGACGAGCGACCTCGTCGTCGAGCTCCGCGACGGCATCTATCGTCTGACGGCTCCGCTCGTCTTCACGGCAGCCGACTCGGGAACGAACGGCCATACGATCACCTGGCAAGCGGCGGCCGGGGCGCACCCCGTGCTCTCCGGCGGCGTCCCGGTCACGGGTTGGACGCTGAGTGATTCGGGTAAGAACATCTGGAAGGCCCCGGTAAACGGAACCTTCGCGACGCGCCAACTCTACGTCGACGGCAAGCTTGCGACGCGCGCGCGCTCGGCCTCCATCAGCCGTTCGGACATGAGCTTCACGAGCAGCGGCTGGACTTTCTCGAAAGACAGCCTCGGCTACTTGAACTCGCTCGCGGACCCGAGCCGCGCGGAGCTCGACATCATCGGCTCGTGGACGAATCGCTACTCGCCGATTCAAAGCGTCACTAGCGGCACGGTCACCATGGCGGAGCCCGCCTGGGACCAAAACACATGGGGCTACGACACCGTGCAGAGCCCGTATCGGCAAGGACCGATCTACGCGGAGAACGACCGCACGCTCCTCGACGAGCCCGGCGAGTGGTACGAGGACACCACCGCGGGCCTCCTCTACTACGTCCCGACTGCGGGACAGGATCCGACGCAGGTCGACGTCGAGCTGCCGCAACTCGAGTTCCTGCTCAGCGTCGGCGCAGCGTGTCCCTCGAGCTCGCTGAACGGCGGCGTCTGCGTTCAGCCGGCCGCGGGCAATCCAACGCAAGCCGTCGCGTACGCTCCTCCGGCCGAAGGCGACCCGTACGCCACGCCGGCGCACGACATCGTGTTCAGCGGCCTCACGTTCTCGCACACGAGCTGGCTCGAGCCCAACCACGACGGATTCGCCGATCAGCAGACCGGGGGCTTTCTCGTCGGGCCGAGGTCGAACTACCCAGGGGGCGGGCAGACGCCGGTGTTCGAGGCGGCCCGACCGCGCTGGCTCCAAATGCCGGCCGCGGTGCAGGTGTCCGCGGCGAAGAACGTCTCCTTCATCCGCGACCGCTTCGTCGACCTCGGGCAGGTGGCGCTCGGAATCGGCAACGACCCGAGCGCACACGCGAGCGGCGTGGGGCTCGGAGCGAACGGCATCGACGTGACCGGCTGCGTGTTTTCACAAATTGCCGGCGGCGCCATCGTGGTCGGCGGCATCCAGGCGTGGGCGCACCATCCGTGCGGGGACAAGGTCTGCGCGGCGAGCGATGCAGGGTCGAATCTGATCGACCGAAACATCCACGTCGAGGACAACCTGATCCACGACATCGGCATCGACTACCGAGACTTCGCGGGGGTCATGTTCACTTACACCGCGAATACCGACGTGTCGCACAACGAGGTCTACGACGTGCCCTATTCGGGCATCAACAGTGGCTTGGGTTGGGGGGCGAACGACGCCGGCGGCAACGCCGACTACAAATCGCGCACGACGGGGAACCTCTATCTCTATCAACCCTTGTACGCCAACGCGACCAGTGCCCAGAACAACGTCGTCAGCGCCAATCGCATTCATCATGCCATGCTCGCGATGAACGACGGAGGCTGCCACTACAATTTGGGGTTTCAGCCCGGCACGGTCGTGACGCAGAATTATTGCGAGGGTAAGGGCTCGGGCCTCTCGGGCACGTTTTGGGGCGACTACAACGACGAAGGCTCCGCTTACATTACCGAGACGAAGAACGTCTACGCGAATTTCGGTGCTTACGTGACGGCGAACGCGAACGCCGCAAACAACACTGGGCACATCACCTTCACCGACAATTGGGGCGCGTCCGCGAGCCCCGGCCTCGGCGGCTCCGCCAACACCGTCTCGGGCAACATTCAGATCAACGGCGACAGTTTCCCCGCGGACGCCCAGAAGGTCGTCGACGCCTCCGGCCTCGACCCCGCATATACGGATCTGAAAAACACTCCCTGATTCGCATCATCGACGGGACGATCGCTTCCGCCGCTTTACCGAGGACCTCGAACGTGATCGATCAAAACGGACGACGACCCCGCATGGCTCGACTCAAACCTTCACGCGGAGTGCTCATTCAGCTCATTGCGTTGACGGGCGCATGCAGCTCTGGCCCGCCAGCGGGCGCCCCGGGTAGCGGCGGCTCGGCCGGCGGCGGAGGCTCCTTCCTCGGTGGCGGCAGAAGCGGCGGCGGTGCGGGGAGCGGGTCAGGCGGGACGGCGACCGCCGGCAGCGCGAACGCGGGTGGAAGCACGAGCACGGGCGGCAGAACGAACCGCGGCGGCTCACTCGGCTTTGCGGGGACGAGCACGGGCGGACTCACGAGCACGGGCGGACTCACGAGCAGCGGCGGTGCAACGGGCGGCCGCGGCGGGAGGAGCGCGGGCGGCGCGGCGGGGCACGCGGGCGCGGCGGGCTCGGGCGCGGCGGGCTCGGGCGCGAGCGGCGGCGCCGGCGCCGCGACTGGCGGCGCTAGCACGGGCTGCTGCGCGTGCAGCGGCGGCGCGGCGGGGGGCAGCACGCTCGGGAGCTCGGGTTGCGGCAAGACGTCGACGCTGACGTTCGGCATGGTCCCCGGCGAGAACGCCGACGCGGCTCCGGGCTCGGGCAACGGCG
>JAICUB010000020.1 GCA_025936045.1 Polyangiaceae bacterium | reverse complement strand
CTTCCGGTGGGGCGCTGCACTAGGGCGGACGCGAAGCGGACGCGGGTCTGGGGCGGAAGCCCCAGCGAAAAGCCGGTGCACGTCCCGCGAGGCGGGACCAACCATCGCTCGCGATGGTTGCGCCTATCTCATAGGCGGTGCACTTAGTTGCCGCGTCCCGTAAGTAACGAGGCATTGGAGGAGGCCGTGGCCGCGCGGCTCGCTTCGTGACCGCTCGCGTAGTCCCGCACTGCTTTCATGGGCCGGACGACGAGGTCGTCGCTGAGGAGCTATTGAACGTCGAGCGTTTCGGTGCGTAGGCCGTCGGCCGCGCAGGTGTGGCGCGTGAGCCGCACCCGATCGCCGAGCGTCGTGCCGACGACGAGCGCGCGGCCCGTCCATACGGCGCGCGCTCCGAGCGGCGCGAGGTTCGGCGGCAACAGCGCCGCGAGCCCCGAGCGCGGCTCGTCGAGCGGCAGCTCCAGGCTCGGCGCGCGCAGCGTGGCCGCGCCGTGCCGGCACTCGACGCGCGGGGCGCGCAAATCGAGGTATTCGGCGGGTTCGTCGCGCGCGCCGAGGCGCACGGCGCGGCGGCCATTTTCGCACTCCGCGACGAGCCAGGCCGCGCTTTGCCAGACGAAAGTGCCGGCGGGCGTGCAACCTTCGAGCAGCGGGTCCGCGCGCGCGTAGTCCGGGTCGCGCTCGATCGTGAACATGGTCGTGACGGGGCGCTCGCCCGTTTGGGTGCACACGCCGTAGTGAAAGCGGCGTCCGACGACCGCGAGCTCGGTCGAATTGTCGGCGCAGGGCACGGGCACCGACATCGGCAAGCCGCCCTTCTCCAAACCGCTGCTCGTGAGCTCGTGAAAATCGAAGCCGAAGCAGCCGTGGCGCTCGGCGTCGACGCACGGCGTTTGATCGCCGCGTGAGAACACGAGGGCGCGGTCGTCCCGGGCGGCGATGACCACGTTGCCGCGCGCCGTGCGCGGCCCGCTCCACGCCGCTCCGAGCTCGAAAGGCGCGGCGCCGTTGCCGGCCCACGCCGCGCGCACGCGCGCCTTGGCTCCGTCGCGCTCGACCCACGCGAGCGCGAGTCGCTCTTTCACCCAAGCGGCGGCAACATCCGTCACCTCGCCCGTCACCGCGCTCGCGTCGACGGCGACGCTCGCCGGGCTCGCGAAGGCGCCCGCGGCGTCGAGCTCGACTTTACGGAGGGCGCCGTGTTCGCGCTTCACCGGCGACCAGACGAGCGTCGCGCCGGTCGCGCTCGCCGTGAGCTCGAAGCCCGTGGGCGTGCCGAGCCGGCCGACGCTCGGCGCGGGTACGGCGGCGACAGCAGCGCTCGCGCCGTTCGCCGACGCGGACGGCGCGCTGCGCTTTGCACAGGCGACGAGTGGAAGCGCGCACGCGGCGACGAGAGCCGCGAAGGCAGCCGAACGCGGGCCGCGAGAGCGCGCTGCTCGCTCGCTGCAAGAGGCTGCGCGAGAAGACGGGAAGCAGGCGTCCAAGAGCACCCGCAGCCGCTCGGAGCCGGAGTGCGAGAGCACCGGCATGGGTCGAGCCACGCGCGCCCCCTGCAAGTGCCGCGTGTGGGGCATGCGGCTTTTACCCGCGCCGGATGACGCGGAAGACGTGCGCGACGCGCTCGGTCGGGTCGAGCTTCACGTAGTTGCGACGGCCCCGCCAGACCCAGCGTGAGCCGCCGAGGAGGTCGAAGACTTCGTACGCTTCGTTTTCACCGAGGCCCATGCGGTCGACGGGGACGTCGATCATGGTTTCGTGAGTGGCGTGCGGGTCGAGGTTGACGACCACGAGGATTTCGTTGCCCGGAGCGAAGCGGCGATACGCGAGGACGCCGTCGTAGTCACTGCGGACGAACTCGAGGTTCGGCAGCGTCTGGAGCGCGACGTTTTCGCGCCGAATGCGGTTCAGGCGCGCGATGTCGTGCTTGAGGTTGCCCGGCGCGTTGAAGTCGCGCGTGACGAGCTGGTATTTCTCGCTGTCCTTGTACTCTTCACTGCCGGGACGAACGGGAGTGCCCTCGCAGAGCTCGAAACCGCTGTAGATGCCGTAGAGCGGCGAGAGCGTCGCCGCGAGCACGAGCCGCGCGCGGAACGCCGGACGCCCGCCGTGCTGCAGGTACTCGTGCAGGATGTCGGGCGTGTTGGTGAAGCAGTTCGGCCGGTAGTAGCTCGTCATCGGCGGCGAGGTGAGCTCGCGGAAGTAGTCGCGGAGCTCCGACGCCGAGTTCTTCCACGTGAAGTAGGTGTAACTCTGGTTGAAGCCGAGCTTCGCGAGCGCCTTCATCCGGTTCGGACGCGTGAAGGATTCGCTCAAGAACACGGTGTCCGGATGCGCCGTCTGAACCTCGCGCAGCACCCACTCCCAAAACGCGAAGGGCTTGGTGTGCGGGTTGTCGACGCGGAAGGTCTTCACGCCGTGCTCCACCCAAAACAGGAACACGTCGCGACACGCGTTCCACATCGCCTCCCGGTCCTTGCACCAGAAGTTCAGCGGGTAGATATCTTCGTATTTTTTGGGCGGATTTTCGGCGTAACGGATGGTGCCGTCGGGGCGGATGAAGAACCACTCGGGGTGCTCCTTCACCCAGGGATGATCGGGCGAGCACTGGAACGCGATGTCGAGAGCAATCTCGAGGCCGAGATCCTTCGCGCTCGTGACGAGGTGCTCGAAGTCCTCGAGCGTACCGAGCTCCGGGTGCACGGCGGTGTGACCGCCGGCGCTCGAGCCGATGCCCCACGGGCTGCCGACGTCGCCCGGCTCCGCCGTGGGCGCGTTGTTCTTGCCCTTGCGATGCGTGACGCCGATCGGGTGGATGGGCGGCAAGTAGACTACGTCGAAGCCGAGCGCGGCGATTTCGGGCAGGCGCCGCGCGGTGTCGGCGAACGTGCCGTGGACGCCGGGCGTCGCGCTCTGCGAGCGCGGGAAGAGCTCGTACCAGGCGGCAAAGGTCGCTTCCGGTCGGTCGACGCTGAGCTCGTAAAGCGGCGACCGGGCGAGCTCCGCGGGCTCGAGCGGCCCGTAGACCTCGAAGGCGAGCGTCTCGTCACGCGCGGCGCGGAGGCGCTCGGCGAGCGGTTCGTCTTCGCTCGCCAGCGTCTGCGCGAGCGCACGCACGTGCTCGGCGACTTCACCGCGCAAGAGCCCGGCGTAACGCTCGAGCAAGAGCGAGCCGACGAGCAGCTCGGGACGCACGTCCTGTCCGCCCTGGATCCGCTTCTCGAGCTCGCTGCGCCAGGTGCCGAAATGATCCGGCCACGCCTCGATGCCGTAGTGCCAGCGACCGACCTCTTCGACGCGGAAGGAGCCGTACCAGCGATCGGGATTGAAGTCGTAGACGAGCGGCGCCGAGCGCCATTGCGGCTCGCCGGGCGCCAGGTAAACGACGCGCGCCGCGACGAGATCGTGCCCGTCGCGGAAGACGTTCGCGGCGACGTCGAGGGTGCTCCCGACGGGGAGCTTCAGGGGGTAACGCCCGGCATCGACGGTGGGCGTGACGTCTTCGATCACGACGCGCGGAGGCTCGGTTAAGGTCACGGAAACTCTCGTCTACACAGCCGTTCCGCGCGCAGCAAGCCCCCGCGCTCGCGGGGCGGTCAGCGACGGCTCAGCCGAAAGAGCCGTCTGCCCTCGTGCTCGACCGGGCCGTTCACGCTCAAGCGCTCGAGCGCGATTTCGCGGGTGCGACCCTGGCCTCGCGAGTCGCGCAGAGTGAGGCGGTCCCCCGTGACGGAAAGCACCTCGCAGATGCCGAACGCGAAGTGCTCGACGAGATCGCCCCGCTCGGGCGTGGGCTCCTCGGCCGCTTCGTCGGGAGCGGGCCGAGCGACGCCGACCTTGGCGGCGAAGGCGGAGACGAGCGGCCGCTTCGCGAAACCGGGGTTTTGCGCGGGGAGCGCGAGCTCGTCCACTCCGGGTATTTCCGCGAGCACGCGCGACGGCGCGTCACCGGCGGAAATGCAGAGCGCCTGCACGCCGCCCGAGCGCGCGCGCACGAGCACCCCCGCGAGCACCTCGACCTTGTCGCCGGACAGCCGCGAAAGCGTCGCACCGTAGGGGCCGCCGAGCGGGCCGCCGAGCGCGGCGAGCGCGAAGCGACCGCGAAAGGTGCGGCGCACGTCGGCGCCCTCGCTGCCGAGCCTGAGCTCGATGTCGTCGACGAAGCCCGTAGCCTGAATCCAGCCGCGATGTCGGCCGAACGCGCCGTCGAGTGCCTCGAGCAGCTCGCCGCCGCTCGGAATGCTGCGAAACGCGGGAGGCAGCTCCTTCATGGTGCTTGGACGCTCGAGCGACAGTGGCGCTACTTCTCGGACGGAATCACGATCTTGTCGTCCGGTTCGTCGGGTCCTCGGTGGACTTTGATCTCGTCGTCGGGGATCGCCCAGGCGGGCTTTTGCCACGGCGCTTCCGGTTCCGTGGACGACGCCGTCGCGGTGGCCGACGGCGCGGCGGGTTCGGAAGGCGCGCGGTGCTCGGCACGGGCGCTCGCGGCGAGAGCACCGGCGTCCGCGGCCACGGCGCTCCCGGCGTCGTCGGGCCTCGCGCTCGCGGACGCCACCGGACTCGACGTGATCGCTTCGGGCGCCGGGCTCGTGGTCTCGGCCGCGTCCTTCTTCTTCGCCTTCTTCGCCGGCTTTTCGCCCTCGGTCTCGGTCTCCGCGGCGGCCGGCGCCGCGGGTGCGGGCAGCGTCGCGTTGTCGAGGCCGCCCACGTGCAGCGGATGGCGCAAAAAGAGGATGCCGCCGACGAGCCCCGCGCCGAGCGCGGCGACGGCAACGAGCAATACGAGCGCGGTACCGCTGCGCGGTTCCGGCAACGGCTCGTGGTGCGTCGTGCCGAAGAACGCTTCGGTCGGCGCGGGGATACCCGCGTCGGCCGCCATGAGCTCGCCGGGCGGCGCCGCGAGCGTCGGCGCGTCGCCCTCGGGCCGCGGGCGCGAGCGACGCGACGACTCCACCGGCGCCTCGCGCACGATCGTTTGCGCTTCGTTCGACGGCGGCGGCGTGCTCTGGAATTGGCGCCCGCTCGCGACGACGATTTCGGGAGCGTCGAAGTTGGTGCCGTCCTTCGGGTCGACGCCGAGCGCTTCGCGCAGCGCCTCGGTGAGCTCGCGCGCGGTCTGAAAGCGCTGCTCCGGATCGCGCGCGCACGCCTTGGCGAACCAGGCGTCGAACCCGAGCGGCACCGGAGCCGCCTCGGACGGCACCGGCAAATCACGCACGCAGATGGTGAGCACCAAATCGCCGAGCCCGTCGCTGTAAAACGGCCGGCGCCCCGTCAGACACTCGTACGCGATCACGCCGAGCGACCAGAGATCCGAGCGGCTATCGACCGCTTTGTTCCCCTGCGCCTGTTCGGGGCTCATGTAATACGGCGTGCCGAGGATCGAGCCGGTGCGCGTGCGCGTGCCGTCGGGACCGAGTGACGCGCGCTCGACCTTGGCGACGCCGAAGTCGAGCACTTTCGCGATCTCTTCGTCTTCGTTCTTCACCAAGAAGACGTTTTCGGGCTTGAGGTCCCGGTGCACGATGCCCGCTTCGTGCGCGCGACCGACGGCGCGCCCGACGTGCGTGAGCACACGCGCCGTCTCCTGTCGCGAAAGGCGCCGGAGCCGCTTGAGGCGCTGAGCGAGCGTTTCCCCCTCGAGCAGCTCCATCACCATGAACGGCAGCGGCCCCTCGACGCCGTAGTCGATGATTTGTACGACGTGGGGGCTGCGCAGGGCCGCGGCGGCTTTTGCCTCGACGAGGAAGCGCGAGAGCGTGTCTTCGTCCGGCACGGCGTCGCGATCGATGAGCTTCACCGCGACGGGCGCCTGGAGCACGAGGTGCTCGGCACGCCAAATCGAGCCCATGCCCCCTTGCCCGAGCCGCACCTCGAGTCGGTAGCGTCCGGCAAGAACCCGGTTCGGCTCGAGCGCTTCAGCGGGCATGCTAGGGCCTGCCACCATAGCGCCCCCGGCTCCCGGACGCACTCGCGGTATAACCGTGCTCACCGTGAAACCGAGCATCGTGGACAAGAGCGAGCTTCCCGCGCGAGCCGCACAAAAAATCGCGGAACTGCTCCGAAGTGCTGCCATTGCGCGCGGACGTGCCTGCGTAGCCCTGGCTGGAGGTACGACACCGCGCGCGGTTCACGAAGCTTTGGCGCAGAGGAGCGACGTTCCTTGGCCGCTCGTCCACGTCTTTTTCGGTGACGAACGCTGTGTGCCGCCCGATCACCCCGACAGCAATTATCGGATGGCGAAGGAGTCCCTGCTGGATCGGGTTTCGATACCGGCCGCGCAGATCCACCGCCCGCGAGCCGAGGAGCCGGATCACGATGCGGCGGCGCGCGCCTACGAGGCCGTGCTGCCCGCCGCGCTCGATCTCGTCATTCTCGGGATCGGCGAGGACGGCCATACTGCCTCACTCTTTCCACGCTCACCGGCGCTGAACGACCGGACGCGCCGCTACATTCCCGTGATCGGCCCGAAGCCGCCGCCAGAGCGATTGACGCTGACGGTGCCGGCCCTCGAGACGACGCACGACATCGTCATGCTCGCCGTAGGCTCAGGGAAAGCGGAGGCGGTCGCACGCGCTCTCGACGGCGCGTGGGATCCTCTCACGACGCCTTCGCAGCTCGCTCGCCGTGGCTTCTGGTTCGTCGACGACGCCGCGGCTGGATTGCTCGAGGGCAAGCGTGCTGACCGAGGCTGAAGCGAAGACGCTCGCGCGCGAGGTGGTCGAGGCGTGGAACTCGCACGACCTCGAACGCATCCTCGAGCATTACGACGAAGACGTGACGCTCACGTCACCCCTTGCCGCGCAAAAGCTCGGCGATCCGGCGGGGCTCGTGCGCGGCAAAGCCGCGTTGCGGGCGTACTTCGCGCTCGGCCTCGAGCTTTATCCCGAGCTTCACTTCGATTTGGTCGACGTCATGTGGGGCGTGTCGAGCGTCGTCCTTTATTACGTGAACCAGCGCGGCACGATGACGGCTGAAGTCATGGAAATCGCGGCGTCCGGCCGCGTCACGCGCGTGCTCGCGAACTACAGCGACGGTCCGCGGCCGAAATGACGACGCGCGCGCAGACGGCGGCTCAGCTGCCGGTGCTCTGATACGCGCGCAGAGCGTTGTCCCACGCGAGCTTCGCGACGAGCGCGGTGCCGAACGCGGCGAGCGGCGGAATCACGAGCGCGCGCCAGAGCGAGCCGTGACCTCGCAAAAAATCGGCCGGCACGAAGACTGCCGCGCCGAACGGCAGCACGTACATCACGAGCAAATAGAGCCAGCGCGGGTAGATGGAGATGGGATAGCGCGACGTATTGAGCAGCTGGTGCACGGCGAAAAGGTGCGAGACCCAGGGCCCCACGACGCGGAACGTGACGGCACCTACCACCACCAGAATACCGGTGTAGATGATCGCGCCGGACACGACCCAGAGCGGCACGAGCGCGAGCGCGTAGGTCGGCGGTGAAAGCAGCGACCACCCGACACCCAAGCTGACCGCTCCCGCGCAGAAGTTACCGAGCGAATGCAGCTCCGGCCGCGAGAGCAAGACGAAGCCGAGGCTGTTGACCGGATAGGTGAGCAGGCGATCGAGCTGCCCGTCGAGGATGTACCAGGGCAGCCACCAGATCCCGTTCAGCGTCGCCTCGGCGAAGCCCAGGATCATCGCCGTCAGGCCGAAGAGGAACAGCACCTCGCCCGAGGACCAGCCGCCGAGCGCGGGTGCGCGGGTGAACACGATCCAATAGAAGGTGAGCGCGGCGAGCTGCATGGAGATCGCCGTGACGACGCCGACGGCGAAGTCGACGCGGTACTCGGCGACCGATTTGAGGGCCGTACGATAGAGCGCCCAATAGAAGCCCACGGCGGACACGGCACTAACCGCCTTGTACTTGGTGATGGCGCATCACCGCGCGAAACACGAGCTCGCCGGTCACGAACAGGCCGACGCCCCACGCCGCCTGCTCGGCCAGCAGGCGCGGCGCGTCGCCGAGCTCGGCGTGCCCGAGCCAGAGACGCACCGGCGTCTCGATTTCGCAGCGGAACGGGAGCCACTCCGCGACGCGGCGGAGGCTCTGCGGAAACATCACGAGCGGCGCCGTGAGGCCCGAGAACACCTGATGCAGCGCCGCGCGTGCGAAGAAAATGCCGTAACCCGACTGCAGGACGAACGACGCTTGCACGAGCAGGTAACTCACGCTGAACGCGATGAAAAACGCGAGCACGAGGCTCAGCGCGCCGAGCACGGCCGCGAGCAGCGACGCCGGAAAGAGCGCGCTCCCGGCGAACACGAGCCCGGCGGCGTAGATCGGCACGGCGAACAGGGCGTTGACGAGCACGTCGCCGGTCGCTTGCGCCATCTGAAAAAAGACGAACGAGAGCGGGCGCAGGAGGTCGCCCGTCACGAGCCCCATGCGCACGCGCTGCAAAAAGCGCGTCTCGACGTTCATGATGAGCGCCGAATTCACGAGGAACGCCATGACCAAGTAGGCCATCATCTGCTCGCGCGAGAGCGGGCCTGCGTGCGGATCGTGGCGATACACCTCTCGCCACACGAGCAAGAAGACGCAGTAAGCGAAGCCGCTCGAGAGCAGCGTGATGAGCGTCGCGAGCCGATAGGTGAGCTTCGTCTGCGCCGTCTTCTGGGCGAGCACGACGAAGCCTGCGAGCGACTGCCGAAACGTCGGCGCCGCGAGCGCCCTCACTCCGCGGCCGCCTTTCCGCTGCGGTAAAGGCGCGTAACGATGGCGTCGAGCTCGGCGCCTTGCACGCTGAGGTCGGCGACGCGGAGGTGCTCGAGCACGCTCGCGGTGACTCGAGGCGCGCTCGCGGAACGGGCGCATTCGACGCGCAAGCGGTGCGGGGTGTCCCAGACGAACGTCACCTCTTCGGAGCTGAGCTCGGCTTCGAGCGCCCGGCGCGTCGGCGCGTCCGCCTCGTGCTCGAGCGCGACGACGAGGGTGCGGCCGACGGCAAAGCGCTGCTCGAAGCCTTCGCGGCTGCCGTCGTAGAGTAGCCGGCCGCGGTCGAGCACGAGCAATCGCTCGCAGGTTGCCGTGATGTCCTTCAAGTCGTGTGTCGTGAGCACGATGGTCGTACCGAAGCGCCGGCGCATCTCGATCAGATGCTCCCGCACGCGCTCTTTCACGAGCACGTCGAGGCCAATCGTGGGTTCGTCGAGGAACGCGACGGCCGGCGCATGCAAGAGCGACGCCGCCAGATCGCAGCGCATGCGCTGCCCGAGCGAAAGCAGGCGCACCGGCGTGTCCAGGAAATCCCCGAGCTCGAGCCGTTCGACCGCCTCGTGATACGTGAAGCGGAAGACGTCGTCCGGCACGGCGTACATCACCTTGAGCAAGCGAAAGCTCTCGCGCGCGGGGATGTCCCAGAGGATCTGCGGCTTTTGCCCGAACACGACGCCCATGCTCTGCGCGAGCTTGCGTCGCTCTCTCGCGGGCACGACACCGAGCGTTTCGACGCGACCGTGCGTCGGCACCAGGATGCCGGTGAGCATCTTCACGGTCGTCGATTTGCCGGCGCCGTTTTCCCCGATGAGCCCCACGCTTTCGCCGCGCTCGATACGAAAGGAGAGGTCGCTGACGGCCGCGACCGTTTCCGATTCGAACGAGAAGTAAGCGCGCAGGCCGGCCCAGAAGCCGTCGGCGCGCTTGCGGCGCGTGTAGGTCTTGCCGAGGCTCTCGGCGAGGATCGCGGTGTCCATCCTGGCTCTGCGACGACCGAGTCGGCTTAGGCCGCGCGCCACGACGCGGCGAAGCGTTCCGAAAGAGCACGGACGGCTTCGGGCGTGGACACGCCGCCGATGACGAGCGGTAGCTCGAGCTCGGCGAGCCCGAGCGCGTGCAGGCGCTCGCGAGAGTCGGCTTGGATCCCCTCGCGCACGGCGCGCCGCACGCCGGCGGCCACGGCCGCGACACCGGGGCCCGGGGCGAGGGGGAGCTCGCAGGCGCGCCCGGCGAGCTCGGCGCGCGCAGCGGCGTCGAAGAGCTCGGGGCGCACTCCGTTGACGACGAGGGCCGCGACGGGAAGCGCGATGTCGTTCGCGAGAGCGGCGCAGAGCTCTTCGGTTTCGTTCACCGGCAGCTCCTCGGGCAGCGTGACGACGACGACGCCCGCCTGCTTGGGGTCACGGAACATCGTCCAGGCGCGCTCGGCGTCGGCGCGAAGCACGCCCGGAGGTGCAAGCTCGACGATCACCTTGGGAACGCGCAGCATGTCGAGCCCGTGGCCCGTCGCGGGCGCGTCGAAGAGCACGGCGTCGAAGCGCGGCACGCCGTTTACCATTTCGGTCGAGTGGTACCAGGCCTTGCCGAGCAGCGCCCACTCCTTGAGGCCCGGCGCGCCCGCGAAGAAGCCTTGCACGTAGCGATTGTCGAAGAGCGCGTCGACGACCATGCGGCTCTTCAGCTTGAGCTGTCCGTACTCACGCAGCGCGACCTCGGCGCGGAGCGCGACACCCCAGAGATTCGGCCGGAGCTCGCGGATCTGAGGCTCGAGCGGCGGCGAGCCGAGGAGCTCGGAGATGCGCTCCTTCGCGCTCGTGGTGGCGACCAGGACGCGCTTGCCCGCGGCCGCCAACGCAGTTGCCAAAGCAGCGCAGACGGTCGATTTCCCGACGCCACCCTTGCCGGTGACGAAGAGGAAGCGGCGGCGATCGAGGTCGAGCACGAGTGTGGTAGCTAGATCACCTCGGCGCGTCCCGGAGGTCAAATGCGCTCACGCTCGTTCTTGGTGCTCGTGCTCACTCTCGCTAGCGCGTCTGCGTGCAAGGCGAAAAAAAAGTCGCCGACGGGCGCGGACGCGGCCGCCGCCGCCGGGTCCGCCGTCCAAGCGCTCGCAAAGCAAGCCGCGGACGCGAAGGAAGCGGCACGCCGCCGCAAATGGGCGCAGCCGTCGGGACCGGTGCTCGCCGTGCAAGCGGGGCTCGGCGTCGGCGCGATCCGCCTCGGCGCGACGGTAGGGACGATCGAGCGGTTGATGGACAAGCCGTGCGAGGTGAAGACGGAAGAGCTCTGCCGTTACGTCTCGCGCGGCGTCGATTTTCATCTCGAGGGCGGCTACACGACGTTGATCCACGTCCAGCGCGCCGGGCGGCCCGCCGGCGTCGATTTCAACGGCGAGCCGCTGGAGTTCGGCTTCTTCAACGGCGGCATTCCGCCGGATCTGCGGCTCGGCATGGTTCCGAGGGCGATCCAACAGTACCTCGGGCCGCCCGAGCGCATCGAGCCCGTGGCGCAGCCGAACCCCGCGTCGATCGTCGCGCGCGACTACTACCCCGGCATGATCATCGAGTACGACCGCTACACGAACGGCAAGATCATCATGGGCGGCATTCAGATCATGAAGGACCCGTACGGGCGCGCCGGCTACGAGTACGAACCGCCCGCGCCCCGCACCGAGGCGAGTGCGGGCGGAGCGAGCGCCACGGGCGGCGCGCCCGGGTCGAAGGCCACGAAACGCCAAGTCGTGCGCTAGCGGCAACACCACGCGGCGGTCACGATTTCGCCCGCCGCGCGCCGCCACGAGCCGGTGAAGCGGTAGCCTAGCGGCAGCGCTCCGACGCTCGCCGTGAGAGTCGCGTCGAAGGTGCCGTCACCCAGCAGCAAGGTGACGGCGCCGAAGCCGATGAACGTCTGCGTCAGCGCGAATTGGCACTTGTAGACGGCTTCCTTCGCCGAAAACACGAGCTTTGCCGCACTGTCGAACGGAACGACCGCGCTCTCGCGCGCGGCGGCCGCTTCTTCCGCCGACCAGATGCGGGCCGCGACGTTCGCCTCGAGCGGCTCGTCCGGCTCGAGGTCGATGCCGAGACCCGCGAACGCTTCGGCACGGCCCACTACGGCCGCGCAGAGCAAGGCGTCGTGCGTGATGCTGCCGACGACACCTTGCGGCCAGCGCGGCTCGCGCATCTCGCCGGGTAGGAGCGGAGCGGGCGGGATCCCGAGCTCCGCGAGCACACGGCGGGCGCACGCGCGACCTTGCGCGAACTCGCGGCGCCGTTTGGCCACCGCCTGCGCGACGAGCGCCTCCTCCTCGGGAAAGAGCTCGCCGGCCGGCGCGTCCGAGCGCTCCCAGGCGAGCGCGACGCCGGCCGGGAACAAGCCCTCGAAGAGCACGCCGAACATGCTCGCTCGCCTGCCGTCAGAGCTGGCGCACGCGCCGGCGCTCCAAGATGGTCTGCTGCGTGATCGTGCGTTGCGCTTCGGTCGACTCGATCAGGGTCCACACGTCGTGCTCGGGTCGCGCGCCGGCAATTTCGAGCAAGATGTCGGCGGCGCGTTCGGGCGAAATCCCGTCGAAATGTCGGCCGGGGAGCTCGACCACGGCCGTGCGCGCGCGGAGCCCCTCGAGCGTCGTGAGCATGCGCTCGACGACGGAACGAAAGACGAGCTCGGAAAAATCCTGCCGCTCGCCCACGCCGAACAAGATCACCTTGTCGAAGGGGAGCTTCGGCCGGCCCGACATGAGCAGGACTTCGCCGAGCGCGCCCGTCGCGAAACCCGCGGCGACGAGCCGCGACAGTCGACCGCCCCAGCGCCAGTCGCAGAGCCCCGCCACGCCGCGCGGCGGGCGCTCGCCCGGGACCAGCGCCGCGACGAGCACCTCGGTGCCGGAGCGATCGAGCTTGCGCAGGCTGGGAGGAATGAAGCGGAGGTCCATCGCCCGGCTAGTTGGCGACGCGCGGTTCGTCGGCACGACCGCAATCGTCGGCGATGCGATCGAGCACGCCGTTCACGAAGGCGCCGCTCTCCTCGGTGCCGAAGCGCTTCGCGAGCTCGACCGCCTCGTCGAGGACGACCGCGCGCGGCACGTCCGCTCGCGTGACGAGCTCCCAAGCGCCGAGCCGCAAGAGGTTGCGATCGACGCGCGTCATGCGCTCGAGCCGCCAATTCTTGCTCGCACGAACGATGCGGGCGTCGAGCTCGGAAAGCGCCGAACGCACGCCGCGTACCGCCTCGTCCGCGTACGGTCGACCCTCCGCGTCGCCGGGTAGCTCGCGCCAGAAATCGCCGATGGCTTGTTCCACCTCCCCGTCGCTGGCCTCGATGGCGAAGAGCATTTGAAGCGCGGCTTCGCGGGCGGTAGTGCGGGCTCCCATTCGTCGCAGGGCGGTACCATATGCCGACCTCGAACGCCCGGGGCGTGGCAAGCGGGGGTTTTTGGGGCATGATGCCGGCCCCCGCTGCGGCTCCCTCGCCGATTCGACGGCTCTTCACATGCAGACAGCATTCATCACTGGCATTACGGGACAGGACGGCTCTTACCTTGCGGAGTTCTTGCTCGCGAAGGGTTACAAGGTGCACGGCCTCGTCCGGCGTTCCTCGACGTTCAACACCTGGCGCATCGACCATCTGCCGCGCGGCGAGAACTTCGCGCTCCACTACGGCGATCTGAACGACGTTTCGAGCTTGCTCGAAGCGATTCGCCGCGTAAAGCCCGACGAGGTCTATAACCTCGCCGCGCAGAGCCACGTGCGCGTGAGCTTCGACATGCCGGAATACACGGCGGAGTGCACCGGACTCGGCTGTCTGCGCCTGCTCGAGGTCTTGCGCGCCGAGGGGCTCGCGAAGACGCGCTTTTACCAGGCGTCGTCGTCCGAGCTCTACGGCAAGGTGCACGAGGTCCCGCAGTCGGAGAAAACGCCGTTCCACCCGCGCAGCCCCTACGCCGCGGCGAAGGCGTTCGCCTTTTACACCACGCTCAACTACCGCGAGGCATACGGCATGTACGCGGTGAACGGCATCCTCTTCAATCACGAGTCACCGCGTCGCGGTGAGAGCTTCGTGACGCGCAAAATCACGCGCGCGGCGACGCGCATCAAGCTCGGCATGCAGTCGTCGCTCGCGCTCGGCAACCTCGACGCGAAGCGCGACTGGGGCTACGCGAAGGACTACGTCGAGGCGATGTGGCTCATGCTGCAGGCGAAGACGCCCGACGACTACGTGATCGCGACCGGGGAGACGCACAGCGTGCGCGAGTTCTTGGAAGAGGCGTTCGGGCACCTCGGGCTCGATTGGCAGAAGTACGTGAAGCTCGATGAGCGCTATCTGCGCCCGAGCGAGGTCGATCTCTTGATCGGCGATCCGGCGCGCGCCGAGAGCGAGCTCGGCTGGAAGCGCCGCACGAGCTTCCGCGATCTGGTGCGGCTCATGGTCGACGCCGATCTCGCCGTCGCCGAGCGCGAGAAGCGTGACGGCAGCCGCGGCGCGCCGCCCTGATCGCGCTCGTGCGCGGGCGGGTGCGCATAACCGCAATCGGTGGTAAAAGCTGCTCGCGTGGGTAGCGTAACCGAGGATGCTTTCAAGCGCGCCATGCGTTGCCGCGCCGATACGGTTCACCTCGTGACGTACCGCTCGGCGACGGGCAGCGTCGAAGGGATGACCGCGACGGCCCTCACCGCCCTGTCGGTGACTCCGCCGTCGGTCTTGTTCTGCGTCGGGCACACGAGCCGCGCGCGTGACGCCATCCGCCGTGAGGGGTCGTTCGGCGTCAGCATTCTTTCGAACGCCGAGGCGGAGCTCGCCGCCGTCGCCGGGCGGAGCGGCAGCAACAAGGCGCTCGATCCGGAGCTGCTCGTCGCTTCGCTGCCCGAGCTCGCTCCGGTGCTCAAGCGAGCGCTCGCAACGCTTCAGTGTAAGCTCGTCGAAGATCGCGAGATCTACACGCATACCGTATTCGTCGGCGAGGTACTCGACGCGAACGTGAGTGCCGAGGGCGATCCGCTGCTCCACTACCTCGGCGCATTCGCGACGATCTCGCGCGGCCCGCGGCCGTGAATCCGCGCCGGACGGCCGTTGCGCGCCGCGCTCGAGGATGCTCCGAACGAGTGAGCGTCGTGCCCGCCGTTCGAGGGTGCTCAGTGGATGCGTTGGTTTTCCGTGAGCAGCCAGCCGCTGCCCGAGCTCAAGCCGACGTGCGGGTAGTAGTCGACCGCCGCGGGCGCAGCGAAAAGAAATAGGGTCGCACGGCCGCCCGCAGCCTGCGTGCGCCGCATGAGCTCCTTGCCGATGCCCCGTCGCTGGTAATCGAGGTGCACGGCGAGGTCCGATAGATAGGTGCAGAACGCAAAATCGCTCAAGCTACGGGCGATCCCGACCAGCCGCTGCCCGTCCCACGCCGTGACGACGAGGTTTGCGTGCTCGAGCATCGCCTGCATTCGCTCGCGATCGTCTACGGGGCGGCGCACGCCCAGCGTCGAGGCTCGAAAGACCTCGATCACGTCGTCGAGCTCGAGGCCGTCCTTGCCCGCGCGATAGTCGATCGTCATGCCTTGCCGCCGAAGTTCTGCAGCATGTACTCCTCGATGCGCCGGAACAGCAGCCGTCGAGTCCAGAGCGGCGTGAACGTGTGGTCCGGCCCCTCGATGATTTCCATACGAAAACCCGCGAGCTTACGCATGCGCGAGGCGCCCGCGCCGAGGTGTTCCTCGATCAGATCCACGCCGCCGTCGTGAGCGCCGAAGAGCAGAAGGCACTGGGCGCCGCGCGCACACAGCGCGCGAAAGCCACGCTCCACGTCGGTCGTTTCGGCCGTGGAGCCCGAGAGACGGGCGAGGATGGCGCGTGACTCACGGTGAGCACGGCGCTTGGCCCGCATCGCGAGCTCGTTGGCGATGCCCTTGAGGTTCGTCTGTCCGCGCGCGATGCGCGCCCACGTCTTCGGCTGCCAAAGCGCTTGCTTGTAGAAATGAGAGGACTTGAAGCCTTGACGGCTTCGTACCTCGACCGAGTCTCCTTCGTTCCAATGGAACGTGAGCGGGTTGATCATGATCAACCCCGCAACCCGCGGATCGGCCGTCGCCGTATGATACGCGACGTACGCCCCCGAGCAGAGCCCTCCGAGCACCGCGCGTTCGACGCCACGAGCGAAGAGAAAGTCGAGCGCGGCACGAACCTCCGCGAAGAACCGCGGCGCGTAGATGTCGTTCTCTCGACCGCCGACGGGACGTGCGCTGTCGCCGAGGCCGGAGAAATCTAGACGCGCGACGCGAAAGCCGCGCGACGCGAGCTGGCGCGCCAGGGCCACGTACATCGCGTTGCTGCCGACGTGGTGATTGGCTCCGATATTGAGCAGCAGGACCACCGTGCGCGCACGTGCGTCCGGAGCGACGGGCTCCGTTAGAATCCCGAATACCTCGTCGACGTGAAATGCTTCCTCGCGGACGTCCGAGAACTCCGCCGCCGCGTCGGTCAACGGCGCGCGCACCGACACGGGCCCGACCGAGGCCGGCGCCGGCACCGAAACCGGCTCGGTGTGCTCACCGAGCCAGCGTATGATCTCGTCGAACACGAGCTCCGGAGCGACGGACTTCAGCGGATCGTCCTGCGCAAAGGCCGCGAAGCCGCCGACCGAGCTCGACGTGACGTCGACCCCGCGCTCCTTCAGCTCGGCGGTGAGCTTCTCCTCCGGGCCGCGCAAATCATCACGGCCGATGACGAGGGCCGCGCGAGCCGGTGCGGCGCCGGCCGCTCGCCAATCGAGCGCGCTGAGCTCGTTCCGTACGGCCTCGGACAACGGAAAGCCGGCGACGGCGGCTTCCGGTTCGGGCGGCGAGACCGGCAACGCTTGCTCGCGCGCGGCGTGCAGTGCCCGCATTTCGCGAACCCAGGTGCGGCCGGACGCGGGCGGCCCGAATAGGATGAGGCCGTCGACGGGCCTCCGACTCGCGTTGGCGAGCGCGAGAATCGCGCCGAGCCGCGTGCCGAAAAGCACGACTCGAGGAGCGTCGCTGAGCTCGAGGAGTCGCGCGCGCGCCGCGTCGATGCTGGCAAGCCACGCCTCTACCCGCTTGTCGGCGTGCGGATCCCCACCCGAGTCGCCCGTGCCCTCGTAGTCGAAGCGGAGCACCGCATAGCCGGCTCGCGCGAGACGCCGCGCGAGGTGAAGGTAGCCGCGATGAACGGCCATCTCTTCATGACCGAACGCATTGCAGAGCACGACGGCCGCGCGCGGCCGCGAGCCCCCGGCAGCGTGATACCAGCCGAACAATGGCGTCTCACGCGAGCCGAACCAAAAAGGGCGCGCTGCAGCGAGTCCCGGCCGCGGCTCGGGTTCAGGCGCCTGCTGCGAGGCTGGCCCGTCGGAGCTCATTGGACGCACAACCATGGCAAGTGAGTCTCGAAGACTTATAGCTACCTCGGGACTGCATGATGCACCAGGATTTGAATAGGCACGTAGAAGGTAAAGGCGGGCCTCTCGTCGTCCTCCTCCATGGGTTCGCGGGAGTAGCGGAAGACCTCGCGCCATTCGGGCGCTCGCTGGGCGTCGCGGGCACGTTCGTGTTCCCGGAAGCGCCCATCGATCTCGCTCCGCGCGGCCTCCGCGGTAAGGCATGGTTGGCTTCGGACGGCGCGACCGGCCCGGGGGCGAACGCCGACGGTCCGCGCGACCTCAGCGACTTCGAGCCCGAAGGTCTCGATGAGGCGCGCGAGCGGCTCGACGCGCTGCTCACCGAGCTCGTCGCCGAAAATCCCGCCGCGCCGCTCGTTCTGGGCGGGTTTTCGCAAGGCGCCATGTTGGCCTTCGATCTGGCGCTCCGCTGCGAACGGCCGCTCGCGGGCCTCGTCCAGCTTTCCGGCTGCCGTATCGCCTCGCGCGTGTGGAATCCGCTGCTCGGCCGGCGCCGAGGGACGCGGGCGTTCGTGAGTCACGGCAGGAGCGACCGGGACCTATCCTTCGCGGCGGCCGACGCATGGCAGCGCGATCTGACGGCCGCGGGCTGGAACGTGGAATTCCTTCCCTTCGACGGCGGCCACGAGACACCGCTCATCGTGCTGCGTGCACTCAAGAAATTCCTACGCTCGACGTGAACTCTCGCGTGCCGAGGCTCAGCTTTGAATCCGTACGCTCGCGCGCTGCCCGAAGCTCCGTACCGCCCCTTGGAGACGCCCGGACGGGCCGACGGAGGACACGCGAACGCGCCGCGTGACGCCCGGGGCCAAATGGAAGTAGGCGTCTTCCGGGACGAAGCGACCAATATCGAAGCAGACGAACGCCGCGAAGCGCTTGGCTTCGAGCTCGACGGCGGGCGTGCCGTCGGGTTCGGTGACGGCGCGCGCGACGAGGCCCGGATCGTGGTCGAAGCGCGCAAACCCGGTCGGAAAGTGAAATGTCTCCCCGAGGAGCTCGCCGCTCGCGCCGTCCCGCAGCGTGAGCCACGTCACGTCGTGCGCCGACGGACCGAAGCGATAGGCGAAGGTCACGTCCAGGAAATGCTCGAGGAGCTCTGCGCTCCTGAGCTCGCTCGTCGAGTGGGGAGCGAGCGTCACGGCGCGCCTTTCGGCTTCGGCCACCGTCACGTTGCCGTCGCGCAGGAGCCGTATACCGACGCTCACTTCGCGGGCCGTGTTTCCTTCGTTGAAGAGGTGCACGCCGAGCCCGTTCAAGCCTTCGTCGACCACTCCGATGCCGAGCGGCCGTAGGGCGCGCTTGACGGCGTAGTAAGCTGCTTTCGGACGACCCGTCGCGTCGATGATCCCCCAGCCCGCTCCGAGCCACAGGTCCTTCAAAAACCAGAGCAGCGCGCCACGACAGCTCGAGCCGCTCCGCCGCCATTCGGTAAGCGTCCGCGCCATGACCTCACCGCTCGTCGCTCGCGCGAGCAGGAGCGCGCGAGCCATGTCCGAGTAACGGACGGAGGCCGGATCGACGTCGAAGAGAAGGCGCGTGTAGTGGTCACGAACGTCGTCGAAGTCCCAACCCGGCCCGCTGTCGCGCGGGACGCGGGCCTTCCAGCGGGGGTGGTGAAACGGGGCCTGGCCTTCGGCCAAGAGCTCTTCGAGCGGCGCGTCCTCCGGCACGTTCGCGAAGGCGAGACATTCGCTCGTGAAGCGCACGCCCGCGCGGCGTGCGTCCTCGAGCGGCCGCTGGTACGCGCCCACGCCGTAGTAGTGCGACACGCCGGCATCCAACTGAAACGGCAGGGCACCGCCCGTCGGACTCGACGGGACGTAGATCGCCGCCGCGCGATTCGCCGCGACGAGCGTGGGTAACAACTCGGTGAAGAGCGGCTGCGTCCAAAGCTCGCGCCCGAGCCCCAACATCGACGCCTGCTGTTCGATCTCGCTGTTGCCGCAATAAACGGCGAGGCAAGCGCGGCTCTCCGTGCGCTCGAGGAAATCCTCCGCCTCGGCGCTCACGCTCGTGACGAAGCTCGCGTCCTGACCGGGGTAGTCGAGGTTCGCGAACATGAAATCTTGCCAGACGAGGATGCCGAGCTCGTCGCAGAGCTCGTAAAACGCGTCGTTCTCGTAGGTCATCGTTCCGCCCACGCGCAGCATGTTCAGCCCCGCGGAACGGCAGAGCTCGAGCGTCCGAAGCGGCGCCTCTTCTCCGCCGAGCGTCACGATGTTCTCCGTCGTCCAGCACGCTCCGCGACAAAACACCTCGGTGCCGTTCACCCGAACGTCGAAGGCGCCGCCGTCGGTTCGCGCTTCGATCGAGCGAAACGCGACCGTGCCGAGACCGAGTTCGCCCGCGCCCTCGAGCGCGACCGCGACCGGGTAACGCGCCTGCTTACCGTGCGTGTGGGGCCACCAGAGCTCCGGCGATTCGAGCGTGATTTCTTTGCGGAACGCGATCGTTCCGTCGGGTTCTACCGTGCGGTCGAGCTCGGCGCGGACCGCACCGACGCTGGCCGTGGCGTGACGCGGTGCTTCGCCGCGCGAGCGGCACGCGACCTCGATCGAAACGCGCCCGGTCGTGCCCGCGAGCTCGCTGCGTACACGCGCCGCTGTCACGCGCGGACCGCGCCAGCGCTCGAGACGTACGGCGCGATACGGCCCGACGGGCACCACGGGCGGCGTCCAGCCGGGAATACGACCGAGCAGCGTCGTGCGAAACCAGCGCAGCTGCTGCCGTTCGACCAGTCGAGTGCGAAAGCGCGGGCGCGGGCGACGCTCGGCGAGCGCGCGCTCGAACGCGCGAAAACGCACGTAGAGCTCGTTCTCGGCGCGCAAACGCGCGGTCACGTCGAGCGCGTGACGCCGAAACATGTTGTCACTCTGGAGTACGAGCTCTCCGTTGAGCCAGACGTCGGCGAGGGTCGCGAGGCCGTCGAGATGGAGCAGCACCGTCTCGTCCTCGCTCGCCCGTGAGCTCGTGAAGCGGCGGCGGTACCACCATTCGGAGGCGTCGAAATTCTTCGGCGTGTCGAGCCCCCAGCGTCCGAGCGCGGCGAGCGCGCCCGCGACCGTCCCGGGCACCTGGGCCGGAAAATACGGCCGATCTCCTGCGAGCAACTCTGCCGGCGACGCAGGCGCGTCCTCACCCGCCGCGACCTCTACCGCTTCCCAACCCTGGTCGAGCGGCTCGACGCTGCGATTCTCGGCGGTGACGATGCGCGCCATGACTGGACGCGATCAGCCTCGCGCGAGAGCACCGAGCTCGGTCATGCCGTCTTCCCAATGCTCCGCGAGCTCGGCGAAGAGCGGGTTGAAGTCGACCGCCTTCTTTCCGACCACGGCCCGCGCGGCTTTCATGATCAGGGCCTTCGCGCCGTTCGAGATGCTGTCGAAGTGTCGCGCGGGCGCGGACCACTCCGCACCGAGCTCACGCCCGAGCCAGCGCAGGTACTCCGCCGAGAGCTCGAAACAGGCGCCACATTGACGGACCGTCGCAAACGCATACGCATGGTACGCCGCGATGCCCTGCTCTTTGAGGCCCTCGAGGTCGCGAGTGAACGACTGACCGAACGCCTGAATGGGGTTCTGGGGCGGACGGCGCGCGTACCAGACGCGGAAAAGGTCGCGGGAGCGCGCAGCGAGCTCGGCCGGCGGCAGGCGTTCCACCCGGTCGAAGCGCGCTAGCTCGGCGAAGAACGGCATGAAAGTGGGATCCGGCGGCAGGTCGAGCCGGAACGTCCGCGCAAAATCCTCACCCTCGAGCGAATAGTAGCTCGCGTTGTGGAAGTAGCCGAGCCTCCGGCGCTCGAGATCCACGCTCTCGATCGCGATCGTCGATTTGACGTGGTTCGTCCGATAGTCCGTACCGCTCGTGTCCGGCAGCCAATACGCGTCCGCTTCGGTGAAGATGAGGCGCCCCTTGGCCACGTGAAAGAGCGCGTGCTCGAGGAGCGGCTTCCAGACGTTGAGCTCCTGCACGACGACGCCGTAGAGTGCCGTGAGATCGGAGTGGGACGGTTTGAAGAACGTCCACTGATCGCCTTCGAAGTCACTCGCGAGCGTGAACGGCAAAGCCGCGACCGGATCGAGCTTCGCCGCGTGGAGCCCTTCGATCCAAACGTCGATATAGCAGTTCTTCTCGATCCAGAGCGCGGACTCGCCGTGTAGGGGGCTCCGCGCGTAGCTCGTCGAATCGAGATTCCAGGCGGAGACGACGGTCATAGTGCCAGGCGTTCGCGCACGGACTTCGGCCATTCACTCGGGATGAAGCCGTGCGTCTTGAACAGCGCCATCACGACGCGTTCCATGCCGAAGCCGAGGCACGCCGTTTGGGCGAGCGAACCGTCACGCGTCTTGATGTCGAAGATCTTGCCGAAGTGATCTTGGTGGTAGTTGAACGAGCAAACCGCTGTCGGCTTTTCCTCGGAGATCACCGGAACGAGCACTTCGAACTTGAGCTTCTGCTCGCGCTGGCTTGCCGCCAACATGCGACCGCCACGACCGAAGAAGGGATCGGACGCGACGTCGGAGCGCGCCGGAAGGTCGAGCGAGAGCAAAAGCTCGAGACCGCGCTTGAGCCACATGTTCCGCCATTCGATGACGACTTCGGGCGAGCCGACGCGCACGAACTCGCGCACGCGGAACGCCTGCATACGCGTGGGCTCCATCGACGGTTCGTGGCGGAACACCCAATTTTGCATGTCCACGAGCCGACCCTCGTCGGGCACGGTGCCAGTGAAGCTCGGGTACACCGGGTAACAGGCTGCGGGGCTCAGCACGACCGCCGTCATGCTCTGCAAGTCCCCCCACGCCTTGCCCTCGTGCACGCGCGCGCTGAGCTCCTTGTGCTGCGCGTCCGTCCCGGAGAAGGAGAAGACGCTGCCGGCGAGCTGAGGGAACGAATCCAAGAATTCGCTCTTCTCGAACACCTGCCGATCGAGAATGGGCGGAAACGTCATCACCTCGGCGCCGTCGTCGCGCGCGAGGCCCGTCACCGCGTTGTTGAACGCGGAAAGCACCCGCTCGAATTCGGCGCCGCGCCCGAACGCACCCGGCACCCCGACCGGGATGATGAGCTTGTGGCGAACGAGACCCTGGTAGAGCTCTTCCGGAGAATAGTTGCCGGCCACTGTCAGTCCTCCTTGAGTACGAGCAACATGGACGCGTTCGTCGCGTAGATGCGGTCGTTGCCGACCATGAGCGCCGCCGATAGGCCGTCGCGCAAGTGCTGGCCGATCGAGACTTTCGAGTCGTTTTTGTAGCCCATGATGCCGCAGATCAAGAGGCAACGCTGAACGATGTCGACCAACACCTGCGAGGTGGCGACCTTCAGGTTGTTCATCTTGAGTGCGAAGCTCATCGACGAGAGCACGTCGGCGCCCGCGTCGGGCTGCGCCATGAGCTTCTCGCATTCCTCGGCGACGTCGTGAACGTTGGCTCGCATCATCTGCAGCGTCCCCGAGACCTCCGCGAGCCGGATGGCGGTAGGCGGCGTCGTCCCCGGCTTCGAGCGCGCTTGCATGCGCACGAAGCTCCGTGCCTTCGAGACCGCGGCGGTCGCGATGCCGAGCCAGCACGAGGCCCACAAGATGTGCGAGAAAGGCACCATCGTGTTGCTCGCGATCTCGGCGAACGGCACGGACAGAATGCGCTCGCTCGAGCCGCTCGAGCGAAGCTTGAAGGGCGGGCTGCAGGTGCCGCGCATGCCGAGCGTGTCCCAGGCGCCGTTCTGCTCGAGCGAATACTCGGCCTTGCTCAAGAGCACGAGGGATTGATCGCTCGGCGCGGCCTCGGGCGCGCGGCGAGCGGTGACGAGCAGATCGTCGGCGTGGGCGCCGTACGAGATTGTCGTCGCGTCCTTGTCGAGCTTGAAGCGATCGCCCTGGTGCTCGACGGCGCACACGCTCGTCCGCATCTCGCCGCCGACGCCGGCTTCGGACGTGACCGACGCGATCAGGTACTGCTTCTCGACGAGGTCCGTGAGGTAGCGCTTGAAGAAGGGGCTGCCGAGGCCGTGGCGCGCGATGCACGCGACCTGGATCTGGTGCATCGCGAAGACCATAGCGGTCGAGGAACAGTGCTGCGCGAGGATCTCACAGAGCTGGGAGAGCTCGATCATGCCGAGCCCTCCGCCCCCGAGCTCGGGCGGCACGTAAGCGGAGAGCAAGCGCTCCGCCTTGAGCGCGTCGATCGCTTCGCGCGGAAACCGCGCTTCGCGGTCGACGCTCGTCGAGTTCGGCGCTGCTATCTCCAGCCCGATGCGTGCAGCGGCGCTGGTCGATGAAGTCTGGGGGTTTGCCACGAATTCCTCCTCGCGGGCCTCAGCCCTTGAGCTCCTCGATGGCGGCACGGATGGACGCGATGCTGCCAAAAATACCGCGCTTCAGCATGCGATCCGGGAACTCCACCTCGAACTTGTCCTCGAGCGCGAGCATCACGTTGACGCTCGCGTGAGAGGTGAGACCGGCGAGGTAGAGATCCGCGTCGTCCGCGAGCGTCGCGGGATCCACCGTGATGCGACCATGTTCCTTCAGAATCGCTCGAATTTCGTCCAACATGGGCTCTCTGCTGAGTGATCGTTTCAAGAAGCCTCGACGCGAACAAAAGATCCGCGGCGACCCAGGGCTAGCCTCTCTATAAGTACGCTCTCCTGATACGGTTGTAAACGGTTCCGCTGCCTCCGTCGGTCCTCACGCTACATCGATCCGGAGTGACCCGCTCCAGCGGCCAGGGGTGGGAAGACGTGATCGAAGAAGCCGCAGAAGCGTCGACGAAACTCGACGGGCGCGACTTCTTCGTAACGCCCGTGGCCGGCGCCGGCGACGACCCAGTATTCGACGTTTGGAACAAGACGTTGGAGCTCACGCATGATGGCCGGCGGTGTGTCCGTGTCTCGATCGCCGCTCAGCATGAACAGCGGGCGCGGCGGGATCGATACGATAACGTCGACTGGCCGCAGCTTGTCGATGGCGATTTGTTCACTCTGAAACGCAAACCGCGCGGGCAGAAGCGAGAACGGCCCCCATTTTCCGAACTTGCTTCGTAGCTCGTCCTCGAGCGAGGTCCAGGTGGGACCGAGCACGACGGCCTGGACGCGCCGGTCGGTCGCCGCCACGAGCGCGGCGGTCGTGGCGCCGACGGAGAACCCGTACACGCCGATGCGATCCGGTCGTACCTCGGGCCGTGCAAGCGCGTAATCGATGGCGGCCTCCAGATCGAGCCGTTCGCGGTCGCCCCAGGTCGCCACCGTGCCTTCGCTCTCGCCGCTCGCGCGGGAGTCGTAAAGGAGAACCCCGTGCCCGGAGCTCGCAAGCATGCCGGCAACGTCGAGGAGCGACGCGCGGTTGTTCCCGAGTCCGTGGACCAAGACGAGGGCGTCGCGCCGCGGCCCGGCCCTGAACCATCCCAAAAGATGCAGCCCGTCCTGCGTGACGAGCGTCACGTTCTCGACGCCGGGGAGCTCCGCCTGCGCTCGAGCGCGATCCGCGGCGCTGATCGCCACGCGCGGCGGATGCAGCACGTGCTTTGCGTTTTGCCACGTGTGCACCGCGACGACCAGGATGCCCAGCACGAGCACCGAGAGGACTGCTGGCACGATCGCGCGTTGCTGCATGGCCGATTTGCTTCGCGGCTCGTCGCGTGAGGGCGCGAGAGGGGGGAGCTTACCCTCCGTCTACACTCGCCGCCCGCTCTCGGCAACGGCCGGGCCCGCGTATGGTAAGCATCCGGAACTTTGCGCACACGCTCGAGGATTTCGTGACGCGTGCCGCTCCCCGTCGTCGGTGTTTGCCGCACACCCGCTGGTGTGGCGCGTGAACGCGCTCCTCGTTTACGGACTCTGAGGCGCGCGTGATCGAGATCGCTTGTCCGATGCTCGGGCCGGAAGAGGCCGCGGCCGCGCTCGCGGTGCTGGCGAGCGGGCGACTCGTGCACGGGCCCCAGGTCGAAGCATTCGAGGCGGCGTTCGCGCGTCGGCACGGCGCGGAGCACGGCGTCGCGGTGAGTAGCGGCACAGCGGCGCTCGTCGCGCTCTTGCGCGCGCACGAGATCGGACCGGGTGACGAGGTGGTGGTGCCGGCGTTCACGTTCTTTGCGACGGTCGCGGCGGTGCTCGCGGTGGGTGCCGTGCCGGTGCTCGCCGACATCGATCCCGAGACGTACTGTCTCGCTCCGGAAGCGGCGCGTGCGGCGATTTCTCCGCGAACGCGCGCCGTAATGCCGGTGCATCTCTTCGGGCAACCCGCGGACATGTCGCGCTTCGAGTCGCTGTGCGGCGAGCGCGGCCTCGCGCTCTTCGAGGACGCGGCGCAAGCGCACGGCGCGGCGATCGGCGCACGCCCGGTCGGTTCCTTCGGCGGCGCCGCCTTCAGCTTCTACGCGACGAAGAACCTGACGACCGGCGAGGGCGGCATGGTGCTCACGAACGACGCCGGGATCGCCGCGCGGCTCCGCCGCTTGCGAAACCACGGGCGGGGCGCGAGCGGACTGCACGAGGTCGCTGGGACGAACGCGCGCATGACGGAAATGGCCGCAGCCGTCGGCTTGGTTCAGCTCGAGCGTCTGGCTGACGCGAACGCCGCGCGCCGGGCGAACGCGCGCTACTTCGACGAGCGGCTGCGCGGCGTGGGTTTGCCGCGCGCCGTGCCCGGCACGACGCACGTCTACCACCAGTATACGTTGCGCCTCCCGGCCAGCGCGGATCGAGACGCGTTCGTAGCGGGCTTGGTCGAACGAGGCGTCGGCGCCCGCGTCTACTATGCGACGCCGTGCCACCGCCAACCGGCGCTCCGAGCCGCCTCCGCGCGCGTCGAGCCTTTGCCGGAAACGGAACGCGCGAGCCGTGAGGTTCTGAGCATCCCGGTACACCCGGGCCTCGACGAGGCCGCCCGGCAGACGATCGTCGACGCGGTGAGCGCGCTGGCGGAGCGGGGGGCGGATTGAACCTCGGGGCCGGCGCGCGTCGCCTCGCCTTCGAATTCAAAAGTCGCCTACGGCGGCCTGCTTGATGTGGGGTAAGCTGCGCGCGAAGTTGCCGGTTCCATGAACCAATCTGCCTCTCCACCTCCTCCGCCTGCCGCCCGGGCGGGGGGCCGTCGCAACTGGAACGGGCTGTTGGTCTCCGTTTTGGGCGCAAGCGCCGTGTTCCTGGCATTTGCCGCCTACGGCCAGCTCGCACCCACGACGTACGTCGCGACAGCGCAGATCCTGCTCACGCCGGCGCATGGTGGACCGCTCAGCTTGGGGGGAACGAGCGCGCCGGCGACGCGGCTGCGCGACGCGGCGATCGACGACGAGTCGTTGGCGAGCGCCGCGCAAATTTTGAAGCTCGGCGCGGGAGCTGCGGCGGAGCAGGCTGCGCGCCAGCGCCTGAGCGGACAGCTCGACGTGCAAGCGTCCCGCCCGGGCGTGTTCGACGTCTCCGTCCGGCAGTCGACGGCTCAGACGAGCCAAGCACTGTGCAACCTGCTCGCGCGGCACGCCGCCGCGCAGGTCACCCGTCTGTTCGGCGGCAGCACGACGGATCCGAACGCCGCGCGCGAGGCTGCGCGCACGAGAGCCGCGACCGAGCTCGCACGTTTCATCGCCCAGCATCCGGAGCTCGCGCTTGACCCCGTCGTGACCCCGGTGGCGTCCGGCTCGCCCGACGCGGTGGATGTCCCGGCTCTGCGCGCCGAGCGCGCGCAGATCGAGGCCAAGCTCGGGCAGCTGCCCCCTCCCGACACGACGACCGACAATCCGTTCGAGCACGCCTCCTCCGACGCCGTGCTCCTGCGACGCCGTCTCGCCGAGATCGACCAGACGATCGCGACGAAGAGGAAAGCGGAGCGGAAGGCCGAACAAGCGACTCGGCTCACGCCCGAAGTCGAGGCGGAATGGAAACGCCTGTTGAAAGAAGTCGGACAGCCGACGGTCCCCGCGACGACGAACGACGCCCCCGGCTTGACCGTCATGCTGCGTGAGGCCGCGTTACCGGCAGCTCCGATCCATCCGAATCGCCGCATGGTGGCGCTCGTGGGCGCGCTCGTTTCAATCGCCACGGGCGCGCTGCTCGCGCTGATGATGCGACTCCGGCGGCCGGCGCGGAGGCTCCCTCGGGATCCGCGCCCGGTGACGCTCGAAGGCAGCTGGCAAGAACCGCGGCAGGTGATGCCGACGGGAACCACGCGGCTGCTGCCAACCCCGGGCAGCGATCCTCCGCATGCGGACGCAGGCGCGGTCGATCCCGTAGGGGTGACCGCCCGGGTCGGCAGCGATCCCCCCCGCGTCGGCAGCGATCCGCCCCGCGTCGGCAGCGATCCCCCCCGCGTCGGCAGCGATCCCCCCCGCGTCGGCAGCGATCCGCCCCGCGTCGGCAGCGATCCGCCGCGAATCGTAGGTGAGCCGCCGCGAGTCGTGGGGGAGGCACCGCGGGTCGTCGAGGCGCCCCGTGGCGGGAGCGACCCGCCGCGTGCCGCGCGCGAGCCACTGCCGGCCGGCAGTGACCCGCCGCCGCCCGCCGCCGGGCTGGCACGAACGACCAGCAGCAATCCGCCGCGGCCCGTCGAAAGTCCGGTGACCGCCACGTTCACAAGTCCGGCGCCGATCCCCGTCGTTGCGATCGAGCCGAGCACCCCGGTCCTCGACGCGAGCTCCAAGGTGCCCAAAGGCACTCAGATGGGCCTCGGTCGGCTCGACGCCAGATTGCTCGAGCGGCCGGCGCCGGCTGCGGCTGAACCGGAGCAGAAGGCGGGCACCACGCCCGCACCAAGAGCGCAGGGTGACGGCTCCACGCTACGGCCACCGCCGCCGGATCAACCGCAGGCCGCCGCGGCGGTGCTCGGCAGCATGGCGGCGCACGGCTCCGAACGCCCCCCGGAGGGAGGGCAAGCGGACGAAAGCTGGACGGGGCCGAGCCGCGCACATCGTCGCTCGGCGAGCGCGCGACGCACCACGCAGGTCATGGGCTCGCCGATTCCGCCGGTCGTCAGAGGCGGTAGCAGCGGGAGCAGCAGCTGGCCGCCCGAGAATCAACAAGCGGGCGCACGTCCCGCGGGGTCCACCTACAGCTACGTGACCGACCGGCCGGAGGGCGCGCGAGCTCCCGCAACGCCGCCTTACTACTCCGAAGCGAAACAGATCCGCGACATCACGGTCGGGCGCGCTGCCAATCGCACGCCGCGACCGCCAGTCCTCGCCGAGGCGGCGTTCGGCGAACGCGCGCGCATCCTCGCTCAGAGCGTGCGGAGCGGGTGGATACCGGACCCGTCGATCGACTTTTATGCGCGACGCGCGCTTGCGGATCAAATCTTCCCGCTCGCGGTCGAGCGCTGCTTCGTCGTCGGCGTCGTCGCCACGCCCGCGGCACGAGCCCACAAGACTCGCGTCGCGGCCGAGCTCGCCTTCGCGCTAGCCGAAGCGGGTCATCCGCGGGTGCTCTTGATGGAAGCGGACTTTCAATGGCCGGCGGTGCATCAGCTGCTGCACCTCGACATGCCGATATCGCAGGGTCTCTCGCAACAGCTCCGTGCCCGCGCTCAGCAGTCGCGGGACCCCTGGACGGTCATGGAGTGTACGCCGACACTGCACGTCTTGGCGGAGGGCATCATTCGCTCGCCCGGCACCATCCTCACCGTGCAGTTCGACAAGGGCTTGAAGCATCTCCGCACGTACTACGACGTCGTCGTGCTCGACGGCCCCGATACGTCGGCGCGCTCCGAGTGCAATGCCCTGAGCACCGTCGTCGACGGCCTCGTTTCCGTCGAGGCGCTCGGCGCGGGCGCGGACGGCGCCCAGAATGCCGAGCTCTTCGCGAGCGCGCGCTTCATGGCGACGGTCGTCGTCTGAAGCGTTGCTTCGTAAAGCTCCGCATGGCGGCGGGGCCATGGAACAAACATTCACAATCGCCTACTCCGGGCGAGAGCTGAAGCCGGGTGAAGCCGAGGGAGACCGCGAGTAGCCGCGAGTAGGCCTGAGTGCGACGGCGCCGCCAAAAGCGGGCGAGAGTCCGCAGCTGGTAGTGTTAAATGACCTGTGCTATTAGAAGAGGATCGGATGGGTCACGATCTCGCTGCAGCGGGACGCGATAGGCGCGGCAGGCAGGCCGCCCGCTCGAGCGTGCAGACACCGTGGCTCCGCTTCTACGGGCTCGAGCTCGCGATCGGCTGGGTACCGCCGTTCGTGGTCGCGCGGCTCCGCACTAGCATGCTCCGGGCTACGGGCGTTCAGGTCGGGCAAAATACCCTCTTCTGGCATTTGCCGACACTGCTCGGCTCCGGACCCATCCACAAGCGACTCCGAATCGGCAAGAGTTGCGGCTTCAACAAGGGCGCAGTTTTCGAGCTCGCCGCGCCGATTGAGATCGGCAACAACGTCAACGCCGGCCACGACGTGATGTTCGTTACTTCGCATCGCGCCCGACCGACCAGGGCCGGAGCCGCCGAGGAAACGGAGCCGAAGCCGATCGTGATCGGAGACGGTGTGTGGTTGGGCGCCCGTTCCACCGTACTGCCGGGCGTCACGATCGGCGCGGGCAGCGTGATCGCGGCCGGAGTCACCGTCGCGAACGACGTCGCGCAGAATACCTTGCTCACGGGCACGGCGGCCATTTCGCTCTCGCGCTGGCGTTCAAAACAATAAAGGCTTGCATGCAAAAGGAAGTTGCGTTGGACGTGGTCCTCTCTTGTCTTAGGAACGCCATGGAGCAGTTCGGGAACGGACAGGAAGGCGCTGTCGGCACCGACACCGTGATTGTCGGGCAATCGGCCGTACTCGACTCGATCGGCCTGGTCTCGCTGATCGTCGATATCGAGCAACGCCTCGAAGCGGACCACGGCATCGCCGTGACGCTCGCGAGCGAAAAGGCGATGTCGCAGCGCAGCAGTCCGTTCCGAACCTGCGGCGTCCTCGCCGAGCATGTCTGCAGCATCATCGCCGAAGAGCAAACCGCGTGAGCGAGCGGCCCGTGATGGTCATCACCGGCACGAGCAAGGGCATCGGCCGGCACCTCGCCGAGAGCTACGCGGGGGAGGGTTACCTCGTCGAGGGCTGCAGCCGGCGGAAGGCCGACTTCCAGCTGCCGGGTTACACCCACCATGAGCTCGATGTCGCCAACGAGCGTCAGGTGAAGGCAATGATCTCGAACGTGTCGAGGCGACACGGGCGCATCGACGTCCTGATCAACAACGCGGCCGTGGCCTCGATGAACCACGTACTGCTCACGCCGGCAGACGCGTCGAACCGCATGCTGGAAGTGAACGTCACCGGGACGATGATGTTCTGTCGTGACGCGGCGAAGGTGATGATACGCCGCCGCTACGGCCGCATCGTGAACTTCACGACGATCGTCGCGCCGATCGCGCTCGCGGGCGAAGCCGTCTATGCCGCTTCCAAAGCCGCGGTCGTGACCTTCACGCGCATCCTCGCGCACGAGGTCGGTCAATGGGGCATCACGTGCAACTCCTTCGGCGCGACGCCGATCATGACCGACATGATCCGCAGCGTGCCGCAGGACAAGATCGACGCCGTCGTGAAGGGGCTCGCGATCAAGCGCCTCGGCAGCCTCGCCGATTGTAAGAACGTCTGCGACTTCTTCATCAATCCGAAGAGCGACAACATCACGGGTCAAGTCGTCTACCTGGGCGGCATCACCTGAGCTAGCTTTGTCGCGCGTGATTGCCTCCTGGCTTTTCGAGCGACTAAAGAGCTACCGCGACGAAACGGCGATCGTCTTTCGAGACGGTGAGACGAGCTACGCGCGGCTGCTCGAGCTGACCCTGACGTGGCACGCCGAGCTCGCGCGCCACGAGCTCGGCGCGGGCAGCGTCGTGCTCGTGGAGGGCGGCTTTTCGCCGCAGGCGGTGAGTCTCTTACTTGCGCTCGTCGAGCGAGCGGCCGTCGCAGTTCCGCTCACGCCCGCCTCGCGCGTGCATCGCCCGGACTACGAGGCGATCTCGGAAGCGGCGGCCACGATCGTCTTCGACGACGCCGATCGCTTCACCGTCGTCCGGCACGAGCGCACGGTCCGAAATGCACTCACGCAAAAGCTCGTCCTCCGCCGGAGCCCGGGCCTCGTCATCTTCTCCTCGGGCTCGACGGGCAAGCCCAAGGCGGTGCTCCACGATTTCGGGGCGCTGCTCGCCAAGTTCGAGCGCCGCGGCGCGAAGAAGCGGACGCTTTCGTTCTTGCTGTTCGATCACATCGGCGGCATCGATACGCTGTTCAACACGCTCGCGAACGGCGGAACGCTCGTGACGGTGCCCAATCGCGATCCGGACGTCGTCTGCACCGCGGTGGAAAAGCACCGCGTGCACACGCTGCCGACGTCGCCCACGTTCCTGAATCTACTCATGATCAGCGACGCCTGGCGGCATCACGACCTGTCGTCGCTCGAGCTCATCGCCTACGGCACGGAGCCGATGCCCGCGAGCCTGCTCGGCCGACTGCGCGAGGCGTTCCCGAAGACGACTCTGCTGCAGACATACGGCATGTCCGAGCTCGGCGTCCTGCGCACGCGCTCGAAAGACAATGACTCGCTCTGGATCCGCTTCAGCAACGAGGGCTTCGAGACGAAGATCGTCGACGGCACGCTATGGGTGCGCGCTCCGACGGCCATGCTCGGTTACCTGAACGCGCCCGATCTCCTCGACGCGGACGGCTGGCTCGACACGGAGGACGCCGTCGAAGTCGACGGCGAGTACTTGAAAATCCTCGGCCGCGCCACGGACCTCGTCAACGTCGGGGGGCAGAAGGTCTATCCCGCCGAGGTCGAGAATATCCTGCTCGAGATGACCAACGTTCGCGACGCGGCCGTCTACGGTGAACCGAATCCGTTGCTCGGCAAAGTCCTCGCGGCACGCGTCAATCTGATCGAGCCCGAGCCGCTCGAGGACTTCAAGAAGCGCCTGCGCGCGTTCTGTCGCACGCGCCTGCCGAACTACAAAATCCCCGCGCGCATCGAGCTCACCGATCGCGAGCAGTTCGGCGATCGACTGAAGAAGCTGCGACCGCGCACGAATGCTCCCGGCGGGAGAGAACGGTGACTCCCCACAAGAGCGGACGCGGGCTCAAGACCCGCGTGGCGGCGTTCTTGTTCCGGGAGTTCGGGCAGCTCCGGCCGCGCCAGCATTTTTTCAGCGCGATCTCGCGAACCTTACCGTTGAACGTCGGCGCGGAGGCGCGGAGCTCGCTCTTGCGGCTGCGCGGTATTCACGTCGGCGCTCGCACGCTCATCCACGGCACGCCCGAGCTCACGGGCGGAGAAGCGCGTGGCTTCCGAACGCTGAGCATCGGGGACGATTGCGTGATCGAGCCGGGGTGCGCGTTCGAGGTCGGCGACATGCTCAGCATCGGCAACTCCGTCACCATCGGGCACGAGGTGTTGATCATCACGACCACGCACGAGCTCGGTCCGCCCGAGCACCGTTGCGGCCCTCCGACCAGAAGTCCCGTGAAGCTCGAGGACGGCGTGATGATCGGTCCGCGTTGTACGATTTTGCCGGGCGTCACCGTCGGCGCGGGCGCGGTGGTCGACGCGGGCTCCGTGGTCAACAAGAGCGTGCCTCCGAACGTTCGAGTGCGCGGTATTCCCGCCAAACAAGTCGAGGAGCTCAAGTGAAAGCCTTCTGGTGGGTGCTCGTCGCAGGCGTTCTCGGGGGCGCCGCTTTCGCACGCCCCTTCGTCATTCGGCGCCTCAAGCCGAGGCTCCGTTTCGAGTACTCGCGTCGAGCGCTGAGCGCCGAAGAGTACGCGAAGCTCGGCGCGCGCCCGGGCTGGGCTACCATCACGCTGCCCGTCGCTCCCGGCGCGAGCCTGCGCGGCCTGATTCGACGCCCCACCGACGCCGCAGGTGCGCGCTGGATCGTCTTTTACCCGGGGAACGACTTCACGCAGCTCAAGCGCGGCCAGCGCACGCTCGATTACCTGCGCGGCGATCGCGACGAGGGCCTGCTCGTTTTCGCCGACCGCGGCTACGACGGCTCCGCCGGCACAGCCAGCCCGGAAACGATGCAGAGCGACGGGCTGCGCATGCTCGACGTCCTCTTCGAAGCCGAGCACGTCGAGCCGGGCCGCGTGAACGTCGTCGGCTTCTCGCTCGGGGGCTTCGTGGCCTGCGCGGCCGTGAGCGGCGCGGCAAAACGCGGGCAAAACGTGGCTACGCTCTCGCTCTTGGCGAGTGTGACTACGGTGGAGATGAATCCGTCCGGGCTTGGGGCGCGCCTGGCGATAGGGGATATGTACGAGATCCTCCCGTTCGAGCCCCACTTGCCGGCGCCGATACTCGTCGTTCACGGCACCGCGGATTCCTCGTTGCCGCTCGCGGGAAGCCGCGACCTCGCAACTCGCCTCGGATCCCGCGCCACATTCGTGGAAATCCCGGGTGCGCGGCATGAGCTCCCGGACAACCACGCCGCTCTCGACGCAGTGCGAGCGCTGATCGACAGCGCGACCAATCACTAGTCCTTTGTCGAAGCCTGCGGTCGCCTCGGCGGAGCGAGGCGACTTGCCCCACACGTGAGAACGTAGGTGGTTGTAGGTAGTTCGTGAGATCGCGCGCCTTTCGCGACTCCGGAGGTTTGCTTCGAGAATGAGAGATGCAACGATGTCCGTTGGTCTTCGATGGTGGTCGATACCCTCGTCGAGCTCTTGGTAGAGCGTGCAACGGCGCACCCCAAGGCCGTCGCCTATCGTTTTCTGACAGACGGCGAAGAGCAAGCCGAGGTACTGAGCTACGAGGCGCTGCACGCGCGCGCCCGCTGCGTCGCGGCCGAGCTGGGGCGCCATGCCGCACCCGGCGATCGCGCACTTCTCTTGCATGCGCCGGGCCTCGACTACATCGCGGGCCTGTTCGGCTGCCTGTTTGCGGGCGTGGTCGCCGTGCCGGCAATGCCGCCGCCGAACAACAGGCCCATCGAACCGCTGCTCGACCTCTTGAACGACACGGGAGCACGCGTTGCACTGGCGAGCGCGACCATTGCCGATCGCTTGCAGAAGCGCCTCGCCGGAGCGACTGCGCCGTCACTCACCTGGCTCCCGCCGCCCGCGATAGCGAGCCTCGCGGAACCTCGACTGCCGGTTCCGCGTCCCGCCGATCTGGCGGTGCTTCAATACACTTCCGGGTCCACGACGGCACCCAAAGGGGTGATGCTCACGCATGCCACGTTGGTGAGCAACGTGCGGATGCTCGCGGAACACCTCGGCGCGGAGCCGACCGATCGCATCGCCGGCTGGTTGCCCCCCTATCACGACATGGGGCTCATCGGCGCCGTGCTCGGCCCGCTCTACGTGGGATGCGAAGCGACGCTGCTGCCTCCGGCGCTGTTCCTGCAGCGCCCGCTACGCTGGCTGCAGGCGATTTCTCGCTACGGCGCGACCATCAGCGGCGGGCCGAATTTCGCCTATGACCTGTGCGTTCGGCGCAGCACGCCGGACGAGCGCGCGCGACTCGACCTCAGCAGTTGGCGCGTCGCCTTCAGCGGTGCCGAGCGGGTGCGCCGCGAAACACTGCAGCGCTTCGCGGCGGCGTTCGAGGTCGCCAAGTTTCGCTCGCGCGCATTCTGCCCGTGCTACGGCCTGGCGGAAGCGACGCTCGGAGTGAGCTTCACCGACGTGGGCGAGGGGCCGCGCGTCGAGCTTGCCGCCGGCGGAACGAGCGCGCGCCTCGAGCCGGCGGAGCGGGGCCTCGTGAGCAACGGGCGGCCGCTCGCGGGCCTCGAGGTCCGCATCGTCAACCCCGAGACCCGCCTCGCGACGACGGCCGGGGAAGAGGGCGAAATCTGGGTGCGAGGACCGAGCATCGCGCGCGGCTATTGGAAACGCGCGGAGCTCACTCGCAGCGTCTTTCACGCGAAACTCGCGGGCGCGGACGCCTCCGCCCCCGACTACTTGAGGACGGGCGACCTCGGGTTTTTGAAGGAGGGCGAGCTCTACGTCACCGGACGCCTCAAGGACCTCATCATCCTGCTCGGGACGAACCACCATCCCGAGGATCTCGAGGCGGCGCTCGACGAAGCTCACCCCGAGCTCAGATCGTCCTTGTGCGCAGCGTTCGCGGTCGACGGCGCCGAACGCGAAGAGCTCACGATCGTGGTCGAGGTGGCCGATACGCGCGACGTGCCGAGCGCCGAGATCGAGAGCGCCGTGCGCGGCGCGATCGCGAACCGGCAGAACCTGCCGGTCGATCGCGTCGTGGTCGTGGGGCCCGGCGGGATTCCGCGCACCTCGAGCGGCAAGGTGCGGCGCGCCGAATGTCGAGCTCTCTACCTCGCCGGCAAGCTTCCCGTCGTCACGGAGTCGAAGCTCGAAGCCCAACCCATCGACACCGCCGACGCGGATCGGAAGCAGACGAGCGCCATCGCGGCGATGATGGCCGAGCTCCTCGGGCTCACGAGCGTCAATCCGGACGCTGATTTCCTTGCGCTCGGCGGGCATTCGCTGCTCGCGACCCAGCTCGTCGCGCGCATTCGCGACGTGCTCGAGGTCGAGGTTCCGCTCCGCGTCGTCTTCGAGACGCCGACGGCACGGGCGATCAGCGCGCGTCTGGGCCAGCTCACGAGCGACGTGGTGCCACCGATTTCGAGACGACCCCTCGAGCGTGCGACGGTGCTCTCGTTTTCGCAAGAACGGATGTGGTTCTTGCAGCAGGTCGATCCGAACGGGACGGCCTACAACGTCGCGGGCGGCGTGTTGCTCGAGGGTCCGCTCGACGTGGCGACGCTCGAACGGGCGTTTCGCTGCGTCCTCGCTCGCCACGAAATCCTGCGCACCAACTACGTGAACGGCGGCGGCCAAGCCGAGATCGTCATTGGCCCGCCCTCACCGTTCTCGCTCGCGTTGCGCGACTTGAGCCACGAGGCGGATCCCGAGCGAACCGCCGAAAGGCTGGGGTCCGCGCTGGCGCAACGGCCGTTCGATCTGGCGACCGACACGCTGGTGCGCCTCGAGCTCTATCGCCTCGCCCCGGAGCGACACGCCATCGCATCCAGCATGCACCACGTGGTGAGCGACGGCTGGTCGATGGGCGTGCTCCTGCACGAGTTACTCGAGCGTTACGCGGCGGAGCGGGCCGGCAGCGCGCTCGCCGAGCCGCCCGGCGCGCCGACTTACCTCGACTACGCGGCCTGGCAACGTCGCGAGCTCGTGCCCCGTCGCTTCGCGGAGGAGGTGCGCTACTGGCGAAAGCAGCTCGCGGGGACCACGCCGCTCGAGCTGCCGACCGATCACCCGCGTCCGGCGCGCCGCAGCTCGGCGGGCGCCTTCGAGCCGATCGCGCTCGACGACGAGCTCGCGCACGGCCTCGACGCGCTCGCCAAGCGCAACGGAGCGACGCTGTTCATGGTGATGTTGGCGGCGTTCGACGCGCTGCTCCATCGCTTCACGGGCTCGACCGACATCGTCGTCGGCACGCCCATGGCCAACCGCACCTACGTGGCGGCCGAGAGTCTCGTCGGCACCCTCGTGAACACGATCGCGCTCCGGGTTCGCTTCGATCCCGACGAGTCGTTTCTCGATTTGCTGCGCGTGGTGCGCAATACCGCGCTCGACGCCTGGGCGCATCAAGAGCTGCCCTTCGAACGGCTCGTGTCGGAGCTCACGCTGCCGCGCATCCCGGGGCGTTCACCGCTCTTCGACGTGATGTTCGATTTTCAGAACAGCCCCATGCCGGTGAACGCGGCCGCGGGACTCAAGCTCCGTCCCCTCAAGGTCGAGCGGCGAGCGGCGCAATTCGAGCTCAGCCTCAACGTCCTCGACACCGAGCTCGGCCGTCTCGCGGGCTTCGAATACAGCACTGCCCTCTTCGACGCCGCGACGATTCGACGCATCGGTCGCGCTTATCTCGCGCTCCTGCGCGAGATCATACGCGAGCCCGCGCAGGCGGTGAGCCGCATACGCCTGCACTCGGCAGCGGAAGAGCGCGCCATCGTCGAGCTATGCACGCGCTCGACGGGAGCCCCGCTGCGCACTCCGCTCGACGCCGCGCTCGAGCACGCCAAGCTGACACCGAACAAGGTTGCGCTCACCGACGCCGTGACGCGCCTGACTTACGCGGAGCTGCGCTCGAGAGTCGAAGCTTTGGCGGCGCGCCTGACGGCCGCGGGCGTGGAGCCCGGTGACCGCGTCGCGCTCTTTCTCACGCGCTCTGCGTCGGTGCCGCTCGCGATGTTGGCGACAATGCACGTCGGCGGCGCCTACGTGCCGATTGACCCCGCGCACCCCGACGCGCGCCTTTCGCACGTCGTGAACGACTCCAATCCGCGCCTCGTGCTGACCGAGCGCGCACTTTTGGAGCGTGCCCGTGAGCTCGCCCGAAGCCGCGCTTGCCTTTGCGTCGACGACGCCGAGCTGGCGGCGAGTCCGGCTCCGACGCTCGAGCCGGCCTGGGATCGCGCCGCCTACGTCCTCTACACGTCGGGGTCTTCCGGGCGGCCCAAGGGCGTCGTCGTGCCGATCGGCGCGCTCGCGAATTTTTTGGGCTCGATGGCGCGTGAGCCGGGCATGAAAGCGAGCGAGCGCGTGCTCTCGGTCACCACGGTCGCCTTCGACATCGCGGCGCTCGAGCTGCTCTTGCCGCTCACCGTGGGCGCCGAGCTCCACGTGGCGCCGGCCGAAGTGGTGGCCGACGGAGCGAGGCTGCGTTCGCTGCTCGAAACCGGAGGCTTCACGCTGCTGCAGGCCACGCCCTCGAGCTACCGGCTGCTGCTCGCGGCGGGCCTCGCTGAAAATGACGAGCTTACGGCGCTCGTCGGCGGTGAACCGCTCGATCACGCGCTTGCGGAAGAGCTCCTCGCGCGCTTTCCCCGCGTGTTCAACCTGTACGGTCCCACGGAGACGACCGTCTGGTCCACGGTCCGGCGCGTCTTGCCGAGCGACAATCCGGTTCCGATCGGCGCGCCCATCGATCGCACGAGCATTTACATCCTCGATCGACACGGAGCGCTCGTGCCGCTCGGCGTGCTCGGCGAGATTTGCATCGGTGGCGCGGGCGTCGCGCTCGGGTACCTCGGTAAGCCCGAGCTCACGGCCGAGCGCTTTCTTCCGGACCCGTTCGCACGCCAGCCGCTCGGCTTCGGACCGGCGCGCCTGTACCGCACGGGCGACGTGGGGCGCTTGCGAGCCGACGGTGTGCTCGAGTGTCAGGGGCGCGTCGATCAACAAGTGAAGATCCGCGGCTATCGCGTCGAGCTCGGCGAAATCGAAGCGTGCCTGAAGCAGGCGCCGGGCGTTCGCGAAGCCGTCGTCACGTACCGGGAAGTCCGACCCGGGGAGACGCGGCTCAACGCGTACTACACGAGCAGCGACGTGGGACGGCCGGACGCTGACGCGCTCAGAGCACACCTCCGGCGCGCGCTGCCCGAATACATGGTGCCGTCGGCCTTCCTGTGCCTCGAGGCGATCCCACTCACTCCGAACGGCAAGGTCGACCGCGCCGCGCTGCCGCTCGTCCAAGCGGGCGAAGAGACGAGTCGGCCGATCGTGCCCCCCCGCACGCCCGAAGAGACGACGCTCGCCGAGCTCTGGGGCGAGGTGCTCGGCATCAAGGCACCGAGCGTCGTCGATAACTTCTTCGACCTCGGCGGACATTCGCTGCTCGCCGTGCGCATCCTGTCCGCCGTCGAGCGCCGCACGCGCATCGCGCTTCCGCTCGCCGCGCTGCTCGAAGCTCCCACCATCGAACAGCTCGCGCGTCTGATCGCACGGGCGCGCAGCGCGGAGCAGCCGAATCAGAGGCTCGCGCTCGTGCCGAAAACGGACGCCTTGTCCTTCGTCGTGCCGATCCAAACACGCGGCGACAAACCGCCCATTTTCTGCGTCCACGGCGCCGGCGGTAACGTGTTGAACCTGCTCGCGCTCGCGAAGCGCCTCGGCCCGGCGCGCCCCTTCTACGGGATTCAGGCGGCCGGCGTCGACGGCGTCGCGACGCCGCTCGCGACGATCGAGGCGATGGCGGACGCGTACCTGAACGAGCTCGTGCAGATCCAACCGCACGGGCCCTACTACCTCGCGGGCTATTGCGGCGGCGGTATCGTCGCTTACGAGATGGCGCAGCGCCTCGCGGCTCGCGGCGAAGAGACGGCGCTGCTCGCGTTGCTCGACGCTTTCAGGCCGGGCTTGCCGCTGCACGTGGTCCCCGTCTCGAAGCGCTTCAAGGACTTCTCCGAGCAGGGTCCCGGCTACCTGTGGCGCGGGGGCAAGCGGCGCTTCCTTCGCTCGTGGAACGCGATGCTCGCGTGGATTCGCGTTCAGTATCACCGGCTGCTCAACCGCGCGGTGCCGCACGAGCTCCGAGAGTTCTGGCTCATGTCGTCCTTTTTGGCGAGCGTCACGCACTATGCGCCCGCGCCTTACGCGCGCAGGCTCACGGTGCTGCGCGCTCGGGACTCGGACTATCCACGCGAGATCGTCGGGGAGGATCTCGGCTGGGGCGTGCTCTCGCAAGGTGGCCTCGACCTCTACGAGGTGCCCGGCAATCACGACACGCTGGCGCACGAGCCGCACGTCTCGGCCCTCGCCGAAATTTTGAGCCACTGCATCGAGCGCGCCGAGAGCGAGCTCGCGCGGCATACCCTCGGTCCGGCTTATACGGGAGCGCGCTCGGACGTAGCGACGGAGGACGGTCACCGCGAGACGGATCTCGCGAAGAGTCAGTGACTCTCAGGCGGCAGACGCGCGCGCCGCCCGTCGCTGCTGGAGCGCCGTCCGTACCCAGCTGGCCATGCCGTTGACGTCGGCCGCCTTCGTGACGAGGACGAGCACGACGTAAATGACGCCCGTGAGCACCATGCGCGCCGGCCCAAGCTGACGCAGCGCGAAGTAGTCGATGAGGCCCGCGAGCACGGCGCAGCCGGACTGCTTCAACACGTGAAGGGTGAGCTGCGCGTCGACGGCTCGCTTGCCCATCAACGAGAGCAGGGCGATGACGATGCCGATTTCGGTGATCAGCGTCGCGCTTGCACAAGCGGCGCCGCCTCCGCCCGGTCCGCCGTAGGCGAGGCTCGGGCGGATCAAGAGCAGGTTGCAGGCCGGATTCACCAACATGCCGCTCATGAAAACGAAGCTCATCGGCCACGTAATCTTGAGGACCGCGAGCGCGTAAGCACAGACGATGCTCACGTACATGAGCAGGTGTGCGACGCCGAGCAGGCGCATCGCCAGCGTGGCGGGGGCGAAAGCCGCACCGAAGGCGAGCCGGATCAAGACATCGGCGTCGGCGACCATGATCAGAGCGACCGGGATCGTCAGCGTCAGAATGAATTCGAGCGAGCGGCGAACGATGGAGCAGAGCTCTTCTTCGGACGCCTGCGCGGCGCGCGCGAAGAGCGGGATCAGCACCCAGCTGATGAGCGGCACGAGTAGGAGCGTCAGACTCGCGAGACCGACGGCCGCCCCGTACCAGCCGACCTCACGGTCTGAGGACATGTACGCGAGCAGACTGACGCCTATTTTATCGTAGAAGGCCGTCGCGAGGCCGGAAATGAAGAAGGGCAGCGACGCGACGATGACGAGGTACGTCGCCGCCGGGTAAATCCGAATGTGGAATCCGAGGTGCTTTTTCGCGAGCGCAAAGAGCACGAGCGATTTGAGCCCCTCCGAAATGGCGATCGTCGCCGCGAACGCCCACAGCGGCAGGCGTAGGAAAATCGCGAGTCCGATCCCGATGCCCCAGAGCACCTTGATCGCGACCGACAGCACGGACATCTCGTTGACCTTGCCGGTCGCCTGCAAGAGGCCGGAGGTGGTCGTATTGCCGACCATGAAGAACTGCGCGGCGCCGTAGATGTAGACCAGCGTGCGCACCTCGGCGCTGCGATGCATCGCGCGGAGGACGAGTTCCATCCCCGCGAAGACGAGCGCGACCAGCACCAGCCGGAGCGCCGCGATGCCGCCGATGAAATCGCTCGCGTGCTCCGGCCGCACCGAAATCTCCCGGCGGACGTAGGTGTCGAGCCCCAGGCCGAGGACGACGAACGCCGTCGTCGTGAGGGCGTCCGCGAAATTCAGGATTCCGAAGCGGTCGGGCCCGAGGAAGCGCGGAATATAAAGCCGGACCACGAGGGCGATGCCCCAGGTGGCGAGCAATGAAGTAGCGAGCTTGATGCCGTTGGTGACGGCCAGCCGAATTTCGCGCGCTCGCCAATCGGGATCGTGAGGCGCGGTCTCGGCGGCGGCCGTAGCGGGCGGCGCTGCGCCGTCACGATTAAGCTGGGTCACGACTTCTCCCGAGCATCCTGCCTTTTGCGCCCTGCGACAACCCGGAATCATCCGGACGCGTGCTGACGTCGTCCGACGCTCGGCTGAAGCCGTCGCATGGATTCGCGCGGGCGCCGCGATCGACGGAAGGCGGCGCCCGCACGGGTGTCTCGAACGAGACGGCGCACCGAACGAGACGGCATCGAGAGCGAGAAGTCTCGTAACGCGCAAGCGCTCCCGCGTGACGGCTGAGTCGCTCGCGGGCGAGCGCGGACCGCCACCCGAATGCCCGTGTTCCGACGAGCGGCGGAAGCGCGAGCAGCGTTGATCGCGCTCGACGCGTCGTGATAGGATGCCGGGCTCGTTGGTTCGTCATGAAAGTACTCGTGATGGGCGGGCACGGTTACGTCGTGATTGATCGGACGACGCTGGGACACGCTGAGAATGCCTGAACACGCTCGGACCGACCTTTACGACTGCCCCTTCGACGTCGTGACCTCCGAAGAGGCGCTCGAACGCTGCCTCGAATGGTGCCGCGGCCCGCGTGCCTCGCACACGCTGCTCACGATCAACGCCGCGCTCCTGTGCATGAAGCGACGCGATCGCGAGCTCGAGGGCGCGTGTCGCCACGCCGATCTCGTGGTTGCCGACGGCGTCTCCGTCATGTGGGCGTCACGCCTGCTCGGCGATCCGTTGCCGGAGCGCATCGCCGGCGTGGACTTCATGGTGCGGCTGCTCGAGGCCGCGTCGAAGCACCGCTTGAAAGTGTTCTTCCTGGGCGCCAAGCAAGAGGTGTTGGACGCGCTCGTCGCACGCACCAAGCGGGACTACCCGAACGCCGAAGTCGCCGGTGTGCAGAACGGTTACTTCAAGGAACCCGATCACGAGCGGATCATCCAGGCGATCCACGACAGCGGCGCACACATCCTGTTCATCGGCATGCCCTCCCCGTTCAAGGAGGTCTGGTCCGAGCGCTACCGCGAACGGCTGAACGTGCCTGTCATCATGGGCGTCGGGGGCAGCTTCGACGTGCTCGCCGGCTTCATCAAGCGCGCCCCCAAGTGGGTCCAGGGCGTCGGCATGGAATGGTCCTGGCGCCTCGCCATGGAGCCGAAGAAGCTCTGGAAGCGCTACCTCTACACCAATTCGGAATTCCTCTGGCTGACGGCAGGCGCGATGCTGAAGCGCCGCCTGCATCTTTGAGCATCACGCATGAGTGAAAGAAAGCGCATCGCCGTCTTCATGGGGACCCGCCCGGAGGCGATCAAGCTCGCCCCCGTCGTTGCCGCCCTTCGTCAATCCGACGACCTCGATTGCACCGTGATCGCCACCGGCCAACATCGCGAGATGTTCCGGCAAGTCGCCGAGACGTTCGGCTTCCGGGTCGACGCCGACCTCGACGTCATGCGACCGAATCAGACGCTCGCCGGCCTGACCGCGCGTTTGATGGAGGGCATCGACGGCTGGCTCGAGCGCTCCAAACCCGACATGGCGCTGGTACAGGGCGACACCACGACGGTGCTCGTCGCGGCGCTCGCTTGCTTTTACCGGCGCATCCCCATCGGCCACGTCGAGGCCGGGTTGCGGACGGGCAACATCTGGTCACCCTTTCCGGAGGAGGCCAATCGAAAGCTCGCATCGTCGATTGTCACGCTCCACTTTGCGCCGACGGATTCGTCCAAAGCGGCGCTTTTGCGCGAGGGTATCGCCGAGGGCAACATCGTCGTCACCGGCAACACGGTGATCGACGCTCTGTTCATGGAGGTGGAACGCCAGCGTGAGCCGGCGATCCACGCGGCGGTGGATACCGCGCTCGCGAGCGCGATCGCAAAAGACTGGGCCGAGGTTCCGTTCGTCCTCATCACGGGTCACCGTCGTGAAAATTTCGGCGACGGCATCGCGCAAATCTGTCGCGCGATCGCGGAGCTCGCCGCGGAGTTCAAGGGTTATCGCTTCATCTACCCCGTGCACCTGAATCCGAACGTGCGTGACAACGTCATGCGGTTGCTTCAGGGCGTGAACAACGTGTTCTTGATCGCTCCGCAAGACTATCGGGCCTTCGTTGCGTTGATGTCCAAGTGCCGCCTGGTGCTGACCGACTCGGGCGGCGTGCAGGAGGAGGCGCCTTCGCTCGGTAAGCCGGTGCTCGTGATGCGCGACACCACCGAGCGGCCGGAGGGGATCGACGCCGGCACCGCGCGCCTGACCGGGCCGAACGCGGACGCGATCGTGACGCACGCGCGCCGATTGCTCAGCGACCAAAACGCTTACGCAGAGATGGCCAACGCGAAGAATCCATACGGAGACGGGCACGCGGCGGAACGCGTCGTCCGCCGTATCAGAGAGCATTTTTCGGTTTCGAGCTGAGCCGTCTCGAAATCACCGTGGGAGACGTTGCGCACGTCTCGTCGGGCAGCGCTTGCGCATCGTGAGCGCGATGGTGCGGGGGTGGCACGTGGACACGATGTCGAGATGTGCTCTAATTTGCGCCATGAACTCGATACCATCGCGAGGGGTGCGGCGGGGCGTGCGGGGCTCACTGATGCTGGCGGTGAGCGCGGTGACGGTCGCCGCTCTCTCGTGTTCGAGCTCCGGCGACGACGACGCCTCACGTGCCGCCGGCAATGCCGGCACTGGCTCGGGACAGAGCGGCAGCACGAGCGGCGGCAACGGCGGCTCCGGCGGAAGCCGGGGCGGCGACGGCGGCTCGTCGGGAAAAGGGACGGGCGGGTCCGCCGCGGGGCGAGGAGGCGATGCGACGAGCGCCGGAAAGGGCGGAGGCTCGAGTGGCTCGTCAGGCTTGGGCGGCAGCGCCACCTCCGGCGGCAGCGATAGCGGCGCCGGCACCGGCGATACGGGCGGCAGTAACGACGAACCGGTGGCGATCCCCGAGGGTCTGCTGAATCCCGATTACACGACTACGTGGAACCCGGGCATCTTGAAGGACACGCAGCTGAACCTTCCACTCGGTGACGACGGATTGCCGGTGCGCACCACGGTATGCGCCAATCCGAAGCCGGGGGACGACCTCAACGCCGCCCTCGCCGGCTGCGCCGACGGGCAGGTGGTGGAGCTCGGGGCCGGCACGTACACGGTCTCGTCGACGATCACCTTGAAAAAAGGCGTCGTGCTGCGCGGTGCCGGCTCGGGCGATGGAGGTACCGTGATCGTGAAGACGGGAGGCGGCTCCGTCATTCAAGTCGGCGACGCCCAGGATCAGGCTTGCTACCAGAGTAACTTCGCCGACGCGCAGAGCTTGAGCGCCGATGCCCAGAAGGAAACCACGACGGTGACGCTCGGCAGCGGCGCCGGTAAGTTCGCGCCCGGTGATTTCGCTCAGCTCGACGAGCTGGACGACGCGAGCGTCCAGGAGGGCGACTGCAGCTTCTTCAAGCGCGTGGACAAGCGCTCGACCACGGAGCGCGTAGAAATCGCCGCGGTCGACGCGAGCGCCGGCACGCTCACGTTGAGCACGCCGCTGCATTGGACCTTTCGCGTGCAGCAAACCGCACAGATATCGAAGGTGAATCACGGCGTCGTGCGCTATGCGGGCATCGAGCATCTCGCGCTGCAAGGCGGCGACAACCCGAACTACGACGGCCAAGCCGCGGGCGGCATCGAGCTCTCGAACGCGGCTTATTCGTGGGTCAAGGACGTGCAGACCGACGACACCATCGGCGGCATGCACGTCGATTTGACGGGCGCCTACCGTGTCGTCGTGCGGGACAGCTACTTCCACGAGTCGGCCGATTACGGCTTCGCCCATGATTGCTACGGCATCGTCTTGCGTTGCGGCAGCGCGGACAGCCTGGTGGAGAACAACGTCGTCCGTTACATGAACAAGCCGATCTTGTTCAACGTATCCGGCGGCGGCAACGTCGTCGGTTACAACTACGCGGACAATTCGTGGGCCGATCCGCCGGGCTATCAGGAGAAGAACATCGACTGCCACTGCTCCTTTCCGCACATGGAGCTGATGGAGGGGAACTACGCGCCCCATGTGGGCGCGACGACGACGCACGGCAACGCCGGCTACCTCACCTTCTTCCGCAACTACTCGTCGAGCCAGTTCGCAGCGCCGCCGGTCGCGGGCTCCGACGCGCCGCAGACTGCGGGCGTCGCCGCGCTAACGTTCGACGACGGCGATCTCGACATGACGGTGATCGGCAACGTGCTCGGGAGCTCCGCGGCGACGGACCTCGGTACCGCTGCGGTGAGCAACGCGTTCCAGTGCTTCAACTCCGACGGTTCGTGCATCTACGAGCTCGGCACCAAGTCGGACGTCGCCGTGACGAGCATGTGGGCGCACGGCAACTACGACACCGTGAACGCCAAGGTGCTGTGGGATTCGAACATCGCCGTGCGCGACTTGCCCGCCTCGCTCTACCTGTCGCACGAACCCGCGTGGTGGCCTGCGGGTGCGGCTTGGCCGTGGGCAGGAGCGGATCTGAATCCGATGGTGGGTACGCTGCCCGCCAAAGCCCGCTCGGACTCGCTCTGAAAGCTTGGGCGCGCGCGCGTCAGGACGCCGGACGGCGCTGCCGCCACACGGCGGCTTGACGCGCGTTCACTCGCCGTGTCGCCTCCCGCTTGCCGAGCAGCAGGCAGGAGCGCTGGTAGTCGCGCAGGAAACGGCGAAACTCCTCGTCACCGTAACGCGGCACGCGCCGCGCGGCGCTGCGCGCGTAGCCGTAGAGCAAGCCGACGCTGCCCGAGACCACGGGGTGTTGGAACACGCGCGAAGCAGCGACCGCGAGGAGGTACTCGGGCGCCGTGCCCATGAAGTACTGCCCGAAGCCGGCGCGCAATCGTCCCGTCCAGATCCCCTTGTGACTGGAACCCTGCGGGCGCAAATGCAAAAAACGCAGATCCGGCCCGTCGATGCTCTCCGCGAGCCAACCGAGCAACCGGCAGCGATGGCAATCGATGCCGTCCCACATCACCTGCCGCACGAAGCCGCCGATGTCACGGAAGCACGACACGCGGTAGAACTTGGTCATACCCGCCGACATTTCGTCGCTGCAGACCTCGGGCACCAGGTTTCCCGTCGACGGATTCGTGAAGTACGGCTTACCCGACGCGCTGCCGAGACGCGGCTCCGCCTCCATTCGCTCCATCAACGCTTCGAAGTAGCGAGGCGGGAGCTCGAGATCGAGGTCGAGCTTGCAGACATAGTCGAATTGCTCGATGTCGAGCGTCTCGTAGCCCGCGTAGAAGGCCTCGATGACTCCCGGTCCCACGGCGCGCACGCCCCGATCGACCCGACGCACCACGCGAAGGTACGGCATGCGCTTGGCGTATTCCTCGAGGATCGCAGGTGTTTCGTCGGTCGAACCGTCGTCCACGACGATGAAGCTCGTCGGCGGTACGGTCTGCGCGGCCACGCTGTCGAGCGTGCGACGCATGAACTTGGCCTCGTCACGACAGGGTGCAATCAGCACGTAGCGGCGACTCATACTCATTCGCAAATCACCGAAGCGAGGGTTTTACAGGTAGCAAACTCGAACGGAGGCGACGATCACGTTCTCAGGGCCCCTTCTTGGATCGACGATCGCCCTCGCCAAGCTGAATCGCAACCAGCACGGGCAGTCCGGTGGCGTGTTGGATCTGCCAGGGCTCGAACAGAATGCCCGCGTTGAGCTCCTTGCTCATCGCGATCACCACGCCGATGAAGAGGCCCCCGATGACGGCGGCGATGACGATCAAGGGCACCTTGGGCGAGATCGGACCCTTCGGAACCTCCGCCGGCTTCACCACGGTATAACGATATTTGAACGCCGCCTGCGCGGTATCGAGATCGATGCGACCTCGGCGGATTTGGTCCTGCAACGCCTGGTAGTTCGAGATCGCGAACTGGAGCTTCGAGCGCGCGTACGCGACCTCGGGATCGGCGTCCTGAGCGCCCGCTTGCTCGATTCGAATGACGTCGCCGAGACCGGCTCCGCCCGCCTCCAAGACCGGCGCGCCGGTCCCGCCGACTCGTCGAGTCGGGCTCGCCGCGGACGCCTTCTTCAGCTCCTGGTACTCCTCCTGGAGCGGCTTCAGCTCCGCTCGGAGGCGCGAGACTTGCGGCGACTCCTCGGAGCCCGCCCGCAGCGCCTGCTCAGTCTCGGCGACGAGCGGATGCTGCTCGGTATAGGTCGCGCGCTGTTCGGTGAGCTTGCCGGTGAGGTCCGCGACGCGCCTGACGCGAGCGGCGTCAAACTCGTTGATCATCCGCGTCTTGGCGTCGATCATCGTCGCGAGCTCGGACATTCGGCGCTGTTGCTTCTCGAGTGCGTCGAGCTCCGCGGGGGTGGGGCCTCCCGGTGCCGCCGGCCGCGGGGGACTGGCCGACGGCAGCTCCTTCGCGTCCGACGGCTTCGCGATCTTCTTCAGCCCTTCCGCCCGCTTGCGCTCCATCAGCGCTTGCATCTCGGCGACCTCGACGTTGATCTGCGCTCCGAGCGCAGCCGCGTGGCCTTCCAGAATGGACACGGATTCGGCGACGGTCGACACCTCCTGCACGTGCTTCGCTTCGAGAAATGCACGCTGGGCGGCTTCTACGAGCTGGAAGGCCAGCACGGGATCGCGCCAATCCACCTGGATGGTGAGCGTCGTGTCCTCGGAGAAGACCTGCATTTTCGTGAGCAGGTAATCCGCGAGCGCTTCGGTCATCTGCTTGTCGTCCGGCGGTTTCGAGACGAGCGCCGTGAGCTTGTCCTTCATTCGCAGGACGAAGGGACGATGTGCTTTCCACTCCTTGAGCAGGTTCGTCTCCTTGACGATCCCGATCAAGTTCTCCTGCTTGGAGATGAGCTCTTTGGCCGCGTGGGTCGGCGTGATGTCCATCGCGTTGTCGCCCTGGACCGCCAGCACGGCGTTGCGCTGGGCCAGCAGACGACAGGAAGAGCGGTAGCTCTTCGGTAACGCGTTCGCGATCACCGCCGCGAGCACGCCGAGCAAGAGCGCGGTGCCGAACACCAATCGCTTCCGGCTGCGGGTGGCCCGCAGCACGAGCAAGATCCAGTTCTTGAGCGCGGGGAAATTGATGATTTCCCCCGACTCGTTGTTCGGCGGAACCGTGTGTTGCGGCGGAGGGTACGTCTGCACGGCGAAAAATACTTCGAGGTTCTAAGCGCTCGGAGCCGCCCCAGTCACTCGGGCAGGCAGGCGAGCCACACATAGCACGGGGCCGGCACCGTCGCGAGCGGCGTCGGAGTGAACTGACGCAGCGGCGAACCGGTCGCCGGTATGCCGAACCGGGCCTGCGACCCGATAGCCTCAAAGACGGCCGGCCAGGTTCTCCGCTCGAGCGGGAACGATGTCAGTCGTGGTGCGAGCACTACCGCTCGAGAAACGGTCGTATGCGAGCCTCTCGAGCTGTCCTGAAGACATGAGGATACGTGGCCGTCACCTCGCGAATGGAAATGGCTTCAGCGACGGTGATCGTAATACGCTGCGCGAGAGAGCGCTTCGCAATTACACGCAAGCTCGCTTGGGTGTATCGAAACAGGAAAGTACCGACGGGACAGACCACTTCAAAAGCTAGTGAATTTTGCCGGCCTCACCCAAGTGGGGCTCCGAAATTCACGATCGATGCAAGTGGTCCCCGGTGTAGGGCGCTGCAAGAATCGTTGTTCGATGTGTGCCGACGATCGCAGCGCGCGAAGGGCCGGCATGTCTCGGCTCTGCGTCGACGACGAGTAATCGTGATTGCATCGAAACGTCTACGACGGCCTCTCGCACGGGCGCGCCCGTCACGGACGGCGCACCGCCTCGCTCGCGCTGGCGTCTCCGCGTTGCGCGAAAGCCGCGCTGAGCCTTGCCCGCCCGTGCTCCATGTGGAATGGTGGTCGTTCGCTCTGCCGACCGCCAGATTCTTTCATGCTTCAACTTCCGCGTCCGTCGGTGCCTCAATCGCTCAGCATCGTCATCAACAATTACAACTACGAACGCTTCGTCGGTGAAGCGATTGAGAGCGCGCTCGGTCAAACACGACCTGCAAATGTCGTCGTCGTCGACGACGGCTCGACCGACAACTCGGCCTCGGTGATCGGCTCCTTCGGGGACAAGGTCCAAGCCACCTTCAAGGCCAACGGCGGACAGGCGTCCGCGTTGAACGCGGGGCTTGCGCTGACTAGGTCAGACGCGGTGCTATTCCTCGACTCGGACGACGTGCTGGAGGCGAACGCCGTCGAAACGTTGCTCGCCGGCTGGCGTTCCGGCGTCGTAATGGCCCATTATCCAATGACACTCATCGGCGCAGATGGGGAGTCACGGGGAGTATATCCCGACCCGCCTTCCAATCTCGCAGACGGGGACGTAACCAACGAGTTGATCACGGCGGGCAAGTTCGCGCGAACGGTAACGAGCGGCATGGCATTCGCGCGCTGGGCGCTCGACAAGGTCATTCCCCTTCCGGAAACAGAGTTCGCGTATTGCGCAGATGGCTACCTGTTGCAGTCCGTGCCGTTTTACGGGCCTGTACAGCGGTTCGATACCTGCCTCGCTCGCTATCGGCAGCATGCGAGCAACTTTTCGAGGCTTAGCGCGACACGAGTCGGTCTCGCCGCCAGCTTTCGAAAGAAAATGTCTTACGCGATGCGGGAGTTCGCGGTCGCGCGAGATCGAGCGACGACATTGGGCCTTTCGGTCGCTCCCGATCTCGGTGAAAGTGACGCTGACTTTCTCAGCTATCGGCTGTTCTCGCTCTTGCTCGAACCCCAGAATCATCCGATCGCGGGCGACCGTATCTCAGACTTGCTCCCCAGATATGCGGCCGCGCGCTGGGCAACGCCGTGGCAAGCGCACCGCCGAGCCCTCGCCATTGCGATGGCGACCTCAGCCGCACTAGGACCTCGAGAGAGCGCCGTTAACTGGATCTTATGGATGCATGACTCCTCGAGTCGCCCAGAGTGGATGCGGACGCTCGCGCGCCGAACGAAGGCGCAGCTGGGGCGCTGAGCGAGCGGCGGGCGCGGCCCAGCGACGTGGCCATCCGCTCGAAGATCTCGGCGTACCTCCAAAGCACTCGAGGAACGCCAATTATGGTTCGTTCCTCGTTGCGGCGCCAACCGCTGCCACTCGAGTCCGCTCGCTCGCCATGACCTCGGTCACCGCGCTGCCCCGCAGGCGTGACACCGATTTCATCGACAGCCGAACCCCGCTCCTTTGGTGATGCGAGGGCGCGCGGATGTCCCAGTACCCCGTGCTTCGTGGTCATTTTGTATGCGCCCACCGGTCGCGTACGTGGCGCGGCGGGCCAAAACGTTCCACGCGCGCGACCCCGTGGGCATTCCTGCACTGCAACGATATCGCCGGTTCGCGCGTCATCGAACTTCGACGTACGGACCCACCACCTGTTTGGGCGACTCTCAGTTAAGTCTCGTAGGCCTCGACGCAAGGAAAGATCGTCCCCGTGCCAAGACTTGTGCGGCCTGGCATGTCGGTTGCTCTTCCTCGATGGCGGAGACCTCGCCATGCGACACCAACCTCGACGCACTCAAGTACTCCTCTTCTCGTGCACTACCGCGTTGATTTCGGCGGCGTGTGGCGCGAGCCGAAATACACCAGGCAACGAAGCGTCCAATACGTCCGAAGCATCCGCCGCCGCGCGCCGCGCCAGGAGGCCGACGGTGAATGCCGGCGCGGATCAGAGCGTCGCGTCGGGAGCGAACGTCACGTTGTCCGGCAGCGGTAGCGATGCCGACGGGACGACCCCGAGCTACGCGTGGACCCAAACAGCCGGAACCGGCGTGATGCTCGATGATCCCTGGAGCACGACTCCTTCGTTCACGGCGCCCGCGGTGAACAGCGACGAGACGCTGACCTTCAACCTGACCGTCACGGACGGCCAGGGTCTCACGCGTTCCGACAGCGTGAACGTGGTCGTGAGCGCGACAAGTCAGGCGACGACGACCGCGGGCACGCTGAGCGGCACGACTGACCGCTCGACGTCCTGGCGACCCGGGCTCACCTACAACGGCGGTATTCCGTCGAACGGTTGGCCGATCGCGGCGACGATCACGTGCGCCAACACGACCGCGGACCTCAACACGATTCAGAACGCGATGGCCAGCGCGCACAGCGCGAACCCCGCGGGCGCCGTCGTGAAGCTCAACGCCGGCACCTGCAACCTGAACTCGGGCTACCTCACCATACCCACGAACGTGGCGTTGCGCGGGGCCGGCGCTGGCGTCACTACGCTCGCAGCGACGAACGGCGCGACGTCCGGGAGCAACAACCCCGGCGCACACAACGCGATGCTCGTGATCTTGGGACCGGCGCGCTTCACGAATTATCCGATCATCGGCGTGAAGTCGTCGATCAACCTGACGGCGGACGCGAGTAAGGAATCGACGACAGCGACGGTGGCCAGCACGGCCGGGCTCAGCGTCGGGCAATACGTTCATCTCGACGAACTCTCCGGAGCGAAGTGGATGCCGGATCCGACCGACCCTAACGGCCAGCGCAAGGTCTGGGCGTCCTCGGATTATTCGGTGGTTTGGAACTTCCACCTACCGAGCAGCCGCGCCGGCGGCTACGGCAGCGACGACTGCAGCGGTTCGGACGCAACCGGTCCGTACGACAGCGGCAACGTTCGTCCGCCGGCGTCCACCGGCTGGTTCTCGCGCATCGACCGGCCGCATCAAGAGGTGAAGAAAATCGCGGCCATCAACGGCAATACGCTCACCTTCACGACGCCGATCCGCTGGACGTATCACGTCGCTCAGACCGCCCAAGTCGGCATCTACGAATACCCGTTCGTCGAGCACGCCGGTCTCGAAAACGTGACGGTCACGGGCGGCGACGGCGGCAACGTGACGATGAATTGGTGCGGCAGCTGCTGGGTGAAGCAGATCGAATCGACCGCCTACTCGGTGGATCCGGGCGTCGCGGTCGGCGTGACGCTGGACGCCGAGGTTCGCGACTCGTACCTCCATACCGGGGCGTACCCCGTGAACGGCGGCGGCGGCTACAACCTGTCACTGCAAGACGGCGCAACGGACACGCTGGTCGAGAACAACATCTCGCGCGAGGCGAACAAGGTGATGGTGGCGCGCGCGGCCGGCGCGGGCGCGGTAGTTGGCTACAACTACTTCGATGCCGGCTACATTCTGAATTCCTCCGGGGCCGGCATCGACGCGTGGATCGAAGTGCACGCGAACGGCTCGCACATGGTGGGCCCGCATCACATGCTTTTCGAAGGCAACTGGGCGCCGAACTTCGACTCCGACAAGACCCACGGCAATTCGACGTATCACACGGTGTTCCGCAACTATTTCCAATGCATCCGGAGCTCGTTCAAGGACTTGAACGGCAAGACTCAGACGGACAGCTACAGCGGCACCGGTAGCTATGGCGGCACCTCGCACAGCGAGGGTCCGCTGCGTTGCATCGGCTCCGAGGCGTTCACCTATTACCAGAGCTTCATCGGTAACGTGCTCGGGTCACCGGGTCAGATGAGCTCGTGGGCGTACCAGCAGATCTCGGGCGACAACACCATGAGCAACCCCAGCATGTGGCTCCTGGGCTGGGACGACTGGTCGCCCTATCACACCGACACGCAGGTGTACGCGACGACTCAGCGGGACGGCAACTTCGACTATCAATCGAACGCGATCCACTGGGACGGCATCGGCGGCGCCGGTTCCACCCCGAGGACGCTGCCGAACTCGCTCTACCTGAGCGCGAAGCCGGCCTTCTTCGGCTCGAACCCGTGGCCGTGGGTGACGCCCGACGGCACCACCAAAGTGTTCACGCTGCCCGCCAAGGCGCGCTTCGACGCGGGCACACCGAACACGGTGCCCTGAACGCTCGAACCGCGTCGTCGAAAAGCGGCCTCCCGATGTTCACCGGGGGGCCGCTTCCGTTTTGTCTACGTGGTCGAAACGTTCCGAGGGGGCGCGCTATGCGTCGCTCGCCTGGCGCACGATGGCGGCGGTGGCCGGCTGCAGGCTTGCGCCGGGCCAGGCCCCGACCTTGATGGCGAGCTTACCGACCATCACCATCAACGGCGCGAACACGACCACCGAAACCATCGAGCCGAGTCCCATGTCCCCGTAGCACTGCAGCAGATACATGAAGAAGCCGGCGAAGCAGGTCAAAGCCATGATGCGATCGTCCCGCGCGGTCGAGAAACGGTAGGCGCGCGCGGCAAAATAGAGGGCGATGGTGGGTAAGAGCCACAGGAGCGTGAAGCCGATGTAGCCGGTATAAGCCCACAGACCCACGATACTGTTGTGGGGCAGGTAGGGCTCGAGCTCGTACGTTCTAGTGACGTCCGGCATCCACACCGCAAGCTCGTACGGATGCCCGAAGCCGAGCCCGAACGGGTGATGAGCGAACGTCGTCACCAGGTTGAAGTTTTCCAAGTCACGCCACAGCGTGGAACCGTCGGATTTGGAATCGACGATCGAGCGCAGCGTCCCGACCGGTTTGAAAACCCCGGTCGGATGACCCCAGCCGACGGCGACGTAGACAATCGCACCGGGAACGAGCGCAAGCAGCGTGCGCGCCATGCTGATTTTGCGGCGCGTGCGCGGCGTCATCACGAGGATGAAGATGGCCGCGAGCGCGAGCTCGACCCAGACGAGACGCCGATCGTTCGCGATCATGCCCCAAACGATGACGATCAAGGTCGGAATACCCAGCCGAACGTCGCGCTTCGTCGGCCTGTCGGCGAGACGCAAGACGAGGAGGACCGTAACGGTCCCGAACAACATCGAATCAGAGTGGGACGACGTGTATTCCTCTTCTGGAAACTGTTGTCGCAGGAGGATGGCGATGACCGCCCTAACCAGGGCCGCGCCGATCAGCACGCGCGTGAACGGCTTGAAGCTTTTGGGGCCCGGAAAGACTGCCTGAACGACGAGCAGCACCAATGGCAGGTAGACGTTGCGTTCGATCTGCCATTGAGCGAAGCGGAAGGCGCCGCCCGTGGCGAGACCGAGGCCCGTCGCCCACACGATGCCGAGCAAAGCCGCCCAGCTCGCGAACAGAATCGGCCGCGGGAGACGAATGTAGTCGTCGCAGTCGAGGCGCGAGCCCTGAGCGCGACGGATCGACGTGAGCACGAACGAGCTCAAGAGAAAGATGTCGAGGCCCGTCATCACGAGCGCGCTCACGCCGAGCACGGCTTTGAGCTGGCCGGTGAGCAGCAGCGCGACCGTATAGAACGGTGATTTGTACTTGCCACCTGCGAATTGCTCGGGCGGGGTGTCGAGCGACAACACGAGCCAGATGTAGGCGAACCAGGTGTATCGAATCGGCAGCTTGACGATCGCGTAGATGACCAGAAAAGCCGCAGTGGGGCCGAGAGTGGCCGCGACGTTACCGTTGGTGAGGATCGCGACGAGGAGCGTCGTCAGCGCGAGCACGACCGCCAGCACGAGTGGACCCTTCGAAGCCTTGGGCGCGGGCGTCGCCGGGCGGGTCTTCGCGGGAGCACTCCAGGAGAGCGAGCTCACGACACCTACTTCCAGCAAATTTGGGGGTAAACGAAGATCACGAGCAGTGCATAAAGGACGTTGAAGAGCGCGAGGCCCGCGATCGTCCGGGCGAGCCCTCGCCTGGCGTCACGCTCGCGCGCGCCCGCAAGCGCGATCACGCCCGTCATGAAGATGACCGACATCAACAGCAGCTTCGCCACGAACGGCCAAGGGTATCGCGAGCGGATCAGAGCCGCAAGGCGACCCACCCCGGAAGTCGGACGCAAAGCTCTTGGGAGCGGGGAGTGCGCGCGCTAGGATGCGGGGCGGAGTTGACTTATGCGCCAGGGAACGATGCGAGTTTGTCTTCTTGCGGTGCTCATCGCCGCAGCGTGCGGTTCCGAAAAGTCGGATGACGACACGGGAGCGGGAGCCGGAGCGAACGCCGGTAGTGGGGCCACGGCGGGCGCGGCGAACGGCGGCGGCAGCGGGAGTGGCGTCGGGGCCGCCGCCGGAAGCGGCGCCAGTAGCGGCGCCAACGGCGGCAGCAGCGCGGGCGCGGGCGCGGGCGCGGGCGGCCGTGCCGGTACGGGCGGCGCGGGGCGCGGGGGCGGCACGGCGGGCAACTCCACGGCAGGCACGGCTGGCTCGGCGCAAGTCGGGGTCGCTGGTGAAGGCGGCGAACCCAGCGCGGGCGGGACGAGCGGCTTTCTCACGCCGAATCCACTCGTGTGCCGCGGCAAGGACGTTCAATCCTCACCGGACGGCGGCGACGCGGCCTTCGACGGAAAGTGGGATTTCAATTCCATCTGGAGAGCGCCTGTCGAGAGCGACGGTTCGATCCAGGACAGTTGGGTTCAAATCAACGTCGGAAAAGGCCCGTCGAAGCTCCTCTTCGTGTGGCACACGAGCTCCACGCCCGATTACACCATCACGCCGGCCATCAACTTCGGTGCTCCAACCGCCTACTACATAGAGGTATCTCCCACGGGGGAAGAGGGCAGCTGGACCAAGGTGGCCGAAGTGACCGGCGCGCCGGACGACACGACGTACCGCAGCCGTGAGCACAGCTTCGACTTCGGCGGGATGAGCTACGTGCGGATGACGCTCACGAAGCTCGTGAGCAATCAGGGCAACCCCGCCTCGCAGATCGGCGAGATCGAGATCCACGACGTCTCCGCGGGCTCGGATGACACGTGGGCGATCGTCGGCCTCGGCCAGTCGCGCGACACTTACCACGGCCGAGCGGGAATGTTCCCCGAGCTTATCCACGCAGCGCACGCCGGCTACTATCCCGCGCTCATCGATCTCGCGGAGGCGGGCGGCAAAGCCCAGGATCTCGCGACGAGCATCGACGACCTCATCGCCCTGAACCCCGACTTCCACCATTGGATTCTCGCGTACGGCGAGGGCGACGCCGAAAACAACCGCAGCCCCGAGGAGACGGACTTCAAAGCGTCGATGCAAACGGTGATCGACAAGCTGAAGGCCGCCGGCAAGGTGCCCCTGCTTCCCACGATCGAGAAGACGACGGACTCGAATCACAAGACCATCGGCGACTTCAATACGGTCATCGCCGCGCTCGTCGCGCAGAACGACCTGCCCCCGGCAGCGGATCTGTGGACGCTCTTCAGTACCAAGCCGGAGCTCTTGTGCATGACCGGCTGTGAATCCGGGCACGAGGGCATCGATTTTTCGGACGACGGCGTGGCGGCCGTCAATCAGCTCTGGGCAACCACGCTCGATCCCTCGTACGCGCCCTGACGTAGCGCCCCGCGCGTCCGGCCATGGCCGCGCGGTGACGCCGCGCGGCTCTTAGAGGTCGAGCTCGCCGAGGTGGAGCGGCGTGTTGGCCGTGATGAAGTTGCCCGGCGCCCCGAGGTTCGCGAGCAGCTTGTCGCCGGAGACGCCGCCGTCGCCGACCTTGCCGTCGGTGCCGAACGTCGTGTCCGAGCCGCCGAGCATGCGCAGGACCTGCGCCCAAAGGTCACCGAGGGAGCGACGGCCGTCACACACGAGGTGGCGGCCTTGGCCGTTCGCGAATTTGGAGCCCATGCCCGCCATGACGATCGGGTGATTGAAGCAGAAGTGGCCCGCGCCGTAGCCGAGGTCGGAGTTCCACACGACGAGCGTGTTGTCGAGCAGCCGGCTCCCGTCGACGTCCGCGATCGCGGCGAGGCGTTGGACGAGGTACGTGAAGACCTGACCGTAGAACTGATAGGCCTGCGTTAGAGTGCCGGCCATCGGCCGATCGGGTGTATCGGTGTTGTGGATGGTGGCGTGCCAATTCACGTCGCCGTCGAGTGGTGAAGTGCCGGTGAACTCGCTCGGGAAGACGGGGCCGTCGGAGAGCAAGAACTGCAAGCCGGCGACGCGGGTCACGTCGCACGCGAGCGACTGCACCATGTTCTCGACGTTGTACTTCCACATCATCGCTTCCCAATAACCACGAGTCCAGTCATGGTCGTCGGCTTTGGTGTAGTCGTTCGCCGAGGGGATTTTGCTGGTATCGGGCGGGCTACACGCTTCGAGCGGCGTCACCATGCCCGAACCGCCGGAGACCTGAGCCTCGAGCGATTGCAGAAATTGCGCGTGCTGCGCCAAGCGCTGCTGATCCGCCGGACCGACGCTCTTCTCGAGCGCGACGAAATCTTTCGCGACCGCGTCCAGAATGCTGGGGCGTCGCGCCGTCAGCCGATCGGACAGCGTCTTCGTCGGCGGGGGTGGCGGCATGTCGCCGCCCGGCGGCTGGACGCCCGCAAACAGGCTCTTCGCGGCGTCGGCGGGCGGCAGGTTCATCAAGGCGGGAGAAGTGCCGTTCGCGCCGCGGAACTGCTGCGTGTCGGTGATGAAGTTCGGAACGGGCGTGCTCGGAAAGAGGATGTTCGCCTTTTGCGATTCCGACGCGCGTAGCCGCAGGCCCGCAACGTAGTCGATCGATGGGCCCGCGCCGCTCACGAGCGGCACCTTGGGCTGCAGACAGGTGAGGCACGTGAGCTCGGCCGAGAGGTGCCCGTCCGCGTCACCCGTCATGTGACGCACGAGATTGTCGACCTGGTCGATCGTCACGACCTCCTTGCGAACGTCGCCGATCGCCGCCAGCAACGGCGAGAGGTCGCCCGTCTCGGGGAGCGGCCCGGTCTTCGACGACGGGGACCAGTTGTCCGCGGGCGAACCGCTGTCGTGGTTGCCCCCGACGACGCGACCGTGCGAGTGCAAGAGCACGATCAAGCGCTGAGGCGGCCCCGCCGACGCCCCGAAGGCGACGCGCGGAGCGTGAGCCTCGAGCATGGGGAGCGCGAGGACTGCGCCACCCGCGCCGAGGAGGAAGCGGCGGCGATCGATGCGTTGAATGATTCGTTGCGGAACGCGCATGTCGCTCACTCTCCTCGGCGGTACAAGAACCCATCGGTCTGGGTCGTCTGGATGATGGCCTTGGCCAGCGTGCCGTCGGACCCGGTGAGCGCGTCGCTGATCTGCTGGATCGAGCAAGCGTCCTCGCTGGTGTCCCGCTCGGCCGCGGCGTAACGAAAGAGCTGCGTCGCGAAGCACTCCTCTGCGACCGGGAGGTCCGCGAGCTGATTCATCAGATCCACGGGGCCTTCGAACGGAACGGTGGTGTCGCCGATTCCGACGATGGTGCCGGTCGTATCGATGGCCTTTCCGCTGTCGTACTGGTCGCGGTAGTGGCCCATCCCGTCGAAGTGCTCGAACACGAGCCCCCCCGGATCGATCACCTTGTGGCACCCGCCGCAATCCGCGCGTGACTCGACGCTCATGGCCGTTTCCTTGCCGGTCGGATCGGCGGGGAGTTGAAGCGTGCTGAAGGCGGCCATCGCCGTGGCGGGCGGAGACCCGACGTCGATGCACAGGAAGCGCTTCACGATCGTGCGGCCGCGATAGACGTAAGAGGAGCTCACCGTGTGAGCGTGCGCCGCCATGAACGCCGGCTGCGTGACCAGACCGGCATAGGTGCCGGCGGGCAGCTTCACCTTGGTCCAATCCGACACCGGATCGAGTCCGAAGAAATCAGCGAGCTTGTCGTTGACGAACGCGCTGTTGTCCCGCAAGAGCGTCTGGAAGGTGCCGCCCGACTGCACCTGATCGGCGACGAAGCGATCGAAGGAATCGTTGACGGCGGCGATCATGTCGTCGTCGAGATACGAAAAAGCCGTCTTGTCCTTGCTCGCTACGTCCTCGGCGGACGTCTCTGTCCACTCACGGAAGAAGCGCGAAAGGGCGCGGTTCGCGCGCGGATCGGCGATCATGCGCTCGGCTTCTGCCTCGACGCCGGACTTGTCGTCGAGCTCGCCCCCGTCGGCAGCGTCGAGCAACGTGTCGTCCGGCACCGAACCCCAGAGTTGCAGAGCGAGCTTCTGCGCGAGCTCCGGTCCCGTGCGCTTGCGATCCTTGCCCGAGGCGACGTCGGCTTCGAGCACGTAGAGGAACGCCGGCATCTGCAGGAGCGCGGACGTCATGACGGCGACCGCTTCGCTGAACGTCGCACCGTCGCTCTTCTCGGCGGAGTAAATGGCGAGCAAATTGCTGCGCTCGTCGTCGGTCAGCGGCCGGCGGAACGCTCGGCGTCCCACGGTATCGAGGAAGGTCCCCGCGCAGGCGTCGTCACCCTTGCTCGTGCAGGGCAGCACTGACGCGAGGTTCGGAGCGAGCGCGAGCGCGGCGTCTTCCGCCGCATTCATGACCGCAGACACGCCCTGCTCGCCGATCACCGAAAGCGCCGGTTCCGTCGAGTAGCCGGTCACGGACTTACCGGAGATGCCCGGATACTTCGTGCTCGCATCGACGCCGAGAAGGTCGTTCACCGCGTTCGAATATTCTTCCGTGGTCAGGCGGCGGGCCTCGGCCACGGCGCCGTGCGTACCGCTGCTGCAGTCCACCGCGGCCCCCGAGCCGGCGCTCGGGGCGGACCCCCCCGAGCCCGGGGAGCCCGAGGAGGCGCTACCGCCCGTCCCCCCAGGGTTGTTCCCCCCGGAGCCGCCCGAACCGGCGGGATTCGTGGTTCCGTCGCCGCCCGACGCGGCGGGAAGAGGACCGGAGATCTGTCCCGTGCAGGCGAGGCTGCCCGCCGCGAGCACGCTGAACAACGACCATCCAAGAACGCGCATCATGCAGTCGCTCCACGGCCCCTAACGGTGCCACGAACGGCGGACTTTAGCATCGCGTCGAACGGTTCGGTAGAGTCACTCCGACGGTTTAGCTAGAATGTCGGGTTTAACTTCGTTCGGAATTCTTTGCGACGGAGTTCGAGTGTTCGCGGTTACTACATGTCGTTACATGTGCGCCGTCGCTCCTCAGTGGCACGCGATTTCAGGCTGAAGCGCGCGAAGACTCGTGAAATGACTACGGCGCGCGGGCGTCACGTAAAGACTTTTGTACGATGCCGGTCGCGTCCGATCGCGTGTGCAAGAGGTCACGAAAGAAATCGACGAGGTTATCTCCCGCAGCGCGCCACGAGTAGCGCGCCACCGCGAGCTCGCGTCCCGCGCGGCCGACGCTCGCGGCGTAGTCGCGCTCGCGAATCAGCCGCACCACGCCGTCCGCGAACTCTTTCGGATCGTCGGCGAGCAAGATGTCCTTACCCGGCGCTGCGTCGATTCCTTCGGCGCCCAGTCGGGTCGACACGATCGCCCGGCCCATCGCCATCGCCTCGACGATCTTGAGTCGGGTGCCGCCGCCGTAGCGGAGCGGAACGACGATGACCTGCGCCGCGGCGAGGTGAGGCCGCAAATCCTCGACGAAACCCGTAATCTCGATGTCGGGAGCGGCCAGTCGCTGCACCTCGGGCGGCGGATTTTTTCCGATGATCTTGAGGCGTGCCTGCGGCACGGCCGCGCGGACGTGCGGCCAGATATCTTCAACCAAGTGTGTTACGCCGTCGACGTTCGGATACGTCTGCAGCAAGCCGAAGAAGACGACCGTGAAGCCGTCGCCTACGGGGTCGGTCGGCCGCGGCTGGAAGAACTCCACGTCGGCCGCGTTCGGGATGACGGCGATGCGCACCCCGGGGGCCTCGACCCACAAGCGATCGCGATCGGCGTCGCTGCAGGCGCAGAGGCCGTCGGCCATGCGGAAGGCCGCGCGCTCTTCGCGACGCAGCTTCGGCCAGTTGATGTTGCCGTAAACACGGCGCGCGACGCTCACGTCGCGACCCGCCATTTGGCGCGCGAGATCGTAGGCGATTTCGTGCGTGTCGAGCACGACGATGGGCGGACGTTCGCCCGGCGGCGCCAACCGAAAATCGAGATGCGCGAGATAAGGAAATTCGAGGTTTACGACGTCGAACCGCTGCTTCGTGAGCAAGCGAGTGAGCGCGCGTTGCGTCTCGGGTAGCGACACCCGCAGGCGATCGAAGCTCTTCAGCGACGCGAGCGAGCGCAGCTGGATCCAGCGCTTCTTGTTCGTGTCGCCCCGCGGGTTCGGAATCAACACCGCCTCGCGGCAGTACGCTTCGAGGGCGCGCCGGCTCTCGTTCAAATCGAAATCTCGCTCGGCCAGGATGACGGCGCTCACGTCGACGTGGCGCGCGACACTCGTCATCAGACCGTGGACCCGCGCCTGCGCGCCGAACCGCGGCGGGCTCGGCGGCATGTGCGACACGTAGAGCACTCTCAATCGCTCGGACATCAATGCACCCCGAGAAAAATACCCGCATGCATACCACACTCGCGACGCCAGCCTCTTTCCGTCGGCCGGCCGGTTTCGCTCGTTCCCGGGGGGCCACCCGTGATTGCCAATAATTGAGCCGTGCAGGCTCGCACCTCGAATCGTTCCTCACGTTCGGAGCCTTGCTCTAGTCTCGCGACGATGGATGTAGACGCCCCGCCACGCGCTCCCGCCGGCGACGCGCGCGTCCAGAAGCGCACGGAGATGCACGTCCTCGAGCTCGACGGCGTCCGCGGCGTCGCCATCGTCGCCGTGATGTGCGCCCACTTCATCGGGATGATGATCGACCCGCCGGCGAACCTCGTCGAGCGAGCGGCGCTGAAGGTCGTCGGCTACGGCATGTGGGGCGTCGACCTCTTCTTCGTGCTCTCGGGCTTTCTGATCACCGGCATCCTATGGGACACGAAGCAGAGCCAGAGCTACTTCAAGGCATTCTACATGCGCCGGACGCTGCGGATTTTTCCGCTGTATTACGGCGTGTTGTTCGTGCTCCTGGTCTTGATACCACGAGGTTTTTTGGCGGCGTACGCGCCCGAAGGCCTCGAAATACGCAGCGTTCAGGGCTGGCTCTGGTCGTATCTCACCAACGTCTACTGCGCGATCAAAGGCTCGTTCGCGATCCCGTACGTCTCGCACTTCTGGACGCTCTCGATCGAAGAGCACTTCTACCTCTTCTGGCCGTTCGTCATCCGCGTCGCTTCGCGCGAACGGGCCATGACCACCGCCGTCGTGCTGAGCGCGCTCGCGCTCGGGCTGCGTCTCACGCTCGGTCAGCTCACGGATAACGAAATGTGGGCGCACGTCTTTACGCCCTGCCGCCTGGATTCGCTCTGCATCGGCGCGTGGTTCGCGCTCGCGATTCGCGGGCCCGCGGGTATGGACGCGATCGGCGCGCGCTTCAAGACGCTCGCGCTCGCCGTGCCCGCGCTGATGCTCGCGCTCATCGCGTTGCCGACGCGCGTCCTACCCCACAACATCAGCCTGCCGCTGAAGCAGACTTGCCTCGCGCTCCTCTGCGCGACGATGATTTTCGGCGCGGCGTGGGCCGGCGGTCCTCCGTTGCTCAAGCGCTTCCTGCGCAACGGACTCTTGCGCGTCTTCGGCAAGTACAGCTACGGCCTCTACGTGTTCCACACGATGATCGCGTACGGGTTCTGGCGCCACGACACACTTGCGATCGTTCAGCGGCACGTGGGCTCGCACACCGTCGCCGTGCTGATTCAAGCCACGGCCGGCGCCGCGGTCGCGTTCCTGATCGCGTTCGCGAGCTATAACCTCTACGAGGTCAAGTTCCTCAAGCTGAAGCGGTGGTTCAAAGCGTGACGAGCGGCGGACGACGAGTGGTGGTTTTGGGCGGCTCGGGCTTCATCGGCGGCCGCGCCGTGGAAATGCTCGTGGCGCGCGGCTATGCGGTGCGTTCGGCCAGCAGAACGGCGCGCCCGCTCGAAGGGCTCGCGACGGTCGAGCCGTTTCGTTGCGACGTTACCGACGCCGCGAGCGTGCGGGACGCGGTCAGCGGGATGGAGCTGGTCGTCGCCGCGTTCGTCGGCGATCCGCGTACGCAAGTGGACGGCGTGCGAAACCTCTGTGCGGCGCTGTCGGCGTCCCCGGCGCGCCTCGTCTATCTCAGCACCGCTGAGGTCTACGGCGGCTCGAGCGGCGCGCTCGACGAGACGGCGCCGCTCGTGCGGCAGGGCTGGGACTATTCGGACTCGAAGCTCGAAGCGGAGAAATGCCTGCAGCGTGCCGCCTCCGTCGGTTTGCGCGTGAACCTATTGCGGCCGAGCATCGTCTACGGACCGCGTTCCGATACCTGGACGTTGGAGCTCGGAAACAAGCTCGAGGCACGCCGTTGGGGCACGCTCGGGCGGCTCGGCGAGGGCACCTGCAACCTCGTTTACGTCGACGATCTCGTGGCCGCGCTCTGCCTCGCGCTCGAGCGCGAGAGCGCGCCGGGCGAAGCGTTCAACGTCAACGGCCCCGACACGCTGACGTGGAACGAGTTCTTCGCGGCGTTCAACGCCGAGCTCGGTTTGCCGCCGCTCAGGGATTGGTCGCGCACGGAGGCGATGCTGCGCGCCGGGATCGGCCAGCTGCCCCGCACCGCAAAGGAGCTGTTCGCACGGCGCGGGGGCGCGCCGCCGCCGGTCGCCCGCGTACCGGTCGCACGGCGGCGTGCAGGGTCGCAGCCGCTCGCGGCGCGCCTGCTCGACGTGCTGAAGGCGACGCCACGTTGGCGAAGCCTTACGAGCGTCTATCCGCGCTCCGTCGTGTATCTCGATCGCAAGGCCCGACGCATGCTGGGCTACGAGCCCGCAGTGCGGGCGCGCGACGGCATCGCACGCTCGGCGGCGTGGTTTCGGCGCGTGCAGGAGGGCACCTCGTGAGCACCGGCGCCGACGAGCGCGGAGTCGTCGTCATCGGTTCCGGCCCGTCGGGCGCCGCCGCAGCCGAGATGCTCATCGCGCGCAACATCCCGACGACGTTGCTCGAGTCGGGCAGCGCGCCGCAGCCGAAGCTGCACGTTCGCATCGCGCGCGACGACTACCTCCAGCGCATGCCGGGCTCCGACGCCGGCGTACCCTGCGTCACGAGCGGCGACGCGGGCGCTACGTGGCACAGCGCGCTCGAGCCGGGCGGCTTGTCGAACTATTGGTCGCTCCAGACGGTGCGGCTCCACCCCGACGATTTTACGGAGGGCCGCCGCCTGCACGAACGCTACGAGTGGCCGCTCCGCTACGAGGATCTGGAGCCGTACTACCGCCGGGTCGAGGGCTACGTGGGCATCCTCGGCGCCGCGGACGACGCGCCCGGATTTCCGGCGTCGCGCGTGCGGAGCGCGCGAGCCCTGCCGGACGACTGGGCGCCCATCGCGAAGGCGGCGAGGGCCGCGGGGCAGGGCTTCCTCCATCGCAGCGTGGTCCAGAGTCGCGCTTTCGACGTGACGTTGACGGGGACCGCGTTCAATAGCTACGCGCACCTCATCCGGCGATTTCCGCCCGCCGCGCCGCTGCGTCTCGTCACGGGTGCGCACGTGAGTCACCTCGAGTGGGACGGCAAGCGCGTAACGCGCGCCGTGTACATCGATCGTGAAACGGGAGTAGAGCGCGCGATTTCCGCGCGCGCGTTCATCCTCGCCGCGGGGTCGCTCGGCTCTCCGCGCATCCTGCTCCACTCGACGAGCGCGGATTTCCCGCAGGGCCTGGGCAATACCGAGGGCGTTCTCGGCGCGTACTTTCACGATCACCCGAAGTGCGGTGGAACGATCCGTCTCAATCGAGCGCTCACGCGCGTGCGCATCGGCGCGTTCTTGGTCCGTCCGCCGGTCGCGGAGTCACCGCCGCTGCTCGCCGCGGCGTGCACGTTACAAAGCGTCAAGTTCGCGCGCGGCGTGCTGCGTGGCTCGCCGAGCATCGGCAAATCGAACGAGCTCGTCTGGTGGCAATTCGGAACCATGGTTCCGACCGATAAAAACCGCGTGAGTCTCAGCGCCGAGGCGAAGGACGCCCTCGGTCTTCCGCTGCTCGAGGTGCGCATGCGGTTCGACGACGAGGTCCGGCTCGCGCTCGCGACCGCCCGCGAGCGGTTGCTCGGTCACCTCGACGCAGCCGGCTTGGCGCCCGAGGTCGTCGCCTATCGACAGGACGCTCCCGGGGCGTCGGTTCATTACGGAGGCGCGGTTCGGATGCACGCATCGCCGCGTTACGGAATGCTGGACGGACAGAATCGCTTGCATGCGGCACCGAACGTGCTCGTAGTCGATGCATCGGCCTGGCCGACAGCGGCCGAGAAGAACCCGGTGCTCACGATCATGGCGCTCGCGTCGCGCGCCGCCGATCGCCTCGCGAACGAGCTCCGCTCGAGCTGACACCATAATGACCGCTGCGCACCGGCTTTGAACAATCCGAGCGTGCTCGGCTAGAATGCGCACATGCGACGCCCCGCCGCGCCCGTGGGATTTCTGGCCCTGCTCGCCGTTTCGTGCCTCGGCGGCTGCCGGCGCTGCGCGGAATCCGCGCCGTTCGCCAAGAGTGCCCCGCCGCCCCAGCCGTCGACGCTCCCGGCCCTCCCGGCTTCGGCGCAGAACGCGATCGTACCGAGCTGCGGACCGTCCACGCAGCCGTTCCCGACGGGGCCGACGGTCGCGGCCGGACAAAAGCCGCTTTCCCGCACTACCCATTGGGCGCCGGGCATCCCCGGCGGCATCCCCGAACGCACGAAGATCTGCAAGACGCTCGCACCGAGCGGAACCGACTCGGATGACGGCGCAATCAACGACGCGATCAAGGACTGTCCCGACAACCAAGTCGTCAAGCTCGGGCCGGGCACTTATCGCATCAAGCACGCGATCTCCTGGAAAAAGTCCAACGTCGTGCTGCGCGGCAGCGGCGGGCCCGGCGCAGGACCCGCCGCCCAGACGCGCCTCGTCGCCGAGCCGTCGCTCTACGGACCGGTCGTCAACATGGGCTTCGATTTGTTTCCGCATCCCACGGGTGCGTCGACGGAGCTCCGCGAGGACGCGATCCAAGGCGCCGATTCGGTCACGGTGGCCTCCGCCGAGCGCTTTCACGTCGGGGACCTCGTCGTCGTCGACATGACGAGCGATCCGAAAAACGACCAGCACGATTGGATCGTCAAAGCGCCCGCAGGCGCGACGGGGCTCGCTTACCCGTACAGCGAGTTCAACCCCCAGAGCTCGCCGCCCGGGAGCGACTCACGCACCTGGTTCATGCGCCCGAACCGGCCCATCGCGCAGATGATGGAGATTGCGGCGATCGAGGGCGCACACGTCCGCTTCTCGTCTCCGTTCCATTTGACGTTCGATCGCGCTCACTCGGCGCAGATGACGGCGTACGCGTACAACGGCGACGCGAGCGCGCCGCTCGCGAACAGCGGGCTCGAGGACCTTTACGTCGCGGGCTTGCCGGCGCCCGGGAGCAACACCCAACAAGGCAATATCTCCCTCAAGCTCGCGAAGTATTCCTGGGTCAAGAACGTGGAGTCGGATCGCTCGAACGGCGAGAGCATCGGCATCGACGAATCCTTTCGTTGCGTCGTGCGAGACTCGTACCTCCACAGCACGATCAATCCGAACCCCGGCGGAGCCGGCTACGGTCTCGAGTTCTCCTCCGGTGCGGCCGACAACCTCGCCGAAAACAACATCTCCTGGAACTTCAACAAGGTGATGTTGATGCGCGCCGCCGGAGGCGGAAACGTCGTCGCCTACAACTACATGGACGACGGCTACATCGCGTATCAGCCGAACTGGGTCGAGAGCGGGCTCAACGCGGCGCACATGACGCACTCGCACTTCGAGCTCTTCGAGGGAAACCTGAGCTTTTCGCTCGCGACCGAGGACACCTGGGGCAACGCGAGCTTCATCACGTGGCTCAGAAACCTCGCGACGGCGCATCGTTCGGGCTGGCCGCCGCTCAACACGACGACGTTCAACACCGAGACCAAGGCGGCCGGCGGCTGTACTCCGACGGGCCCGACCGACTCGCATTGTATTCCGTACACGGACGAGGGGTCGCGCGCGGCCGTCACGGTGAGCTACGGACACGTCTTCTACAATTTCATCGGCAACGTGCTCGGTTCGCGGGGCATGCCGAACGCGCCGCAGCACGACGGCTTCGCCTACGAAAGCGTGGGACCCAAGTGGCCCGGCGATCCGGTGCCGATGTGGATGGTGGGCTTCGATCTCCACAACCCCGGGACCGACGAAGGCGTGATCAACACGCTCTTTCGCGACGGCAACTACGACTTTGCGACCAAACAGACGCACTGGAACGCCGAGCCGCATGCGCTGCCCTCGTCGTTTTATCTATGTGAGCGGCCGAGGTTCTTCGGCAATTACGCCTGGCCGTGGGTGGACGGCGGTAACGCGGGGGCGCCCTACCACGAACACGCATTTCGCTTTTTCCCACTGTCGCCCACGCTCGGTAGCTTCGAGTCGTCGGGCGAGCGTGTGAGCTACCCGGGCTTCCAGCTGCCCGCGTTCGTGCGCTTTCTCGAGCTCCACGAGGTCGAAGGCGTGCCGGCCGCGTGCAAAACGGCGACGGCCGCGCAGGCGCCTCAGGAATGCCGCCTGCTGCTCACCGGATATGCGCCCTGACCGCTCATGCGAGCGCCACGCCGTGGCGGCGGCACCAGTCGAGCAGCACGAACGGAGACCAGACGCGTGACCAGTACATGCCGGGCGCGCCCGCTTTGAAGGCGCGCCACAGACGCATGAGCGCGTCGGAATCGAGCCCGGCACCCTCGACGAGCTTTCGGTCGGAGAACATGGCTTCGACCTGGCCCGCAAGCTGGTCCTTGGCCCAAACCTCGATTGGAAGCACGAAGCCGGCCTTCGGCCGATCGAAGATTTTGGGGTCGAGGTTCGGCATCGCCAAGCGCTTCAGCAGGTTCTTCTTACCGAGGGGCATGAAGCGCGCCTCGTCGGGAACGGCGAAGGCGGCCTCGACCACTTCGTGATCGAGCAACGGAACGCGGAGCTCGAGGGATACGGCCATACTCGCCGCGTCGGAGTCGCGCAGCAGCCGCTCGCCCACGAACAACGCGAGCTCGAAGACGCTCACTGCTCCGAGCGACGACGCGTGAGCAGCCCGGTCGCGTAACGTTCGCCCGAATTCGGCGGGAAGGCCGTAGGGCGCGAGCTCGACGGCCGGCATCTTGCCGAGCTCGCGCAAGAAGTCGCGCGTGAAGAGCCCGTATGCGACTTGATAGAGCGCGAGCAGATCGCCGCGAGCGCCGAGCAGATCCGGCAGCTTCCCCCAGCGCGTCTGCGGCGGGACTTCCCCGGGCCGGCCGGTCGTGACGCGCGCCGCGAGCCGGCCGGCGCGCGCGAGCAGCCCCGCGGAGAGCGGGCGTCCGAGTCGCGTCACGCGTTGCGCGCGCGGCAAGTCGCGAAAGCTGCGATACCCACCGAAGAGCTCGTCGCCGCCCGTGCCCGCCAGCGCGACCGTGAACCCGGCCTCGCGCACGAGACGGCTCACGAAATAGGTATTGATGGCGTCGAACGTCGGCTGATCGAGCGACTTCAGAGCATCGTCGAGGCCCGCGCGGAAGCGCTCCTGCGTGAGCCTGAGCTCGATGTGCTCGGTGCCGAGCGAACGAGCGACCTGCGACGCGTAAGCGGATTCGTCGAACCCCGCCTCCTCGAAGCCGATGTGGAACGTGTTCACGCGGGCGCTCGCCGTGCGCACTGCAAGCGCCGTCGTCGCGCTCGAATCCACGCCGCCGGACAAGAATACGCCGAGCGGTACGTCGCTCACGAGGTGCTGCTTCATGGCCGTCACGAGCGCGTCCTCGAGCCGCGCGATCGCCTCGTCCGCGGACACCGCGCGCCCCGTCGGAAGCTTCCAGTACGGCGTCGGCTGCGGCACCGGCCGATCGACGGCGACCGTCATCATGGATCCGGGCGGCAGCTGCGTGATGCCCTGCACGACCGTCGGAGGTCCGGCGACGAAGCCGTTCCAGAGATAGCTCGCGAGCGCCACGGGCTCGATGCGCCGCTCGAAGAGCCCCGTAGCGAGCAGCGCGCGCAGCTCCGACGCGAAGCAGAGCACCTCGGCGCCGCCGCGGCGAACGACCGCGTAATAGAGCGGCTTGATGCCCAGCCGATCGCGCGCGAGCAGCACCTCGCGGCGCGCGGGGTCGTAGATTGCGAACGCGAACATGCCGCGCAGCTTGCCGACGACATGAGCGCCCCAGCGCCGGTAACCGCGCAGCAAGACCTCGGTGTCGCCGCTCGAGCGAAACTGCTCGCCCTCGCGCTCGAGCTCGGCGCGCAGCGCCGCGAAGTTGTAGATCTCGCCGTTGAACACGATCACGTTCCCCGTCGTAGGATCGTGCATCGGCTGATGTCCGTCGGTGGTGAGATCCATGATCGCGAGACGCCGGAAGCCGAAGGCCGCACCGGGGGTCGCGTCGGACCGAAAAAACCCCGAATCGTCGGGGCCGCGATGGCGCTCGGCGTCGCTCATCCCGCGCACGGCCCCTTCGACTTCGAGATCGATCGCCCCGATGGCGCCGGCTATTCCACACATGCCACGCATCCTAGGCCACGCTCCGGCCGAGCGCACGGCGCTCGAGCAGTGCGCTCGTGAGTCCGCGCGTGTTTCCGTCCGGCGCAAAGCCGAACACGACGCGACGGCGAGGCGCGCGAGTGTTTGACGTAGCGAAACCGCACGCCTAGCCTTCGATCGTGATGCGTACACGCTGGCGGAACGCCAAGGCACGCCGACTCGGCCCCGTGCAAAAGCTCGCGCGAGGCGCCTGGGTGCTGTTCGTCGGGCTCCTCCTTCTAGTCGGTTGCGGAGCGCACGATCCTTACGTTTGGGCGCAAAGCCTGCCGCCGACGGCCCCCGGCACGGCGAGCACGGGTGATGTGATCGGCGTGGGAGATTTGCTGGATATCCGCGTTTACGGCAACGCGGACTTGTCGGGGAAAGCACGCGTGCGCGCGGACGGGCGCATCACCTTGTCTCTCGTCGGTGATATCGCCGCAGCGGGCAAGACGCCCGCGGCTCTCGCGCAGGAGATCCAGATGCGCGTGCAGCAGTACATCAAGGTGCCAGCCGTGACGGTCGGCATCGACGAAGCGCACACCCTCAACATCGTGGTGCTGGGTGAAGTCGCGCGCCCCGGCGTGATTCAGGTCCCGCGACAAGCCGGCATTCTCGCCGTGCTCGCCCTCGCCGGAGGGTTCACCGAGAACGCCGATCGCGAGTCGATCTATCTCAAGCGGCAGCGACCTCCGCTGCGCGTGCGCTTCAGCTATCACACCCTGACGACGCTGGGCGGCGAGGCCGCGGCCGGCTTCCGGCTCGAAAACGGCGACGTGGTTACCGTCGAGTGATAGAAGCAGCGATCCTCGGCGCGCTGGCGTGGCCCGTGCTCGCGGGTCCGAAGGTCACGTTCGGCGTCACCGATCGGACTGAGGTCCGGCTACGCGAGCCCGGCGATCTCGTCCCGAACCAGGCTACGCCCGCCAAACGCGCGGCCGACGTCACGTTGTCTCCGGGTGCCGGGCTCGACATCGAGTATCGACGCTGGAGCATCTTCATCGGGTACAGCCCGCGCTTCACGCTCCGCGACTTCGCGGGCACGCCGGCGCCTGACCTCTTGAATACGGGCGTGTTCAGCGTCGCTCATCGCTGGGCGCACCTGACGCTCACGCTGACGGAGAGGGCGAGCTACGGCGAGCTCCCCGTCGCCGCGCTCGCACCGACGGCCGCGGCCTCACCGGGGACCACCGGCGTACCGACCGTGACGGGGACGCCGACGGGCACACCGACCATGCCCGGGACGCCGACGGGCACGCCGACCCCGCCCGGAATGCCGACGGGCGGGACAGGGACCGGCGGCACGACGGGCGGCACGAATTCCCTGCAAGGCCAGCCGGTGCCGTTCCAAGTGAAAACCGTGAACTACGCGGCGAGCGAGACCGATCTTGCGTCCAACGCAGTCTTGAACAGCCGTTCGACGCTCGGTATCGGAGTCGGCTACCTCTACACGGGCGGCATCAACCCGGAGTCGCGTCAGGTGTTGCCGCTGACGAGCGGCCCGAACATCTGGGCGAGCTTCGGCTACGACCTCAAGCACCACAACCTGCTCACCACGAGCGCCAGGGCTTACGAGCTTCGTACCAAGCTCGAGCCGGGTCCGGACGCGCAAACCGGCGTCGTGCCCCCGGAAACCACCGTGCAAACGGACGTCGCGTCCGTGCAAGAAACTTGGACGCGACAGTGGGCCCGTCGCACGACGACCACGCTCGGCGCCGGCATCGGCGTCGCCGGCACGAAAGGTAAAGCTCCGTTTCCGTTTCCGGAAGCGATTGCCTCGATCACGCACGGCATTCGCACCGGTCCGCGCGGCGCGACCCTGACGCTCTCGCTCAGCGGCTCCGAGGACATCCTCGTCGATCGCCTGACGGGTCTCGCGGACGTTCGCGGAGTCTTGGCGGCGAACGCCGCGTGGAACCTGAAGCACACCACCGTGTACGCGACGGCGTCGCGCAGCCAGTCACTCGAGAAAGCGAACCCGAACGCGTTCACCCTGACGATGGGCGGCGGCGGAGTGCGCCAAGAGTTCGCGCGCATCTTCGCGCTCGACGGCGGCGTCACGGTTTTCCAGCAAAAATTCGAACAGACGCCGACGACGACGGCGGCGGTGGGGGCTTACTCCGGCCTACAGTGGGTCGCGTTCGTAGCGTTCACGGTCACGCCCAAACCTTGGCGACTCTGAGTCCTCAGCCGAACGTCACCGCGCCGAGGAAGAGTTGCGGGCCGATGCTGTCGACGATCTCTTTTGCTTGAGCGGATCGAGCCTGACCGAGCTCGATGCACAGGATGGCGGCATCGACGGCCCGAGCGAGCGGTATCGTCAGCGCGCTCTCGCTCGGCGGGGCGAACGCGACGATCACGCGCCCGTCGTCCTGCGTCGCGCGGAGTTGAGCTTTGAATTCGAGCGAGTTCTCGAACGAAACCGAAGTCGCGTCGGCGACGTGGACCTGCGCGCCGAGCTGGGCCATCCCGGCGCGTGCGAGGCTCACGGCGGCCTCCAGCACGAACGTCCGCGAGACGGCGGTCGCGACGGGAACCAAGCCGAGCGTTCGCCACGGCTTCGCCTGCGTGACGAGCCACATGCGGTGCCAATCGCCCGACGGCGCGGTCGGATTGATCGACGTTCCCGCCGCGGGGGGAAGAAGTTTGCCAGCTGTCATGAGGCGTGATTGCCGCACCGCGAGCCGTCGAACCACCCGCGGGAGGCGAGTCTTACGGCGCGCTCGCCATGGCTCACGCCTGTCGATACCACGCTGCTGCAAACCTTGGCAAACGCGGGCGCATGGCGGATTGCCCCGCGAAACTCCCGAAAATCAGGAACCCGTGCCGCCGATCACGACCGTGAAGGTCCGCGCGATGATGTAGATGTCGAGCCAGGGTGACCAGTTGCGGACGTACTCGACATCGAGGTTCACACGCTCCTCGAACGTCGATTCGTTGCGCGTCGTGACCTGCCAAATGCCCGTGAGGCCGGGGCGAACGCGCAAGACGATCGCCTCCTTCTGTTGCATCTCGGGGATCTCTTTCTCGAGATACGGGCGCGGCCCGACGAGGCTCATCTCCCCCTTGAGCACGTTCCAGAGCTGCGGGAGCTCGTCCAGACTGTACTTGCGCAGGAACCGGCCCACACGCGTGATGCGAGGGTCTTTGCTGAGCTTGTGGAACTGCTCGTACTCGGCGCGGAGCTCCGCGTCGTTCGCGAGGAGGTCCGTCAGGCGCTCGTGCGCGTCCGTATGCATGGTGCGAAACTTGAGGGCGCGGAAGCGCACGCCGTCCTGACCGAGTCGGCGTTGCGTATAGAAAGGCGACCCCTTCGAGTCGAACTTGATCAGCAGCGCGATCGCGACGAGCACCGGTAAGACGCACACGACGCCGATGACCGTCAGCAGAACGTCCATCAGACGCTTGGCGAAGCGCGGCCCGCGGTGCATGAGCTGCCGCTGCACTTCGATGCCGAGCACGCCGCCGAGGTAGCGGGTCGGCGCGCCGAAGTTCGCCAGATTGAACATGTCCGGGATCACGAGCACGTCCGTGTACGTGTCCCCGAAGCGCTCGATGACGTTCAGAACTTCGGGCGAGTCCATCTCGGGCATCGCGATGACGACGGTGCTGATGCCGAGCCGCTGGGCGAGTGCCGGCGCGAGCCCGACGCCGCCGACGACCGGCACGCCGCCGACCTCCGCGAACTGCTCGAGCGCGGCTTTGCGATCCGAAGACGGCGGCTCGAGCTCGGAATGGGTGTGCTCCACCGGCTCGACGACCATGTCGTCTTCACCCCACGCGACGCGTACCGACCCTTGGCGAGCGGGGTTGTCGTCGAGGATTGCGATCGGCTTGAGCCCGAGCTGCGGGCGCCGCAAGAGCGTCTCGACCACGGCGCGCCCGACGCGGCCCGCGCCGACGATGACGACGCCGTGCCCCCACCACGGTCGCTTGGACAAGCTCACGCGCAGGACGCCGCGAACGAGCGGCACGAGCATGACCGAGACGAGCAGCGCGAGCGCCCACGCGCCGTGCGACAGCGACTTGGCCGGAACGATGCGCGCCGCGACCGACACCATCCAGGAGCCGGTATACGCGAGGGTGATCACGCCCGTGGTCGTCCGGATCTCGTCCGGCGGGCTCGGAGGGGTTACCGCGTACAACCGCGAAAGCGCGAGTGCCATCACGCACAACGGCACGAGCGACGCCATCACCACGCGCTGCGCGAGGCTCAACGGATCACCCGAGACGAGCAGCCACATGATTCCGGCGGCGAAGCTCAACGAAGCCACGTCACCGAGCAGGAGCGCGAGAACGACGAGGGACGGGCGGCTCTGCACCGTGAGCCCGACGATCGACGGGTTTTGGCGTGCGGCACGCACGAGGTCGCGCTGCCGGCCGCGCGCCCGCGCGGTGCGAACCTGCTCGACGAGCGCCTCGGCGATCGCCGCCGAATCACACGCGCCCATCTTGCGTAGGATCTTGCCGACGTGGCCGCCCTCCTGCGCCTGGATCCGCAGCGCAAGGCGCAGCTGCACGGGCGTGATCGAGCCCTTGCGTAGAAGGACCTGACCGAGCTCGTTGTCGCGACGACGCCGCCGCTTCTTGTGAAACGGGGTCGATCCCCCTCGGGTATCGCGCTGAGCCGAAGTTGCCTCCCTAGGCGGCACGAGCACTGATAGGCTCCATGCGCGCTAGAGCGTCAAGCCATTACGCGAGACTGATGCGACCAACCCAGCTCGTCTTCGCGCCCTGGATGGCGGCACGCACGACCTGGTTCATGAGCTCGGGATCGAGGTTCGTCGTCTCGACGACCGTGTGGGGAACGGTGCGAAAACGTCCGACAGGAGCGTCATCGAGCAGGCGCACCACGTCATAGAGCCCCATTCCGACGCGGACGACGCGATACGTGGCACCCGAAACCTGAACCATACCCTTGACGCGCATCGTAAAGACCTTCCGCTGGCCTAAACCGGAACCTCCGAGCCAGGGTATAACGACTAGCTTACTCCGAGCCACTTGGGAAGGGGGATCGGCCGCGGACTCAATTCAACGCAAGACCGCCCTCGACCCGACCCCCTCGCGCCACGCACCGGCTCCCGCCGGAGCTCCCCGGATGGTTCTTTTTAGAAGCCGCGCGAGGTGCTTCTTCCGTCAAAGGTGGAATTCATCGGGTCGGTCTTGGAGCTTCGCAGAAGTTTGTACAGAGCGATCGGGGCTATGAGCCCGCGAGCATCGAAGCGACGCGGGCGGCGATGGCGAGCGATGCGGTGAGCCCGGGCGATTCGATGCCGTAGAGCGCGACGAACCCAGGGACGCCGTGGGTTTCCCCACCGTGAATGATGAAATCATGCGCGGTACCGGCCGGACCGAGCTTCGGCCGAACGCCGGTGTAACCCCGTTCGAGCGCTCCGTCCGCAAGGGCCGGGTAGTAGGCGCGGACCGCGGCGTAGAACTCGGCGGCGCGTCGCTCGTCGAACGCGTAATCGACGCCGTCGATCCAGCTCACGTCGGGTCCGAAGCGTGCTCGGCCATCGAGGTCGAGCGTCACGTGCACACCGAGGCCCCCGGGCACGGGTATCGGATACACCAGGTGGCGAAAGGGCGACTTGCTGCGGAGGACGAAGTAATGACCCTTGGCGAAGTGCTCGCGCGGCACGCTCGCCTCCGCGACGCCGGCGATGGAGCGCGAGACGTTCGGAGCCCAAAGTCCCGCGGCGTTCACGACGGCGTTGCAGCGCACCGTCGTGGGCTCGACGCCGCCGAGCTCGAGCTCGAGCACGCCTTCGTCGGCGCGGCCGCGGAGCACGGGGGTCGAGAGTACGACGTGACCGTGCGCGGCGACGAGATCGCGGCGGAGAGCGGCCATGTACTCGTGGCTGTCGATGATGCCCGTCGACGGCGAGTGCAGCGCGCGGACCGCGCTCACGTGGGGTTCGAGCGCCCTCACCTCGGAAGCGTCGAGCCACGCGAGGTCGTCCACGCCGTTGTCGCGTGCTTGGCCGAGGATGCGTTCGAGCACCGGAATTTCCTCGTCGCGCGTCGCCACGACGAGCTTGCCGAGCCGCTGATGCGCCACGCCGGCGCTCGCCGTGTAATCGTAGAGCGCGTGCTTGCCGGCCACGCACAGCTCGGCTTTGAGCGAGCCCTTCGGATACATGATGCCTGCGTGGATCACCTCCGAGTTGCGCGAGCTCGTGTGCGAGCCGATCGTGCTTTCGGTCTCGAGCACCATGACCTCGCGCCCCGTGCGCGCTAGCTCACGCGCAACGGCGAGCCCGATGACACCCGCTCCGATGACCGCGACGTCGAGCTCCGTTCCCTCGCGCATTTCCGAATTTACTCGAACGAACAGACGTACTCGGTGATGCCGCTCGCGACCGCGATGTCGAACCCGGACCGGGCGGGGACACGGAAAAACGTCCCCGCGCCGTATTCGCGCCACTCGCTCGTGCCGTCGAGCCGCACGCGGCAGCTGCCCGCGACGATGTCCATACGCTCGGCGGCGTCCGTGCCGAAGTGGAACTCCCCGGCGTAGATCAGCCCGAGTGTTTTCTTCGTACCGTCGGCGAAGAGGATGGTATGCGAGACGACCTTGCCGTCGAAGTAGACATTGGCCTTGGCGACGGCCGTTACGCTCTCGAATTGCATGCGCGCGGCATAGCACGACGTGAAGCCTGACGTGCCTGCGCGACCGCTGTTAGGCTCGTGATCGGCGCGGCTCGCATCGGGATCCGCTGCCCTCCTTACGCATGTCATTCGCCCTCCGCAGCCGTCGCCCGTCGCTGCTCTCGGCGGCGCTCGTCGTCGCGTGCTCGAGCGGTGTCGTGCCCTCGCGTTGCACACCGACGTGGGGGTCGCGCGCAACGCCCGCCGTAGACGCGTCGGGCGCGGCGCCGTATCCCGGCGCGCCGAAAGCACCGCCGCTGGTGCCGCCTCCGAGCGGCCAAGGCGCGGGCGTGCGTCACGAGCGCTACATCGTGGTCGACCAATTCGGCTATCGCCCGAAGATGGCGAAGTTCGCGATCTTGGTCGACCCCGAGCGCGGGTGGAACGCCGCCGATCATTACGCACCCGGCCCCTCCTTCGAGGTGCGGCGCTGGACGGACGGAACACCGGTCTGGACGGGGGCTCCGCGCGTGTGGAACGGCGGCGCGCTCGACGAGCTCTCGGGCGATCGCGGCGCGTGGCTCGACTTCTCGAGCCTCGAAGAGGCCGGGCTCTACTACGCGTACGACGTGCGGAACGGCGGCCGTTCCTTCCCGTTTGCCATCGGCGAAGACGTGTACCGGCCGGTGCTCCGGAGCGCGATGCGCATGTACTATTTCAATCGCGCGAACTTCGAAAAGAAGCCGCCGTACTCCTGCGTCGGCAAGCGCTGTTGGTCCATCGCGGCCGACCACCTCGGTCCGGGCCAAGACGGCGAAGCACGGAGCGTCGAAGCGCGCGACGACGCGAGGACGGCGCGCGACCTGCGCGGCGGTTGGTGGGACGCGGGGGACACGAACAAGTACGTCACCTTCTCGAGCGGCGCGCTGCACGACCTCTTGAGCGCATACACGGAGCATCCGGCCGCCTTCACCGACGATTTCGGCATCCCGGAGTCGGGGAACGGACTCCCCGATCTACTCGACGAGGCGCTGGTGGAGGTCACGTGGCTCGAGCGGATGCAGCCGCCGGATTTGAAGGGCGGGGCGCTCGTCAAACTGGGCGGCCTCGAAGACGGCGAGCCCCGGCCGGACCGCAATCGATCCCCGCGCTTCTATTATCCCGAACCGTGCTCGGCGGCGACGATCGCGATCGCGGGAGAGTTTGCGCATGCGGCGCTCGTGTTGCGCGGCTTTCCCGCTCTGGCGGAACGTGCCGGAACGCTCGTGACACGCGCGCAAGACGCTTGGCGCTTTTTTCATGCGCATCCGAAGAGCGACGCGTGCGACGACGGCAGAATCAAGTCGGGCGACGCGGATCGCACGCTCGCGCAGCAGACGCAGGAAGCGGTGGTCGCCGCAGTGTACCTCTATGCGCTCACGGGCGCCGCGGAGTACGGCGACTTCGTCGCGAAAAACTACGCTCTCACGCGGCCGTTTCAGGGCGATCGCTGGTCGATCTACGACGGCGCACAGGGCGACGCGCTCCTCGCGTACACGCAATTGGCGAACGCGGACGGCGCGACGAAACGCGCTATCCTCGAGCGCAAGCGCGGCGAAATGGCGACGCTCGACTACTACGGGATGAAGCCGGAGCTCGATCTCTACCGCGCGTACATGCGGCGGGATAGCTACCACTGGGGCAGCAACCACCAGCGCGCCGCGGTCGGCAACACGAACTACGACGCCCTCGTCTACGGTCTCGCGGGCGGTGCCGAACGGTCGAGCTTCGAAGAGCGCGCCGCCGGCATCCTGCACGCGTTTCACGGCGTGAATCCGATGGGCATCGTCTACCTCACGAACATGTACGCGGACGGCGGCGACGCGTGCGCGGACGAAATCTTTCATAGTTGGTTTCGTGACAAGGATCCAAGGTGGGACAATGCCCGCAGCTCCGAGCTCGGCCCCGCGCCGGGCTACGTGACCGGCGGTCCGAACCCGGGGTATTGCGCGGGACAAAATCCCGCCGAGTGCGCTTGCGCCACGTCGCCGGTGCGCGCACAACCACCGGGCAAGGCCTACGTCGACACCAACACCGGGTGGGACCCCAAAGACCCGTACGACAGGTCGTGGGAGCTCACGGAGCCGGGGATCTATTACCAAGCCTCCTACGTCCGCCTCCTCTCGAAGTTCGTGAACCCACGCTGAGCTTCGGGCTTGACTGACGAAGCAAAGAAAACTCTCCTAAGAGGCAGGGCTTCTTCGCAGCATGTCTATCTTGCGCAAGCGCTTTCGAGTTCTGATGGTGGAGGACAGCCGGGTGAGCCTCGAGGTGTACGCGCAGCGTCTCGAGCGCCGGGGCTACCAGGTCGCGACGGCGATCTCGGCGGAGGAAGCGCGCGTCGAGCTCGAGGCGGGGCTACCGGATCTGATCCTGCTCGACGTGTTCATGCCGAAGGTGAGCGGGTTCGACTACGTGCGCGAGCTGCGCGCCGATCCCAAAACTGCGCGCATCCCGATCATTCTCATCTCCGCGCTTTCGGACACGCAGCACATCGTTGAAGGCCTCGAGGTCGGCGCGAACGACTACGTGACGAAGCCGATCGTGATGCCGATTCTGACGGCGCGTATGGAAGCGCTCTTGCGTTCGAGCGAGCTCGTGAGGCGTCTCGAGGTGCAAACCGAGCTGCTCTCGAAGCTCGCCGCGTTCGACGATTTGACGGGCGTGTACAACCGCCGGTCGATGTTCCATCACCTCGAGGCGGAGCTCAGCCGCTGTCGCCGTTACGGCCGGAGCCTCGGCGTCTTGATGGTCGACATCGACCATTTCAAGCGCGTGAACGACGAGCATGGCCACCTCGTGGGGGACCAGGCGCTGCGCTGGGTCGCTGGAACGCTACAAAACGAGCTGCGTTCGATGGATTTCCTGTGCCGCTACGGCGGGGAGGAATTCTGCGCGATCTTGCCGGAGACGAATCGCGCGGGCGTCGCGCGCGCGGGCGAGCGGCTGCGTGCCGCCATCGAGCGGAACTTGTTCGAGCTCGACGGCACGCAGATGAATATGTCGGTGTCGGTCGGTGGCGCGAGCTGGGCCGCCGAGGAGTCTCAGGAGTTTCCCGATCTTCTGGCGCGCGCGGACGCAGCGTTGCTCGAAGCCAAGCGCGCGGGGCGCAATCAAGTGCGCGTCGCGAACCTCGAAGCGACGACGCAGCCGAGTTAGTTCGTCGACGCGAGAGCGCGGCGCAGCCGTCGTCGCGGCGGGCTCAGTCGAGCGCCACGCACTCGACCAAGTCGAGCCCGTAGCCGTGAAGAGCGACGATGCGGCGCGGATTGTTCGTGAGCAGGCGGATACGGTGCACCCCGAGGGCGGCGAGGACCTGCGCGCCGAGCCCGTATTCTCGCAGCGTGCCCGCGTGAGGCCTGGTGGTGGCGGCCTGGCTGCTCGGCGCCGGCTCGACGCCGTCCCGGCCGAGCTCGAGCGCCTCGCCCGCTTCCGGCAAGAGGTACACGACGACGCCGGAGCCCGCGCGCTCGATCGCGTCGAGCGCCTGACCGAGCGTCTTTCCGCCGTGACCCGCGGACGAGCTGAACACGTCCCCGAGGAGCGCACCGCGGTGCATGCGGCAGAGCGCTGGTACCGCCGGGTCGAGCGTACCTTTGACGAGCGCGACGATCTGGCGCCGCTCCGCGACCGACTCGAACACGAGCGCGCGCCAGGTCGTCTGCGTGCGGTCGAGCATGACGTTTCGCTCGGCGACCTGGCGCACGAGCCGCTCGGTGCGCAGGCGGTACGCGATGAGGTCGGCGATCGTGAGGATGCGCAGCGAGTGACGCGCGGCGAACACCTCGAGATCGGGCATGCGCGCCATCGTCCCGTCGTCACGGATGATTTCGCAGATGACGGCGGACGGGGAGAGCCCGGCGAGCCGCGCGAGATCGACGGAGCCTTCCGTTTGCCCTGCACGCACGAGCACGCCGCCGTGCCGCGCTTGAAGGGGGAAAATGTGGCCCGGTACGACGACTTGGTCGGGCCTCGCGTCGGGGCGGCTCGCGACTCGAATCGTGTGCGAGCGGTCGGCGGCGCTGATGCCGGTCGTGACGCCGTCGCGCGCCTCGATGCTCACGGTGAACGCGGTCCCGAGCTTCGGACCGCTGCGGCCGGGCGCGCCCATCATCGGCAGATCGAGGCGCTGCACCTGCTCTTCGGTCAGGGCGAGGCAGATCAAGCCGCGGCCGTGGAGCACCATGAAGTTGATCGACTCCGGCGTGACGAGCTCGGCAGGCAAGCAGAGGTCGCCCTCGTTCTCGCGATCCTCGTCATCGACGAGGATCACGAATTTGCCGCGGCGAAAATCCGCGAGCGCCTGCTCGACGCGCTCGCACGCGTCCAACGGCACCATCAGACCGCTCCGCGCAACGTCACCGCGCTCGCCTCGCCGCGCTCGGCTCCGGCTTCGAGCAGGCGCGCCACGTAACGCGCGACCAGATCGACTTCGAGGTTCAATTCCTGCCCGGGCTCGAGCGAACCGAGCGTCGTCACGGCGAGCGTGTGCGGAATCAACATGATCTCGAAGCGGTCGCCGCCCACGCGGTTCACGGTGAGCGACACGCCGTCGAGCGCGACCGACCCCTTCTCGGCGATGAAGCGCGCGAGCTCGAACGGCACCTCGAGCTCGACGTGATGCGACTCTCCCGCCGCTTCGACGCGCAGCACGCGCGCGAGGCCGTCGACGTGCCCCGTAAGGAGGTGCCCGCCCAGGCGATCCCCGAGCTGGGCGGCGCGTTCGAGGTTGACCGCGGCGCCCGCGCGGGCGCGGCCGAGCGTCGTGCGTGCCAGCGTCTCGGACGAGAGATCCGCTTCGAATGAGGATTTGGTGCATGCCGCCACGGTCAGGCACGCCCCGTTCACCGAAATGGACTCCCCGAGCGTGAGCTCCCCGAGCGGCGCTGCAACGTGGAGCCGCGAGCCGTCGTCCCGGATCGCGTGACGCTCCACGCGCCCGACTGCGGCCACGAGTCCGGTAAACATCGGGCTCTGAATAGCACGGGACCACTTCATGGTCTTGCAACCCGGCACGCGCAGGATCACGATTCTCGCAACGATGCGCGCCGTGACGCTTCGCTCGATCGGCTGGGCGCTCTTCGCCGCAACGGCGTGCGGGCCGAGCCTCACGACCGTGCACGAGGGTACCGTGCGCTTCGAGCACTGCTACCGCATCGATCTCCAGCCGGAGATGGGGGCGAGCCAGCGCCGCTCGTGCTGGTACAGCTGGGTCAGCTCCTACACGGTCGGGCAACCGCGCGATCGCATCGAGTACGCGCAGAACCGCGTGCGCGCACTCGACAGCGGGGATACGAGCAGCCGCCAGCTCTCGGTCGGTTCCGACACGCCGGCCGTGCAACGGCAGTTCTATCTCGTCGTTCCCGCGCCGACGAGCGTGCACGCGCCGCCGCCACCCGTCGCGACGGTAGTCGAAGCACGCCCTCAGGATCCACCCGGCGAGGAGCTAGCCGGCGCCAAAACCCGAGAGCCGCCGGCACCCCCGGACGCGGGCTGCGCGAACGCTTGCGAGAAAACCTGGTCCAGTTGCATCGACGGCTGCCCCTCCCCGGCTCCCGCGGAGTGCGCCAAATGCAAACCGACCTACACCAAGTGCATGCGCAGTTGCTTTCAGTAGCTCCGGAGTGTGTGCGTTCACCCGCGGGGGTTTGCACGAGCTGACACGCCTTCACGCCGCGGCCGTGGCCGCACCCGCGGATGTACGCGAAATCCGCGGCCTCTTTGCGCGGCTCGCCCCTCGCACGAAGCTTGCTGAACCCCAATTTGTTGACGCCCCGCACCGAGCGGGCGTACCGAAGGACGTCCAGCATGACCTCGCGAACCCCGGCTCTGAGCGCTCTCGCCCCCGCCGTCGCGACCCCGCTGCCCCGCGTGCTCCGCCCCCAGCGCGCCGTTCCCGCCGACGCGGTGCGGCCGACGCGAGCGGAGGTCAACCTTGCGCATTTGCGGCACAACTTGCGGGTCGTGCAACGCCTCGCAGGCGGGCGTCCGGTCTGGGCCGTGCTCAAAGCGGACGGCTACGGTCACGGCGCGAAGGCCGTCGCGCGCACGTTGGAGCGCGCCGGCGCGAGCGGCATGTGCGTGGCCCTGCTCGAGGAAGGCATCGAGCTCCGCGACGCCGGAATCAAGATTCCGATCCTCGTGACGGGCGGCTACTACGGGCGCGCCTGGGGCGAGCTTTTGCGGCACGACTTGACGCCGGTGCTGCACGATCTCGGTCAGGTGGAAGCGCTCGCGGACGAGGTGCGCTTCTCCGGTTCCGAGCCGATCCGCGCGCACGTGAAGATCGACACCGGCATGAGCCGGCTCGGCATGTCGAGCGGTGAGCTACCCCGCCTCGCGGAGGCGCTCGCGCGGCACCCCGAGGTGGTGCTCGACGGCCTGATGACGCACTTTGCCTGCGCGGACGCGGGAGAAAAGCCGTCGCTCGACCTGCAGCTCGACCGCTTCGACGAAGCGACCGCCGTGCTCGCTCAGCACGGAGTCGTTCCGCGCCTGCGCCACGCCGCGAACAGCGCCGCCGTGATGCGCTCGGAGCGCTCCTGGCTCGATCTCGTGCGACCCGGCATCGCGCTCTTCGGCGTCGAGCCGAAAGCCGGGCTGTGTCGTGAGCTTCGCCCCGTCATGCGCGTCCGCACCGAAATCGTCGCTCTGCGCGACCTACCCGTCGGCGCCACGGCGGGTTACGGCGGCACTTGGGTCGCCCAGCGTCCGAGTCGGATCGCGACCGTGCCGATCGGCTACGCCGACGGCCTCGTGCGCGCTCTCTCGAACCAGGGCTCGCTGCTCGTGCGCGGAAGGCGCGCGCCGATCGCCGGTGCGGTGAGCATGGACATGACCATGCTCGACGTGACGGACGTGGAGGCCGTGCGCGTGGGCGACGAGTGTTGCGTGCTCGGGACGCAGAAGGGCCCGCTCGGTGAGGACACCATCACCGCGACCGAGGTGGCCGCCGAGCTCGGGACGATTCCGTGGGAAGTGATGACCAACGTCTCCCGCCGCGTCCCGCGCTTTTACCGCGAGCCCTGAATCGCGCCCCGGTGCGCGTCGGTCGATCGGCCCCCGCCGGTGCAGCGTGGCTCGCGTCGTGCCGCATCGCGTCGCGGCTCGAGTCCGGACCGATTTGCAAATTAGTGGGGGCCGGGGATAAATACGCCCCCTTTATCCCCGGGCCATGGCCCAGGAGTTTGAGCCGATGAAGTACGGGCATTTCGACGATGAAGCGCGCGAGTACGTGGTCACCCGACCGGACACCCCGCGCCCGTGGTCGAACTACCTCGGCACTACCGAGTACGGCGCGATCATCACCAATCACGCCGGCGGCTACAGCTTCTTTCGCAGCGCGGCGAACCAGCGCTTCTTGCGGCTGCGGGGCAACTCCGTCCCCCTCGATCAACCCGGTCGTTACTTTTACCTGCGGGACCGCGAGAGCGCCGACTATTGGAGCGGCAGCTGGCAGCCGGTCGGAAAGCCGCTCGACAAATACGAGTCGGTCTGCCGGCACGGCACCGCTTACACGATCATCACGTCCAAGTACGACGGGATAGAGACCGAAGCGACCTACTTCGTCCCGCTCGGTCAGACGTTCGAGTACTGGCGCCTGCGGGTCAGCAACAAGTCGGGGAAGAAGCGCAGCATTTCCGTTTACACGTACTGCGAGTTCACGAGCGTCGGACACCTCTACAACGACCTCGTGAACCTCCAGTATTCGCTCTTCGCGTGCAAGGGCGATTGGCAGGACGACATGCTCACGGTCGCCTCGCATCCGTACGAGCCGTTCGATCCCGACAAAATGGGCGATCCAGGCCGCTACTGGATGAAGGTCACGGGCGCGCCCATCGCCGCGTTCGAGACGCTCCGCGACAACTTTCTCGGCTTCTACGGCAGTTACAAAGAGCCGGAAGCGCTCAAGACCGGCAAGCTCACGAACTTCAAGTCCGAGGGCGAGAATATCGTCGGCGTGCAGCAGATCGATCTCGAGCTCGCACCCGGTGAGACGCGCGAGCTCATCGTGCTGCTCGGCCTCGGGACGCCGGCGACGCACGGCAAGAAAACGGTCGCGGAGTTCGGCACGCCGGAGCGTTGCGAGAAAGAGCTCCAGGCGCTCAAGGGGAGCTGGCACTCGCTGCTCGGCGGCGTGAAGGTGAAGACGCCGGACCACGAGTTCGACTCGATGGTCAACGTTTGGAACGCCTACAATTCGCTGATCACGTACGCGTGGTCGCGCGCGGCGTCCCTCATCTACAACGGCGAGCGCGACGGTCTCGGCTATCGCGACACCGTGCAGGATTTCCTGGGCGTGACGCCGCTCTTGAAGGACAAGATGCGCGCGCGCCTCGAGCTCATGCTCACGGGGCAAGTCGAGTGCGGCGGCGCCATGCCGCTCGTGAAGCCGTTCACGCACAAGCCGGGCCAGGAGCCACCGGTGCCGAAGGAGCACTTCCGGAGCGACGACGCCCTCTGGCTCTTCAACGCCGTTCCCGCCTACGTCGCCGAAACCGGGGAGATCGACTTTTACAAGAAGGTGCTCCCCTACGCCGATCACGGCGAGGCGACCGTGCTCGGACACTTGCGCCGAGCGCTCGAGTTCAACCTCGAGCGCAGCGGCCGCAACGGCTTGCCCTGCGGCCTCGCCGCGGATTGGAACGACTGCTGTCAGCTCGGCTACACGGGCGAGAGCGTCATGGTCGCGTTCCAGGTGCGGTACGGCCTCGGCGTTTACGCGGAGATCGCCGAGCGGCTGGATTTGCCCGCCGAGGTGCGCTGGGCGCTCGACCGCCAGGCGACGCTCGACGCGGCGATCCAGAAGTCGTGCTGGGACGGTGAGTGGTTCATCTGGGCCACGGGCAAGGACGGCACCGTCTTCGGCACGAAGAAGATGGAAGAGGGCAAGGTCTACATCAACACGCAGGTGTGGGCCGTCATCAGCGGCGCAGCGACGCCCGAGCAGGCGAAGACCTGCATGAAGTCGATGAAGGATTGGCTCGCGACGCCGTACGGCTTGATGCTGAGCGCACCCCCCTTCGAGAAGACCTCGCGCGAGGTCATGGTAGGCGTCGTCTACAACAAGGGTATCAAGGAGAACGGCGGCATCTTCAACCACCCGCAGGGTTGGGCCGTGATGGCCGAGTGCCTGCTCGGCAACGGCGACCAAGCCTACGAGTATTACCGCGCATACATGCCTTCCGCGTACAACGAGCGCGCTGAAATCCGCCAGATCGAACCGTACGTGCACAGCCAGACCACGTACGCGAGCGTCAACGTGAACGCCGGCAAATCACGCGTCCCCTGGCTCACCGGTACGGTTTCGTGGAGCTACTTCGTCGCGCTCCAGAGCATCCTCGGCGTGCGTCCGGAGCTCGACGGCCTACGCATCGATCCGTGCATCCCGTCGAACTGGCCGGGCTTCGAGCTCGAGCGGGTGTTCCGCGGCAAGCGCGTCACCATCAAGGTCACGAACCCGCACAAGAAGTCGAAGGGCGTGCAGAGCCTCAGCGTCAACGGCAAGGTGATTCAGGGCAATCTCCTGCCGCTCGCCGAGCTCGTGGAGGGCGCCGTCGTGGAGGCGCGCATCGAAGGCTCCTCCTCGCTGCGCCCCGGCGCATGAGCGGGGCCGCGCGTCTGGCGGGGATTCAGCGCAGAAGCGCGTCGATCTTCGCCGCGCAGATGAGGTCGTTTTCGCTCACGCCGCCCACGCTGTGCGTCGAGTAGACGACCTTGCAGCGCTTGTACGAGACCTCGAGGTCGGGATGGTGATCCTCGCGGTGCACGATCCAGGCTAGGCCGTTCAAGAACTCCATCGTCTCGTGGAAATTCTTGAACTCGTAGGTCTTCGCAATGCGACGTCCGTCACCCTCGAGCGCCCAACCGGGCAGCTCGGCGAGGTAACGAGTGATCTCGGTGACGAGCAACGCGGGCGTCCCCGCGGGTAATTCGCGACTCCGCTTTTCGAGCAGCTCCCTCATGGCGAGCGGATCATACACCGCTCTAGGCATGGGCGAAGCTCCCTTGCCCGACCGTCAGGCCGCGGAAGTCGGCGCATCGGGCTCGAGTAACAGGCGCGGCTCGTTCAGGGCGGCGGCGACGGGCGCGAGTCGTCCGTCGTCGCGGATCAGCGCAATCAGGCCACGCATGGCGTGCAAATACGCCTCGCGCTCGAGCTCTCCGCGTACGAGCTGTACCCGCAAGAAGACGCCGGCCGTCTGCACGACGTCGCAGAGACAGTAATTGCGCACTTCCTGCAAACGGCCGGCGTGCACCATCGGGCCCACGTCCTTGCCGTCGATACCGACCTTACCCGGCATGCCGCAAAGCTTCGCGATCACGTCGAGCCGCGACGACTTGGCCGCGCCGAAATCGGCGACGTAGTCCATCAGATCGAGGTGGCCGTCGGCGGTGAACCGATAACGCACGTCGCGCGAGCGGTAATAGTGACGGAGCGTGATCGCGTGCCGGAGACAGCGCGTGGCGATGACCGGCATGTCGAAGGAGCGTCCGTTGAACGTGACGAGACACGGTCGCCGCTCCTCGAGTACCTTCGCGAAGTCGCGGAGCATCCCCGCCTCGTCCTTGCCCTCGCCGACGACTCCCAGCCGCTTGACCTCGCAATTCGGGTCGAGCAGGAGGGCGCCGATCACGACCACCCGGTGGTGCGGCGGCGCAGGGAGGCGCTCGTTGTCCGCGACGGGCACGATCGGCAGCTCCGCGTCGAGCACGGTCTCGATGTCCAAGACCAGAAACGATTGACTCACGGGTCCTCGGCGGGCTCAGACGCTTAGCAGCTTCAGAGCTGGGGCGGGGCGGCTTTCGACATCACGGCAGCCCCGAGCGGCGGAGTATAAAATCCGGGGATTGTTGAGTATTTTGACTCGTGACGGGCGCCGCGGCCGGGCCGCATGATATGTCCGAAGTCAGACGAGGCGCGCAGCCGGCACCCCATGGGTGGGGAGCCGAGGTCGCGTCCACCGTCGCCAGATTTTTACTAGCCATGGCTCGAAATACTTTGGTCATCAACTGCGACATCCGCGAGACGCGGGTCGCTCTCATCGAAAACGGCATCATCGCGGAGCTCCAGATCGAGCGCGCGTCCCAGATGCAGACCGTCGGCAACATCGTGCTCGGCCGCGTCTCGCGCGTGCTGCCGGGCATGCAAGCCGCGTTCATCGACGTAGGTCTCGATCGCGCGGCCTTTCTGCACGTCGAGGATTTGATTCGCCCCGACGACTTCGAGGCGTACCTCGGGGGCGCGCGCAAACATGAGTCCCAGGAGGGCTGGAAAAAGGGTGAAGGCGGGCGCCGCCACGGACCGGCCGCACAACACGCGGGCGATCACGACGACGAGGACGACGACGACGACGACGACGACGATGACGAGCCGGTCGTGAGCGCGTCTGCCGGCGCCCACACGCACGAGCCCGCCCACGCGGCCGAAGGTGCCGAGCTCGCCGACGAGGACGACGACGACGACGAGGACGACGAGGATTCGGACGACGACGACGACGACGAGGACGAGGACGACGAGGATTCGGACGACGACGACGACGGGGGCAGCGACGCCGCTCACGACGAGCCTCGCAGCTCCAATCCGGAGCCCGAAAAGCCGGCAGGGCCGCGCCACGAGGGCGAGCCGCCCACCGGCGGTGTCGAAGAGGACGAAGAGGACGACGGCCTCGAGGAAGAAGAAGAGGAGGAGGAGCCCGACCACGAGCCACCCCCCCCGCCGGCCGAAGGGACGAGCACGGCCGAGTCGAACGGTGCGTCAGCGGGCGGGTCACGTCGTCGCAGGCGCCGCCGTGGGCGCGATCGCGCGGCCGGCGAAGAAAAGCCCCGCGAACAGAGCGCCGCTCAACCGCGTGGCGAGCAACGCTCGGGCGGCAATCGCGAGCGCGACCGGGAGCGCAATCGCGGCGGCCGCAGTAACGACCGCGATCGCAACCGTCAGGGCGGGCGAGCAACCTCGCGCGTCGCTCGCTCGGTGCCGATCACGGAGGTCGTGAAGGAGGGCGACGAGGTCATCGTCCAGATTTCGAAGGAGCCGATCGGCACGAAGGGCGCGCGCGTGACGAGCCACGTGTCATTGCCCGGGCGCTACGTCGTCTACCTGCCGACGGTCGATCACGTCGGGACTTCGAAGCGCATCGGTTCGTCGCGCGAGCGCGCGCGGCTGCGCGAGGTGGTCGAAGCGCTGAAGCCGCCGACTGGCGGGCTCATCGTGCGCACGGTGGCCGAAGGGCTCACCAAGAAGAGCCTGAAAGCGGACATCGGCTACCTCGTGAACCTGTGGGAGGACGTTTCGCGCAAGCGCGAAGGAGCGAAAGCGCCTGCCGTGCTCTACACCGAGCTCGACCTCGTGTTGAAGACGGCGCGCGACCTGTTCACGGACGAGATCGAGACCATCGTCGTCGACGACAAGGATCAGTACGCGCGCCTCGTGCGCTTCGTCGAGATGTTCATGCCGGCCCGCGTGAAGGACGTCCAGCTCTACACGGGCGACGAACCGATCTTCGACGCGTACGGCATCGAAGACGAAATCTCGCGGGCCTTGAGCCGCAAGGTCCAGCTGCCGAGCGGGGGCTATCTCATCATCGATCAGGCGGAGGCGCTCACCGCCATCGACGTGAACACGGGCCGCTACGTGGGGAAGGGCAGCCGTGACCTCGAAGAGACGGCGCTCAAGACGAACCTCGAGGCGGTCGACGAAATCGCCTACCAGCTCCGCTTCCGCAACATCGGGGGCCTCGTGATTCTGGATCTCATCGACATGGACGTCGCGCAGAACCGCGAGAAGGTGTGGCGCGCCCTCGAGCAGCGCCTGGCCAAGGACAAAGCAAAAACCACCATCAATCGCATCAGCGAGCTTGGCCTCATCGAAATGACGCGCAAGCGTACGCGCGAGAGCCTCGGTCGCACGATGCACGAGACGTGCTTCTACTGCGACGGCACTGGCCAGGTGCAGTCGAAGACCACGATCGTTTACGAGATCCTACGGCAGATCCGGCGCGAGCGGCACGGCTTGCCCGGCTACTCCGTGCTCGTGAACGCCCACCCCGCGGTGGTCGACGTGATGCAAGGCGAGGAGCGCGCGGCCGTGCAGGAGGCCGAGCGTCGCTACATGCGCCGTATCGAGTTCAACCCGCGCACCGAGTATCATATCGAGCAGTTCGACTTGCACGGGAAGTGACGCGAGTGACGGACGAACGCGACGTCAAGCCGACGGCCACCGACGCGGAACACGCGGAGCGCCGGCATCTGCCGCGCCTCACGATCAACAAGCAATTTTCGTCCTTCGAGGATTTCGTGCGCGAGTACGTGACGAACGTTTCCGGCTCGGGAGCGTTCGTCCGCACCGACTCGCCTTTACCAATCGGAACCGAGGTCAACCTCAAGTTCTCGGTCGTACTCGACGGCGTGGAGACGATCGAGGGCGTGGGGGTCGTTGTGCGCGTCGAGACGAACCCGGCGGGTATGGGGGTTGCATTCAAGGAGCTCCGCGGGTACTCGAAACGGCTCATGGAACAGCTCCTGGTCGTGCAAAGGTAGGACGAGGAACGCATGGCATCTTTCCGTTCGCGCTCGACCGAAGCATCCCAAGCGGCCGCTGAACGCCGGCAGCGCGAAGATCGCTCGCCCCGCCTACTCGCAGAAGTTCCGACCCTTGCGACTCTGAAGCTCGAGCTCGAGGAGACGCGCGCCGGTGCGTCCGTACCGGAAACGGTGCACGTGAAGCACGTCGCCGTCGCGCACGCGCCCGCGCTGTTCGATTTGCCGTGCCTCGATACGACCTGTACGGGAGGCGGACACGACGTGACGCAGCAGATCCTCGCGGCGTTGCGCAGCAAGGCCGCGCGCTTTCAAGGCGAGCATGCGTGCAACGGCACCACGCGCACCGCCGCCTGCACACGCGTGCTCCGCTACGTCGGTCTCGCCACGTACAAGACCTGAAACGTTCGGGAGTGAAGCGCGGGCGGCACCTACGGCCGTAGTGCGCGAGGGGCGTTGAAGGTGCGCGCGCGCTCGTGCGAGCATGGCGCGCATGCGAGCAGCCGTGTTGCAACACGTTCCGCACGAGGGACCGGCTCGCATCGGGACGGCACTCGCGCGCGCCGGCATCCAAATGGACCGGCGTGAGCTCTTTGCGGGCGCTCTCGTTCCGGCGCTCGAGGAGGCGGACCTGCTCGTGGTCATGGGCGCACCGCTCGGCGTTTCGGACGCGAACGATCCGCGCTATCCGTTTCTCGCGGCCGAGCTCGAGCTTCTTCGCTCTGCAGTCGCGCGTGATTTCCCGACGCTCGGCGTGTGCCTCGGCGCGCAGCTCCTCGCGGCGGCGGCCGGCGCTCGCGTTTACCCGAACGTAACGGGCGACCCATCGCGCCCGACGCGCGAAGTCGGTTGGGGCGCCGTGCACTTCGTGCGCGCGCCCGACGAGGAGCCGGTGCTCGCTGGCCTCGATCCAGCGGAGCTCATGCTGCATTGGCACGGCGATACCTTCGATCTCCCGCGCGGCGCGACCTTGCTTGCCTCGACGCTCGCCTGCGAAAATCAGATGTTTCGGCTCGGACGCCGCCAATTCGGCATTCAGTTCCACGTGGAGCTCGACGCATCGGACATCGACGCATGGCTCGCCGCCGACGCCGACTACGTGCGCGGCGCCCTGGGTGCCGGCGGCGCCGAGCGCATCCGGCGCGACACCGCCCGCTTCATGCCGCGCTTCGAAACCAAGACGGATCGCTGGCTCGACACCCTCCTTCGCACGCTCCTCGCGTGAGCTGAATTCGCCGTCAGCTGCGGACGAACAGCAGGATCAAGATGACGATAGCGACGAGCCCGAGCCCGCCGCTCGGGTAGTAGCCCCAGCCGCGGCTGTAGGGCCACGCCGGGACCGAGAAAAGCGCGGCGATCAGGAGCAGGACCACGAGCAGAGTCAGCATGACTGTTCTCCTTTCGGCATCCGCCGAGTGCTTAGAACTTGCCGATCGCGGCGAGGCCGTAAGACCCGGCCACGCGCGTCGGCACGACGTGGAGTTGGAAGTTGCTCTTCGGCGCGTCGGAGTCGTCGCTCGCCGTTCGCGACACGGTCGTGTGCTCGACGAAGAAGAACGAGCCGACGATTTCGAGCGCGCCGACGCCCTGGATGATGCCGTCGGTGACGAGCAGTACCTTGTTCAACTGCTCGTGGTTGCACGTCGGGCAGTCGCGTTTGGCGAAGTCGATCCACGGACCTGCCACGGGCGCGAAGAGGTAACGATCCTCCGGCAGCGTGCTCTCGATGCCGACGACCAGCGCGGGCACGTAGGAGAGACCGAGTGTCCAAACACCCGAGTGAAGGAGCCCGCGATCAGGACCCGTGTATTCGACGGTATCCACGCGCGCCTGCGCATGCGCGGGCGTAGCGAAGGCGAGTCCGAGACCCAGGGCGACCGCAAAGGTGCAGTTCTTCAGCGCTTTCATGACGAGGTCCTCTGCTTCTCTCCGTTGGATGGTGGGGAATTATCACCGTCACCTCGCAAGAGCGGTGCCACCCTCGAACGTCGCTGAGAGGCTCGATACGGATGCATTCGCCGGGTCCGCGCGCCACACTGGGGCGCGGGTGCGCGCACCCGCATCACTCAGCCGCGGCCGGTTGAAATAGGGTGCTGCGGAGGAGGAGGGATTCGAACCCACGGTAGCCTTTCGACTACGCCGGTTTTCAAAACCGGTGCCTTAAACCGCTCGGCCACTCCTCCGGGGAGCTCGGGCGCGGAGTGTACGCGCCGTCGCGATCCAACGCTAGACGGCGCGCAACGTCCCCCGCGACCCTCGTGCGGGCGCACGCGGCACGGCGAAGGCTCACGCCGATGCCGGCGCGAACGGACTCTGAAGTATAAGGGCGTTCTTCACACGAGCAGCAACCGGAGGCGGAACACATGCCGAAAAAGCAGTCACGAGCAGCAAAGCCATCCCGACGCGCGACCACGGGACCCGACCCGCTGCGATGGTTCAGCGGCGCCGATTCCATCAGCGAGAACCTGGTTCGCAAGGAGCTCGGCAACCTCCGGCAACGCAAGGCGCGCGAGCTCGAGCAAAACGGGAAGCTTCGGCAGAACAACGCGAAGCAACTGAGCGAGCTCGAAGGTTCGTCGCTGCCGGACCTGAGCGACCCGAAGAAGGCGAAGGCGCTCGCGGCGCTGCTCGCGTCGCACGAGAAGCTCGCGGGGCAGAAGCTCGCGGCTCCCGTGGTGAAGGGCGGACTCGGCGGGGTCCTCGCGGGTGAAATCTCCGCGACGCTCGTGCCGCCGTTCGATTTCGACGTGGTGATTCCGACGGAGCTCGCGGGCCCTCCTGCCGACGTGAGCGGCTCCTCGAGCAAAGCGAGCGGACAGATGAGCGCGAGCGCCATCAGCTCGTCCGACCATGGATTCGGCGGCGGCAGCATGTTCACGACCGTCGGCGTCTATTTTCATCCGCCGACGGCCGGCACGCTGAGCGTGTCCGCGAAGCCGAAGTTCTCCTTCCAATGGTGGACCAACTCGCTCGGGACGAGCCTCGTACGCTCCTTCGGCTCGGTAGGGCTCACCGTCTTCGGCGTCGATGTCGCCTCGCAAACGACCGGAGCCGTCGGCACCATCGTGAGCGGTGCGCACGAAACCACCTTCACCTGGGACAAGACGCAGTCGGGTCAGATCGACCTCGACTTCGAGTCCGACGTCGAAGGCTCCGCGAGCACGTCACTCGCGGTCAATCACACGCTCGTGTATCTCCTCTTCGTCGAGGTGGACGTGGGTGTCGAAGGCGTCGGGTGGCCCGGGAGCCTCGCGGGGGCGAAGTTGTCGGTGACGGTGCCGTCGATTAGCTACGACTACCGGGTGACTCAGGTCGTCTCCGCCTGAACTCCCTCGAGAAGCCCTAGCTCAGAGCACGCTCCGCGCTCCACGAGCGGGCGCGGACCGAGACGAGCGGCGGACGGCGACTTCGTCGGGGGAGGGCTCGACCGCCGCGACGAACTCGACGAGCTCGCGCAGCTCGCCCATCGAGGCGACGTCGGAGTCGAGCGCAAACAGGGCGTGATCGGCGCAAAGGAGCGCGTCGCGCGAGCCGACGGCCACGCCGATTAGCTTGTGTCCGCGGGCAGAACCGGCCCCGAGGGCCTCGCAGAGCTCACAACACTGGCGCATGACGGTACCTTCTACGGCTCGGGCCCTCGGGCCAAGTTCTCGCTGACCTGGCCCCGCCCGGCCCCTCGTGTTACGCATCGCCCGAAACGCCATGTACCTCGCCACTCGCAACAAGCCGCGCAAGACGAACCGCAAGCGCTCAGTCCGTCACAAGGCGAAGGCCGCCGCGAAAAACCGCGGCCGCCGCCTGGGCCTACAGAAGTAACCTGGGCCCGAAGGGTCCGGGCCATGCGCGCGCGGAGGACCCACACAAAAGTCGGCGGGCGGCGCGGCCTCGTGGTGCTCGTCGCTCTGGGCGTAGTCGGCTGCGGGGGCAGCAAGGACGCCGGAAAGCTCACGCTCAGTCATCCCGCTCCCGACACGGTCGAGCTGCGCGGGGATTGGAAATACGACAGCGTCGAGGTCGACGTGAAGCTCACGCTCATCTCGCGAACAGGGCCGGATGGGTGCACCTCGGTGGGCACGCTCAGCGTCGATCAGGCGCTGAGCTCGACCATGCGCTACGACCTCGCGCCGACCGATTGTTCGGAGCTCGAGCTGACGGACGACGGGGACATCGTGCTCGACGGAGACCCGACCGGTCACGATTGGACGAGCGAATCGCTGTCGGTCGACACCGGCAAGAAGGTGATCACTCTCGGTCCGGTGAAGCTCACGGACGGGGGCGGCAACGCCGTGAGTTACAGCTTCACGCTTTCTTCGCCGGCGTGCGCCGACGGTTCCGGCTGCAGCTGCGGTCTGCTGCGCCGTATCGCTGGTTCGGCGAACACCGAGCTGCCGCTCGGCCGCCGCTGCTGAATTTGCGGGGCTTTCACACCTGCGCCCAAAACCGTGCGTCATCGCGAGCACGTCCGGCATAATCGCGAGTCGGAGGTTGCTTATGGCTTCATGGCGTATGGTGGCGCTCGTCGGACTCGGAACGCTCGGCGTGGTCGGCTGCGGCAAGAGCTCGTCCGGTGACGACGATTCAGCGGGGAAGGGCGGCAGCGGTGGGTCCGGCGCGGGCGGCTCGAGCGCGAGCGGGGGCTCCGGCGCGATCGCGGGCGCCGGCGCGACCGACGGCTCGGGCGGTTTGGGGAAACTGCCAGAGGCCTGCGGCTCGCTGACGAGCGCGGACGTGCGTCGGATCGTGACGACGAACGTCGGGGACGTGCTCCACGCCGCCGTGGCGGCCGCAGAATTCACCGAAGGCTCCACGCTCATCGCGCGCGCCCTCAACGGCGGCGGGCGGACGAGCGATACGTTCGCGTTCGCCGACGACGCCAACCAGTCGATCGATGACTTTCTCGACGACTTGAACGAGCACGTGTTCCCCGAAGCCAACGTCGAGTCGACGACCGCGAGCTCCGTGACGTATCACCCGACGCCCGACGTGAACTGCCCGCTCGACCAGGACTTGGCGACGTACGCGCCCGAGCTCGCACAGCAGGACCGACAGGACTGCATCGACGACTTGACGAAGCACGCCGAGCGCTACGTCGTATCGCGCGTCGCCTGCAACGGCGGCGACACCCTCGTGATTTCACTCGAAATTGGCGCGGATCACGGCGTTCCGGGCTTCCTCACGGCGGCGCCCACGTCCCTCGCGCTCACGCTGGACGTGGGAGCGACCGTCCGCGCGGAACAAGCCTACGGCGACGACACGGACTACGACGCGAACCCGACCGGCACCGCGAGCTTCGTGCTCGACACGAGCGCGGCGGGCGTCGCGACGTTCAGCGCCTCGCTCGCGAACGAGCTCGCGCTCGGCGCCACCGACTCCGCCAGTAACCACGTCCGCGTGACGCTCGGCGCCGAAATGGATGCCGTCAAGCTGACGGCCGACTCGCATCAGCGCACCTTGAGCGGTTCGCTCAATCTCGCGGCGCTCGGCTTCAGCTACCCCTTGCAATCGTTCATCCAGCAGGCGTTCGAGCGCGACGTGACCTCGAGCACCCCGGCGAGCGACGGCGTCGACATCGCCGTTCCCGCCATGAAGGGGGCCTTCGAATTCGATCGCAGCACCGACACGCTCGAGCTCACGGGCCTCGGGCTCGGCGCGAGCTCGACGAGCGTGAAAAGTGGCTCGGCGACGCTGCTCAGCGTGGACGTGAACCCCGACAGCGGGCGGAGCCTCGACGCGGCGATCGGGCTCGATGCGAGCGGCAACCTGCAAGTGAGCCCGTCGCCCGGCTTCGACCTCGAGCTCGGCTACTCGCTGAAGCCCGTCGCGAGCAAGGTGCTCGAGCTCGAACCGTTCGCGAACGACGACAAGGTCGCGTTCAAGCTGCTCGGTTCCTCACCGATGGTGACGCTGCTCGAGGACGTCGCGGGCGACCTCGCGCTCACGAGTCGCGACAGCGGCGCGGCGCTGCGCGTCGGCGCCGGCAACTTCGCGATGACGAGCTCCACGTACGCCCCGAACGAGAACGTCACGGTGCCCGCCGGCCAATGCCTGCTCTACGAGTCGAGCCGGGACGGACAACACGACATCCTGCGCGGCTACTACGCCGGTACTTGCCCGTAGGCGTCGGAGCTCGTCGTCGGCGCGGTCGAGCGTCGGCGTGAGAAGTCGCCGTCAGAAGTCGTCGTCGCGACCGTAACCGAGCGCGCGAATGGCGGTTTCGTGATCGAAACCCGTTCGCGCGAGCGCGGCGAGGTCGCGGCGCCGATTTTCGAGCCGCTCGGCTTCGGGGCGGTAGGGTCCGAGCCGGCGGCGGCGCACGAACGCCCGCGCGGCTTCGAGCTCGGCGCCGGGCGACCGCGGCACGCTCGCCTCGGCGACGCCGCTCGTGATGCCGCGCTGCCGCAGCTTCTGCACGATGGCGCGCCGCGAGCCGCCGCGCGCCTTCAGACGCTCGGAGAGGTTTTCCGCGAAACGCTCGTCGTTCAGCAGGCCGGACGCTCGGTAGCGCTCGAGCAGAACCTCGAGGTGACGCTCGAGCTCTGCCGCGTCGCCGCCGCGACGGCGAATCAATTGGCGGAGGTGAGTCCGGAGCTTCTGCACCGAACAGTCGAAGCGGTTCAGGTAACGAAGCGCCGCCGCTTCGAGGTCGGCTAGCTCGAGAGGCTTTTGAGAGCGCGTCTTCGGCGTCACCCGCCGCGCCGGAGCTCGTTCAACACGAGACGGCTCACCGCCTTCAGCGTGTCGAAAACCCCGGTGCCCGAGCGGGCGTTCGCCTCGAAGTCCGGCACGTTCATCGGATTGATGAGCGCGCGCAGCTCCTCCACCGGCACGACGTTCGGCAGGTCCCGCTTGTTGTACTGGATGACGTACGGGACCTTCTCGAGCGAGTAACCCTGCTCGGCGAGGTTCGTCCGCAGGTTCTCGACGCTCTCCTGATTCGCCTCGAGCCGTTCCATCTGCGAGTCGGCGACGAAGATGACGCCGTCCACGCCCTTCAAAATGAGCTTGCGGCTCGCGTCGTAGAAGACCTGGCCCGGCACCGTGTAGAGGTGGAAGCGCGTCTTGAAGCCGCGGATCTCACCGAGCGAGAGCGGCAAGAAGTCGAAGAACAGCGTGCGCTCCGTCTCCGTAGCGAGGCTTATCATCTTGCCCTTCGCGTCGGGGTTCGTGCGCTCGTAGATGTACTGAAGATTCGTCGTTTTGCCGCAGAGACCTGGACCGTAATAGACGATCTTGCAGTTGATCTCCCGGGCCATGTAGTTGATGAAGCTCATGGCCGGGCACCCTCAGCGTTCATCTTCTGGCGACGTTGCATGCTCAGTCGTTGAACAGGTTGTCGATGTCCTCGTCGGTGATCTCGGCGAACGGTGAGTCCCCGCCCGGCTCCTGAACCTTGCTCAGGAGCGCCTCGAAAATGCGGTTGAGCTCGTCGCTCGCCTTGCGCACGCGCAGCCGAACCAAGCCCAGGCTCGACTTCGAGTCGAAGATCACAACCAGGATCACCCGGTTGCCGACGAGCTGGATGTGGATGTTCGCCTTTTCGCCTTCGTGGAACTGCGTCGCGAACTCGTTCTCACGCAAAAGCTTGGCGATCCCGCCCGTGGCGGCGATGTTGCCGGCGGTCAGGGACGCGAGCGAGGTGGTGTCGATGTTGTCGACCTCGCCGCTCGCGGCGATGAGTTGACCGTTTTTGTCGACGATGAAGACGACTTTGGCGTTCGCTTCCCGAACCAGACGGTCCACGACCGTCTGGATCTGGTTGAACTCCTCTTCGTACATCACCATCTGGGGATTGACCATCACGCCTCCAGCGGCCCGGCTGACCTCACAACTTCAGCCGTCTCGCTCATGATCCAGAGCAAACACTTGTAACTGACCCCCCTCGAGCGGACAAGTGCGAGCGCGTCTTTCAACCGTGAGACGGCAGGCAACCTGCCCCACGGTTCGGCGTGCGCGGATGTGGGCGCGGGTGCTCACTCTTCTCTTGCCGTCGCTCCGAGGTCGGCGCAACGAGGGCCGGCCGCCCGGCGGCTCGATGGGCGCCCTGCCTTTGCTCGTGACCCTGCCGGCGCTACGAAGCTACGTTCCAACCAGGAAATCGGCCGTGAAGCTCAGCTCGCTCTCGCTCGTCGCCGTTCTCGTCCTCTCGGCGGAGCTCCCCGTGCTCGCGCAGAGCCCCTCGTTTCAGGCCGATCTTGCGGCGCGCCAAAAGGAGCTTTCGTCGGCGCGCGGCCCGGAAGCGTACGCCGCCCTACGACGCATCTGGTCGAGCTGGGATCGGGCCAGCCCCGCGCAGGTGGAGGAGACGCTGCTCGGCGCGGGGCAAGCGAGGACGCTCTCCGAGCCGCAGCGCGTGTACGCCGATGTGCTCGCCGCCTTGGCGCGGTTCAGGCGCGGCGACGTGAAGGCGGCGCGCGAAGAGATTCGGGCGCTCGGCTACGTCGATCGCTTCCTCGTGATCGGACCGTTCGACAACGAAGGCAAAGCCGGGCTCGACACCGCTTTCGGTCCGGAGCTCGCCCTCGGCTCGTCCATCGTGCCCGGGCGCGCCGAATCGGGGAAAGAGCGCCCCGTGCGCTGGCGGGCGGTGCCGCAGGAGTTTCCTCAGGGGTTCGTGAGCTTTGCGTCCCTGCTGCGTCCGGATCAAAAGGTGTGCGCGTACGCGACCACCTTCGTCCAAGCGGCGAAGGACACGAAGGCGCCGCGCCCGATCAGCGCATGGATCGGTAGCGGCGGCGCCTTCAAGGTGTTCTGGAACGGTAGCGAGGTGCTCGAGTCGAGCGTCTACTCGGGTCACGATTTCGATCGCTACGCCGTGCCGATGACGCTCGAGCCGGGCACCAACGAGCTGACGGTGAAGATCTGCGGGGACGAGAACCCGCCCGTGCTCTCCGTACGGCTCGCCGATGCCCGCGGTGCGCCGGACGCCGCGATCACCTTCACGAACGACGTCGCTGCAAGCGCCAAGGCAGCCGAGCTCGTGACGAAGCTCACCCGGTCGGACAAGGGCACGACGAAGGGCACGGCGGCGGACAAGGGCAAGAGCGAGCGCCCGAAAGCCTCGAAGGCGAGCCCGAAGGGCAGTGTGGAAGGTCCCGTTCAGGTGTTCGACCGGCTCACCAAGGGCAATGCGAGCGCGGCAAACCTGGAAGCGTACGCGCGTTACCTCTACGAAACCGACGGGGACGATTCCGCCGTGCACCTAGCGCGCGACCTCGCCGTGCGGGCGAGCGACAAGGAGCCGACCGTCAAGCGCCTCCTGCTCGCCGCCGCGCTCGCCGAGGACAACAACCAGCGCGGCGACTGGATCACGAAGGCGGAAGCGCTCGAGGGCAAAGCGCAACCGAGCCGTGACGTGCTCCTCGCGCGCGCGATCCAGCGCCGCGCGAGCCCGAGCTTCGACGAGGCGTTCCCGATTTTCGATCGGCTCGTGGAGCGCGACCCCGACGACGTTTCGGCGATCCAGGGCCGGGTCGAGCTTTACGCCCTGGCCGGCATGCCGCGCACGGCGCTCGCGACGCTCGAGCACGCGCTCGAGCGCAACCCGCACGCCGTAAACCTCCTCAATCTCTACGCCTCGACGCTGCGCTCGCTCGGGCGGGCGACGGAGGCGACGGAGGTGGAGGCGCGTTACAGCGGGCTCCGCTTCGACGACAGCAGCTACTTGAGCCAGATGATGGGCCTCGCCGTCGCGCGCCGCGATCGGCCCGCGGCGGAGCACTGGGCCGAGCGACTCGTGGAGTCGCACCCTGGCGACCTGTGGGCGCTCAATGCGTCCGCGCACACCTACCGCGTGCTCGGCGAAGCCGATCGCGCGATCGCGACGTACCAGCGCGCTCTCGCGCTCGCGCCGGAAGACGCGGGCACGCTGCGCACGCTCGCGGATCTCGACGGCGAGCTCGGCCGCACCGACGCGGAGCTCGGCCTTCTGCACGAGATTTTACGCATCAAGCCGCAGGACAAGAGCGTGCGCGAGTACGTCGAGCACGTCGAGCCGAAGAAGCCGCGACCGGACGAGGCGTACGCGTGGGCCCCCGAGCGCTTCTTGCCGCTGCGCCACGCGCCGCCGCAGGGACAAAACCGGCGGACGCTGCGCGATCTCACCGTCTCGACGATGTTCGAGAACGGCCTCTCGAGCCAGTACCGGCAAATCGTATTTCAGCCGCTCACGGATGCGGCGGCCGCGAGCGCGCGCCAATACGGCTTCGTGTACGAGACTTCGACGCAGGTCGTCGAGCTCCGCGGCGCCAAGGTGTACCGCGGTGACGGGCGCGTCGACGAAGCGATCGAATCGGGCGAAGGGCCCGCGGACGATCCGTCGATCTCGATGTACACGTCGGGGCGGGCCTTCTACATCCAATTCCCACGGCTCGAAGCGGGCGACGTGGTCGAGCTCCGCTATCGCGTCGACGACGTAACGCCGCGCAACGAGTTCAACGACTACTTCGGCGAGATCGTGGATCTGCAGAGCTCGGATCCGACGGCCAACGCCGAGTACGTGGTCGTGACGCCGAAAGCGCGCCCGCTCTATTACGACAGCACCGTTTCCGGCCTCACGCAGTCGGTGACGGAGAGCGGAAATCAGCGCATTTATAGGTTTTTCGCCGAGAAGGTGCCCGAGCTCGACGCCGAGCCCGCGATGCCGCCGTTGCCGGAGCTGCTCGGTGCCGTCCACGTCTCCACCTACAAAACCTGGGAGGACCTCGACCGCTGGTACTGGGGCCTCGTCAAGGACCAGTTCGACCTCGACGAGGACACGCGCAAGCTTGCGCACAAGATCGTGGACGGAAAGAAGACGGAGCGCGAAAAGATCGCGGCGATCTACGACTGGGTGACCAAGAACACGCGCTACGTCGCGCTCGAGTTCGGCATCTACGGCTACAAGCCGCATCGCTGTGTGCAGACGATCACGCGCGGTTGGGGCGACTGCAAAGACAAGGCCACCGCGCTCGTGACGCTGCTCCGCGAGGTCGGCGTCCCCGCGACGATGGTCGTCTTGCGGACGCAACTGAAGGGCGGTCTGCGCTCGAAGGTCGCGAGCTTCGCGCCCTTCGACCACGCCATCGCGTACGTGCCGTCCCAGGACCTCTACCTCGACGGAACGGCCGAATATACGGGCATCGACGAGCTCCCGCGCATGGACCTCGGAGCGCTCGGCCTCCAGGTCAACGAGGGCAAGGGCAAGCTCGTCACCGTCCCGACGCCGCCGCCCGACAAGAACTTCATCGAACGCGAGATCCACGCCAAGATCCAGAAGTCGGGCGACTCGAAGCTCAGCGTCGACTACCGAACCGCGGGTTACACGGCCGCGGAGCTGCGGCGCCAGTACCACGCCGAATCGGCACGCCGCGAGCGCATCAACCACGACATCGGCGGCGAGCTCCCGGGCTTCGTGATCACGCCGGGGCCCCAGGGCCTGGTCACGAGCAACCTCGACGACGCGAGCGAGCCGGTGCACATCCACCTCGAGGGCACGGCGCCGTCGTACGCGCGGCGCGAGAACAGCCTCCTGTCGATGGCCGTCACGAACTCCTTTCGGCTCACTCCCGCGTACGCGTCACTCTCGCAGCGGCGCGAGGACGTGTGGCTGCTCTCGCCCGCGGAGCTTCGCGACACCTTCGTGGTGGACCTGCCGCCCGGCGCGAAGCTCGTGAGTCAGCCGGAGACGACGAAGCTCGAAGGGCCCTTCGGTTGGGTGACGATCAACGTGGAAAAACAAGGCGATCACGTGACGGTGAAGACGCGCGTAGGCATGCGGGTTCAGCGCGTGGTGCCGGCGGATTATCCGGCGTTCAAACGCTTCTGTGAGGACGCCGACCGCGCGCTCAGCGCCCGCCTGGTGGTGGAACCGTGAGTCGCGTGCGTTCGGCTCTGCTCGTCGCGTGCGCGGTCGTGCTCGGCGCCTGCGCGACCAGGCAACGCGTCGCGCAGCCGAAGGTCGCCGAGCTCAGGCGTTCGGCTCCGACGGCGGCCGACGGCGAGCTCGTCGCGAGCTGGCTACTCGGCGAGCTCGTGTCACCGGACGGCGACGCTCGGCGCGCGGCCTCGGCGCGCAAGCGCCTCGACGAGCTCGGCGCAAAGGGCCTGCTCGCGAGCCTCGCGCGGGGCTTCGACGACTCCGAGCACGGCCGCTTGACGCAGGTCTCTGCCTCCCTGCTCTCCGTGGTGGAAGCGGCACGCACGTCGAAAGACCCGCGCGCACCGGTGTTCGCTTGGTACGCGGCGCACGAAGCCGCCGGCTATCGCCACGCTTCACCCGATTTTTGGCGCAAAAACCAGGCGCGCGTCGAGGGCCTCCTGCGCGAGCCGGGCGGCATCGGCTGGCGCGCGCGGCTCGAGCTCGCCGAGTGGTGGGCCGAGGAAACGCGCTCGGCCGCGGTCGCCGACGCCGAGAAACGCAGCGTCGAGCAACAGGGATGTCTCACCGAGCTCCGGCTCGCGGGGCCGTTCGGGCGCAACACGCCGCGCGATACCCTGCGCGCATTCCCACCCGAGCTCCCGGGCGCATGGGCAGCACGTTGGGAGCCCGACCCGGAGACCGGCGAGGCACCGCGCTTGCTCAAGACGACGACGCACGGCTGCACGGTCGCCGTCGACGAGCCGATCCCCGAGGGCATCACCTACGCGGAGACGTTCGTCGACGTCGATCAGCCGACCAACCTGGTATTGGCCGCCCAGGGCGCGTTCGCGCTGTGGGTGGACGACACGCTCGTCTTACGGCGTGATCTGCGCGAATGGGGCGCCTGGCTCCGCTTCGGCGTCCGGATCGATCTCGACGCCGGCCGGCATCGCATCGTGGCCAAGCTCGGCACGGGGAGCACCTCGATCCGGCTCCTTTATCCCGACGGGAGGCCCTACGGCAAAGCCAGCAGCGCCGAGCCGACGCGCCCTTACGTCACGCACGCGCCGCGCGACGTCACACCCGACAACGTGCTCGGCGCTTGGGTGAGCGGCGCAGGCATCGAGGACTCGGGGGACGACCTCGTGCGCTTCTTCGGAGCGCAGGTCGCCGGCATCGACGACCAGGCGGACGTGGCGAGCGTGCTGATGCAGCCGCTCGTCGTGGAGCCGTCGCACGCGACGGGCTCGGCGCTTTCGGCCGCCGCGGCGTTCGTACAAGACGACCCCATTTTCGCCGACGCGCAGCGCCGCGATCTGTCGCGCGACCTCGGCGAGCGGGCCGTGAAGAAGGATCCGGGGCTCTGGCAGCCACGCCTCGCCCTCGCCGCGAGCGAGAGCGAACGCAGCGGCCCGACCGAAGCGGCGCGCGACGTCGCCGCGCTCGTCGATCAATTCCCCGAGGTTCCGGCCATTTTGAGCGAGCTTGCCGACCTCTACCACCAGCTCGGCTGGACCGCGGAATTCGCGACGGTCGCAGAAAAGCTCGAGCACCGCTTCCCGGACGATCCGCAGGCACTCGAGCAAGCCGTCATCGTCCACGACCAACAGGGCGAGCCCGCACAGGCCGACGCGCTCGTCACGCGCATCCTGAAACTCGACCCCGATAACGAGATCGCGCTCGGCCGCGCGCTCGAGCGCGCGGACTACAAGACCGCTCTCGCCGAACTCGAGCGTCTCGCCAAGCGCCGCCCCGATCGCAAGGACATCGCCGAGCGCATCCACGACGTGATGGTGCGCGCCGGCAACGAAGGCGAGACCTGGAAGAAGCTCGAAGCCGCGATCGCGAAGGATCCGCGCGAAGACGAGCCGCGCCTCGCGCTCGCGGACGCGCGCTACGCCGAAGGCGACCGGCAAGCTTTGATCAAGGCCGTGGTCGAGTCCGTGCAGCACGGCGCGCCGACCGCACGGCTCGAAGCAGCGCTCGATCTCGTCGAGGGCGCGACGGAGCTCGCTCCGTATCGCATCGACACGGACGCCGTGATCCGCGAGTTCGAGCACAAAAAGCAACAATTGAGCGGCACCGCGGCGCGCGTGCTCGATTACTCGGCGCTCTGGATCCACAACGACGGCTCGAGCCGCCTGCTCGAGCACGAGATCGTCCGCGTGCAGTCGGCCGAAGCGATCGGCGACATGGCGGAACAACCGCTGCGCGCCGGCAGGTTCTTGAAGCTGCGGGTGATCAAGCAAGACGGCAGCGTGCTCGAGCCGGAAGTGGTGCAGGGCAAGCCCACCGTCACGATGCCGCACCTCGAGGTCGGTGATTACATCGAGACCGAGCGCATCGAGAGCAACGAAGGCGACGGCCGCCACGGCGTGCACTACGTCGGGCCGCGCTGGTTCTTCCGTGAAGAGAACATTGCGTACGCGCGTAGCGAATTCGTCGTGATCGCGCCGAGCGAGCGCAAGCTCCAGATCGAGACGCGCAACGACGTACCGCCGCCTGCGGTGACGGAAGGCGGCGGACTCACGGTCCGGCGCTGGCGCGTCGACTCGAGCCCTGCGGCTCCCGTCGAGCCGTTCGGCGCGCCCATCACCGAATTTTTGCCGAGCGTTCAGATCGGCTGGGGCGTGTCGCTCGACGCGACCTTGCACGCGCTCGCCGATTCGGCCGACGACCTCACGCCGATCGATCCACGCGTGCGCGACATCGCCGAGCACATCGTGGCGCCGCTCCCGCCGAAGGCCCGCGCCGAACGAGCGCAGAAGCTCTATCACTGGGTCACTGCGAACGTCGAGGAAGGTCAGGAGTCGGACGGCCGGCGCGTCGTCGTGAGCAAGAACGGTAACCTCTGGCGCGGCTATCTCGCGCTCTGCCGCTCGCTCGGCATTCAGGCCGACTACGCCGTCGTGCAGAACCGGCTGACGCTGCCGCCGACGGGTCCGTTCTCGGGCTCCATGCAGTACACGCAGCCGCTCCTGCGCGTGCGCGGGCAAAAGGGCGACCTCTGGCTCACGCTGGGCTCGAAGCACGCTCCCTTCGGCTACGTCCCCGCCGAGGTGCGCGGCATGCCGGCCGTCGTGTTCCTCGGCGATAAGTGGGAAAACACGACGACACCCACCGCCGGCACGCTCGACCGCGCCTCCACCGAGGGCACGGCAAAGCTCGCGCCCGACGGCTCGGCCGTGGTCGAGCTCACGCAGACGTTCCAAGGCAAGTACGCGACGGGCCTGCGCACCGTGCTCGCGCAAATGCCGGAGCGGCAGATCCGGGACGCCATCGAAGGCCGCTTGCTCGGTTCGGCGCTCCGTGGTGTCGAGCTCCTCGAGTACCACCTCGAAGGCGTGAACGACCCTGATGCGCCGCTCCGCATCCTCACGAAGTCGCGCGTGCGATCCTTCGCACAAACCGTCGGCGGAACACTGCTGCTGTCGGCGCCCGGCTTCACGCCGCGCCTCGGCCAGTTCGCGACCCTGCCCGTGCGCCAGACGCCGCTCCTCATGGTGGAGTCGGTGGCGCAAGACGTAAAGCTCACGATCGAGCTGCCCCCGGGAAGCACGGTGCAGACGGCGGTGACCCCGAGCAAGCTCGCGAACGGCGAACGGCGCGTGGAAGTCGACGACGCCGTGCACGGGCAAGCCGTCGTTTTCGAACGTCACCTGAGCTTGCCCGCCGGACGCATCCAGCCCAACGAATACGGCGCGTTTCTCGAATTCACGCGCCAGGCCGACGAAGCGCTCGCCGCGAGCGTTCGCGTGCGGACCGCGAAGTAGCGGCTACTTCGAGCTCTTGCGCATCGAGTCGTCGGCTTCCTTGACGCGCTTCTCGGCGCGCGCCTTCACGTCAGCCGAATCCGCGGAGAGCTTCTTCCACTCTTCCGCGCGCTTGATGCGATCGGCGGCGGTCGCCGGGTAACCCTTTGCGGCGGGCGTGGCGTCGGCGTGCTCTTGATACGTCTTCCAGCGCTCGACGGCGTCGTCGTAGGCCTTCTGCCGCTCTTTGAGGTCGGCGAGCAGAAACAGGATCTTGCTCTTCAGGTGCGGATCCTTTTCGGCGAAGCGGAGCGCGGTTTGCCACGACTCTTCCGCTTCCGCGAAGTTACCCTTGGCGAGCTCGGCCTCACCCATGCGGTAGTGCCCGAGCGCACCGCTCGGGTTCTTCTCGATCTCTCGTCGATAGGCGGCGATCGCACCGTCGAAGTCGCGGGCGATGTAAGCGCTGTCGCCCTGCTGAAGTGTCGGCGAATACGGACTTGGACCCGAGCGCGGCGCCGCAGCAGCAGGCGTTTTGAGCGCCGGGGTGGCCGGGGTCGAGCGCTCCGCTTCGGGGCTCTGGGCCAGAGCAGAAGCGCACAGCGTGACCGTGACCAAAATGAGTCGAAGCCGGGGCAAACGCCGCATACGGGGAAGGTAACACGGCCCCTCCGAGGGCGGAATCAGCGTGATTGCTGCCGTTTCGTGCGAAAGTCCGAGCGCCGCTCAGACAATCCACAGGTTGTGGACGAATTGGGGCCTTAGGATGAGGGCGGTGAGCGTCCGACCCTATCCCTGGAGCAGCCTTGAGCAGCTTCCACGCCGAGCTTTGCGGCGCCTCGCGGAAGTTCGCGAGCACCCGGCGGCGTTCGTTCCGGACGAGGTGGCGGGCGTGCTCGCGGCGCTCGTCGGGTCACGCGTCACCATCGCGCACGGCGGACTTTCGCTCGGCGCACCCGCAGCGCGCCTCGCCGAGATCGGGCTCGCGTGGGGCGAGAGCCGCGTGACGATCGGCGCCGAACCGGCGCTCGTGACGGCACTGCTCGAACGCCTGCTCGCGCGACCGTTCGCGCTCGCGCGACCGGCCGCCGAGCTCGAGCCGAGCGTCGCCGGCGCGTTCGCGGCGGTTTGCGTCGAGGTGGCGCGCCGCGTTGCCAGCGACCCCGTGACGCTCGCGGCACCGGTCGCCGTCAACGCGGAGACGCTTTGCGTACGTCTCCGCGTCGCGTTCGAGGATCGCGCGTACGGAGCGTACGCACTTGCCGCGGTGGCGCCGGCCCCGACGCGCGAGCTTGCGCCTCCCAAGCTCGCGCTGCTCGGCGAGTTGCCGCTCGCCGTGCCGGTCGTCGTCGCCGTCGCGCTCGTGACGCGCGACGAGCTCCGGGGGCTCACCCCGGGAGCCGCGTTCGTGCCGGGCGCCGAATGCTGGGTCGATGCGGCCGGAGCCGGCCGCGGCGCGCTCGTGGCGGCGACCGGCGAGCGCGGCGCGTGGGTCGAGCTGACGCCCGACGGGCGTCTCGTGCTACGGGGAGACATCGCCGAGCTGTCGCACGATGACGCGGGCTCGGCGCCAGGCATGTCGGAACCGGACGACGTGAATCAGACGCTCGTGAACGCGGCGCTCGAGGCGCCCGTCGTCGTGCGCGTAGAGCTCGGGGTCGTGAGCATGAGCGCGGCGGAGTGGGCACGCCTGTGCCCGGGCGACGTGATCGAAACTGGACGCCGGGTCGCCGAGCCCGTGATTTTGCGCGTCGCCGGCCGCGCCGTCGCGCGCGGCGAGCTCGTCGACGTCGACGGTGAGGTCGGGGTACGGGTGCGCGAGCTCTTCGGCGACAAAGCGGAGGGCTAGGCACGTCGTGGCCGATGACGCCATCACCGGCGCCGAGCTCGACGCACTCGCGACCCGACTCCGCGCGGTGACGGATCGCATCGCGGCCGCGAGCACCGCGGCGGGGCGCCGCGATGGCGTGCAGCTGCTCGCGGTGTCGAAGGGCCAACCGGCGAGCCTGCTTCGCGCGGCCTACTCGCTCGGACAGCGCGACTTCGGCGAAAACTACGTCCAGGAGTTGACGCAGAAGGCCGAGGCTTTACGCGATCTGCCGGAGCTCCGCCTGCACGTCATCGGCCACCTCCAGCGGAACAAGGCAAAATACGTCGTCCAGCATGCTTCCGCCGTCCATTCGGTGGATTCGCTCGCCCTCGTCGAGGAGCTCGCTCGTCGCATGCAGGGGCGCGAGGTGCCGGAGAAAAAGCGGGCGTTCGGGGCTGATCCGCGCCTGCCCGTCCTCATCGAGGTCAGCATCGCGGGCGAAGCGCAAAAGAGCGGCTGCCCGCCCGCCGAGCTCGGCGCCGTGCTCGAGGCGGCCGAGCATTCGCGGAGCCTGCGTCCGGTCGGACTCATGTGCGTCCCGCCGCTCACCGAGGACACGGGCGCATCACGACCGTACTTCGACGCGCTCGCGCGTTTGCGCGACGAGCACGGCGGTCCGACGCGCCTGCCTGAGCTCAGCATGGGCATGACGGCCGATTTCGAGCATGCAATTGCGGCCGGCTCGACGCTCGTGCGGGTGGGCACGGCGATCTTCGGTACGCGGCAGCCGCGGCCGTCGAAGGACGGGTGATGGCGCGCGCACGCGGCCGCTCCTCCCCGGACGAGCCCACGCTGCTCGCGCACGCCGCGGCGCGCGGGTCTTTCGGTGGCCCGCCCGCGCCGCTCGCCGAGCGCATGCGGCCGCGCAGCATCGAGGAAATCGTCGGGCAAGAACAGCTGCTCGCGCGCGGCAAGCCGCTGCGCGAGGTGATCGAGAGCGACCGGCTGCCGTCAATCATCCTGTGGGGACCGCCCGGCGCGGGCAAGACGACGCTCGCGAGCGTGATCGCGCGGCGCACCCGCACGGAGTTCGTCGCGTTCTCCGCCGTGCTCGGCGGCGTGCAGGAGCTGCGCGCGATCATCGAGCAGGCACGCGAACGGCGCTCGTACGAGGGGCGCGGCACGACGCTCTTCGTCGACGAGATCCATCGCTTCAACAAGAGCCAACAAGACGCGTTCTTGCCGCACCTCGAGAGCGGGACGATCGCGCTCATCGGCGCCACCACCGAAAATCCTTCCTTCGCGGTGAACGCGGCGCTGCTCTCGCGTTGCCGCGTCTTTCGGCTCGAAACACTGAGCGAAGCCAACATCGTCAGCGTGCTCGAGCAGGCCCTCGCGGACGCCGAGCGCGGTCTCGGCGCGCGGGGGCTCACGGCCGACCCGGATGCGCTCGCGCTGCTTGCACGCGCGGCGCGCGGCGACGCCCGGCGTGCGCTCGGCTTGCTCGACGTCGCCGCCACGCTCGTCCCCGAGGGCGAGACGCGCATCGACCGTGCCCTCGTCGAACGCGCTGGTGAAAACCGCACGCTGCTCTACGACAAGAGCGGCGAGGAGCACTACAACGTCGCGAGCGCGCTCATCAAATCGCTCCGCGGCAGCGACCCCGACGCCGCGCTCTACTGGCTCTTCCGCATGCTCGAAGCCGGCGAGGACCCGCTCTTCTTGCTGCGCAGGCTGATGATTTTCGCGAGTGAGGACGTGGGTAACGCCGATCCACGCGCGTTGTCGGTGGCGGTCGACGCCGACGCGGCGTTTCGACGCATGGGCATGCCGGAAGGGGCCTACCCGCTCGCGCACGCCTGCCTGTACCTCGCTTCGTGTCCCAAATCCGCGGCGGTGAAGGCGGCCATGAGCGCCGTGCGCGAGAGCATCGCCGAGCGCGGCGCCCTGCCCGTTCCGAAGAAGCTCCGGAACGCCGTGACGCAACTGATGCGTGAAGAGGGCTACGGCGAGGGCTATCGGTATCCGCCCGATCACACGGGCAGTTACGTGGCGGACGAGACGTATTTGCCCGACGAGCTCGCCGGCGCGCGCTTTTACCAGCCGAGCGAGCAGGGCCTCGAAAAGCAGATCAAAGAGCGGCTCGAACGCTTGCGCCGGCGCGATGGATAACGTCACGCACGCGCTCGCGGGCATGCTCCTCGCCGACGCGACGGTCGAGGCTCTTACCCCGCGCGGCTCGCGTCCGGACCCGGCGTTTCGCAACCGCGCGCGTTGGGCGAGCGCGATCGCGAACAACCTGCCGGACCTCGATTTTCTCTACCGCGGCATCACTCCGGGCCGAGTCGGCTACCTCTTGCACCACCGCGGTCACACCCACACCTGCCTGGTCGGCATGGCGCTCGGACTCGTGAGTTTCCTCGTGCTCCGGCGCGTGTGGCGCTCACGGTCGCTCGGGCGACGCGAACTCTACACGCTGCTCGCGCTTTCGCTCCTCGGGCCGCTCGTCCACGTGGCCATGGACTTCTCCAACAACTACGGGGTGCACCCGTTCTGGCCGCTCTACGACGGCTGGCTTTACGGCGACTTCATCTTCATCATCGAGCCGCTCTACTTCATCGTCACGGTCCCGGCGCTCGCGCTCGCGAGCCAATCGCGCGCCGGAAAGCTGCTGCTCGGCGCGATCGTGCTCGTCGGGCTCGGCCTCGCCTGGGTGACGCGCTTCGCCGGCGTCGGAACGGCGAGCATCCTGACGGTCGCGGCGCTGGCCGTCGCGTGGCTCACGTACCTGCTGCGACCGCGCGCGCGCACGTGGTTCGCCGTAGGGCTCTCCGGGTGCGTCACGCTCGTGTTTTTCGGCGCGTCCCGCGTCGCGCGCGCGCGCGTGATGGAGGCGGCCGCAGCGCCCGGCAACGCCGGGCCCGTTCAAGTGCTGGACGCGAGCCTCACTCCCGCGCCGTCGAACCCCTTTTGCTGGAGCGTCATGGCGGCGGGCCTGCGTCATGACCGCTACGAGCTCCTCGTCGCAACGGTGTCCGTCGCGCCGAAGCTCATCCCGACCGAGGAGTGCGAGCTCGAACCCACGGGTCAGAGCCTCGCCCTCTCGCTCCCGAACGTGGAGCGGAGCGCGAGCGTGCGTTGGGACGGCGAATGGTCGCGCCCGGTCGCCGGCCTGCGCGAGCTTTGGCGGGAGGATTGCGAAGCGCGGGCGTACTTGCGCTGGGCGCGGCTGCCGTTCTGGTTTCGGGAGGGAAAACACGGGCTCTTTTTGGGCGACCTCCGCTACGATCGGAGCCCCGATCTCGATTTCGCCGAGCTCCGGGGAACAATCCCGCCCACGAGCTGTCCGCGCCTCGTGCCGCCGTGGATCCCGCCGCGACACGAGCTCTTGCCCGAGGAGTAAGTCACCGCGTGCGAAGAAAAGCGCTCTTGTTCTCGATTCTGTGCGGCTGCCAGAGTCACGCCGCGTTCGCGCCGCACCCCTACCGAGACGCGAAGGCGTGCGAAGCGAACAAGGCGGCGCTCGTGGGGTTCGTCGCGGCCATGCCCGAACGCGCACTAGCGACCGAGCTCCGCACCGAGCTCGCGGAGACGACGCTCGGCAGCGCCCCCGGCGCCGGCCCCGTGCTCGAGGTGACGGAATCGTCGCTCGCGCTCGACGGCACGAACCTCGACGCGCCGGCGTGGGCCGCGCGGGCGAAGGCGTTGCCCGACCACGGCGTGCTCTACGTCGCGGCCGCGCCCGAGGTCACCATCCGCGCGCTGCGCACCGCCGTGGTCCCCGTGCCGCGCGGTACGACGCTGAAGCTCCTCGTCCGCGTCAAGGCGCCGGCCGGCGCCACGGCGCGGCTCGACGTCGATGCGAGCACGCTGGAGGTGCTCGCTGCGCGCGATCCGGCCAGGCGAAAAGCCGCGGCTGAACGGGGTTTCACCGAGTTTTCGAACTGCCGGGAGCTCGCAACGGCCGTCGCGGCCGCCGGCGCCGTGTCCACGAACGACCGCTGGCCGGCGCTCCATGTGGGGCTCATTCGGGCGCTCCCGGCGTGCCCCTGCAACTCGCTCGAGACGCGCTCGCTCGCCGGGCTCATCTCGGCCGAACAGCGCGCCGGCACGGCGACGCTCGGCGCGTTGCCGCTCGACTTCGTGCGCGACGAACGCTGCGAGGCGAGCATGGGTCTGCGCTCAATCAAGCGCCTGCTCGAGCAGATGGAGCGCTTCGACGCGGACTACGCGGGCAAAATCACGGACGACGCCGTGCGCTTCGAGCAAGTCATCACGAGCGACCGCCTGCTCGTCGAGTTTTGCGACGCATTGCCGGGCGAAACGCTCGCGTCGCTCGAGCGCAAAAGGGCCACGCTGTATTGGCGCCTGGCGGGTAGCTCCGAGTGCGAGGCGTGGACGTTCGCGCCCCTGTCGCCCGGCGCGCCGATGGGCACGTGGCGGCGCGCCGCGACGGCACAGAGCCCCGCGGCCGCGTTTCACTACTGGCAAGCCGCCGAGGAAATCTCGGTATTCGGCCCCGTGGTCGCCGATCCGCCCAGCAAACCGACGGACGAACGCGAGTGGGCATGCCGCCAAAACTTCAAGCTCGTCGGCATCGACGCTGATTCCGTAGCGCTCGAGGGCGGCCGCTGGTTCTTCACCGAAGCCGCCTGCCACTCGGCCAGCGAAACCGCCACGACGGGCGGCTGCACGACCACGCAAGGCGGCTGAGCTCTCGTCACCGCCGAAACGCGGCATTCGAGCGCCCGCTCGCGGTGAACGGCGTTACATTCTCGGCATGGCACTCTTCGTCGGCGGCGCGCAGGGTGCCCTGGTACGCCTCCGCTGCCCGAGCTGCGGTGAAGTGCAAGCGCGCGCGCGCAAGCCCGGCGGTGGCAGCGTCAAGTATCGTTGCCGGCGCTGCTACAAGCTCTTCACGCGGGAGGAAGGCGAAGCGCTCGCTCGTCGCTTCCGCGGAACGTCGCGACGCTGACGCGCGAGAAGGCGAACGCGTGCACACTCCCGATCTCATCGTGTTGCTCGGCGGCGCGCTCGGCGCCGCGCTCCTGCTCGGCCTCGTCGCGCACCGGCTCAAATTGCCGCCGATCGTCGGCTATCTCGTCGCGGGTATGGTCGTCGGACCGCACACTCCGGGCTTCGTCGCGAACGGTGAGCTCGCCTCCGAGCTCGCCGAGGTCGGCGTCGTCCTCCTGCTCTTCGGCGTCGGGCTCGAATTTCACGTCGAGCAACTGCTCGCCGTGCGGCGCGTCGCCGTTCCCGCGGCGGTCGGCCAGTTGCTCGCCGTCACGGGCCTGGGCGCGCTCGTCGCCCACGCGCTCGGCTTCGGCTGGACGGCGGGCGCGGTCTTCGGCCTCGCGCTCTCGATCACGAGCACCGTCGTCGCGCTGCGCTCGCTGAGCGACCGCGGCGAGCTCCACACGCCCACCGGTCACCTCGCAGTCGGCTGGCTCGTGGTCGAAGACCTGCTCACCGTGCTCGTGCTCGTGCTCCTGCCGGGGCTCGTGCGACCCGGGAGCGGCATCGTGCTCACGACGCTCGTCTCCGTGGCCAAGCTCGGCGCGCTCGTCGCCTTCACGTTTCTCGGCGGCGGTCGCGCGATTCCGTGGCTCTTGAACCGCGTCGTCGCCACGCGTTCGCGCGAACTTTTCACGCTGGCCGTGCTCGCCGTGGCGCTCGGGGTCGGCCTCGGTGCGGCGGAGCTCTTCGGCGCTTCGATCGCGCTCGGCGCATTCCTCGCCGGCATCGTCGTCGGCCGCTCCGAGTTCGCCTCGCGCGCCGCGTCGGAAGCGCTGCCGATGCGCGACGCGTTCGCGGTGCTCTTCTTCGTCTCCGTCGGCATGCTCTTCGAGCCCAGCTTTCTCGTCCACGAGCCCTTGCTCGTGGCGGCGGCGCTCGCGCTCGTCGTGCTCGCAAAGCCGCTCACCTGCCTGCTGCTTCTCCTCCTTCTCGGCCGCCCGGCGAAGAGCGCCCTCGCGGTCGCCGCGACGCGCGGCCAAATCGGCGAATTTTCGTTCATCCTAGCCGCCCTCGGCGCCGAGCTCGGCGTGCTCCCCGCGCGCGCCGGCAGCGCGCTCATCGCGGCGTCGATCCTCTCGATCACGCTCAACCCGCTGCTCTTGCGCTTCGCGCCGCGCGCACGCAACATCGTGCCCGAGCGCGAACGGCTCGAAGCCAAAGCGACGACTTCGCGCCGCCGCCCCCATCGCCACCGCGTGCTCGTCGTCGGCTTCGGCCCCGTCGGTCGCACCGTCTCGCGTTTGCTCGAAGAGAGCGGCATCGAGCCGAGCGTCGTCGAAATGAACCTCGACACCGTGCGCACGCTGCGCGCAGCCGGCAAGAACGCCGTCTACGGCGACGCCTCGCGCCTCGACGCACTGACCGAAGCGGGCGCCGCCGAGGCCGTCGGTGTCATCCTGAGCGCGCCCGTCGAAGGCGGCGCCGACGCGGTCGTCCTCCGCGCACGCGAGCTCAACCCGAAGCTCTTCGTCGTCGCGCGCGCGACGTACCTGACGGAAGTCGCCGCGCTCAAACGGGCGGGCGCCGACATCGTCTTCTCGGGCGAAGGCGAAATCGCGCTAGCCATGGCCGAGTTCACGCTCGAGCGTCTCGGCGCGACCCGCGAGCAGATCGACCGCGAGCGCGCGCGCGTGCACACCGAGCTCGACCTCGGCGGAAACGCGGCGGAAGAAGCGTGAGGAGTTGGATTGAGGGGCGACCGCCGTTTTCGTCGCCGTTCCACGGCGCGCCGCTGCCTCGGCTCACGAGCCTTGCGGCAACTCGACGAGCTCGCAGAGCGCCGGCAGGTTCCGATACTGCTCGGCGCAGTCGAGCCCGTACCCGACGACGAACGCGTCACCCACGGTGAAGCCGACGTAGTCGACCGGCACCTCGACGCGGCGCCGCGACGGCTTGTCGAGGAGGGCGCACACGCGCACGCTCGCGGCGCCCCGCGCCTTGAGCAGGCTCAGGATGTACGCGAGCGTGAGCCCCGTATCGACGATGTCTTCGACGACGAGGAGCTCCTGGCCCTCGATCGGGTGCGTCAAATCCTGGGTGATCTGCACGGCGCCCGTCGACACCGTGCCCGACCCGTAGCTCCGGACGCCGAGAAACTCCACGCGCACGGGCAGCGGCAGCGCGCGCGCCAAGTCCGCCGCGAACACGAAGCTGCCCTTCAGCACCGATACGAGGATCGGCGCTTTTCCCTCGTAGTCGCGCGCGAGCTCCTGGGCGAGCTCGCTGATGCGCGCGGCGATCGTCGCGGGCGAGTAGAGCGTGCGAACGGCTTCGGGCGGCGGGTATTCCCGCATGACCTCACGAGTACCGAGCGCGCGCGGCGCCGTCAACGCGGAAGCAACGCGAGCCGCACGCGCGCCGCGTGTCCGTCGGTCGTCCATTCGAAGCTCCCCGAGCGGTCGAGCCGAAACGCAAGCACGGCGTGCTCACTCAGGCGCTCGACGGTCGGCGCGTGCGGGTGCCCGAAGCGATTGCGTACGCCGCACGACAGGGTCGCCCAGGCCGGCTTGACGGCGTCGAGCAGCGCTTCACCGCTCGAAGTGCGGCTGCCGTGGTGGCCTGCCTTCAAATAGTCCGCCCTGAGCGCCTCCCCGTAACGAGCGACCAAGTCCGCCTCCTCGAGCATTTCGGCGTCGCCCGTGAGCAGAACGGCGCGCTCGCCGTACGTCACGCGCAAGACGAGCGAGTTGTCGTTCGCCCCACGCCCCGGCACGAACGCCGGGCACGGCGCGAGCAGCTCGATGGTGGCCCCGCCGTGCCGGCGCGGGTGCCCGCAGAGCTCGGCGGGCCGGCGCACGGCGATATGCCGCCGGCGCGCGAGCTCGAGCAGCGACGCGTACGCGGGGCCGGCGCCCTCGGCCTCGCCTTGTCCGCTGTCCCAAAGCTCGCCGACCTCCACACCGCGCAGCACGGCCGCGAGCCCGCCGAAGTGATCGGGGTGCGGGTGCGTCAGCACGACCACGTCGAGCCGCGTCCGGCGCTTGTTGCGAAGCACCGGCAAAACGACCGCGGCCCCCGTGTCGATCGGGTTCCCGACCATCCCGCCGGCGTCGACGAGCCACGCGGCACCGTCCGGCAGCTCGAGGAGATTGGCGTCGCCTTGCCCCACGTCGAGCGCCGTCGCACGCAAAAGTCCGCGACTTTGGCCGGCCGCCCGCGCCCCGAGCTCGAGCACGCCGAGCGAGAGCGCTATCGCCGCCGTGCAGGCGCTGCGCCACGCGCGGCCTGCCCAGGGCGGCGCACCGAAGAGCCGCGCTTGCTCGCTCGGACGGTGCGCCACCAACACGGCCCCGCCGAACGCGAGCACCGCGAAATGCCACGGCGTCGGATCCGGCACCCGCAGCGCAAGCCAGGTTGCGGAGGCGCTTTCGCGGGCGATCTGCTTGACGACGAGGAGCGCACCGGATGCGACGAGCGCCACGCCACGCTCGAGCAGCGGCAAGGGCGCCAGCAGCACGTGGCCGAGGCAGAGCGGCAGCGCGATCGTCTCGCCGAACGGCGCCGCGAGGACGTTCGCGAGCACTCCGGCGACGGTGAGATCCGGCGCGAGCAACGCGAGTAGTGGGGCGCACGGGGTCATGGCAGCCACGGTCGCCGCCACGCTGTGACCCACGAACCGTGCAACTTTGGGCAACCGTGCGAGCGGCTCAGTCAGGCCCGGACCGAGCGTCAAAAGTCCCACGGTGGCCGCCGCCGACAAAAGGAACGAAATGTCGAACGCGGCGAGCCCGTCGTACGCCGCGCCGACGAGCAGCGACGCCCCGAGGGAGCGCGTCGCGTTCGGCGCACGCCCGAAAACACGCGCCGCGAACCCGAACGCCAGCATCCACGCGGCGCGCCACGCCGAGCCGCTCCCGCCCGCGAAGTCCGCATAGGCGAGCGCGAGCGGCACGCCGAGACAGCTCGCGACGCGGCGCGCCTCGACCCGAAGGGCGAGCGCTTCGATCCGTACGAACACGGCTGCGAACGCCGTGACGACGCCGACCACCGCGAACACGAGGTGCGTCCCGCTCACGGCGAGCATGTGTGAAAGCCCGCTCTTTCGGAACGCGGCGTCGTCGTCGGGATCGAGATCGTTTTCACCGAGGACGAGCGCGCGCGCCATGCCCTCGGCCCCGGCTGAAAATGTCGCGCGGATGCGCGCCCGCGCGTGAGCTCTGAGCCGGTCAATCGCGGCTTTCAAGCCGCCGGCGCGCCGCGTGACGAGGACGTCGAGGGCGGCGCCGCTCAGCGTGACGCCGCGGCGCGCCGCGCCGGGCAGCGGGTCGTGCGCGGCGGCGTTGCGAAAGAGCTGCACCGGCGCGAGCTGGCCGACGAGCTCGAAGCGGTCGCCGCGCGCGAGCTCCGCCGGCCCGCCGTGAAGCCG
>JAICUB010000066.1 GCA_025936045.1 Polyangiaceae bacterium | reverse complement strand
TGACGAGGCCGCGCTGTTCGCCGCCGACCTCTATCGGATGTACACGCGCTACGCGTCCACGCGCGGGTGGCGGCAGGAAGTGATCTCGCTCTCCGACGGAACGTTAGGCGGGTTGAAGGAAGCAATTTTCAAGATTGCAGGACCTGGTGCCTATGGCTCGATGCGCTGGGAGTCCGGAGTCCACCGGGTGCAGCGCGTGCCGGCGACCGAAGCGCAGGGGCGCATCCACACTTCGACGGCGACCGTCGCCGTGCTGCCCGAAGCCGACGAGGTCGATTTCGAGCTCGACGAGCGGGATTTGCGCTTCGACATCGCGGCCTCGGGCGGCCCCGGCGGTCAGGGCGTCAACACCACCAACAGTGCCGTGCAAATCACGCACCTCCCGACCGGCATGATCGTCAAATGCCAGGACGAGCGCAGCCAACTCAAGAATCGCGCCAAGGCGCTCAAGATCCTGCGCAGCCGCCTGCTCGACATCGAGCGTGAAAAGCAGGATCTGGCCGTCCGCGACGAGCGACGCGGCATGGTCAAATCGGGTGATCGCTCCGACAAGATCCGCACGTATAATTTCCCCCAGAATCGCATCACCGACCATCGCATCGGGCTCACGCTGCACGAGCTCGACCGCGTGATGGAAGGCAACGTCGACGCGCTCGTCGACGCGCTCACCGCGCACCATCAGGCCGAGCTCCTCGCGCAGAGTCAGAACGAAACGGACGCTTCGTGACCACGGCAGAAAAGCGACAGCAGGCGACGGGCCGCACCCCCGACCACGACGCCTTGCTCTGCGCGCTGGTCCTTGCGCCCGATGCCTTCTCGCGCAATCGCTTCTTCGAGCTCTACGAGCAGCCCGACGTGCGACGGCTGCGGCGTCGTGCAGCGCGCGTCCGCGGGATTTTGCGCCAGCTCACGTCGGGAGCCGAGGTGACGGGTGAGCTCGAGCTCGCCGACGGACGGCGGCTCTTGCGTTACCGTCTCGTCGAGCTCGGGCTCTCGCGGACGGCGGCGCTCTCGCCGCTCGAGGCCGCGGCGCTGCGCTTCTCGCTCGCACGGGCGCGCCGTTCGGCGGTCGATCCGGGCGACCGTGCGATCGTCGAGACGGCGCTCGCGCGGCTTTCGGAGCGCACCGGCGCGACGCTCCCGCTCCCGACGGACGGGCCGCTCACCACCGACCAGGCATGACCCTGCGCTTCAGCGCGGCGCCGTGACGGAACGCGCGATCGCGTCCCAGATCGCGCTTTCGGCCGGCGCAACCGGCGGCGAGCGATCCACCGCGTGGGCGAGCACCCGTGCGGGCCGCGCGTGGCGAGAGCCTGCGCCGAGCCACACGTGCTCGATTTTGCCGATGCGCTCGCCCGCGCCGACGAAGAGCGCCGAAATGTCGGGGCCGCTCGCGCGCCGCGGCGCGGGCAGGAGCTCGACGGCGAGCTCGGCCGCAGACGCCGCGAAACCGGCGACGCGCTGAGCGACCGGATCGTGGAGCGCGTCGGGCATGCCGGGCATCCCGGCGGCGACCCAGGCCGCGACGGCGAGGTCGGGCGGCGGCTCGGCGAGACCGAGCGTGCGGCCCTCGGCTGCGAGCGCGCGCTCGACGTGAGGGAGCGACATTTCGCCGGGGGCGCGCGCGAGCCCTGAAACCGGATCCACGAGCCACTCCGTCGACGCCGCAGCGTCCGGGGGCCGCACACGGAGCTTCGGAGTCCCCCGCGCGGGGGGCGCGCCGAGCGGAGAGCCCGGAGCGAGCACGCCGTCGGGATCGCAGGCCTGCTTCACGCGCGCGAGAAGCTCGAGTCCGTCCGCGCCGAGCTCGTCGCCCAACGCTTCGGCGCGCACGCGTCCGACGCCGTGATGGTGGCTGATCACGCCGCCGGACTCGAGCACGGCGCTCATTGCGTCGCGCCAGATCGCGCGGTGGACGGCGACGGCGTCCGCGTTCGATGGCGCGACGAACGTGAAGTAGATGCTGCAGCCGTCGGGATAGGCGTGGCTCAGATGCGCCATCACGAGCGCGCGACGACCGATGGCGCGCCGAACGTTTTCGTACAGCGTTTCGAGGCGCGACCAGGGCGCCGCGACCTCGAGCGTGTCGCTGAACGCGCCGTGCCGAAATACGAGCGATTGGTCGTAGCTCACGGCATAGCGACGCTCGAACCAGGCGCGCGCGGGAGCCTCGCCGAGGGAACGGCCACCCTGCTCCGCTGCGAGGCCGAGGGCCGCCTCGGCGTCCGCCCGCGCTTCACCGGCTCGACCCTCGAACACGAGGATGAGCAGCGTCTTTCGCATGAACGTGTGTTCGGCGAGACCGATGGCGCGCGACGTGAGGCCGGGAAAAGCGAGCCAGCGGCGCAGGCCGCGATGCTTTTCGGCGTCCCACGGCCGAAGCGCCGTCGACGGCGCGTGCTCGCGCGCGTGCCGCCCGAAGAGCAGCGTATCGAGCGGGTCGTAGAGGCGCGCGACGGCGGGCCGGAGGCCGCTCTGGTAAATGCGCCGGAGCGTCGTGATTCCGGCGCGCGTGTCCGGCAGCTCGAACGCGGCGAACGCGCGTTCGGCGGGAAGCGGGTGCAACCTGAGCTCGAGCTCGGTGAATACGCCGAGCGTGCCCTCGCTGCCGACGAACAAGGGCACGAGGTCGAGCCCGGCAACCCGCCTACGAAACGTCGCCGCGACGCCGCTGCCGAGCACGGCCGCGACGGCGAGCAGCATGTCTTCGATCTTGCCGTAGCGACCCGAGCACTGGCCGGCGCCGCGCCCGGCAGCCCAGCCGCCCGTCGTCGAAATCAGAATGCTCGAAGGGAAATGCCCGATCGTGTAGCCGCGCCGCGCGAGCGTTTCCTCGAGAGCGATCCCGAGCGCGCCGGGACCGACCACGAGCGTCCGCTCGTCGGTGACGCGAAATGCGCGCATGCGCTTGGTGTCGAGCACGAGTGTCCGCGGCCCGCATTCGATCGCCCCGCACACGCCGCTGCCGCCGCCGAACGGCACGATGGCGAGCCCTTCGCGCCGCGCGAGCGCGACCAGCTCTTCGACCTCCGCGGCCGACTCCGGGCTCACGACCGCGGCGGGCAAGCGTTCGCTCGACACGGCGCCGTCGTGCTGCACTTCGAGCAGGCGGCGTTGCCAGAGGTCACGCGCGCACGCAACGCGCTCGGCGAGGTTCGTCTTCGCTCGCGCCCGGAGCGGGCGCGACAGCCCCTCGACGACCGATGCGTTCACGAGGTCCTGGGGAGCGCGTGCTCGACGGCGCGGAGCAAGCGATCCATGTCGTACGGCTTCTCGAGCCAACCGGTGAGCTTGTGCCGCTCGATTTCGAACGGATCGACGCGGTGGCCGCTCGTGAGCATGATGCCGACCTTCGGCGCGTGCGAACGGATCCGGTCGGCCGCCTCGAAACCGCTCATGCCGGGCATGTCGACGTCCATGACGACGAGCGCAATTTCGGCCGCATGATGCCCGAAAATCTCGATGCCCTCCGCGCCGTCGGCAGCGAGCAACGTGCGATAGCCCGCGCCGGTGAGCGCCCGGCGCAGCACCGTGCGGACGGACGCGTCGTCGTCCACGATCAGAATCGTCCCGCGCGTGCCCGCGCCGGGGCTCGGCACGCTCGGCGAGCGCCGCTGCTTCGCCGGGACGAGCACGATCACGCGCGTTCCGGCGCCCTCGCGGCTCTCCACCCGAATCGCGCCACGGTGGCCGCGCACGATGCCGAGCACCGTGGCCATGCCGAGACCCCGACCCTTGAACTTGGTCGTGAAGAAGGGATCGAAGATCTTCGCGCGCGTGGCTTCGTCCATCCCGACACCGGCGTCCGACACCTCGATCACGACGAAGGTGCCGGCGGTCGGTTCGCCCAGGAACGGCTCGAGCTCCGCCTCGTCGAAGCGCCGGGACGCGACCGAAACCAGAAGCTTGCCGGGGGCGTCGGTCATCGCTTCCGCGGCGTTCGTTACGAGGTTCATCAGCACCTGCCGCAGCTGCGGCGCGTCCGCCTGAATCGCGGGCAGGTCGTCCTGAAACTGATGATGCACCTCCACGTACTTCGGGATGATCGGCTTCAGGAGCTTCGTCATCTCCAGCACCAGCGACGGGACTTCGACTTCCTGGAGCTCGGAGGGGCCGCGACCCGCGTAATCGAGCATGCGGCGCGTGAGCTCGGCCGCGCGCTTCGAGGCAAGCTCGATCTCTTCGAACAGGGCGCGCACGGCCGGTTCGCCCGCGCTCGCGCTCTTGCCGAAGGAGGCGTTGCCCAGGATGGCGACGAGCAGGTTGTTGAAGTCGTGGGCGATACCGCCCGCGAGCACGCCCAGGCTCTCGAGCTTCTGCGTATGACGGAGCTTCTCTTCGAAACGCTTGCGCTCGGTGATGTCGAAGAACGTGACGACGGCGCCGTTGCTGCGACCGGTGGGCGGATCGCGCGTCGGAACGGCTCGAAAGACGGCCCACGACAGCTCGCCGTCCGGCCTGCGGATGCCGAGCGTCATGGCGGGCTGCACTTCGCCCGTCACGATTGCGCGCGTGACGGGATACTCGGCGGCGGGCGCCGGCGAGCCGTCCTCGTAAATCGTCTCCGTGTCGAAGTCTTTGGTATAGCGGCGCGAAAGCTCGTCGAGTCGGAGCCCGAGAATGCGGCACGCCTCCGCGTTGGCGCGCAGGATCGCGCCGTCCGCCGCGACGTGCACGACACCGCCCGGCAGCGCCTCGATCAGCCGCTCGTTGAGCTCCTGGGTGGCGAGCAGATCCGCCTGCGCGCGCTCGCGTTCGGCGATATCGCGCTCGAGTCGTTCGTTGACGCTCGCGAGCTCGCGCGCACGCCGCTCCGCGTCTTGCTCGAGCTCGAGGTTCTTCCGGAGTAGCTGGCGATCGGTGCGCTTGCTGAAGAAGCCCGGAACCCGGTAGTTGACCATGCGCGCGGCGAGCTCGGGGTGCGCCGCCGCGTACGCGGCAATTCGGCCCGCTATGCGCTCGGGGGGCGCCATCACGAACCGGCAAGTCGCGTCGCCCTTGGCGCGGCACAGGATCTCGGCGGCGACGAGCGGCAAGCCGAACGCGTCTTCGCACCAGCCGGACGAGTAACCCGAGTTCATCGTGCACACCGGCCGCGTCGAGGGCTTCGCTGCCGCGAGCCAGGAGTCCGACTCGAACGAGTAAGGATGATCGTAGACGAGGTAGAACTCCGCGTCGGGCGCGGGGCTGCTCTCGGGCAGGATGTCGACGAACGCCCAGCCCGCGTGCGCGAAGTGCACGGGACCGGCCGAGAGGCGCGCAATCGGATCCTGCAAATGCATGCGTTCGGCGAACGCGCGAGCATCGGCAAGCCCCATGGCGTGCGCGACGTCGAAGAGCAGCGCATGCGCCACGGCCGACGCCTCTTCGTCTTCGGCGTAGAAGCTCTGCACCATGTCGTGAAACTCGACGGACATGGACGCCGCGCGCACGAGCATGTAGCGCTGGCCCGAAATTTCGAGCGTTCCGTGCTCGGGCACCGAGCGCTGATCGGCGAAGTAGCGCGTGACGTAACGCTGCGCCTCGCGGAAGATCGGCGCGAGCCGTGCGGGCACGCGAACCGTCCCGAGGGGCGAACCCTCGGGCTCGGAAGCGGTCCCGCTCGGATCCGTGCTCGCCACTAGCTCCGACCTCGAGCCATGGAGTATCTCCCGGCCGCATGCGGGGGGGAAGCCGAGCGCGCGGAGAATTTGCAATCGAGGTGCGAGGCGTTAGCGTACCGCGGCAATGCAGCGCCAAAGCTCGCGCGGATTCCCGCTCTTGATTGCTTGTTGTTTGGTCGGTTGCGGCGGCGGCGCGCCCCCGGCCGCAAGCGCGACCGACCGCGCCACGGCCCCCGCCGCGCGGCCCGAACCTCGGGCAGCCGCCGAATCGGGCGAGGACGCGAGCGCCCCTACCCCGCCGAAGCGCGCGACCTGCGACGACGGCACCTGTTCGCCTTGCGGCCACGCCGTTTGCCCGAGCGGCTGGTATTGCGACGAGACTGCTCAGGGCGGCCCGGCTTGCGGCTGGCTGCCCGAATGCGCGAAGACGGCCGGGTGCGCGTGCGTGAAGAAGGCGTTCGCCGGCTGCGCGTGCGAGGAGAAAAGCGGTGCTGCTCACTTGAGCTGCCGCTGAACCGCGGTCGAGCGACCCGCGCGGGTCCCGCGTTACGGCTTCTGCGCGAGCACGATCAGCCGCGGAGAGAGCTCACCGAAGAAGACCCCCGGCGTCGAAGTGTGACCGCTCGCTTCGGTGACGCGGAAGCCGACGTCGTGGAGCAGCTTTCCGAGCTCGTGCAGCGAGTACAGGCGGATCGAATAGACGCACTCGCGCGCACGGCCGTCGTCGAAAATCACCGAGCGCTTCACGCGCAAGCGGCTCGTGATGAAATCGAGGCTCATGTCGTCCATGCAGACGCAGGAGTCGCCCTCGTACCAGAGGGAGCTCGGTGAATACATGGCCGCAAAGTCGCGGTTCGCGACGTCGAGCAGGAACATGCCGCCCGGCTTGAGCGCGCGGAAGATGCGCTCGGCGACAGCGAGGTTCTTGTCTTCCTCGAAGTAACCGAAGCTCGTGTTCCAGCAGTAGACGCCGTCGAACATCGCCTCGAACGCCATCTCCCGCATGTCGCCATGCAGGAAGTTGATCTTTTGCGAACGCTCCTGCGCGACGTCGGCGGCGAGCGCCAGCTGATAGACCGACAAGTCGTAGCCGACTACGCCGTAGCCGCGCGACGCGAGGTCGACCGCGTGATGACCCGCGCCACAGCCGAGGTCGAGCACGACGCCGCCCTGCGCGACGCCGAGCGATTCTTCGATGAAGTCCACCTCGCGCGAAACCTGCTTTTCGCTCAAGCGCGGCACCGCGCGCGTGAAATCCTCGCCGAAAAGATCCTCCCACCAGGGGCGCCGGAGCGCGCGGCGCGCCCGCGGACGGTTCGAATCACCACGCCGGGGCGGCGACGGGCGCCGGAGCGGCGGCGGCGGCGCCTTCACGTCGGACGCCGGGGCGTCGCCGTCGCTCGCCGGTGCCTTGGCGAGCACGGGTGGTGCTTCGGGCGGCACGGAGAGCGCGTCCTCGTGATCGAGCTCGACGGTGTCCCCGCTCGCCGGCGGCGCGTCTTCGACGGCCTTGGCTTCCGCGGCCGCTGACTCGAGCGCTTGGCTCTCGCGCGGCTTGCCGTCTTGCGAATCGGGGGCGAGCTCGAGCTCGTCGAGCTCCGCGGGCTCGTTCGTGAGCTCGGGCGCGTCGGCGTCGACGCGTGCAAGCAGGGGCGTCTCTTCGTCGCTCTCGAAGTCCACGTCGACGGACATTTCGTCGTCGATGGGCTTCGCGGGCGCGCTGCCCGGCGCGCCGATCGCGATGATGCGCATCACGTTGATGGCGGGCGCGGGGGTCGGCTTGTGCTGCGGCGAAGGGGTGCTGTCACCCGCAACGATGACGTGCGCGGGCGGCGGCGGCTCGCTCGGGCGCGGCAACGGCAGCGGCTGGCGGTGCGGCGGCGTCACACGCGCCGGACCGCCCGACTCGATCGCCAGATCGGGCGGGAGCGCTTTCGCGACGGGCGCGATCTGATTCGCACCCGGCTCCGTCGCGCTGCCACGGCGCGGCGGCCGCGGCGGCATCGAGCCCGTACTCGGCGCGGGCGGCGGCCCCGAAACGCTCGGAGTGGGACGCGGCGGCACGGCGACCTCAGCGGGCCGCACGGGCGGGACCGACTGAGTGAGAGCGGGCTTCGCTTCGCTCACGGGCGGAGCTGCACGGACGGGCGCAGGTGGGGGGCTCGACGAGGGCTTTTTCTCCGCGGAAACCGGGGCAGGCGCGGAGGCCGTCGGAGTAGGTGCCGGTACGGACGCTGCCGATTCGGGAGCCGGCGCCGCTGGGTCGTGAGCCGGCGGGGCTGCGGGCGCGGGCGCAGGGGCTGCCGCGGGCGCGGGCGAAGCGGCTGCCGCGGGAGCAGGAGCGGCGGATTCGGGAGCCGCGGCAGTTGGTTCGACGGGCGCGGGTGCGGCGGCGGACGCGGGTGATGCAGCGGCCGGCACCGGCGCAACGGCGGGCGCGGGTGATGCAGCGGCCGGCACCGGCGAAACGGCGGGCGCAGGTGATGCAGCGGCCGGCACCGGCGCAACGGCGGGCGCGGGTGCGGCGGCCGGCACCGGCCCGACGGGCGCGAGTGCTGCGACAGGTGCCGCCGCAGGCGGCGCGACGGGCGCGAGCGCGGGCGGCGGCGAGGACGTCCCGGCAGGTGGCGAAGACAACGCCACGGGCGGGACCGACGGCGTCCCTTCACCGGGCGCCGGCACGGATTCGCGGCGGGGCTTCGGCGGCGGCGCAAGGCGGCGCCCCGTAGGCGGATTCGAATCGTTGCGCACCGGCGGCGGTTCCGACGTCGGTGGCGGCGGCGAGGACGCGCTCGAGCTCGGCAAGCCGGGCGAGCTCGGCGTCGTGATACGCGGCGGCGAATCGGGTGGAAAGATCCCGGCTGCGAGCGCCGCGCTCGTTCCGGGAGGTGGTCGGCTGGGAGTGCCGATCGAGAGCACGGGAATACTCGGAATCTTCGACGGCGTCGCTTCGCTCGCGGGAACGCTGACCGGCACGGGCGCTTCGGGCGGCTTCGAGCTCATCCAGCCCTCAAGAGTGACTCGCCCATCCGAATCGGACCCGTCTTGCGCGCGACCGCGAGCCCAGGCTCGAGCAACAGCACGACCGTCGAACCGAGGTGAAAGATGCCGAGCTCGTCGCCGCGTTTGACGGGTGCGGCGGGCTCGATTGGGAACGAGCCCTTCGGCACGTCGGGACCGCCCAGCACGCTGACCGTGATGCGCCCGACGATGACGGCGCCCACCATCACCACCGTCACTCGTCCGAGGCCCGGCGTATCGATCACGACGGCCGCGCGCTGGTTGCGCACGAAAAGCTGCGGGATATGCCGCTCCCCGATGGCGTTCACCGGATAAAGATCGCCCGGCAGACCACGCACGAGGGTGATCTCACCGTCCGCCGGCACGTGAACGCGGTGGTAGTCGCGCGGCGCGAGATAGATGACCGCGAACTCGCCGCCCGCGTAGCGAGCAGCATCGCGTGGATCGCCGACTAGCTCACCCACGTCGTACGGCTGCCCCTTCACGAAGATGCGCGCCCCCGGATCGACCACGCCCTGGGACGACAGATCGCCGTCCGCGGGACTCACGAGCGCGTCCGTGCTCAGCGCGCGCGCTCCCGCCTTCAGCTTGCGCGTGAAGAAAGCGTCGAAGCTCGGGAACGCGCCGGGCGGCAGCTCCGCGTCTTCGGTGTCGACACGATAGGCGCGGCAATACACGTTGGTCACCGCCCTCGAGACGGCCGACGGTAACGGTTGGTCGCACAAGCGGCCGACGGCCCTACTGAGACGGACCCTTGGCAACGCTCGAAGCACCTGAGCTGCTAGGAGGGTGGCGATGCCCACGAACGGATTCGAGCTTTCTCTGAGTGGCCTTTCATCGTAGGTCTCACTCCGCCCGCCGGTCAATTCCCAGCGATTTCGGAGACCTTGCCAGCGCGGTCGCAATTTTTGGTCAGAACGGCCCGGCGCTCGGGCAAGTTCATGGGGGCGGTGTGCGAGCCGACTCACAAAGTGCGCGGCGGTCGGGGTCGGAGGGGAGCGGCGCCGACCCTCCCGGCGGGCGGACCGCTCCTTCGCAGGCCACGTCCTCGAGCAGCGGGTCGAGACCGAGCGCATGTTCCGACGCGTCGGCCGCTTCGGCCGTGTGACCGTCCTCGCGCAGGGCCCGGCTCGAGAGCGCAAGCCAGCCGGCGTCGGCCGCCCGCAGTTTGTCACGATCCCCCAGGGCCGCCCGGAAGCCGGCCCGATCGCCGAGGAGCAGGCACGTCCGCGCCAGACGCCAGTGAATGGAGGGCTCGGCGGGGGCGGCGTCGAGGGCGGTCTGAAACTCACGGCGGGCAGCTTCGAAATGCCCGCGCGCGAGCAATAGATCGCCGAGGCGGCTCCCCCGCGCAAATCTGAGCGGGTCCTTCACGGGCAGCGGCTTCCGCGCCTCCTCGCGCGGATCACGGGGCGGCTGTTCACGCAGGTTCGCGCGCCAGAGCGTATTCCACTCGGCGAGCGAATAGCCGCTCACCGTCTTCAACGCCGGATCCGGCGTCTCGGCGCCCGTGGAGCGGAGGTCGAGCAACAAGAGCTCGAGCGCGGCGGGTCCCACCTCGCCGAGCCAGAACTTCACGAAGCTCGACACTTCAGCGAACGCGGTCGTGGCAGCTTCGGGTGTCGGCAGCATCGCGATCGACGGACCGAGCTTGTCGAGCCCGACGCCGCGCCCCGCGAGCAGCGCGGAGCGAGCCGTCATGTCCGACCAATTCGGATCGTCGAAGGGCCGCGCGGGACGCCAGCGCGTCTCTTCACGCTTCGCGACGCCTTCCTGCAGCCAGAGCGGCGCGCGATCGCGCGAGGCGCGCGTCACGATGAGGTGGGTGATCTCGTGGGCGAGCGTGTCTTGCCAAGGAAAGCCGAGCGGAGTCGCGCGCGGCGACAGGAAGATGACGCGTCCCCAGCGTGCCACGGCGAGAGTTCCCGTCGTCTCGGCAGCCGTGAGGGGCAAGCCGGACACCGCGGAAAGCGAGAAGAGATCGCGTACGACCTCGATCCGTAGCGGGCGCAAGAGCTCCACACCGACGTCGGCGGCGACCCGGTCTCGAGCCCGCGCAGCAATGCGCAAGAGAAACGGCGCGAGAACGCGGTCGGCATCGTCCTGGAAGCGCAGCGTGATGCCGTGCTCGACGTCGTCCACGACGAGACCGGCGGCCGTCGCTCGTGCGCAGCTCTTCGCGAGCGCGGCGAGCGAGGCGCCCTCCTTCGATTCGGTGAGCGTCGGGGCCGACAGCTGGGCCGAGGCGGCGTCGCAGTCCCCCGCGTACACGGCGAGCCGCGCGCGTTCGAGGGCGAGCGCCGTCGCGTCACCGCTGCCGACTTCGAGCAGGTGGCGCGCTCGTTCGAGATCGATCTCGGTGATCGCGTCCGAAATATCGTGGGCCGGGGGCGGCGGGGCCGGACGTGCCGCGGCCACGACCCCCGCGAACGCGAGCGCGACCGGCAGGGCGAACGCGAAGCGCCTCATTCGAGTAACCCCTCGGCGTAGCGCCGGATCGCGGGATCGAGCCGCCCGCCGCGCTCCTGTCCGAGCCCTTCGAGCACGCGCTTGCGAAATTCGAGCGCGCGATGCTGCTCGTCGGCGCCGGGAACGGGCGCGCGCGTGTCCATGCCTTTGTCGCCACGGCCGGGGCTCGGCTCGCGCGACTCGCGTTGTTGCGGGCCACTGTCCTCGGTCGTGCGCTCGGAGCCGCCTTGCTCGAGCATGCGCTGAGCCTCGCGCTGACCGTCGAGCCCCTCCTCCCCGCGCCCTGCGCCGAGCTCCGACGCCGCCGACTTCATCGCGCCGCGCGCCTTCTCGAGCTGCTCGAGCGACGTCTCGGGAAGCGCCGCCTCGCTCTGGCGCGCACGCGCGGCCATCCCTCCGAGTCTGCGTTCGATCGAACGCTCGCGGTCTGCCGCTTCACCGAGCTGCCCTTTGGCCTTCTCGCGCGCGTCTTGCTCCATCTTTTGCTTGAGTTGCTCGGCCCAGGCGAGCTCCCTTTCGACCGCCCCGCGCGCGCGGTCGAGGGCCGCCGGATCCGCGAGGTCCGCCGCGGATTGCGGAGCGAGCGCCTTTTTCTGGGCCTCGTCGAGCAAACCACGCGCCGTCTTGCCGCTCTCGGCGGCGCTGCCGAGCTCGAGCCGTTCGAGCCGTTCCGCCATCGCTTGCGCGTGGTCGCGCGCGAGCCCCGCCGCCGCCCGCCCCGAACCCTCCCGCGCCCCACTGCGCGGCAGATCCTGCACGGCTTGCCGGAGTGCTTCGGCGTGCTCTGCGGCCTGACGCCGGAGCTCGTCGGTCTTCGCAGCCTCCCCTGCATCCTCGAGCTCGTGCTCCACCTGGTCGATGAGCGCCGCGTGCTCGCGCGTGAGATCGTTGAGCTCCTGAGCAAGCTCGTCGAAGCGCTTGTCCGCTTGCGACGGCTCCTCGCTCGGCTGGCGCGGCGCGCCGTGCTGGCCACCCTCGACACCGCCGCCACCCGCCGCGAACGACGGCAGCGGCCGGCGCAGGCGCGCCGCGAGGTGCCGCGCCGCGAGCTCGGCGTGCAGAAAGCTTTTCTCGCCGACCGCGCGCCGGATGCGCCGGAGCTCACCACGGGTCACCGACCCCAAGTCCCCCCCGAGGCCCTCGAGCACCAAGAGGTTCTCGGCGCCGACGTCGAGCACGGCGAGCGCCACGTCGGCGCGCTCGGTGCCCCGCTTCACCTTCTCTGGATTTTGGGCTTCCGAGTAGCCGTCCGCGGCCTCTTCCGCCGCGTCGCCGAGCCGCTTCGCGACGGACTGCGCGTCGCGCGCCGCAAGCCCTCGCACGGCGCCGTCCACCGCGAGCACTACTTCTTCGGCTCGCGCGCCCGGCGTCACGCCTTTCGGATCGGCGTCTTCGAGCCGCCGCGCCTGCCCGAGCAGGAACGAAGCGAGCCCAGCGGGCACGCCTTGTTCGCCCTGCTCGCGTTGGGTCGCGGAGCGAAGCGCATTCGCCGCATCGTGCCGCCGCTCGGGGAGCTCCGCGGCGAGCGCTTTCGGATCGGCTCCGGACGGCGGATCCACGAGCCAGGCGAGGAGGTCCACCGCCGCACCGCGAGCTCGAGCCACGCGCTTGTAGCGCGCCGCCTCGATCGCGCCGATCTCGGGCGGCACGAGCGTGATGGCGGAGCTCGCCCCCCAGCGGCCGCCTTCGAGCTCGTCGTTGTCGCGCGCCTCGATCGTCACTGCGACCGGCAGGAAGACTCGGCGCAGGAACGGATCATTCACGTCGAGGCCCTGCGAGCCCTGCTCGATGCGCGCCTGGCCGTCGAGCTTCTCGAGCACGCGCCGTTCCTCGCGGCCGCCGGAGCGTACGACCAGGTCGATCTCCCTGAGGCCGTGGTCGTCCGTCGCGATGTAGCTGAGATCCAGCCGCTCGATCTTCTCGAGCTCGACGCGGTTCGGCGCCCCGTGAAGCAGCACGAACGGCACGGCGTCGGGCAGCGCCGTGACGGGCATCGGTACGGGTTCGCGGATCAGCACGTCGCCGAAGCGAGCGCCGACCCGCAACGTCAGATCCCGATCGAGGGTGAACCGGGCGACCACGCCGTCGGAGCCGTCCGTCACGAACGGGACCTCGCGCGCTCCGTCCGTGAGCACGAGGCGGCGGCCCGGACGAGCCGGTGCTCCGCGCACGATGAGGGTGCTGCCCTCGGGAGCCTCGGAGCCGAGCGGATCCAGGTGGTGCTCGGGACTGCGGAGGTAGGGTGGCGGCTGGACGACGAGGGTGAGGTTTTCGAGCCAGACCATGTCGAGCGGAGCCGTCCCGCGCCGCGCGAGGAGCACGTCGAGCCCCTCCACCGTGCGCGGCGGATCGAGCCCGACGCCCACGAGACCGAGCAGCGAGAGGGCGAGCGCGGCCAGCCGAAAACGTTTGGCAAGACGCTCGCCGTGCCGAACGACGAGCCCCTGCGGGATGCGAGAAACCGTGCGCGCCAGGTAGAGCTCGGCGAGCTCGGCGGACCCCTCGTTCGGATCGCCCCCGGCGCGCTCCTGGAGCTCGAGTGCGCGGAGCACCTTCTCACCGAGCAGCCGATCTTCACTCAGAATGAGGCGCCGGACGATGCGGTCTCGCCGGAGCAGGGTCCGCCGCTCGAGCAACACACGGAGGGCAAATCCGAGGGCCACGAGCAGCACGAGCCCGAGCGCCGCGAGCCGCGCCGCCGTGGTCCCCTGCCGTCCGAGGGCGCCCGCGACGACCACCGCAGCAAAGAGCGCTCCCCAGAACGCGACCCTGAGCGCCGGCGCAACGCGCGTTCGCCAAGCGCTCGCGTGTCGGTCGAGTTCCGCGACCGGGTCCATCCGGCAGGAGCCTTACCCCGCGACAAGGGGGGCAGCAAAGAGAAGGGTGGGCAGTGAAGTGCTGCGTGCTCGCACTTCGTCACCCTTGCGGCAGCTGGGGAAGAGAGGCACGCTAAACTTCGTGAATTTCGGTCCGGAGCGCATCTGCCGCGTGGTCCTCGGTTTGCCCGAGGCGGGGCTGCGCGTGGAATGGCTCCGCGATTATCTCTCGCGCGGTCCGAGCCGCGAGCTCGCCGAGGAGCTCGAGCGCGTGTGTGAAGCGAGCGAGCGCTCCGATCCGGCCGCGCGTGAAACGGTGCTTGCGCTGGCGCTCCTGTTCGTGCGCTCGCCGGACGACGGCTTCGTCGAGCGTTTGCGTGCGCACGCGGAGTCCTTGCGCCTCTTGAGCCTCGGACGACTGCTGCGCCGCGCGCCCGCGCCGCTGCGTTCCGTGCCGCCGCCGGAAGAAGCGCCCGTGCCCAATTATGGCGCTGGTCGCGAGCTCACGGTCGGTGAACGGCGAAGCCTCGCGCGCGCGCCGTCGCGGCGCGCGTTCGACAAGCTGCTCGCCGATCCACACCCGCTCGTCATCCGGCAGTTGCTCGAAAATCCGCGCCTGACCGAGGACGACGTCGTTCGCATCGCGGCGCGTCGCCCGCTGCGGCCCGAGGCCGTTCAAGCCATCGCGCGCTCGGAGCGCTGGCTCAAGCGCCCGCGGGTGCGGCTCGCGATCCTCTTGAACCCCGGTTCGCCTCCGACCGTGGCGATGCCGCTCCTCGCCGCTTGTACGCGCAGCGAGCTCATCGAAATCGTCCATGGTGTCGACACGAGTAAGGTCTTGCGCGCGACGGCGCGTGAGCTCCTCGCGCGCCGCCCGCCGCTCGAGCAGTCGGACGCAGCAGATCACGTCCTCTTCCATTAGGAGGGGCCTTTTCGCCTTCGGCGTGCTCGCGAGCGAGTCGGATTTCGGCTCAAGGTTCGCGCGCGGCAGCCGTTCATCGGGACTGCATGGGCGTCGGACCTCTTTTTTCAGTCGCGGTTCAGGGTATCCAGCGTCAGGTCGACGCCATGAACGGCGCTGCGAACGAGGTGCTCGTCGCGTCCACCGATCCCGGGCCCGAAGACAGCGTGAACGTGTCGGCCGCGGCGAAGCAGGCGGCGGCGCGCGGCGGTTCGCCCGCTCCGAGCCTCGAGCACGGCCTCGTGAGCCTGAACGTGTCGAAGTACCTCGCCGTCGCGAACATGAAGGTGCTCCAGACGGGCGACGAGATGACGCAGGACCTCACGAATATCGTGCGCCCCAGCCGCTGATTTCCGGCGTGGGCGAGCGCAGCGAGAGCGCCCGACGCGCCACGCGCCTGCGGAGCCGAGCGACGGGTGCACCCCAAACTGGACGGCCTCAGCCTTCTTCGTCGTCCTCGGCGTCCCACTTCACGAGCGCACCCACGGTGATCTCGGAAGCGCAGGCTTCGCACAGGGGCGGCTCTTCGTACCGAACCTCGTCGCCGCGCGTCCAGAGGAAGAGGCCCGCGCCGGCCGGCTCACCCTCGAACGAGCGACCACAAGCGTCGCATTCGTAGCTTTTCCCGTGGCGCAGCCCGGTCGCAAGCTCGGACGGCGAATCCTCTTGCTCGAAGGCGGCGGCGACGGCCCGGGACGGCATCGCCCCTATTATACACCGCCGCGAGCGTCGAACCGCCGCAGCACGAGCGAGGCGTTCGTGCCTCCGAAACCGAAGGAATTCTTGAGTGCTACGTCGATGCGACCCTCGCGGGCACCGCCGGAAACGAGGCTGAGGCCGAGGTCGCGATCCGGCTCCTCGTGGTTGATCGTCGGAGGGATCAAGCTGTGGTGGAGCGTGAGGGCGAGGAACGCCGTCTCGATGCCGCCCGCGGCGCCCAGCGTGTGGCCGATCATCGACTTCGGAGCCGTCACGGGTAGCTCCAAGGTCCGCTCACCGAAGACGCGACGGAGCGCGCGCGCTTCGCCTTCGTCGCCGGCGGCGGTGGACGTGGCGTGCGCGTTGACGTGCTGAACGTCGCTGGGGTCGACGCCCGCGGACGCGAGCGCGCGCTCGATGGCGAGCACGACGCCTTGCCCTTCGGGATGCGGCGCCGTGATGTGGTGCGCGTCGGCGCTCAAGCCGTAACCCGCGACCTCGGCGTAGATCCGCGCGCCGCGCGCTCGCGCGTGCTCGAGCTCTTCGAGGATCACGATGCCGGCGCCCTCGGCGATGACGAAGCCGTCACGGCCGAGCGAAAACGGCCGGCTCGCGGTGGCCGGGGAGTCATTGCGCGTCGAGAGCGCGCGCATGGCGCAGAAGCCGGAAACGCAGAGCTCGGTGAGAGTCGATTCGACGCCGCCCGTGATCATCACGTCCGCGACGCCGCGCCGGATGAGCTCGAGACTCTCCCCGATGGCGTGTGCGCCGGAGGCGCAGGCAGACGTGACCGTGTAGTTCGGCCCCTGCGCCCCGTGCCGGATCGCGAGCATCCCCGGCGCCGTGTTCGCGAGCATCATCGGCACCATGAACGGGTTCATGCGCTCCGGCCCCTTGTCGAGCAGGAGCGCATGGTGATGCTCGAGGCTCGCGAGGCCGCCGAGCGCGACGCCGAGGAGCACGCCCGCGCGCGGCGCGACGGCGGGCTCGAGCTCGAGCCCAGCGTCCGTCATCGCCTCGTCCGCCGCGGCGATCGCGAGCTGGGTGTAGCGATCCGTGCGGCGAACCGACGGCTTGTCGAGCCACGCCGTCGGGTCGAAATCCGGCACTTCGCCGCCGAACTGCGTCTTCAGGCGCGAGGGGTCGAACAGCGTGAACCGCCGAATCCCGCTCGAACCGCCGACGAGCTGCTGCCAGCTCGCTTCCCGCCCGACGGCGAGGGGCGTCATCAGACCGATGCCCGTGATCACGGCGCGCTTCTTCATCGTCGTTCCTTCTCTTGTGCCCGCTTCGCCTGGCGCGGCGGCGCGGGCTTTCTGGCCGGCTCGAGCAGGCGCTCCACGCTCGCGCGGCACGCCTCGAGGATTTCACGCGAGAGATCAGCGTCGAGCACCACGCGCGACAGCAGCACGCCTCCGACGCAGAGCGCGACGGCGCTGAGCGCTCGGCCGCGACTCTCCGCGGCGCCTGCGTTCTCCGCGTGGCTCTCGACGAGCGCGAAAAAGCCGCGCAGCCCCTGCTCGAAATTCCGCCGCGGCGCGGGACCCGTGCGCGCCACCTCCGCGGCGAGGCTCGGCACGAAGCAGCCGGCCGCGCGATCGTCGCGGTGCTCTTCGCTCAGATAATGCGCGACGAAGCTCCGGACCCACGCGGCGCCCGTGAGCTCGGCGTACGGCGCGAGCCAACGTTCGCGGGCGCGCACCCCTGCCGTTGCGACGGCGGCCGCGATCAGCGCGTCCTTGGAACGAAAGTGTGCATAGAAGCCACCCGGCGTGAGCCCGGCCGCCGCCATGACGGCATCGACGCCGGTCGCGGCGATCCCTCGGCGCCGGAACAGATCCGCCGCGGCGCGCAGGATGCGCTCGCGGCTTTGCTCCTTGTGTCCCGGGGCGTAACGCACGCCGGATTGGTATGACGCACGTCATTCAATGTAAAGAGACGCAGCCTACGCACCCCCCGCGCCGAGTGCGTAGAAGGCTACTCAGCGGCGACCGCGGGAGCGCCGCGCAAGCCGCACGCCTCGGCCAAAAGCTCGGCGATGTCGAGGTTTTTGATGTCCTCTTCCTTCGACTGCGCCTTCAAACCGTCGGTGACCATCGTCATGCAGAAAGGGCACGCGCTCGCGATGGTCGTCGCACCCGTATCGATGAGCTGGAGCGTGCGCTTCACGTTCACGCGGTTGTTGTTCTGCTCTTCCATCCACATCTGCGCGCCGCCCGCGCCGCAGCAGAGCCCCTTTTTCTTGTTCCAGTGCTCGACCTCGACGAGCTCGATGCCCGGGATGCCGGCGAGGATCGAGCGCGGCGACTCGTAAATGTCGTTGTAGCGGCCGAGGTAACAGCTGTCGTGATACGCGACCTTGCCGCGCGCGCCCTGCTTGGGAACGAGCTTCTTCTCGGCGACGAGGCCGAGCAGAAAGTCGGCGTGGTGGATGACCTCGAGCTCGACGCCGAAATCCTTGTATTCGTTCTTGATCGTGTTGAAGCAGTGCGGGCACGTCGTGATCACGCGCTTCGCACCGCCCTTCTGCTTGTAGCCGTTGAGCGTCGTCGCGTTCGTCTCGGCGAGGGTCGCGAACAGGAACTCGTTGCCGGCCCGTCGCGCCGGATCGCCCGTGCACGTCTCCTCTTCGGCGAGGATCGCGAAATCTACGCCGGCCTTGGCGAGCAGCTGCGCCGTCGCACGCGCGATCTTCTTCGCACGGTCGTCGTAGCTCGCCGCGCAGCCCACCCAAAACAGCACCTCGGCGTCCGGCTTTTGGGCTATGTGCTTCACGTCGAGCCCGCTCGTCCACGCCGCGCGATCCATGCGCGCGAGGTTCCACGGATTGCCGTTCGTCTCCATGCCCTCGAACGGCTTGCCGAGCTCGCCCGGGAACTCGCCGCGAATCATCACGAGGTTGCGGCGCATCTGCACGATCTTGTCGACGTAGCCGATGTTCACGGGGCACTGCTCTTCGCAGGCACGACACGTCGTGCACGCCCAAAGCACCTCCGGCTTGATGAGCTCCGGCACGAGATCTTTCGGCGCGTTCTTCTCGCCGTACAGGCGCCCGCGCAGGTCGAGCGTGAGGTGCTTCGGTGAGAGCAGCTTCCCGGTCATGAACGCCGGGCAGTTGTCCGAGCAGCGCCCGCACTCGGTGCACGTATAAAAGTCGAGGTAGTCCTTCCAGGAGAAGTGCTCGATGCGCGCGTAGCCGATGCGCGCCGCCGTATTCTCCTCGCTCTCCGACGCCTTCTCGACGAGCCCCATCAGGCCCTCGGTGTTCGGTGCGAGCGGCTTCAGGCGGCCGCGCGGCGTGAGGTCGCCGAAGAACACGTTCGGCACCGCCGTGATGATGTGGAAGTGCTTCGTGTACGGCAGGATGTTCAAGAACACGAGCACGAGCGTCGAGTGCGTCCAGAAGCCCGCGTAAGCGAGCGCCACGAGCGCGCCGCTACCGAGCCCCGAGAGCAGCACGGCGAAGAGCGTGCCGCCGGGTTCGGAAAACTCCCAACCGACATGCGACGCGGGCGGACCGAGCGGCGCCACGAGCGTGCGCACGGCCTCGCAGTACGCGGCCGTCCCGCACTCGGCGGCTTGACGCGAGTGGAGCACCATCGTCGCGCCGTCGTAGGTCAGATCGGCGAGCATCATCGTCGTGATGATGCCGAGGATGACGAGGCCCTCGGTGCTGAGCGTCATGCGCTTCTCGCGTCTGACGACGCGCAAGTACACGAAGACGAGCGCGCCCGCGATCACGAGCAGGCCGAACACGTCCTTGAGCCAGCCGTAGATGGCGCCGAGCGGCAGGCCGAGCACGGGTTCC
>JAICUB010000018.1 GCA_025936045.1 Polyangiaceae bacterium | reverse complement strand
GCAACCTGCGTGATGCTGCGATCGCCCACTCGGCAGAGACGCACCGCCTCCGCCTTGAACTCCGGCGCAAACGCTCGCCGCTTCCGTCGCTGCTTCTTCTTGTCCATGGTCCACTCCCGGCGCATTCTCGCGCCAATTTGGTGGTCCACCAAATCGGGGGATTTTCAATCCGAGAACATGATCTCGGCTGGCTCGTCGACCTCTATGAGCACATCCCCGAGTTCAAGAATTTGAACAGCGAGCCGGCGATATCGTCGGGATAACGTCGGGAAAGCCGACTGCGTTACTCAACAATCGATCCCGCCGACGCCCACTTCGTCAACGTATTCGCTCTGGTGCACGAGGAGGGACTTGAACCCACACACCTTGCGGTACCGGAACCTAAATCCGGCGCGTCTGCCAATTCCGCCACTCGTGCGAGAACGCGGAGCGTAGTGCGACCTCGGGCCGCACGCTAGCCTCTGCGGCCAAGTGAGCCGATGACGCCCGGCTCCGCAGTGCGTGAGCACCGCTCGCAGCGTTTCCTCGCCGGCCCCCCTCCTTTTGCTCGATCCTTGCCCTGCTTGCCGCAATGGCGTCACCCCGGAGGGGTGTCAGCGCATCCGCAGCGACACGAGGACGTCTCGCATGTCGGGGGGCATCGGTTGCTCGAAGTGGAGTGGGGCGCCGGTCGTGGGGTGTTCGAAGCCGAGCTCGAAGGCGTGGAGCATGAGGCGCGGAGCCGAGATGAGCGGGCCGCGGAAGGTTTTGGAGTAGACCCGTTCGCCGAGGAGTGGATGACCGCTCTCCGCGAGATGAATGCGAATTTGGTGGGTGCGGCCGGTTTCGAGGCGGCATTCGACGAGGGTGGCGGCGCGGAGTTTTTCGAGGATGCGGACGTGCGTGACCGCTTCGCGACCGAGTGTCGGATTTTCGGTGGAGCCGCGGCGGCCGTCGCCCCGATCTTTGACGAGACGTGAGGCAAGCCGGCCGGGAGCGACCGCGCCGTGGGCGAGCGCCCAATAGCCGCGCTTGACGCTGTGCACCCTGAATTGCTGCTTGAGCACGCGCTTGGCGGTGAGGGTGCGCGCGAAGACGACGAGGCCGCTCGTTTCCTTGTCGATGCGGTGCACGATGCCGAGCGGCGCGTGGGGGCCGCCTTTGCGGCGGAGCGCGGACTCGACGAGCTCGGCGAGGGTGCCGGTTTCGTTTTCGTCGAAGGGCACGGTGCTGATGCCGGCCGGCTTGCGCGCGACGACGACCTGCGCGTCGACGTGCGCGATGAGGTCACTCGGTAGCGCGGGGCCCTTGTTTCGGGGCGCGCGCATCGTGACGCGCACTTCCGCTCCGGTGCGCACGAGGTGACTCGCCTCACGCACGACTTCACCGTAAACGCTCACCTTGCCGCTCTCGATCAGCGCGCGCACGGCGTTCCAACTCGCACCCGCGAACACGCCGCGGAGCAGTCGATCGAGCGGTGCGTCGGCCGCGGCGACGTGCGTCGTGTCCGTGAACGAGACTGCTTGCTTAGTGTTTGGCGGCACGCGGTGGCTTCCAGCGGGGCAAGAGGTGCACCTTCAAAATGTCGCGATAGAGCCCCACCTGCGCGCAATGGTCGAGCTCCGCGTTGCCGGCGTACCCGCGCACGTGAAAGCCGCCCTGGTCGTAGCGCGAGACGAGCTCGAGGCCCATCGGATCGGTGGCGCGCGGTTTGGCCGCGTGCGGGTGGCCGCCGACCTCGTGGATGAGGTAGTTCGCCGTCTCGGTCGTGGAAGCGTAGCCGGGCGGGATGATCGACGAATGGCTCACGACCATGAGCCGTTTCCCGTCGCTAGCCTCGTGCGCAAACCAGACGAACGGCTCGAGCTGAGCTTCCACGAGTCCCTCGCCCGCGTAGTCGCAATGGAGTCCGTCGAGCAGAATCAACGTGTCGACGCGCTCGCGCCCGAGCGGCTGCCGCAATATCTCCTCCGCCGCGCCGTAGCCCGCGCTCCAAGAGCTCAAGGCGATGCGGCGCGCGTGCGCTCCGCGCCGGCCGGTATGCTCCGCGACCGTCGCCTCCGCCGTCTTCAACAAGTGCTCGAAAGCCGCGGGCTCGCGAAAAGTGCTTTCGTAGACGCCCGAGCCGACGCCGAGCGTCACGCCGACGAGCACGACGCCGTTCATCACCTGCACCCACTCTTTGCGCGCCGGCTCGTGGCCGTGAAAGTGGAACACGACGTCGAACTCGCCCGCGGCGTTCACCGCACCGCGGTGCGGCACGAGTACCATCGCCATGCCGTTTTTGACCCAGTGGTCATAGGAGCCGAAGCCGGGATCGGGCGTGTTGCACGGGTTCACTCCGCGCTCCGCGGACGACTTTTGCACCTGCGTCGAGGGCGCGGGCTTTTGCATGAACCAGCGACTGCCGCGGTCCGCGCCGCGTGCCGCCGCCACCGAGCTCGCACCCTCGAGACAGAGCGCCACGAGGAACACGAGGGCAAGACGCCGTGAAGGCTCGCGTGCGCCCCGCGCGAGCGGCGGTGGCGGGCAAGAGTCGTTAGCGAGCGTCACGCGGGGAGTCTTTTCGCGGATCGTGCGGACGTTCAAGTCTTCATCGCGAACCCGGGCAAGTTACGTTGCCTTAGCCGTTTTTGGCGCGGCACGTCCCGCGCGCCCGGGCGCTCGTCCGGCGTTTACCCGTGTGTCTCGACCCAGCCGTAGGCGGCGGCGACGCTCGGAAGCGACTTGCGGACGCTCACGAAGGGCGACGGCGCGACGGCCGGCAGCACCGGCAGGCTCGTGCACGCGGGCGCGTCGAGGAAGCGCTTCGCGTACGCGCCGAGGAGCCGGCCCGTCTCGTCGTCCGCGTAGAAGGCGTAGTGATCGTAATCGGGGTAGTGCGGTACCGGCCTATCGCCGTTCGGCTCGTCCATGCCGGCGAGCATCCACGACAGAACGCCGCTTCCGCCCTGGCGGAGCATGATTTCGTTCCAGCGCGTGTAGGCGCGCTCCCGCGTGGCCCAGCCTTCGACGATAGGACCGAGCGTGCCGTTCAGGCGTCCGACCTTGACGCCGTACTCCTCGAGCACGCTGGGCTTGTCGAGCTCGCGCGCGACCGCGAGATGGTCGCTGATCCACTGATCGCCCCACTCCACCGTCGCTCCCCACTCCTCCGGGTAGAGGTGGAAGGTACCGAAGTCGATGGCAGGCAGCGCCGTCAGCGCTCGGTTGTCGACTCCGTCGGTCGCTTCGTACGCCCAGTGATCGCCGCCGCCGTTCAAGAAGCCTTCGTCGCCGACGGAAACCAAGTGGTTCCGATCGAGCGATTTGATGTAACGCGACATCGCGTCCGCCCAATCGGTGAGCGTGCTCGTGCTCCAGCCGCCCGCACGGTCGAACGCGTTGCCGCCTTTCATGCGCGGCTCGTTCGCGAGCTCCCAGGCGAAGATGGTCGGATCGTCGGCGTAGCGGCGGCCGTTCACGCTGTTTCTGCGCGTGACGACGTGTGAGACCCAGTTTTCGTAGGCGCGTTCGACCTCGGGAGCGGTGAAGAACTGCTGGTGCTCGTTGCGTCCGTACCACATGAGGTACTGATCGACGCCGCCGAAAGCGCGCCAGTTGTTGACGAGCACGACGATGATTTTGAGCTCGAGCTCGGCTGCCTTCGCGAGCACGTAGTCGAGATGCTGGAGGCCCGTCTCACCGTCGTTGTAGGCGGGCGCCTTCTTCACCGGGTCCCAATATTGGAAGTAGACGCCCTCTTTGGCGCCGCCGTCCGGATCCGCGTCCGGCACGCTACCGTCGAGCGAGCCGCGGTCGAGCATGCCCCACACGCGCATCACGCGGAAGCCGAGCGCGCGCGCGTCCGCGAACAGATCATCGACCACCGGTCGCGGCTTGAAGATCGGGTAATAGTCGTTCGAGCCGGCGAAACAGAACGGCTTGCCCTCGAGCTCGAAGGTCGCCGCTGGCTTCACGCGCGCGTCGAGCGTCGAAGCCGCGGGGCGAGCCGGCGCCCTCAAACACGCGCTCGCGAGCAGAGCGGCGCAAACAACGGCACCGGACCGGCTCGCGGAGTCACGCCTCGAGTCGCCCAGCATCGACTGAATCGCTCGAGTACCCAAGAGCCAAGGACTTCGCGCGGTCGAGTCAACTGCGGCGCGCCGTGCGGCCGCTCAGGGCGCGGGTTCCTGCTGGGTGGAGCAGTGCAGGGTGCCGAGGCCGAGCACGAGGTCCCGCGAGTAGATCGGGACGATTTCACGGTCAGGGAAGAGCTCGCTGAAGATGCCGAGCGCGACGCGGTCGTTCGGATCGTTGAAGACCGGGACGAGCACGGCGTGGGACGCCACGTAGAAGTTTGCGTAGCTCGCCGGCAAGCGCTGGCGCTCGAAGACGACTGGAGCCGGCATCGGCAGCGGCACGATGTCGAGCCGGCGCCCGCGGGCGTCGCGCGCCGCGCGGAGCCGCTCGAGCGCGTCGCCGAGCACGCGGTAATTCGGGTCTCTCTTGTCGAGCTCCTGCGCGACCACGACTTTGCCGGGGCCGACGAAGCGGCAGAAGTCGTCGATGTGCCCGCCGGTGTCGTCGCCGGCGATGCCGCGGCCGAGCCACACGACCTTTTGCGCCCCCAAGCAATCGCGCAGCACCTGCTCGGTGAGCCCGCGGCCGAGCTCGGGATTGCGGGCTTGTTTGCCGTCGAGCAGGCACTCTTCGGTGGCGAGCAGCGTGCCCTCGCCGTCGACGTCGACCGCGCCGCCTTCGAGCACGACGTGATGCGTCTTCCTCCCGAGGGTGACCATGGGCTCGAACGCGCCCACGTCGAGAAACGCGAGCGCCGTGCCCCCGGCGGCGACGTCACGCGCGTGGTTCTTGTACCGCTTCCAGCCGTCGAAGCGGAAGCGCACGGCCGCGACCTCGTTCTTCTTCCCGCGACCGCGACGCGTGACGAAGCTCGGCACGAAGTCACGCGTCCAGGAGCGATCCGTCGCGGCCACGACGAAATCGACGCGCTTCATGTCCACGCCGGACGCCGTGAAGACGGCGGTCGCGTGCTTCTTCTCCGCGGCGTTCTGCACGAAGAGCCGCACGCGTTCACCGCGCGTGAGCACGCGCGCAAGCTCGCCGAAGACCCAGGGGATCACCTCGAATTTGCCCGGCCAATCGCTCTTTTCGTGCGGCCACGCGAGCCAGGTCGCCGCGTGCGGCTCCCACTCGGCGGGCATGGCGAAGCCCTCCGCGTACGGCGTCGGCGCCCCCGCGGGCGCGGCTTGCCGCTTCGGCTTCGCGACGCGCGACGTTGCCACTCAGCGCCCCGTCCGATCGAGAAAGCGCGAGGTGACGCCGCCGTAGGCGTCGATGCGCCGATCGCGGAAGAACGGCCAGTTGCGTCGCACCTCTTCGATGCGGCCGAGGTCGCACTCGACGACGAGCGTCTCCTCGCCCTCACCTGCCTCGGCGAGTACGACCCCGAATGGATCGGCGACGAACGAGTGCCCCCAAAAATCCAAACCGCCGTCCGCCGGGCCTTCGTGACCCACGCGATTGACGGCCACGACGAAGACTCCGTTCGCGATCGCATGCGCGCGCTGCATCGTCTGCCAGGCGGACAGCTGCGAAGCGCCGTATTCTGCCTTTTCCTTCGGATGCCAGCCGATCGCCGTCGGATAGACGAGCATTTCGGCGCCCGACATGGCCGTCATGCGCGCGGCTTCCGGATACCACTGGTCCCAGCAGATGAGCGGACCGACCGCTGCTTCCGGCGTGGGGATCGTCATGAAGCCGAGATCCCCGGGCGTGAAATAGTACTTCTCGTAAAAGAGCGGATCGTCCGGGATGTGCATCTTCCGGTAGTGGCCGGCGATGTCACCCTTCGGTGATACCACGACGAGGCTGTTGTGATAGACGCCCGCCGCTCGCCGCTCGAAGAGCGGAACGACGATGCTCACGCCGCGCGCCTTCGCGACGGCGGCCATCGCTTCGGTGGTCGGACCGGAGAGGGGCTCGGCGAGATCGAAGAGCTCGGCGTCTTCGCGCTGACAGAAATACTCCGACGCGAAGAGCTCCTGCAGGCAGACGATGCGTGCCCCGCGCGCGGCTGCGTCCTCGACGAGTCGCACCGTTTTCGCGAGGTTCTGCGCCTTGTCCGGGCCGACGGCGCTCTGAACCAGCCCCACCTTGACGAGTCGCTGTGACATCCGGGCGGAACGTAGCAGGAATTGCGTTGACGGACGGCCGTCCGCCGGCCTCGCCGATATTTTCGTCCCTCGTGGCGATGCCTGCCGATCGAGATCTGCTCGTTCCAAGACCGGCGAAGTAGTATCAAGCTGTCGCACGCTGCGCTTTCCCGCACCGCCCCGCTTCCGCTTTGACTCCGAACCCCATATTCGAACCGACCCTCGACCTCTCGGTCGTCATCCCCGTTTACAACGAGGAGGAGAGCGTGACTCACCTCGTCGAGGAGCTCCACGCGGCGCTCGACCCGACGGGGCTCTCCTACGAGCTCGTCCTCGTCGACGACGGTTCCGCGGATCGCACCTGGTTGATTCTCGAGGGCATCGCCGCGAGCGATCCGGCGCTGAACCTCGTCCAGTTCCGGCGCAACTTCGGGCAGACGGCGGCGATGCAAGCGGGGCTCGATTCGGCGCGCGGCCGCCGCATCGTCACGATGGACGCCGACCTACAAAACGATCCAGCCGATATCCCGGCGCTGCTGCAAAAGCTCGACGAGGGGTACGACCTCGTCGCCGGCTGGCGCAAGTACCGGAAGGATCCGTTCTTGAATCGCAAGCTGCCCTCGATGCTCGCGAACCGGCTCATCAGCATCGCGACGAAGGTCAAGCTCCACGACTACGGCTGCACGCTGAAGGCGATGACGAGCGACGTCGGCAAGGAGCTGCGGCTCTACGGCGAGATGCACCGCTTCATCCCCGCGGTCGCCTCGTGGGTCGGCGCGCGCATTCTGGAGCTGCCCGTGAACCATCGCGCGCGGCGTTTCGGCTCGTCGAAGTACGGCATCGGCCGCACGCTCCGCGTCGTGCTCGACCTCATCACGGTGCGCTTCATTCAGTCGTACCTCACGCGCCCGATGCAGGTTTTCGGCTTCGGCGGCCTCGTGAGTCTCTTCGCGGGCTTCATGGTCTGCACCTGGCTCGCCATCGAAAAGCTCGCGTTTCACGCGCGCCTCTCCGATCGCCCGCTGCTCTTGCTCGGCGTGCTCTTGATCGTCGTCGGGCTTCAGCTCGTTTCGCTGGGGCTCGTGGCCGACGTCGTGTCGCGCACGTATCACGAGTCGCAAGACAAGCGGCCGTACTACGTGCGGTCGCGCCGCGTCGGCCCCGGCTCGAACGGCGCTTTGGCGCGACCCGCAGCGAAGAGCGCCCACGCGAACGCGAACGCGACTCAGGGCTCGCCCGGCTCGTCCTGATCCTCTTCGGTGTCGGACGGCGCGGCGGTCGTGCGCGCCGGGCGCGCATGCGCGAGCGGACCGCGCGCCCAGATCTCGTAGCCGGCCATTTTGCTCGAGCCGGCGCGGCGCGTGAGCATGGTGTGCCCTTCGTGGAGGTGCGGCACGCCGCCTTCGAAGCAGTGCGGATCGACGACGACGTACTCGCTCACGTCGACGAGGTGCGCGGCGTCTTCCGGCAGCGTCGCCGGCTCGCGCGGCTCCGGCAGCTGCTTCAAGCGCGGCCCGAACGGCGGCGTCGCCAGATCCGTGACGAGGTATTGACCGGGCTCGTAGTCGTTGCCGCAGCTCAGCATGGCCACGGTGTCGTCGAAGTCACCCGGCGGCACGTTCGTCAGCTTGACCAGCACGCCGCCGGCGACGGACTGCGAGCCCGCCGCGCGCCTCCGGACGTAGTCGAAGAAGCGAATGTCGCCGGCGATGCTGTCCTTGCCCTTCGACTTCTCGGGCTTCGCGAAAATGTGGGTCACGCCGAGCGAGCCGAGTAACGGAGCCATGTCCGCCGGGCTCTTCAGCGAGCCGTATTCGATGGCGTATTGCCAGCCCGGATTGTCGAGCACGGTGGTCGCGCCCGTGCCGAGGTTGATGTTCGTCTCGTGCAGCAGCAGACGCGCGCCTCGCGGGAGCAGCCTACCGATGGCCTGGTACGAGTTTTGGACGTTGAAGCGCGACTCGTATTTGTGTTCGAAACCCGCGCTCAAAAGATCGATTGATTTTTTGAGGGGGGAGCGCGCCATCGCGTGGGTTTGGAGGAAATAGACGTCGCCGCCCCACACGAGCTGCGCGCCCACGAGCAGCACCGTCGCGAGACGCACGAGCCGGGAGCCGCTGCGCCAGACGGCGAGCAACATGACCGCCGTCGCGCTCGCCATGAGCGGCATCAAGCCCTGGAGATAGCGATCCTGATGGTGCACGGAGAACCAGGCGAAAATCCCGACGTGCACCCACGCGATGAGCGCCCACAGCTTCTTCGAACCACGCGCGAGCGGCACGGTGACGAGCAGCAGCGTGAAGAGCGAGCCGAAGACCGGCACCTGGTGGTGAAAGCGCTTCCAGTCGTGCGGGACGAACGAAAACTCGACGAGCGCCCGCAGCGTTTCGAGCAGGCCTCGTAGGTTGCGCGGCGGCGCCCAGAGTTGCTCGTCTTGATAGCCGTAATGAAAGCGGTATGCCGCGTCGGGCGACCACGGCCTCTCCGAAAAGAGCTTGTACAGGTTCGGGTAGAGCGGGTCTCCGTACCAGATCAGGTTTTCGAGCCAGAGCGGCGTGGTCAAGAGCAGAGCGACGCCGGCGGCGAGGAGCGGCGTGCGCCACGCGTTGCGGAGCTCCTCCGGCGTGCTGCGGCCGCGAAAGTGCCGCACGACGAGCATGAGCGCGCGTAGGACGACGGCCGCGACCGGAAACGGCAGGAGCACGAGCGCCGTCGTCTCCTTGACGAGGACGGCGCCGGAGAGCACCGCGGCGAGCAGGAGCGTCGGCCGCAGCTCGAGCCGTTTCCACGCGCGAAACGTGAGGAGCGCCGCGGGGATGCCGAAAAGCGCTCCAATGTGATCGGCGCCGGCGCTGAGCGAGCTGTCGTAAAGGAGCACGCCCGGAAAGAGAAAGCGGGCGGCCCACACCACGCGCGGATCGGCCCGCGGCAGCAAGCGCCGCACGAGCGCGGGGATGCCCACGAGCGTCGTGACCCCGAAGATGACGTATTCGAGGTGCGCGCAGAGCAGCATCTTGTCGAAAAGCGCGGCGCCGGGCAGCAAGAACGCCCAGCTGAAGAGCAGGCTCGTCATGTGCGGGCGCGCCGCGAAGAGCCAGCCCTCGTCCTTGCGCCGCAAGCCGCCCCACGCCACCCAATCCTCGGCGAGCGACATGTGCTTCCAGCGCGAGTCGAACTGCACGTTCTCCGGCGAAAGCAGCGCGAAGTAGATCATCGCGAACACGACGATGCCGAAGCCGATCGCGAGGGCGCTCGCCAACCCGAGCGGTGGCCGCCTGCGGCGCCAGAGCACGCTCCAGCCGTGCCAGAGCTCCCGCAGCGCACGCATGCCGCCCGCTAGAAACGCGAGCGGCATCAGGACGAACAGCGGCCAGCGGAACAGGTGCAGCGCGCCCGCGAGCAGCATCGCGAGCTCGAACTCGAAGAGGCCGACGGCGAGTGCCGTCACCGTCGCTTCGTGGAGCGGCAACCGGAGCCGGAAGGCGCGCGTCACCGTGAGGTGGCCGACGCCGAGCACGCCCGCGAGCCACGCCGCACACGCGATCCAATAAGCGGCATAGTGCCAAAACAGCCACTGCTCGATGGGGTAAGAGTCCCCCATCACCCTGAGGAAGAGCGCCGCCATCCCGAGGAGCAATGCGACGAGCGCGGCGGACCGAAGATGCGGCCCGGAGAAAAGGGAGCGGACGCGGGGCCCGGTCAAGAGCGGGTGCAAGGCGCGGTAGAGGTACAGCGGGGTGCGGCGGGGATCCAGCGTATAGACTCCGCCCGGTGCACCGGCTCGGTACGATCGCCCGACGCGTCCGTGATCGCGTCGGGCTCGCGCGGCTCGCGAGCGGGTGCGGAGTCGCGCTCGCGCTCGTCGTGCTCTACGGGCCGGCGATCGCCGGCCACGTCCGCCTTTCGTCCAGCCATTGGGTCTTCAACGACGACGTACGCGTGCTGATCCACGCGCAATTCCGCAACGAGGACGCGTCGCTCTTCCCGACGGATCCCGCCGTCGACTATTTCCTCGCGAGTCTGCCGGACGGCTACGCGCTGCTCTACCGGGCGCTCACGCCGATCTTCGGCGTCGTCGCGCTGAGCAAGGGGCTGCCCTACGCGCTCCTCGTCGTGACGCTCGCCTGCACGGGCAGCGCGGCGTGGAAGCTCGGCGGCGGCGCGGCCGCGTTCGGCGCGCTCGCCCTCACGCTCGGCTCCGGCTACCTGCTCGCGCGCATGACGGGCGGCTTGGCGCGCGGCTTTGCGGCGCCGCTGCTCGCCGCCGGCGCGCTCGCGCTCGTGCGGGGCCGCGCGACGGCGCTCGCGCTCGTCGCCGTCGTGGCAGCCGGGTTTTATCCCGCGGCGGCGCTGACGCTCGGAGTAGCGCTCGCGCTACTCGCCGTGCTGCCCGCTTCTCAGCGCGGCGGCGCGAGCGCATGGTCGCTCCGAAAGCGCGCGGGCGTGCTCGCAGCGACGGCTTCGGCGGCGGCGCTCGTGCTCTTGCCGTCGCTCTTGCGTCTGCGCGAATGGGGCACCGTGATCGGGCCCGCGCTCGTGCACGCGTACCCCGAAGCCGGACCGAACGGTCGCTTCGATCCGATGGATCGCCCGCCCTTTCCGGCGCTGCCCGCGGCCGCGCTCGCGCCGTTGCGCGCCGCCGTCGTCGGTGAGGGCGCGCCCTTGTGGTCGCCCTTCGACGCACGCTCGCACGCGGCGTGGCTCGTACCGTGTGTCGGTGTGCTCGGCCTGCTCGGGTGCCTTTGGCTCGCGCGGCGTGAGGTCGAAGCGCGCCGCTTCTTGCTCTTGCCGCTCGCGGTGGTCCTGTGTCACACGGCGGCGCTCCTGCTCGAGCCGCGCTTGTTCTTGCCCGAGCGCTACGTCGCGTACGCCGTGCCGATCATCGCGCTCGTCGCCGTGCCGTCGACGTTGGGCGCGCTCGCACACGCGCGCGCGCGGTGGGTACGCGCGTTGCCGTGGGTCTACAGCGTGCTGCTCGTGCTCGTCATCGGCTCACGCGGCGTGCCTTGGTCCGGCTTCACCGTCCATATTCCCGCCTCGGACCACGCGCTCTTCGGCGCGATCGCCCGCTTGCCGAAGAACGCCGTGATCGCCGCCTTTCCGAGTGAAACCAGCGACAGCATTCCGTACCTCACGCGTCGCAGCGTCTTTCTCGCGCGTGAAACCCACATGCCCTTCCACACGCGCTACACCGAGCTCATGCGCGCGCGCGCCCGCGTCCTCTTCGACGCGTACTTCGCGAGCTCCGTGGACACCTTGCGCGATTTTCGCGATCACGAAGGCGTGACACACCTGCTCCTGAACCGGCGTGACTTCGAGGCGCGGCCGAACTACTTCGCGCCGTTCGATCGTCGCATCGCGCGGGATTTTGCGGCAGGGAAAGCGAACGGCTTCGCGGCGCTCGAGCTCGCGCCCAAGCTCGGCGTCTTCGCGCGCGGGGATTGGACGCTCTTGGATTTACGAAAGCTCTGACCGAGCAGGCCGCCGCAACGATGCCACCCTGCGCGAGCTACGAGGGCGGAACGGAGCCGCGCAGCGCGACTGAAGCGGAGCGCCCGTCCCGCACGACGGCCTTGACGACCGCCCACACGAGCACTTCGGCGATGAAGGACGCCGCGCGCGAGATGATCGCAGCGGCGGTGGCGGGGGCGGCCCCGACGAACGGCTTCAGGCCGAGCGTAATGATGCCTTCACGCACGCCGACGCCCGCCGGCGCCGCGAGAACCACGAAGCCCATCACCGAGCTCAAAACGTAGAGACCCATGGCCGTCACGGCCGCGTTGTGCGGCGCCCCGAGTGCGATGCTCATCAGATAGCCGTGGACCGCGACGAGCCCCCAATACCCGGTCTGGATCAGCGGCAGCTGGTACGGGACGACGGGACCGGCGCCGTCGGCACCCAAGAGAAAGCGTATTTTCGCGGGATAAACCTTGCGGTCGACCGCAAGCAACACGAGAAGACCGAGCGCAGACGCGACCAGGGCCGGCACGGCGAAGCGCATCACCCATTCGAGCCCCGCCGCCGGCGCGGCGAACGCCACGAGGGCGAAGCCGACCACGGCTCCCGTCGCCGTCCACGAGAGCATCTCGACGAGGACCGAGACACCGGCGACCGCGCGCGGAACACCGAGACGATCGGCGCCTTCCATGCGCTTGATCGGCAGCCCGACTTTGCCGGGCGTGTAGCGCATGAGCTGTGACGCGAGGTAGTTCGAAAGCGCGAGCCCGCGCGGCACACGCCGGTGCGCCATCCGCTCGATCAGCGCGATCCAAGCGAAAGCTTGCGCGAAGCAGGAGAAGAAGAAGGGAACGAGCGCCGCGAGCGCCCACCAGGGCGCAATGTGGACGGCGTTGGCACTCCAATCCTTGGCGATGCTGCGCGCCGTGAGCACGACGAACGCGACGGCGACGACGTTCATCGCCGGCTTGAGCCAGCGCTTCAGGCCGCCCGTTCGTTGCAGCGCTTCGGGGACGTCGACTTCGGGCGAACGCGGCGCGCCGTCGCGGGGCGCCGGAGGAGGCGCGTTCATCGGGATTTCAGAGCTCCCAGTCGTCGATGAGCGCTTGGTTTTCGGCAGTCGAGTAGCCGCGCTTCATGACGGCAAAATCGTCCAGGCGCTTGACCACGCCGAAGGTCCCGCTCACGAGCGCTTCCTTCAACGTGGGGCGCGTCTTCGAGAGCTTGAGCTCGCGGCTCGACGCCACGATCCAATCGGCCGTCTGCGGGCCCTGGCGCATCGTGAACATGTCGAGGCGCGAAGAGAGATGCGGCCCGCACTTCTCCGTGGCGGCGACGCTCGCGTCTTTCGGGATCATCGACGTGATCTCGAGCAGTTCCTGATAGCGATTCCACTCGTCCTCGGTGAACGAGAATTCGATCCTCGAGAAGCCCGCCTTGAAGCTGCCCTCACGCCGCGCGAACGCGCCGTAGTTGTAACTCAGCACGAGCGAACCCGCGACCATGGCCGCCGCGGCGGAGCGATAGCGCTCGGGCCCGAAAATAGGGCCGTTCCTGAGCGCTTCGAGCGCGACCACGCTCGCGACGAAGAGATACGGCGCCCAATGCATCACGTAGTGGAACGAGTACGTGATGGGTGGATCGTAGTTCGTGACGAGCAGCGTGAGGAACGCGCCGGGCAGAAACGCCGCCCACAGGTACCAGCGCCGCACCGGAAGGAACGCGAGCGGCGTGAGCAAGTGCAGCAGGTAGTAGAGCTTCTTCTCGACGATGAGCTTCGAGAACGTGAACATCGGGTTCGTCAGCATCGTCTTGATGACGCTGCGAAAGCCCTTCTCTCCGTCCGCCCAGAGCTCCTTGTACATGTTCGGAAACCACCAGCTGCCGGCGGCGTCCATCACGTAGAAGCGCAGCAGGAGGAAGTAAGCGGTCGAGACGAGCGCGATGACCAGGCCGACCTTGGGCCGGTAGCCGGACAAGAGGAGGAACACGCCGAGCACGGCGAGCCCCACGGACACGTCTTCGCGCATGAGCAACGCCGCGACGAGCGCGCCGGCGAGCCAGCGATACCGGCGGGCGTCGGCCGCCCAGATGACCACGAAGATGAAGAAGGCCGCGACGGGCACGGCCTGAAACTCCGAGAAGCTCGCGCCGTGGAGCGGGTAGTAGGAGAGGTAGGCGAGACAGACGATGGCGGCCATCCACTCCGAGACGTGGCGCCGCGCGAACAAGAACAGCGGAACGGAGCCGAAGCCGATGAAAATCGACTGGATGACGAAGAGCGTCTCCGCGCGCGGCGCGAGCGCGTAGATCGGCAAGAAGAGATACGCGCCGAGCTTGACGTGGTTCGCGAGGTACTTGGCCGGCTCTTTCGGGAAAACGAGCGGGCTCTGTAGGAAGCGGCCGTGCAGGCCGCCGAACATGAGGTTGTTGTTGATCGAGAGATCGTAGTTGCCGGTTCGAAGCTTGTAGTGCCAGCGCAGCGTGTAAAAAATGAAGAACGCGGAGAAGAACGCGGCGGCCGCGAGCACCACCGCGAGCGGACCGTGCTTGCGGACGCGGGCCGGGACCTGAGCGACCGCGTCGACCCACCAGGCGCGCGCCGCGGGCGGCACGTTCGTGAGGCAACGAAACGCGAGTTGCTCGAAGACGAGCAGGATGAGCACGAGGCTCGTCAGCAGCGTGTCGTGCCGCCCCATCCACACCTTCGGCCGGAATAGCACGGGGCCGAGCGGCAGCATCAGGAGCGGAGAGAGAAACCAAGCCCATTGTTCGAGCTCGGCCAAGGGACGCCCGCGGTGCCGCCACCATTGAGTCGCAACGAACGATACGACCGCGCCGCCTGCGATCGCGAGCACGATGACGACGAGAATCGACATGCGCCGCGCCGGGTCGTCGAGCTCGTTGTCGAGCAGGAACGTGTCGAGCCAGGGCGAGTGGAACGCGAGCTGCGTCCAGAGCGCGATCGCACCGCCGAGCAGGCTCGCGAGGGCCACGACGCGCGCTGTCTGCACGAGCGCGAGCTCGCGGGCCGCTTTCTCCACGGCGCCGAGGGGGCGCTTCTTGGCGGGTGCGGTCGCATTCACGACGGGCGCGGGCGCGTTCACGACGGGCGCGGGCGCTTCGGTCTCGGCGGCAGGTGCTTCTGCGATTCGAGCGCCGTCCGCGGGTCCGTCACTGCCGGCGTCGTTCGTTGTCGCTTCGTCCGGCGGGGCGTCCGAGGGGTTTGCCGACGGGTCGCCCGGGACCCCGCTTTCCGGCTGGGGTGAGCCGGCCTCCGACGGACCACTCATGATGTGCCTCCTCTACATCAAAGCCGACCCGCGGGCGAACGGGGACGGGACGCTTTGACCCTTCAATGCTACGAATGAGGCGATGCGTAGGGCTTTGGTGGTCGCGGCTTTGCTGACGCTCGCTGCGGCGTGCGGGGGCCGGTCCGAGTTCTTCGAGGCGGGCGTTGCCGGCTCGGGCGGCAAGGGTGGAACAAGCGGCAAGGGCGGGACCGGTGCGAGTGGCGGTAACGGTGGCAAGGGCGGAGGAGTCGGCGGTGCCGGCGCCGTTGGCGGAGGCAGCGTGGACGGGGGCTTCGGCGGAGTCGGGGGCTCGAGTGGCTTAGGCGGAGTCGGAGGCGGAATCGCCGGAACGAGTTTCGGCGGTACCGGCGGTGTCGCCGGGTCGAGCGGAGTCGGTGGGTCACTCGGAGCTCGCGGCGGAGCGGGCGGTAAAGGCGGTACCGGTGGCAGGGGCGGCGCCGGGGGAGTGGGCGGCGTCGCCGGCACGGCGGGCATCGGCGAGGGCGGCTTCGCGGGCGCGTCCCCGGGGGCCTGCTTCGAGTGCGTGAGCACGTCCTGTCCGCAAGCCTCGCAGTGCTTCAGTGATTCGGCGTGCATCAGCGGCATCCTGTGCGGCGCCACGTCGTGCACGGGACTTCAGAGCTCGCAGGCCCTAACGTGTTGGGTCGACTGCTTCAACGGTGACACGAACGTCGCGTTCACCGCGCTCGAAGCGGCGACGTGCCTGGCCGCTACTTGCCAGGTTCCGTGTCAGGGCCTCGGCGTGAGCGGATTTTAGTTCCTGCCGGCGGATTTGCCCGTCGCCTAGACCGGACGCGCAGACCCGCTACTCTCTGAAAATGCGTTTGCGGACGCTGACGGCTGCCGTCGCGCTGGCGAGCGCGCTGCACACGAGCGCCGCCGAGGCGCAGTTCAATCCGCAGGGCCGCACGAAGAAGCCGCACGCGCCCGGCGCCGCGCCGAAATCGAGCAGCACCCCGCGACCCGGCGTAACCCAACGCGCACCTCGCGCCACGCCGACGCCGAGCGGCCGCCCCGCCGCGAGCACGGCGTTGCCAGCGCCAGCGAGCGGCGCGCCGTCGGGCTCCGGGAGCGAACCCGACAGGCGCGAAGGCGACCGTGAAGCGCTCATCCTACGCTACCTCGGCGCCGCCATGGCGCAGCCGGGCTCCGAATTTCCGATTCAGCGGCTCGTCGAGCTTTATCGCCAGCGGGACGGCAACGTGGACGCGCTCGTCGCCGAGCTCGAACGGCGCGCCGCCGCGCAAGGGAACGAGCGCTACGCGGCGTTACTCGGGCTCGCGGGCGTCGAGCGGCTCGAGGGTCACCCCGAGCGCGCGCTCGAGCACTACGAGCGGGCTTCCGCCGAGCAGCCGAAGAACTCCGCCGCCGAGCTCGCCTTGGCACGTCTTTACGAACAGCGGGGTGACGGCGCGAGCGCGCGTGCTCACTTCGAACGAGCGCTCGCACGGACGACCGATGCGGCCGAACGCGAGTCCACGCTCCGCTCGCTCCGCACGCTGGCGCTCGAACAGCGGGATTTCGACGCCGCGACGAAGTTTCAGCGCGAGCTCGAGCAGCACGCCAAGGGCTCGTTCTTCGTGCGCGCGGAGCTCGGGCGTGAATTGCTTTCCCGCGGCGAGAACGAACGCGCCATCGACGAGCTCAAGGCCGTGGTCAAAGCCGCGGCGGGCGACAACCGCGTGCTCGCGCCGGCGTTGCGCGACCTCGGAGCGGCCGAGGCGCGCGCCGGTCACAAGAAAGACGCCATTGCGACGCTCGAGCAGGCGCTCGCGGCTTCCGGCGCGGCGGCGGGCGTCAGGCGCGAAGTCTACCAGGCGATCGCCGACGCGTACCGCGCGGACGATCGGCTGCCGGAGCTCGTGACCCGCCTCGAGAAGCGCGGGGCGCGCGACGCGGACGAGCTCCGGCTTTTGGCCTCGCTCTACGAAGAGAGCGGTCACATCGAAAAGGCTCTCCTCACGTACCGGCAGGCGCTGGCGCGCGAGCCGACCGACGTCGCGACGAGACTCAAAGTCGTGAGCTTGCTCGAGGCGGCGGGGCAACTCGACCAGGCCGTGCACGAGTACGAGGCGCTCGTCAGCGCGGCGCCACGCAATCCCGAATACGTGTTTCGGCTCGTGAACGCGCTGCTCGAGCGTGGCGACCGACCGCGCGCCCTCGAGGAGCTGAAGCGGCTCGAAGCGCGCGCGGGTAGCGACGAGGACACGCTCGCGGCGCTCGTCGAATTTTACGAGCGCGTCGGCGAAAAGGAACGGAGCCTCGCGCTGCTCGAGCGGCTCGCAGCAGCGGGCGGGCGCGATCCGGAGCACCTGGTCGAGCTCGGCGCGCGCTATTGGGCGGCCGGTGACAAGACGCGCGCGCTCGCGACCTGGCAGCGCATCAAGGCGCTCGTTCCGGATCGCGTGCAGGGGTTACTCGCCGAAGGCGACGTGCTGCTCGATCACGACCTCGTCAAGGACGGGCTCGAAGCCCTGGCCGAAGCGGCGAAGCTCGAACCGAACGGGACGCGAGCCTCGAAAGCCTACGCGCTGGGACTCGAGCGCGCAGCGAGCACGCAGAGCTCGAGCGACGCACGGCGGATCTACCTCGACGAGGCGCTCGCGCGTTGGGAGCAGATTTTGCGCGGCGACAAGCTCACGTCCGATCTCGCGCGCGAGGCGCGGCAACACGTCGTGACGCTGTGGAGCCTGCGCGGCCAGAGCGCGCAGCGCATGAACGGACTGGCCAAGCGCTTCGCGGCGACGCCGCCGGATCTGGACGCCGGGCGCCTGCTCGCCGAGGCCGAGCTCCGCGCGCGGAATTTCGCGGCGGCGGAGCGCACGCTCGCGCGCGTGACCGAGCTCGCCCCGGCCGACGCCGCGGCGCTCGGACGGCTCGAAGCCGTGCTCGTGCAGGAGCACAAGTTGAAGGAGGCGATCGGCGTGCTCGAGCGCCTCGTGACGCTCGATCCGAAGCACGCGCGCGACCACTACCAGCGCATGGCCGAGTACGCCGCCGAGCTCTATCAGGACGACGACGCCGTGAGGTACGCGGCCCGCGCGGTGGAGCTCGCGCCCGACGACGCCGAAGGCCACGCGAAGCTCGGCCGCATGTATCGGCGGCGCCAGGAGACCGATCGCGCCATCGGTGAGCTCAGGCAAGCCATCCAAAAAAACGATCGTGCCTTTCCCGTGCATCTCGAGCTCGCCGAGCTCCTGCTCGAAAAGGGACAGCTCGAGCAGGCGGATCTTCTGCTTCGCCGCGTCGTGCGCGCCTGCCCCGACGAGGAGCTCGTCTCGCGTGCGGCGCGGCTCAGCATGCAGCTGAACCTCGGCCGCGGCACCCTCGAGTCGCTCGAACACGAGATCCTGCCGCTCGCGTTGGCGAACCCCGAGCGGCCGCTCTTCCGGCGACTGCTCGTCGAGATTTACGACGCGCTTGCCTACCCGCTCGTCCATCGCGTGCGCACCGGCACGCCCGCCGAGGTGGACGAGGCGCGGCGGGCCCTCGCGAAGCTCGGCGAGCGCGCGGTGAAGCCTCTGCTCGACGCGCTCGCGGACGATAGCGCGAGCCAGCAACGGGTCGCCATCACGCTGCTCTCACACGTGGCGAGCAAGAGCGCGGGGCCGTCGCTCGTCGCGTACGCGAGGGGTAACGCGGAGCTCGGCCTGCGCACGCGGGCCATGATCGCCGCGGGCACGCTGCGCGACCCGGCACTCTTGCCGAAGCTCGAGAGCACGCTCTTCGCCGACGGCCGCGCGCCGACCGACGATTCGGATCCGGTCGCGGTCGCCGCGGCGTGGGCCGTCGCGCGGATGGGCTCGCCGAAGGCGCGGCCGCTGCTCGTGCGCCTACTCGCTTCCGAAGCGCCCTCGCTCCGAGCGCTCGGAGCCCTCGGGCTCGGCTTGCTGCACGACACGAGCGCGACGCCGGAGCTCGCGCGCCTGCTCGGCTCGGCGGACGCGGGCAATCTCGCGCGGGCGGCCGCCGCGCGGGCGCTCGGACTGCTCGGCGCACGCGCGGAAATCGAAGCGATCTCGGCGCTCGCACGCACTTCGAGCCCGGAGCTGCGCGGAAGCGCGCTCCTCGCGCTCGCGGAGCTCAAGGCGCCGGACGCGGCCGCTGCGTTCGCGGAGGCTCTCGTCGATCCGGATCCTGCCCTGCGCGAGGTCGGAGCCGCGGCAGCGGTCGCGTGGACGACCGGCGCGTTTCGTTCACCTGCCGATCCCCTGCCCGCGCCGGAGGAGCGCGTCGACGTGCGGGAGCTGCTCGAGGCCTGGCGTCCCGGACCCTACACGAGCAGCGAGCGCGTCGTCGCGCTCGAGCGGCTGGCTCCGGCGCTCACTCGCGCGAGTGAAAGTGCCGCTCGCAGCTCTCCCGAGCGCGCGAGCGCCGTGGTCGAGGCGCTCGGGCTCGAACCGGACGCCACGCCGGTGCCGGCGCTTGCGAGCGGGCTCAGCGGCAACGAGCTCGCGCGCGCGCGACACGCCGTCGACGACATGGGCGCGCACCTCGTGCCGATGCTCGCCGCGCTCACCCGGCATCCGTACGCGCCGATTCGCGCGAGTGCGCTCGCGTTCCTCGGCAGCCGTCGCGATCCGCTCGCGCGTGACGCCATCGTCACCGCGCTCGCGGACGCCGATCCCGCCGTGCGGCGTGCGGCCCTCGCTGCGGCGCCGACCACGGATCCGGCCGTCGCGAGCGCCGTCGCCGCGCGGCTCGCGAGCGAGCAGGATTGGGCGCTCCGCGTCGCGGCGGCCGAGGCGCTCGCCCGCGCACCCGGCAGCATGAACGGCAGCGCCGAGCTCACGCGCGCGGCGACGACGGACGGCTATGCGCTCGTGCGCCAGGCCGCGCTCCACGCGCTATTCAGCGTGAATCCCGCGGCCGCGCGTCCCGTGCTCGAACGCGCGCAGAAGACGGACCCGGAGCCGCGTGTTAGAAACGACGCGTGGCAGCTGCTCGGTGGATCGCGCTGAAGTCGCGCGCGTTCGGCGCGTCCGTCGCACTCGCGTTCGTGGCGGCGGCGGCACTCGGCGGCTGCCGGAGCCTCGCCCGCTTCGATACGGAGGGGACGGCCGCGTACTGCGGCGCAATCGTCGGCGGCAACACGTTCCACGACGGGTTCATCCGTAGCGGTGCTCCGCCGAGCCTCGAGCTCTCCCTCACGCTCGACACCTCGTCGCTCACGACCCGCCCGGGCTCGCTCACGTCGAACGACGGCGCGACCGGGTTCTGCAGCCCCGCCCCCCTCTTCGACGGCGCCCCGCTCCGCGCGATCCCGAAGATGCTGCACGACGCGCTCTCCCAAGCCGACCTCGGCCCGGGCCACGAGCACACCTTCTTCGCGTGGATCGACTCGGTGTGCCAGGGCACCATGCTCGCCGTCGTCTCGCTGCTCACGAACGGTGACGTCGAGGTGCGGCTCTTGAAGCCCGGACCCGAGCAACCGGCGGACGCACCGGAGGATCCGGCGAAGAGCCCCGGCTTTGCGCTCTTCTACTTGCAGCGCCGCGCGAGCGGCTGCGGCTTCTAAAAGCCCCCGCGCCGCGCGCGTCAGTTCGAGACGCAGGTCGAGTTGTCGGTCGGGTCGATGAGGCTGTTGGTCGCCTTGCAGGTCACGCTCGAGCAACTCCCGTCGTCGTCACAGATCTGGCAGTCCTCGAGGTTCTGCGAGGCGCAATCATGGTCGTCGAAAGTGCCGCAACCGCAGTCGCAGGTGCCGTCCGCGTAGTAGGCGCGATTGCACGTCCACGTGGAGGGCACGACCACGGAGCAAGTCGTGTTGTCGTTCGCCGAAAGGTGACTGCACTTGCCCACGGTGCAGCCCTCCAAGGGGCAGCTGCTGCAAACGGAGGGTTTGTCGCTCGAGCAATCGGGATCGAGGATGCCGCAACCGCAATCACAGCTGTAGCCGTCGTGATACTGCGCCCGGGCGCAAGTCCACCCGTCGGGCGCGGGCCGACACTGCGTGATGTCGGTGGCGAGCACGGTGTTCTGGCAGTCTTGCGCCGTCGAGCAATTCGAGCACGTGGTGCAGGCGTCGAGCTCGGTGCCGTGACAATCGGCGTCCATCACGCCGCAGCCGCAGTCGCAATTGTAGCCGTCGCCATAGGCGTATTCCGGACAGGTCCAACCGTCCGGTACCTGATCCGGGCGGACACACGACCAGTTGTCGTCGGGGTTGACGAGGCCTGGACACTCCAACCCGGAGCAAGACCCCGTCGCATTGCAAGTGTCGCAGTCCGCGACGTCGAGCGACGCGCAATCAGGGTCCGGCGCGCCGCAGCCGCAATCACAATGCGACTTGTCGTTGTAGAGGCGCGCCGTGCACCGCCATTGCGGGGGCGGCGTCTTGCACTTGGTGTTATCGGTCGGGTCGATCCGGTCCTGGCAGCCGTAGCCAGCGGTGCAGCTCGACGACGAGCAGTAGTCGCAGGCCGCGTCGGTCTCGTTGGCGCACTTCGGGTCCGGTACCCCGCAGCCGCAATCGCAGAGCTCGTCGCCGTAGCTGAAGTTCCCACAAGTCCACTCGGGCGGGACGTAACAGGCCGAGTTGTCGTCGGGATCGATCGACGACGGGCATTGGGCGTGCGAGCACGCGCCGCTGTCGTTGCAGGAGTCGCAGCTGTCTCCGGTCGCGTCCTTGCAATCGGGATCCGGCGCGCCGCAGCCGCAGTTGCAGGTCTTGCCGTCGGAGTAGAGCGAGTTCGCGCAGGACCAACCGGGCGGCGATGGGATGCACTTCGTCGTGTCCATCGCGTTGATGCGGGCGGGGCACTGCGCGTTCGTGCCCGCGCAGCTGCCGCTCGCGTTGCAGCGCTCGCAATGGTCGATGTCCGTCTTCTTGCAGTCCGAGTCCCGCGCCCCACAACCACAGTCGCACTTGCCGTCAGCGTAGGCCGTGACGGCGCAGAACCAACCGTCCGGCACGCCCGCGCCGGTGCCCGCCGTGCCGCCGCCCCCCGTGCCGCCGAGTGGAGCTCCCGCCGTGCCGCCGAGACCGGCCGTGCCCGCGAACGAACCACCGTTACCGGCCGTGACGGTTCCACCGACGCCGAAGCCGGACCCCCCACGTCCTCCACCCTCCTCCGTCCCTGCGGCGCCACCCTCCGAAGAGGTCATCGCGCCGGTGCCTCCGCCCCCGCCCGTCCCACCTTTCCTGCCGGCTCCCGCCGCTCCTGCCGAACCCCCATGTCCGGCGCCGCTCGAGCCTCCCTGGCCGCCGGGATTGTCGTTGCCGTCCTGGCCGCTCTTTCCCGAGCAGCCGACGAAACCTGCGATCAACAATCCTGTAAGAACGAGCCCATTCCACCAAGAGGCCATGCGCTTAATAATGCCCGGTCTCCCCCGGTATTGAACGCACTCGTTTGCAAAATAATTTTCCGCCGAGGCACCGCTACTCGACGGGCCTCACCCGAACCGAACGGAACGGCGCGTGAAGGCGCCGCCGGCTGCGCCCCAAAAACCAGTGATCGGAAACGTGACGGCGTCGGCACTGGCGGGCGCCGCGCCCGCCGCGACGATGACCGGAACGAAGTGTTCCGTGGTGGGCAGTGCGGTCCGTGCCGCGGGGCCTCGTTCCAAAAAGTCGAGCAGCGCGTCGTGATCACGCCGGGCGAGCACGTCGGCTACCCACGTGTCGAACTCGGTGGCCCAGGCGGGCGTACCGGGCCGAAACGCGAAGCGCATATTATGCGTCAGAAAGCCGCTGCCGATGATGAGCACGCCCTCTTGCCGCAGCGGCGCGAGCGCCTGGCCGAACGCGAAAAGCTCCTTGGGGTCGAGGCTCGGCAACGAGAGCTGCAGCACCGGGACGTCCGCTTGCGGATACATGCAGAGGAGCGGCACGTAGGCGCCGTGATCAAGCCCTCGCTCCGAGTCCGCCACGGGCAGCGCGCGGAAAGCGAGCAGGCTGCGGATACGCGCGGCGAGCTCGGGCGCGCCGGGCGCGGGATACGTCACCTGATAGTAGTGCTCGGGAAAGCCGTAAAAGTCGTAATAAAGCGGCACGGGTCGCGTCGCGCCGAACGTCGCGGGTCGCTTCTCCCAATGCGCGGAAAGCATCAGGACGGCCTTCGGCTTGGGGAGGCCCGCCGCCAGGGCGCCGAGCTCGGCCACCCAGTCCGCGTCATCCATCAGGATGGGCGCGCCGTGCGCCAGAAAGAGAACCGGCATCTTTTCGGCCGTTTTCGGCTCTGACATGCGCTGCACCTCGATCCTTGCGCACGCTTCTGGGCCGGCCAACGCCGCGGTCGCGGCGATTTGGAGGAGCTCGCGCCTGCGCATTCGGAAAGTTTCGCTAATGTAGCCACCTTTTCGGCGCTCGTCGGCGCCAGCACCGTTTTCCCCGAACCAAAGTGCAGACGTGATCGTCCTCGGCATCGAAACCTCTTGTGACGAAACCGGAGCCGCGGTCGTGCGCTCCGACGGCGAAGTCCTGAGCGACGTGGTCCAAAGCCAGGTCAAGCTCCACGCGCCTTACGGCGGAGTCGTCCCCGAGCTCGCCTCGCGCGACCACCTCCGCAACGCGCAGCCCGTCCTGGTCGAAGCGGCGGCGCGCGCCGGGATGGAATTGCGCGACATCGACGGCATCGCCGTCACCTGCCGGCCCGGACTGTCCGGTGCGCTTCTCGTCGGCGTACAGGCCGCGCGCGGGCTCGCCTGGGCGTTGCAAAAGCCGCTCGTGGGCGTCGACCACTTGGTGGGTCACCTTCTCTCGCCGTTTTTGCGCTTTGCGAAGCTCGAAAGCCCGGCGCCTCCGGCGTATCCGTTCGTCGCGCTGCTGGCTTCGGGCGGACACACCGCGCTCTATCGCGTGGACGCAGCGAGCGTCGCCTCCATCCGCGAGCTCGGCGCCACGCGCGACGACGCCGCGGGTGAAGCCTTCGACAAGGTCGCGAAGCTCCTCGGCCTCGGCTACCCGGGAGGACCCGTCGTCGATCGCCTCGCCAAGGAAGGCAACCCCGAGGCGATCGATCTGATCTGGCCCATGCGCCGGCGCGGCTCGCTCGAATTCAGCTTTTCGGGGCTGAAGACGGACGTCATGCGCTGGGTCGAGAAGAACGGGCGGCCCGGCAACGACACCACGCTGCGCGACCTCTGCGCCGCCTTCCAGCGCCGCGTGGTCGACACGCTGGTCGGCAAGGCCGTCACGGCGGCGACGAACGAAGGGGCGAAGACGCTGGTGCTCGCCGGGGGCGTCGCCGCCAATCGCGAACTGCGGGAGCGCGCGCTCACGGCCGCGACCGCGGCGGGCATTCGCCTGGTCGTCCCGCCGTTTCGCGCCTGCACCGACAACGCGGCGATGATCGCCTACGCGGGCGCGCAGCGGCTCGAGCGCGGCGAACGCGACGTCGATATCGAGATCAGTCCGAACACGGCGTTACCGCGCGTGACACGCAAGGGACGCGGGGAGCGCGCCACGGGCGTCTGACGAGCAGGGAGCCGCGTCACGGCGCCGTCGGCGGCTTGTCGAGAATCGCTCGTTTGAAATCCGCCGCGGCGTTGCGATTGGGATAGGGCTCGGCGGGCACGGGCACGCCCAAATGCGCACAGAGCGGCTCCCAGCCGTCGCCGAGGTTGTGCACGAGCAAGCGCTCTTTCGGGACCGTGGCACGCACGGCGTCGACGTTGGCGACGTAGCGCGCGATGGCGAGCGCCTTGTCCTCGGGCTTGCCACTGAACACTTGATCGCGGACCAGCGCGAGGCCGAGCGACGCTTGGTCGGTACTCTGAGCCATGCCCGCGAGAATCGTCTTTTCGAAGCTCGCCCACCAGCTCTCGGGCGACCTGTAGGTCAAGAGCACCTTGGCAGCCGGGTACTCGCGGACGAGCTCGCGCCAATAGTGGGCCGAGGGCCAATCGAGGCACGAGTTATAGCCGGCGAACAGCACGTCCCAGCCGGGGTTCTCGCCGCGAGCGAGCGCGCGCCACAGGCGCTTCTGCTCTTCGTTGCCGTTGACCTCGAGCATGTGGTGACACGGGCCGAAGCCGAGCATGTTCAACGCTTCGCGCATCGAGTCCGTACCGGTGCGACCGAAGCCAGTGCCGATCACCTTGAGCGTCATGCTCGCCACGCTAGCACTGACGGCGCATTTTTCGGCGAAAGACGAGGAGTGCGGAAGCGCGGCCGTTCAGCTAGCGTGGAATGCCGGTTGTCTCCGCGGCGACGGCCGCCAGCGAAGGACGCTCCATGCGCAAGATCTGGGCTTTCGTGATCGCAGGGACGTGCGTGACGGTCGTGGCGGCCTGCTCCTCGGGCGAATGCGATCACCCGAATGACGCCGCGAACGGGACGAGCCAAGAGCCGGCCACCTGCGCGAACTACATTCAGCGGCTCGTCGATTGCGCGGTCATCGGCGGCACCCGAGTTGCGGGCTGCGAAGACACGGACCCGCGCCTGCCGTGTGTTTGGGATTGCATGGAAAAGGCTACCTGCGCCCAAATCAAGGTCTCCTATTGTAACAGCGCCTTCAACGGGTACGCAGGCTGCATCAACGAGTGCCATATGCAGCAGGAGCAGTTCGAGTGCGACGACGGCTCGCACATCCTGCTCACGCAAGCCTGCGACGGCACACCCGACTGTCCGAACGGCGACGACGAGGACTGCACCCAGGGTTATTTTACCTGCGCCGACGGCTCCCAGATCCCCGAGAGCTGGCAGTGCGATCACCTGCCGCAGTGCCCGGACGGCGACGACGAAGACGGCTGCCCCCCGGGACCCATGTTCACCTGCGACGACGGCACCACCATCGACATGAGCCGGCAGTGCAACGGCTTCGACGACTGCGCCGGCGCCGAGGACGAGTACGACTGCGCCAAGCTCACCTGCAACTGATCGCCGACGGGACGCTGCGGGGCGCGAGCGAGTATGCTGCCCGCCCCTGGAGAGAGCCCCTAATATGGAAGCGAAGTTCGAGGCGGACGCGGAGGACGTGGAGTTCGAATCGGCCACGTTCAAGGAATCAGCGAAGCGCAGTCAGGCCGTCTGGCAGGACTTGCCGAAGAATCCCGGGAAGTATCGCGTGCTCACGGGGGAGCGACCGACGGGGCCGCTGCACATCGGACACCTTTTCGGCACCGTGGCCAATCGCGTGCGCATCCAGGAGCTCGGCGCGACCACGTTCATCGTCATCGCCGACTACCAGGTGCTGACGGATCGCGACACCGCGGAGGCCGTGGGCGCCAACGTACGCGAGGTGATTCTCGACTACCTCGCGTCCGGGCTCGATCCGGAGAACGGGCGAACCTTCTTTTTCAGCCACAGCCATATCCCCGAGCTGAACCAGCTGCTCTTGCCCTTCATGTCGCTCGTGACGACGGCCGAGCTCGACCGCAACCCGACGGTGAAGGAGGAGATCCGCGCGGCCGGCCTGCGGCAGGTGAACGCGCTCATGTACACGTACCCGATTCATCAGGCGGCGGACATTCTCTTCTGCAAGGGCAACGTGGTGCCGGTCGGACGCGATCAGCTCCCGCACCTCGAGCTCACGCGCAAGATCGCGCGCCGCTTCAACGAGCGCTTTGCGCCGAAAGAGCCGGTGTTTCCGGTGCCGGACGCGCTCCTCAGCGAGCTCCCCGTCGTGCTCGGCACCGACGGGCAGAAGATGAGCAAGAGCCGCGGTAACACCATCATGCTCAAGATGAGCGCGGACGAAACGGCGAAGGCGATCAAGGGCGCCAAAACGGACGCCGATCGCAACATTGCCTACGACCCGCAGCATCGTCCCGAGGTCGCGAATCTCCTGCGCCTGATCGGGATTTGTAGTGGAGAAACGCCGGAAGCGGTCGCGGCACGCATCGGCGACGGCGGCGGCGGCAAGTTGAAGGCGACGCTCACCGAAGCGCTGAACGCTTACCTCGCACCGCTCCGTGAGCGCCGCGCGCGCTACGCCGGGGAGCCCGCTTACGTGTCGAGCGTGCTGAAAAAGGGCGTCGAACGCGCGCGCGCCGAGGGCGTCGTCACGTTACGCCAGGTGCGCAGAGCGATGAACATGGACCACGGGCTCGACTGAGCTCGCAGGCGTTCACGATCGATGCGAGTGGTCCCCCGTTCAGGGAGTCGTCCACTCCTCGTCCGGACCGACGTAACGATCCGCACGCTATCCGCCGCGAATTCGCCGCGCGGGGGCGCACGACGAGTCGGTTCGTCCCAATCGTCTCAGCGCGAGACGATTTATGCGAAGAAGATGCCAGGGCTAAAGACGTCCGCCGGACGGCCGTCGAGAGGAACGGACCCGTCGAGTGTCGAACGCAACGCCTCACCTCAAGCCGCCCCTGCACGTGCTCGTCGTCGATCACGACGACCTCATCCGTGAGCAAACCGCGCGGCGCCTGATGGAAGACGGCTACGACGTGAGCGTCGCCAAGAGCGCAAGCGGGCTCTCGCAGCGCACCGCTCGGCTGCGGCCCGACATCGTGCTCGTCGACGTGCTCATGCCCGGCCTGCGCGGCGACGAGCTCTCGCGGCTCCTCGGCATCGGGCGCGTGGGCGAGGGACCGGCGGTCGTCGTGCATACGCGAATCCTGCGCGGCTATCTGCGCCAAGCGGTCGACATGCAAGGCGTCCTCGGGGTCATCCGAGCCGGCCAAGACGACCAGGCCTTCCTCCACGCGTTCCGCGCGATCACGGAGCGCCTCGGCAACCCGGACGCAGAGCGCCCTGCAACGTCGAAGCCGGAACCCGCGCTCGCCCCGAAGACGAGCGGCACGCATCGCATCGACCTGGGCTCCGTCAGCATGCGGCTCGGCCGCCTCGGCCGCGGCGCCTAGCCACTCCGCACTCGGAACCGCGGCGCTGCGCGCACTCGCCCTCGAAAGCCGAGTGCAGTGCGGCGACGGCTTCTCACTCGCGCTTCTCCGCGATAGGGATAGCTCGGCATGCTGAACCTCGGAGTACTCGCGTCCGGCGAAGGCACGACGTTGCAGGCGGTGCTCGACGCGTGCCGGAGCGGGCGTCTCGAAGCGCGCGTCGGCGTGGTGATTTCCAACAATTCCGGCTCGGGCGCGCTACGCCGCGCCGACGCCGCGGGCGTGCCGCGCCGCCACCTTTCGAGCAAAACCGAGGGAAGCGAGGCCGCGCTCGACGAAGCCATCACCCAAGCGCTGCGGAGCGCCGACGCGGACCTCGTGCTCCTCGCCGGTTACATGAAAAAGCTCGGCGCCCAAACGCTGCGTGCGTTCGCGGGCCGGATCTTGAACACGCACCCGGCGCTCTTGCCGAAGTTCGGCGGCCACGGCATGTACGGTGAACGCGTGCACCGCGCGGTGCTCGCGGCGGGCGAGCGTGAGTCCGGCGCGACGGTGCACCTCGTCACCGACGAGTACGACACGGGTCCCGTCGTCCGCCAATGCCGCGTCAGCGTTGCGCCGGACGATACGTTCGAGACATTGGCGGGGCGCGTCCAAGCGGCCGAGCGTGAGCTCGTCATCGACGTGCTCGCCGAGCTCGCCGCGGGCCGGCCTTTGCCTCACGTGGCGCTCACACCACGCTAGCGGTTGCGCCCAAACTCCAACAAAATTGCCGGGTGACGGACGCCGGGCACCTCAGTGCTTGGCCGGAATCGACTTCGACGCGAGCTCGGGCTTCACGACGGGCTTGCTGGCGCTCTTCACGTCCTTGACGTCTTTCTTCGCGGGCGTCTCTTCGGGGGCGCTGATGAGCACCTCGATGTAGTCGCGACGTAGGCGGACGCGATATGCCGGCAAGCTGTCATGAAAGGTGATACGGAGCTGCGCGCCGCCCGGCGTGTTCGTCGTGCGCGCGCGACCGACGCGCGGGTCACGCTTGGTGATGGCGTCGCCGTGTTCCATGAGCTTGCGGCCGGGGACGAGCACGGTGAAACCCGTCGCGTCGGACACGCCTTGGAGAGCCGAGCCGGCGCCGTCCAGGCGCAGCCGGTACACGATCGGCGTGTGCATCTTACCCTTGCCCCATGCGGGCACGTCTTCGGGCCGCACGTCCTTGCCGTCGGCGGCCTTCGCATCGGCTCCGTGTCTGCTCGAGTCAACGCGCTCGATCGGATCGGGGAACTCTTCGTCGCCGTCAATGGGCGGTGCGACTGCCTTGGCCGCAGTGAGCTCGGATTGTTCGACGCCCTTCGCTTCAGCCGTCGGCGGAGGACCGAGTGGGGCCGGCTCCATCGTCGCGAGCGGCGTCGGACCGAAGAGCGGGACGTTCGCCGTAACGGGCGAGCCCGGCGGAGTCGACGAGAGCGCCTCACCCGCCATGGCGGCGGGAACCCCGCTCGTGGAACCCGGCAGCGGAACCACGCCGCTCCCGAGCGCGGTCACGGACGATACGGCGCTCGGAGCGTCCCCGAGCGTGCGAGACGCAACCACGGCGCTCGTCGCATCCGGAGCCGCGCTCTTCGACGCGACCTTCGCCGGACGCATGGCCACGGCACCCGCCGAGGCGGCGACGACGGCGAGCGCCACGACGACGGCTGCACGCTTGCCCGGCTTGCGCGCGGGAACCGCAACCGGGGGCGCGGAGTCCGCGTTCTTGTTCGAGGATTGCGGGCGGAGCCGCTTCTGATCGAGCGAGGTCGGAGACTCCGCGGGCTTCGCCGTGGTGCGACGCTTGGCCGGCGCGTTCTTCTGCGCGCGCAGCGAGGAGAGCTTCGTGGAAGCCCCGCTCCAAAACCTGCCGAATGCATCGGAACCCCAGCGGGCCGCTGCCGCACTCGCGTCCCGAGCGGCGCTGCCGGCGTTTTCGGCGGCATGCCCGAGCCGGCGCGCGGCTCGCGTGGTAGCCGGTACGGCGGCGTCGAAGTCGTCGTCCTCGTCCTCGTCGTCGGTGCGCGCTTCGGGCACGTCGCCGGACGGTGCCGGATCCCCCTCCGCGTCCTCGGCTTCAGCGCGGTCGACCGTGACGGCTTCGGGTGCGAGCCGTAGCGACTGCGGGCGCGCCGCTTCCGCGCCGAGGTCGGTGACGCTCGGCTGGGGCGTATCTTCGATCGCACCTTCGTAACGGAGCGCCACGACGAGCTGCGGTACGGAGGTGCGTGGATCGACGACGACCTCGACTCCGTCGATGAGCGCGGCGCGGCGTCCGCCCGCGTCCATGTCCTCGATCTCGAGCTTGCGTCCCACCTTGAGGAACTCGAGGCTCGAGCCAACCTGGAGCTTCTGGGTCGAGCCGGCGCGGATGCGCGCCTTCATGGGCGAGCCGAGGCCCTCGATGTGCAGGCGAACGCGCGCGCCGTTTGGAGCATCGCCGGAGCCGTGCGGGGCCTCGGGGTCGCTCGTCTTCACGAGCGCGCGCAGCGCATCCACGCTGCGGCTGTCGAGCGCCGTAAAAGCGACGCCGAAGTCACCGCCCTTCGAGCTCTCCTTGCGCCAGGCGACGACACCCTCGACCACGATTTCCCGCCCCTGGTCCTCGAAACGGCAGACGAGCGGCGCGCCTTCGTCGGGCAGGTAGGCCGTCCGCAGGTGCATGCCCTTCGCGCTCACGTCGAGCGCCTCCGCCTCGAACGCGGGGATGCCGGGCTCGTTACCGCAAATCTCGACCAGGGTCTCGAGGGGCACGCGATTCGTGCCCTGGGCGCGTCGGTCTTGGGATGGGGTCATGGCTCCCTCGCCGATAGGCCGCGCACGGCTCCAGGGCCAACTTTCCCGGAAAGGCGCGCTCGCCGTAAGCTCCTGCGACCCATGGCCCTCACCATCGTGATCCGCTCGGGCGAAGGCCCGACGTCCGCCCGGATCACCTTCGACGCCCCGCGGGTCGTCATCGGGCGCGGCGACGGCTGTGAGGTGCGCCTACCCGATCCGAGCGTCAGCCACCGCCACGCCTCGATCCGCCAGCGCGGCACGGATTACGTCGTCATCGACGAGGGCAGCTCGAACGGCACCTTCGTGGGCCCCGTGCGCCTCTCCGCGCAAGCGCCCCGCGTGCTCCGGCAGCAGGAGCTCATCCGCGTCGGACGCATCTGGCTCGAGGTGCGCGTGGAGCAAGCCGTGCCGACGGCGAACCCGCAAGCGACGACGCGCGAGATCGCGCTCGGCCTGGTGGCGGCGGCGCTTTCGGCGCAGGGCGAGGACGTAAGCGCGCGCGTCCGTATCGAGAACGGCCCGGATGCCGGCCGCGAGCTCGCGATGAAGGACGTCGAGCGCACCTACGTGATCGGGCGCGCGCCGAACGCCGACCTCACGCTGAGCGACAACGACGCGTCACGCCGGCACGTCGAGCTCCGGCGCCACGGCCAGCACATCTCCGTGCGCGATCTCGGCTCGAAAAACGGCTCGGCGCTCGGCGACAAGAAGCTCGAGCCGAACCGGGACACGACGTGGCTGCCGGGCTCGAAGCTCGAAATCGGGGTGACCGCTCTCGCCTTGAGCGACCCGCTTCTCGACGCGTTGCACGAGCTCGAAACCGGGGCTGACGAGCCGATGCGCCCCGACGAGAGCGTCGACCCGCCACGGGGCGTCGAGGCGCCCGACCTGGCGGGCGCGACGCTGCAGCCGGACGCCGGAGCAGCAGCGCCGCTCGTCGAGGTGCCGAAGCGAGCGCACGAAAATTCGACGCGCGCTCGCCGCAGCGTCGGAACGGCGGACGTCCTCGTCGCGCTGCTCGCGCTCGTCGTTCTCGCGCTGAGCCTCGTCGGGCTCGCGTGGGTGCTGCGTTCGCGTTGAGCTCGCGGGGCGCCGCGCGCGCTCACGGCTCCGTGCAGGTGTGATCGTACCCGACCCCGGGCGGACCCGAGCAGCTTTCGTGACAGCCGAAGCAACGCGTCGTGTTTTCCTCGACCACGGCGCGATCGCTCGAGACGCGCTGCCAATCCCAGCCGAGCCGGTCGCTCGCGCCCGAGTCCTTCTTCATCACCGTCCATTGCGCGATGGGACCCGAGCAATCGGTGTCGGAGACATCGTATTGCTCCTTGAGCGCGACCGCGCCTTCGGGAAATGGAGTCGTGCGATCCGTGTACGGACCGCGCGCGCTCGGATCCACGAGCACGCGGACGAAGTCGAGCTCGTGGTCGCCGCTCTTGCGGCAACCGCGCACCTCCGTGTACGAATCGGCGTAATCCGCCGGGAACACGGGCGCGGACGCGTTCGGCTGCGGGGAGGCTCCGTGCGAGCAACCGCTCAGCACGACCCAGGCGCCGAGCACCGCGACGGAGCTCGTCACGGCGCGGCGTTCGCTCGCGAGGGCGCGCTTGCTCATTCGAGATTGACGATACGGATGCGGTTGTTCCCGGTGTCCGCGACGTAGAGCGACTGACCGGCGAGCTCGATGCCGTAGGGCAGCTTCAAGAGCGCCTTTTCGGGCGGTCCGCCGTCGCCGTCGAAGCCCTTCACGCCGCACTGGCCCGCGACCGTGTAAACGTTTCCGTCCGTCGCAATCTTTCGGATGCAGTGGTTGTACACGTCCGAGAAGTAGAGCGTGCCGTCGTCGGCGAGCGCCAGATCCGTCGGACGATTGAGCAGCGCTTCCGTTGCAGGCGTTCCGTCCGGCGCGACGCCGCTCTGCGGGACGCCGCCGACGGGCTCGACGCCTGCGACGATTTCCACGGCACCGCCGGGCGTGATGCGCCGGATCAGGTGATTCGCCGTGTCTGCAAAGAGGAGATTGCCGTCGGCGTCGTACAGGATACGACCGCCGGGATCGGCGGACTGACCGAACGGTTGGGCCATCCGGAAGTCGAGCACGCCCGTGCCCGCGGCGTATTTGGGCGTGCACGGGTTCGAGCAGTCGGTCATGAGGTTGCCGCAGGTGAACTTGCCGGAGCCGTTCGGACATTGAGCGGGCGCCGTGCCGTCCTCGCAGGCGGCGCTCTGATCGATGACGCACATGCCCGCCAGGCGGTGGATGATGCCGGCCTCGTCCACGCTGCGCAGTACCTGATTCGCCTGATCCATGATGACGAGGTTGCCGTTCGGAGCCCACGCGATCGACGTCGGCAAATCCAGCGACGCGCCGAGCGCGAGCGATTCGTCTCCGAGATAGGCGCGCCGCCCGTCACCGCAGTCGTCGCTGATCTCGCCCGTGTCGAGGTTGACCGTTCGAATCTTCGAGTTGTGCCAGGCCGCAACCAGAAGCAGACTCGGATTGTTTTGGTCGAAGAGCAGGGCGGTCGGGTGGTTCAAGTCGGAGTTCGCCGGGTCGTCGAGCGAGCCGCCGAGCTCACCACGGCCGATGACGTGCCGGAGAATGCCGTCCGGCCCGAGTGAACGCACGCGGTGGTTGTTCCAATCCAGGATGTACAGCGTGCCGTCCGGACCGACGCGTGTGTCTTGCGGGAGCGACATCTTCGCGTCGAGCGCGCGGATGGGATCGTCACCGTCGTAACCGTTCTCACCGTTGCCGGAAATGGTGCAGATCGTGCCCGCTTGCGTCGGATCGCAGCCGCTCGCCTGGTTCGACGGGCCGTCGCTCGAACACGCCGTCACGAGCAGGACGACGGCGAGCGCCCCGAACGCGTCGCCGCGCTTCACGGCGTCACCTTCAAAATGCGGCTGTTGAGCGTATCCATGACGTAAAGATTGCCCTCCGGATCGAACGACAGCCCGAAGGGCCGATTGAGTCGCGTCTCCGTCGCGAGCTTGCCGTCCTCGTCACGACCCGGCTCACCCGTGCCTACGACCGTGCGCACCGTGCCGGAGGCGAGATCGATCGCGCGAATCGCGTGATTGTCGGTGTCGGCGACGTAAAGGCTCCCGTCCGGACCGACCACGAGCTTGCGCGGCTTGTCGAAGGTCGCATCGAGCGCGGCACCACCGTCACCCGAGTAGCCGGCCTCACCGGTGCCCGCGAACGCGTCGATGCGACCGCTCGCTAGATCGATGACGCGGATGCGGTTCGCCAGCGTGTCCGCGACGTAGAGCTTCTGATCCGCGACCGCGAGCCCGCCCGACGGCTCCGGATTCGAGCCGAACTCCCAGTCGAGCTCGGCGTCCGTCGCGGGCCCGCCGTCGCCCGTCGAGCCCTGCGTGCCGTTGCCCGCGAAGGTCGTGATGACGCCGTTGGTGTCGACGCGGCGTACGCGGAAATTCTGCTGATCACCGATGTACAGGTTGCCGCCGGCGTCCTTCGTGAGCGACTTCGGCTGCTTGAAGAGCGCCTTCGCCATCGGCCCGCCGTCTCCCGCGAAACCGGCGCCCGCTCCCGCGAGGATCTCGACTCTGTCGGTCGCCGGATCGATGCGGCGAAGCTTGTGGTTATGCCACGCCATCAGCAGGATGGCGCCGTCGTCGGCTTCGAGAAGCTCCGTCGGGTGGTTCAATTTCACGAGCGTGCCGTCGGCGCCGGGCGCGGTCGCCTCGCTCGCGTCGCCCGTGCCGTCGCCGGGGAAAATCGGATCCGTCCAGCCGACCATCGATTTGACGGTTTGGTCGGGAAGCACGCAGCGCACGAGGTAGTTGTTCCAGTCGATGAACCACGGCGTGCCGTCGGTCGCGAAGAGCAGGTCCATCGACCAGTAAATCTCGGTGTCGAGGCGACCGTGGCCGTCGCCGTTGAAACCGTCGGCGCCGGTGCCGAGCCACACGCACGCGTGACCGGATTGTTCCTGACACGCGGCTTGCGCCTTCGCGTCGCCTCCGTCCGAGCCACACGCGGTGAGCGCGCTGCAGGCAACGAGCGCCGCCGCCCGCAACGAGCCGTTCAAGAACATCATCATAAAACTCCGTTCGGCGCGTGGTTGCCGCGATAGGCGAGCACGCCGTGTGTCAGTGGTTGTACGTCGAGGGCCCCACCGACGACCCAGACGCCGCCGTCTTCGTCCACCCATACGGCGTGCAGGTTTTCGCTCGTGTCCGGACCGGTGCTTTCCGTCCAGTCGCCGTTCGCGCGCTCGACGAAGGAGCCGAAGCGGCCGACGGCATAGCCGTGCTCGGCGCTAGTCATGTGAACCCCCGTGAGCGCGGGGAGCGAGCCGTCGTCGGAACGCTGCCAATCGTCGCCGTCATTTTCGAATACGAGCCCGCTCGCACCGCCGCCCACGGCCGCGTAACGTCCGCCCGCATAGTGGACCGTGAACAAGGATTCTCCGCCACCGACGTTGACATTCTCGAAGCTCCCCCCGTCCCAGTGTAACGCGACACCGGCGGTCCCCACCAACCAGGCGTCGTCGCGCGCGCTGCCCCATATTTTCCAGAGCGCGCCGTGATCTGCCAGATCCGCGGGAAAACCCGGCGCGTCCACCCAGTCCTCACCGTCGAAGTGCCAGGCGAACGCGCCGGTCGCGCCGCCCGTGGCTCCGCCGACCGCCCACATGTCGTCGGGAGCGCTCCCCCATAACCCGAAGACCGTCGCGGTCCCGGGGGTCGGCAGCGCCGCGAAGGCGCCGTCCTGATAGCGCGCGATGACACCACCCGCACCACCGACGAAGACGGGGCCGCCCTCGAAACCAAATACCCACCAAAGGTCGCCCGACGTGCCCGTGGCGACGTGCTCGAAGCGCGAGCCGTCCCAATGCACGACGAGGGGCCCCGAGCCCCTGTCCGCCCCCACGGCCCACACGTCGTTGGCGCTCGAGCCCCACACGCTGATGAGCGCCGAGTCGAGCTCCGAACCGAGCACGTGCCACGTCGCGGCCGGCTCTTCATTCTTCGGTGCGCCGGAACAAGCCCAAAGCAGCGGCAGCGCGCAGCACGCGGCGAAGAGACGCCCGGTTTTTTCCCTCGAAAGCATGCTCGGAAAAGCGCGTCAGCGATCGTAGCTCGGCAGACCCGAGGGATCCTCTGCAAAGCCCGTGCGATCCCCCACGACGAAGCGGGGGCGCTTCTTCAGAATCTCGTAAACCTTGGCCAGATACGTACCGATGATGCCGAGCAAGACGAACAGCACGCCGAACATCAAGGACATCACTGTCATGACGGAGGCCCAACCTGGCACAACGTGTCCGTTCAAGTAGGTGTAGAAGATGTAACAAAGCTCCATCCCCGCGAGGGCGCTCGTGACGAAGCCGATGCCGATGCCGAGCCGCAGCGGAAACGCGGAGAAGGAGAGCATGGCGCCCGACGAAAGGCGCACCATCTTGCGCAGCGTGAACTTCGGCACGCCGGAATGGCGCCGCCGCGCCTGGTACGGAATGGTTTTGGTGCTGAAACCGAGCCAGCTCACGAGCCCGCGAATGAACGGATCCGCATCGCCGAGCCGAACGAGCGCTTCGACGGCGTCGCGATCCATCAAGCGAAAATCGGACGCCCCCGCCTCCATGGCGACGCCCGTGAGCCGCGAGAAGAGCCAATAGAACGCGCGTGAGCTGAGGCGCTTGAAGGACGACGTGTCGGCGCTGTCGAGCCGGCGCGTGTTCACGACCTTGTAGCCGGAGCGCCAGGCGTCGAGCAGCTCTGGCAGCGTGTCCGGCGGATGCTGGAGATCGCCGTCCATCGTGATGACGGCCCGACCGCGCGCGTGGTTCAGCCCGGCGAGGAGCGCGCCCTGATGACCGAAGTTACGCGACAAGCTGATGCCGCGGAGCCGCGGCTCCTTCCGCGCGAGCTCACTGATCGCGAGCCAGGTCCCGTCCCTGCTTCCGTCATCGACCAGCAGAATCTCGTGCTCGACGCCGGCGCCGGCGAGGACGCCCGTGACCGCCTCCACGAAGGGTGCGACGTTCGTCTGCTCGTTGAACATGGGGACCACGACCGAGAGCTCGGGCACACGACCGGGCTGCCGAGCGGACGGGGGGCTCTCCTGCATCGGCGCATCCTAGCAACGCGGCCGGCGCCCCGGTTGCTCGCACTCCGGGGCGCCGGGCAAATCCGGGCCCTCTGGTCAAAATCGCCGTCCTGCCTAGGCAATTGCGGGCTGCATTGGCCCGCATCGTCGTCGCTGCTCGCCGTAGCTCGGCGATGCCCCACGTGACCGGCCGACGCGCGTTCGCCCGCGCTCAGGCACACCCTACCAACCTGCAGCGGACCAAGTGTCAACGTAAGTTACGATGGTCGGAGTTACGACTAGCAACGACCCTACGAGCATTAGTGGGAATAGCCATGCGCGTCGGGGCCCGCGCGCTCGAGTGCGATCTGCCAGGCAACCTGCGACGAAGAGCGCCGGGCCGACGAGTGCTGCCACGAACCGAAGGCCGGGATTGATCGCGTAGAACCAGCAATAAAGAATGCAATAGCCGGCGAAATACGCCCCTGAAAACAGCGCGAGTGGCCAATAGATACGGAGCGTGGGAGAAGGCCGCCTCCCGAGCGCGAAAGCTGCGAGGCCGGCGAGCAGACCGAACGTCGAAACTTCGAGAAAGCCCGGGCCGGCCACGGCGCCTTTCCAGAGTCCGGCCGCGCCGCGTTCGAGTCGTTCCACCACGTCGCCGACGCTATGTTGTTCGAAATATCGCTTTGCAGACGGCAGCCGGTCAGGAGGAAGCTGCGGGAAGCCTTGGCGATCGTGGTGCCCGCGCGTGCCACGCCGCGTGGCGGCCCATGAATCGTTCCACATGTAAAAGTCAGAATTGACGTTGTAAAACGGCCGCCCAAAGACACGCATGTTCGCGCGCAGATACGGCGAGATGACCACGAAGAAGGTCGCGACGACCAGCGCGCTCACGCCCAGTCGTCGCCGCACGCGCAGATTACGGAATGGATGGGCGGTCCTCAGCAGACTCCGTCCCAGGAGTAAGCCCTGCACCGCGACGAAGAGCCAGAGCGACGGCGCGAGCGACGCCTTTAGAAGCTGCGCGACTCCGCTCACCAACCCAGCGAAAAACGCAGCAGGGTAGCGCGGCCTCTGGATTTGCTCGAGTAGGAGCATGAAGGACGTAGTCGCGAACGGAAAGAACAGTGCCTCCGCCTTCACGTAAGGCGCGTAGAACATCCAGAGCGAGAAGCCGACGGCCAACCAAACCGCCAGCGCCGTGAGCGGGCGGAGCTGTCGCCGGAGCACGAACAGAAATGCGAGCCAGCCGAGCGTCGCGAGCACGACCGTGAACGAGCGCGCGCTCTCGAAGAATTGCTGTCCACCCGCGCCCTCGTGCCAAACGAAGGTGAGGAGCATCGGGTAGATCGGCGGACGAGCGCCGTCCACCGAGAGCGTGTGCGTGCGCACGATGCGACGTGCGAGCGCGAGGTATGCAGCTTGATCCTTTCCATCAGCAAGATTGACTGCCAACGCATGAATGCTCGCCCCCCTCGCGAAAGCAGCGAGAGCCAACGCAACGACGGTCCCGTAAATGGCGGCGCCGGCTCTCTTCGTCACCCAGCCCATGTATCGCTCTCCCCTTTAGCGCATTTCGAGCCAAGCATCCGAACGAGCGCGAGCTCTACTCGGGCGTGTCGTCGCCGTTCTGGTCGTCATCGGCGCTCCCCGGAAAGTGTTCGGGCGGCGCCGGCGGAGCGCCGCCGGCCCACGCTCGCTCGAGCTTCGCGACGTCGACGAGCTGCCATTGGCGAAAGCGAAAGACGACCGCGCTCGGCGGCACTGACGCGAGCACGAGATCCGCAAGGCTACGCCCGCTCAAGAGCACGCTCGTGAACGACGTGAACGGCTCGAAGCTCTTCGCGCGCGACCGGAAATCCTCGCGGTAGCGGCTGCGATTCACGAGCAAGTGAGTGACGCGGTATTTGCGCGCGAAGTCCAGCACGGTTTTGCGATCGGTCGCGTACATCGCGCGCAGCGTGTCTTCGGCGCGCGCTTTCTGGCGCTTCCACGAGAGCGTGAGCCAGGGCTGGAGCGTCTCGGCGGTGCCGTTGGTGGCGCGCGCGGCGAAGAGCGGAATGGTGTCGCCGTCTTCGATGTGCGAGGCGATGCGGGCGTCGAGCGGCAGCGTGCGGATGAAATCCCAGAGCGGCGCCTCGCGGCGGTAGTCGATGGTGGCGCCCATCGCCGGATCGCGTACGCCGTCGCCGATGCCGATCCACACGAACGCGAGCACGAGCGCGCTCGTCAGGTTGCGCGCGACGCGGCGCCACGGCGTCGCCAGCGCGGGCGCGACGAGACCCATGGCGCTCGCCGCGAGCGCGAGGATCACGGCACGCATGCCGACGCTGTAGAAGCGTTCGGGTGAATACAGCCGAAAGGCGAAGAAGCGCGCGAGCGCGTACAGGATCAAATCGGCGACGAAGAAGCGCGCGACGGCACTCGGGCTCATCGACCAACCGAGCAGGGGCAGGAGCAAAAAGGCGGAAAGCATTGCGACGCCGATCTCGTGCTCGTATCCGTCGAGCTCGGCTTTGACGGCGGGCAGCGGCGATTCCCCTTCGCGGTAGTGGCTCAGCACCTCGGTCACGACGGTGCCGAACTCCTTGCCGGGGTCGCCGAACGGGAGCACGTGGAGCCGCCCCGAGAACGCGGGCTCACGCCGCGCCTGCTCGAGCGTGTGGATCGGGCCGCCGTTCGACATGCCGACGAAGACGGCAGGCGCGAGCAGCGCTCCGCACGCGGCGACGAGGTAGGCGTAGTGACGCAGGCGACGCCACGCGGTGCGCCAGCCCGGGAAACCGAGCCGGCGCACGACGTACAAGCCCTCCGCGGCGAGCACCATGGCGAGCGCCGTCGGATAGGTGAGCGCCGCGATGAGCGCGGCCGCACGCCGCGGATTCGGCCGTTCAGCGATGGCCCCCGCGATCCAGAGCGCCGCGAGCGGAAAGCCGAACCCGCGCGGCAAGCCGCCGAGGATGCGGTTTTGCACGTATTGATCGCGGAAAAAGAAGAAGACGAGCAAGAGGCCCGCGCCGAGCCCCGCGCGCCTACTGCGGACGAGCACGAGCCCGCCGGCGGCGATGAGCGCGAACAAGAGGGCCTGCACGATTTTGGTCGTGTAGAGCAAGCCGACGAGGGGAACGAACAGCCGAAAGATCAGCCGGTAACAATACGGCTGGTACTCGAGCATCTCGGTCGCGATCGGATCGTTCGCGAGCGGCGCGCCCTTCTCATAGCGATGAAACGGGAAGATCGCCGTGCGCGCGTCGTCCGCCGTGAGCTTCGGATCGAGCAGCGCGGGAGCGTTGCCGTGATACCAGTCGCGCAGCCAGAGCATGAACACGAGCGCGAGGACGACGGCGCTCGCGAGCTCGAGCCAATCGAGTGCGCCGTAGTCGCGAACGGCGCGCACCTGCTCGCGCGTCGTCCGCGCCCAACGCCGAGGCGCGTCCGAAAGCCCGCGCAGCGCGGCACGCGCGCGCTGGAACAGGAGCTCGACGACCGGGTTCGGCACGGCGAAAACCCGTAATCGAGCTCGGGTTTTCACGCAACGGGGACGACAAACCGCGGCGTCACTCGTCAATTTTCATAGCAGACCGCGTCCGTATGAACGCTGCAGTCGTCGCCCGACATAGCGTTGATGACGAGTTTCATTGGGCCGCCGCCACCGTAGGCGATGGCATCATGCACGACGAAATCTTTGCCCTCGTCGTCCGTACACCTCGAATCGTTGACGACGAGGGCAGCCGTCTCTTGCTCGGCGTCGAACGGGAGCCGGCAGTCCGGGCCGCCGAGATCGGGGACCATCACGTCGGACGGCGCCACGAGCTCGACGTTGGTCGTCGTTCCTTTGACGAATTGTATGTACTTCGGGAGCTCTAGAGTGAGGTCGCGGCTGACGATCCCTGCCCCGCAGTCGATCTGACGCGAACCCGAAGCGCACTCCCGAACGCCCAGGAACCGATGCCCATCATCGGGCGGGCCGAATCCGTGGCCACAGCCACCCGCGAGCACGACGGAGAACACCACCCACCGCACCGTCACGGCTCGATTGTAGCATGAGTAGTCAACCCGCGTTCGCAGTCCGCTGCCGCGCCCACTCCGCCGTGCCCGCAAGTCCGCGCTCGAGGCCGACGAGGTCCCCGAGGTAGCGTTCGGGGAGCGTCGGATCGAGGACGGAGAGGCCGATGTCGCCCGCGCGCGGAGGACGGCTTTCGACGGGGACGCTGCGGCCGGTAGCGCGGATGACGGCAGCGGCGAGGTCGCGCGTGGAGGTGCCGATGCCGGTGCAGACGTTGGCGATGGGCTCGGCCACGGCGCCGCGGAGCGCGAGCTCGTTCATGCGCGCGACGTCCGTCACGTAGACGTAGTCGCGGAGGCAGCCGGGGTCGCCGGCGCTATGCAGGGCGTTGACATGGAGGGTGCGGCCGGCAAGTACGGAGTCGAGGAAGATGGCGATGACGCCCGCCTCACCGTGTGGATCCTGCCGCGGGCCGTAGACGTTCGAGTAGCGCAAGATGCGGTAGTCGAGGCCGCGTTGCGCGCGGTAGACGGCAAGGTGCTGCTCGAGCGCGAGCTTGTGAATCGCGTACGCGCTGATGGGCTTGGGCACGACGTCTTCGCGCGCCCAGTCGCCTTCGGCGACCTCGCCCGCGATGGCGCCACCGGTACTTGCGAACACGAAGCGCTGCACTTTGCTTTCGACGCAAGCGTCGAGCAGGTTCAGGCCGCCGATCAGGTTCACGTCGGCGTCGAGACGCGGGTCGCGCACGCTCACGACGACGCTCGCCTGCGCGGCCTGGTGGTTCACGGCGTCGGGGCGAAACTCCGCGAGCGCCTCCAACGTGCCCGCGCGGTCCCGCACGTCCGTCTCGTAAAAGCGCACGCCGCGCGGGACGTTCTCGCGCCGGCCCGTGCTCAAATTGTCGAGCACGGCGACCTCGTCGCCCGCGGCGAGGAGCCGCTCGACGACGTGGCTGCCGATGAACCCGGCGCCCCCAGTGACCAAAACGCGCATGAAAGAGTTCCTCCGCGAAACCGCTAAGTGAAGGCGCCCGGGATCAAACTCCCGCTCGAGCCGTGGCTCCCGAAATGCACGTCAGTCGCCCTTGGGGCCGCCGTCGTAGCTACGCGGGCGGTACTTCTTTTGGACGCCGTCGTATTGCTTGCCGTTATAGACGATATCGATCGCGAGGTAGGCGAGCCAGCTCCCTGGATGCGCTTCGGAAGCGGCCAAAAGCTCGTCTTGGTGCGCGGCGACGGCCTTTTCGTCCCAGAGACATTGCAGGGCAAGGCCGATCAGGTTCGGGTCGTTCGGGCCGAGCTCGAAGCCCCGCTTGTAAGCAGGCCAGGCTTCCCCCGCGCGATGAAGGCGACACAGGGTGTCGCCGAGGTAGATGTGCGCCATCGGCCAGTTCGGGGCGAGCGCGAGGGCGATGCGATTTTCGCGCAGGCGCTCTTCGAGATCGCCGCGCGCGCCGACCATGACGGAGTAGTTCAGGTGCGCCTTGGCGCTCTTCGGGACGGCGTTTTTGGTGGCGCGCCAGAAGACGAGGTCGTCCGTGTAGTCGAACGCGTGCAGGCGCGCCTGGACGGCTTGAAAGCCGAGCCACAGCACGAGCGTGAGAATACCGGGCCGGCCCGGAAATTTTCGGAGCAGCCAGCTGCACGCCGGACCGAGCATCAGCGCGAAGCCGACGGCCGGCAGGTACCAGAAGCGCTCTGCACGCACGGTGGGCAAGAGGATCGGGATGTTCGAGTGGGGAAAGTACGCGAGCGGGATCCAGAGCAAACCGAGCGCGACGAGCGCGGCGTGCGCGCAGCAAACACTGGGCTCGAGCGTGAAGCTGCCGCGGACACGTTCGCGGCGTTCGCGGAGAAGAGCGTTGACCCAGACAGCGACGGCCGCGAACGGCGGGACGACGAGCAGCACGCCGCCGAGCACGCTGAGCGGAAACACGACGCGGTTCGGCACCGGCTCCGACGGGAACGAGTAGTCACCGCTCAAGCGCCACGGGAAGAACAGCGCGATCAGCCCGCGCGCGTAGACCCGCAGAGCGCCCGCGATGCGGTGCGGCGTGTCGGCGTCGATGAGCGGGTTGTTGATCGGGTCGTGCGGGAGCGCGGGCTGCCGGAACCAACGCAAGAACGCGTGAAACGCGGCGAGCCAGCGCGGCTCGCCGGCCACGGAGGGCAGCGACGGTTCCGCGACGGGGAAGCATTTGCGACGGAGGAGCGTGTAGGCCACGAGGGCCAGCACCGAGGCGGCCAACGCGACGAACGCACGCACGGCGCGTCGTGGACGCTCGGGGTGGAACAGCGGCGCGAGGACGAGCGCCGCCCAGGCGACGAGCGGCAGCGCGACGATGACGCTCTCTTTGGAGAGCAAGCCGAGAAACAAGGCGACGAACACGGCGAGCGGCTGGAGCCAGCCGAGCCGGAGCGCCTGGAGGGCGGCGAGCACGCCGAGGCCGCCGAGTACGTCCGCGATGCCGACGACACCCGAGACGGCTTCCGTCAGCACGGCGAGACAGAGGAAGACGCCGCCCGCGAACCAACCCTGCGCGCGGCGCCGCACGACCGCGAAGACGAAACTCGCGATGAGCGCGCCGTTCAGCGCATGGACGAGGACGTTCACCGCGTGATGCAGGAACGGCGAGTGGCTCACGTGCCACAAAAGGCGCCAGACGAGATCCGGCAGCGGGCGGTACGAACCGATGCTGCGATCCGGCGGGAGACCCCAGAAGTCCCGGTGAAACGCGTCGAGGAAGCGCAGCCCGCCGCCGTTCACGTACGGATTGGCGAGCAGCGCCTCCTGCTCGTCGAAGATGTAGTTCGAGAGCGGGCTCCGCACGTAAAGGAGCGCGCTCACGACGACGGCCGGCGGCAGCGCGCGGCGGAGGGTCGGATCGTACTTCGTGAAGTACGATCCGATGTTGGCAGCCGTGTTTTTGACGGCTTCAGCCACGGCGCGGGCGACGATGCGAGCTCCCTTCGGCGGGGGACCGGGCTCGGGGGCGGGCGCAGCTTCCGCCTGGGCGGGGCCGGGGGGCAGACCGAGGTCGCGGGACACGCCGGGTTCGGGTAGCACCGCGCCATCAAAACGAGTAGTCGGAATGCGGATGAGCTCGCTTCCGAGCTTCGACGGCTGCGAGGTGACCGAAAAGGTGACCGCGGGCCCGATCGTCGAGATTTACCGCGCGACGCAGGTTCCGCTCGGCCGCAAGGTGACGATCAAGGCGCTCGCGGCGAGCATCGTGCCGTCGTCGCCTTTCGCCGCGGCGCTCGAGCGCGAGGCGCGGCTGCTCGGCCAGCTGAATCATCCGCACGTGATCGGCCTCTACGATTTCGTGCGAAAGGGGGACCGTCTCTGGCTCGTGCTCGAGGCGATCGACGGCTGGTCGCTCGCCGAGCTCATGCAGCGCGCGAAGCACTTCTCGCACCCGACGGCGGCGGCGATCGCGCGCTTCGTCGCGTACGGGCTCGCCCACGCGCATGCGCGCGGCATCGTGCACCGCGACGTGCGACCGGCGAACGTGACGCTCACGAAGGCGGGCGGCGTGAAGCTCACCGATTTTTCGGTGGCGTCCGACGAACGCTTGCCGACGGCGCCCGAGCTCCTCGACGGCAGCGGCGGCCAGCAGTCGCTCGCGTACGCGTCGCCCGAGCAAGTGCTCGGTGAGCCACCCGATCCGCGGAGCGATCTCTTTTCGCTCGGCGTCTTGCTCTACGAGCTCATCGCCGGCAAGACGCCTTTCGGATCCGGCGACGATCCGGCAGCGACGCTCCGGATTCGGAACGAGCAGCCGCCGCCGCTCGGTCGTTACGCGCCGGACCTCGCGCCGACACTCGAGCGGGTGGTGCAGCGGTGCCTGCAGAAAATGCCCGCGCACCGCTACCAGAGCGCCGACGAGCTCGGAGCCGCGCTCGACGCAGCGCTCGCCGACATGGGCGTCGTGAACCCGCGCGACGCCGTGCTCGAAGCGCTTTCGGGCCTGGGTCTCGCGGTAAAGCCGAGCTCGCCCGTCATCACGGAACGGGTGCCGCGCCGGCCGGGACCGAGCCTCGCCATGGTCGCCGCCGTGCTCTTGGGATTTTCGGCGCTGCTCGGCGCCGGGGGCGGGGCGATCGAGCTCTGGGCCCGCCATGCCGGGGCAGCGAACGGCGAGTCGGGGCCGAGCGGCCGGCTAGAGCTCGTGCCCGCGACGCCAGGTTATCTCCGCGTGGTCGCGCAGCCGTGGGCGCACGTCATCGTGGACGGGGAGGCGTTCGACACGACGCCGTTCGCGCGCGCCATTCCACTTTCACCGGGCACGCATTACATCCGCCTGGAGCATCCTCAAGCACCAACGGAACGCCGGACGATCGAGCTTGCCGCGGGGGAGACGATCCTGCTCGACGTGAGCATGAAAGTCCGGAGACCGGAGGGTCTAAGCCGTGAAAGTGCGCTCTCGAGCGCAGCGCCCGTCGATTCGTCACCCTAGTTTCGGGGTCCGAGCCCCGAAACGGAAAAAGGCAGGGTGCGAGGTCGCGGCTCGGTGGGCGTGAGGCTCGCCGGAACCCCATTTCTGTGGCATCAATTTGCCGATCCTCGGGCCCGCTCGGGGTCCTACCGGTGGGCTCAGGTAGCGCCGCCGCTTGTCGTCGCGAAGCAGCATGAACGTCGAGCTCCGATCGGGGTCGAGACTTGGGCGCTACGAGCTTTTGCTTGAGCTCGGCAAAGGCGGCATGGCGAGCGTGTGGATCGCGCGCGAGCGCGGCGACATGGGTGATCGGCTCGTCGCGCTGAAAGCGATGCTGCCCGAGCTCGCTCGCAAGTCCGACTTTCGCACGATGTTTCTGGAAGAGGGGCAGGTCGTGCGCAGCATCGAGCACGCGAACGTGGTGCGCGTGTACGAGGTGGGCGAGGACCGCGGCGTGCTCTTCATGGCGATGGAGTGGGTCCGGGGTGACTCCCTTCGTACCGTGATGGTGGACGCGCGCCGGCGGCGCCCGATTCCGCCGGAGATGGCGGTACGCATCATCGCGGACACGTCGGCGGGCCTGCACGCTGCTCACGAGCTCCGAGGCTGGGACGGTGAGCTCCGAAACCTCGTCCATTGCGACGTCTCGCCGCACAACATCTTGGTGGGCGTGGACGGGCGGTCGCGCCTGGTCGACTTCGGCGTGGCGAACGGCACGGCGTACGGCGACCCCGAGCGCGGCGGAAGCGTGAAGGGAAAATTCGGCTACATGTCGCCCGAGCAGGCGAACGGCGAGGCCATCGACCGCCGGAGCGACGTGTTTGCGCTCGGAATCGTGCTGTTCGAGCTCACGACCGGTGAGCGGCTCTATCGCGGCGAGCTCCCCGCTCACACGCTCACGCTCGCTCAGGAGGCGCGCGTCCCGAACCCGACGCACGTCCTCGCCGACTACCCCGCGCGGCTCGCGACCATCGTCCTCAAGGCGCTCGAACGCGACCAAAACGCACGTTATCAGACGGCTCAGGCGCTTCAGCAGGCCCTCGAGCATTTCCTGGTCGAAGAGCGGATGCTCGTGTCGCACGCGGCGGTCGGCAAGCTCGTACACCGCGTCTTGAAGTCGCGGCTCGAGAAGCAGGACGACGTCCTCCGCGAAGCGCTCTTGCAAACCGACGGCATGGTGCAGGGCGGTCTCGTCCCGACGGCGCGGCCCACGGGTAACCGTCCGTCCGATCCGAGCAGCCATCCGTCGACCAGCGCGGATCCGTTCTCGTCCCCGCCGGGCCGCAGCCGGCCTCCGATCGGCGCGGTGCTCTTCGGAGCGCTGGGAGTGGCGGCCGCGGTCGGCTCGATCGTGTGGACCAACATGCAAGCGAAGCCGAACGCGCTCGTGACGACGCCGGGCGGCGCGTCCGCGCTCGCTCACGCCGCCCCGGACACGACCCTCCCGGGCGCCGCCGCGTTGAAAGAGGGCGTGAGCCTCGACAGCATCCCCGTCGTCGAAAACGACCGCGATCCGCAGCGCCTCGGCGCGCGCGGCGGCGGCGTCCACCGCACGAAAGTGACGCTCGACGAAGATCCGCCGCCCGCTGGACCGGCGCCGGCGGCCGCGCCCGCCCCCGCGCCGCCCCGCCCGGGCAGCGCGGAGACGATTCACCTCGACGAAACGCAGCCGGCCGCGAAAACTGCAGCCGCAGCGCCAGTGCCAGCGCCAGCGGCCGAGACGCCCGCCGTCGAGAAGGCGGACGCTCCGGCACCGGCACCTCCGCCGGCACCCGCTCCCGTGCCGGTCGGCGAGCGCGGCTTATTGACTCGCGGCGCCGCCGTGACCGCGCTCTTCGCCGCCGCGGGCCGAGCGAACGCATGCCAGGCGGGCGACGGCCCTTCGGGCTCCGGGCGCGCCATGGTGACCTTCTCGCCTGACGGCCCGGTGACGAACGTCGCCGTGCCCGCCCCCTTCGCCGGGACCACGGTGGGCGCGTGCATCGCGGGCGCGTTCAAGAGCGCGCACGTGCCGGCCTTCTCGGGCAGCGCCGTCACGCTGCCCCAAAGCTTCCACATTCAGTGACGCGCGCGGCGCTGTCTTCTTCCCGTGAAGGGGAGCTGGTACCGCCGGCGCGCCCAGTCCGTCGAATGCTGCCAGCAGCTGTTCAGACGCGCCGCTTCACGCCGGCTCGTTCGGCGGCGGCCGCGAGCGCTTCGTAAGGTTGGCAGCCGACGACCTGCACGTCTCCGAACGCGAACGTCGGGATGCCGCTCACCCCGTTGCGCCGCGCTTCTGCTTGGCGTTCGTCGACGCGCGCGAGCAAGTCGGGGTCCGCGGCCGCCGCGAGCGCCGCTACGGGGTCGAGCCCGGCGGCTTCCGCGACGAAGCCGAGATCGGCGTCGCTTTCGAGGTTTCTGCCCTGCCGCCAGTTCGCGGCCAGCGCGGCCTTTTTGAAGGGCTCGAGCTTGGCCATGTCACGCGCGTACTCGGCGATGGCGAGCGCCTTCCTCGTGTTCGAGAGCCAATCGGGCGGCTGGAAATCGAGGACGCCGAACTCTGCGCCGAAGCGCTTGGTGCGCTCGTGCATGGCGGCGAGCGGCACGTTCGGAAAGAGGCGGCTCAGGGGCGCGCCGCCGCGAGGCGTGCTCGGATGCAGCTCGAAGCCGTACCAGTCGAGCGTGAGGTCGAAGTCCGAGAGCAGCCGCGGCACCGTGCTCTCTTCCGCGATGAAGCAGAAGGGGCAAACGAAATCCGTATAGAGCCGGAGCACCGAGGACACGGCCGAAGACTACGGCGCGGGTCAGTCTCCGTCCACGCCCGGGCTCGCGCCGAACGCGGCCGTGCCCCCCAACGACGAGCTCAATTCGCGCGCGAGTAGACGGCCCGCTGGGCGATGCGCTCGGCGCGGACGAGGTCGCTGCGGCGGAATGCGTGACCCGGCCGCGCGAGCTCGAGCATGCCGGTGAGCGTGCCTTGCACGAAAATCGGGATCATCGCCGCGGCACCGACGCCGCCGCTCGTCGCGGCAAAGCGCTTCGCGAGCGCGTCCTCGGCCGGGCCGTAGGGGGGACCGACGACGGGACGCCGGTCGCGCGCCGCGGAGAGCACCGGGTCTTCCGGATGCAGGCCGCAGTTGAGCTGGTCGTTCGGCAGCGGCCCGAGCACCGAGCGCGTCACGAGCTCGCGCGCGTTCTTGCTCTTGTAGTGGAACATGGCGCTTTCGGCCCCGGTCGCGATGAGCGCGAGCCACGTCAGGGTGTGGCAGAGCTCCATGTCGTCCTTCACGCGCTCGACGGGGCGCGCCCACTCGGCGAATTGCTCTTCACTCGGCGCCTTGGCGTTCGGCTTCGTCCCGAGCGCCGCAATCTCGCGGACGCCGAGGAGCTCCCGCCAGGTCCCACGCGCTGCTTTCACCTGGCAATACTCCGGCACGCGGCCGTACTCGACGCCGCGCCTCAATAAGTCGGTGGCGACGGGGCCGACGGTGAGCTCACCGTTCGTGACGTACCAGAGCGGCGGGGGAAGCGACTTGAAAACGCTGATCGGAGTCGGCTGCATGGCTCGTGCGCGAATTGTCGCCGCCCTCGCCCGCTTGGGCCAAACTCGTGGCGCTCGCGCGGGGTCGGCGCTGCCGCCCCGGCCGAAACATACTCAGTCGGCGGCCCACGCAGCGTCGACCACACACGGCACGAACCCAATCGTCACCGTGCCCCGCACGTCGATGACCGGCAACGAGCTCGTGGGGCCGAGGCCGGCGGCGTGAAGCGCTCGCTCACTCGCCGCCTTGCCGGCGTCCGTGGCGATGTCTTTTTCGACGAAGGGGATGCCTTGGAGCTTCAGGTAATTCGCCGCGTCTTCGCACGCGACGCACCACGACGCGCCGTAAATCACGACCGGCGTGCCGTGGGCCGTGCGCGGCCCGAGGCCCACGTTCTCGCGCGCGTGGAGCACGAAGGAGCCGTTCGCGCTGCGTTCGGCGCAGCTCCGATGCATGTTCGAGAGCTCGCTCGCGCCGAGCACGGGCATGGGGTGACGACAGGCGGCGGCCAAGAGCGCGGCGCAAGCGAGCGACGCCCTGCGCTCCGCACGGCTCATGCGCGGCCGCGCCACACCTTGCGCTCCTCGTCGAAGAGACGCGCCAGGCGCCGCTGCTCTTGAACGAGCGCGCCGTACGTCTTCGGCACGCGCGGATCGCGCCGGAACGCGGAGAAGACGTGCAGCGTCGCTTCGGCATCGTCGGTCGCGCGGTGCGCGTGCTCGAGCGGGATGCCGAGGCGCTGTGCCACCTCCGAGAGCGCGCGGCTCTTTTCGGCGCGCTGGAGCTCACGTGCCCAAATCAAGGGGTCGATCCACTCGACGTTGCGCCGGAGCGCCGGCGGCAGGCTCGAAGGAGCGATGCCGGCGCGCGAGAGCTCCGCGGCGAGCACCTTGCGATCGTATTCCGCGTTGTAGGCGACGGGAACGGCGGCGCCGAGCGTCTCGATGAGCTCGAGCGCGATCGCGGGGAACGACGGCGCCTCGCGCACGGCTTCGTCGTCGATGCCGTGCACCTCGGACGCCTCCTTCGGGATCGGGCGGCCGGGGTTCACGATCCACGACTTTTTGGCGACGACGGCGCCGCGCTGGAAGACGACACAGGCGATTTCGACGGCGCGGTCGACCTCGGGGTCGCGCCCCGTCGTCTCCGTGTCGATGGCGATGAACGTGAGCTCGTCGAGGTGCGTATCGCCCGCGAACTCTTCGGCGAGCCCCGCCACGACGACGCGCAGCAGGTGCGCGATGCCCGGGTAGTGGCGCCCGGTCGGGAAGCAACCGGTGCCTTCGGCGCCGCCTCTCATGGCTTGGGCGCCGAGGCGGCGGGCGGAGCTTTGACGCTCGCGGAAGCGGCGGGCGCCTGCGGGGCGGCGGCTGGCGCGTTGCCCTGCAGCTCGAGCTCGAGGTTGATCCACTCCTCGAGCTCTTCCTTCGGCTGGCCGCCGGCGCTTTCGAACTTGCGACCGTCGATGAAGATGCTCGGCGTGCCGGTGAGGTTCAGCGCCTCACCTTGCTTGCGGTTCTTGGCGACGAAATCGGCCGTGGCTTCGCTGTCGCGATCTTGACGGAACTTCGCGAGATCGAGGCCGACGCCCTGCGCGAGCTTCTCCACGTTCTCGATGCTGAGCTGCGTCTGGTTCTCGAAGAGCGCGTGGTGCAACTCCCAGAACTTCCCTTGGCGCATGGCGGCGACGGCGGCGCGCGCGGCCTTTTCGGCGTTCGGGTGCATCGCGAGCGGGAAGTGCTTGAACAGGAAGCGAATCTTGTCGGGGTGCTCGGCGATGACCTCATCGAGCACGGGGCGCATCGCGCCGCACGCGGGGCACTCGAAATCGGCGAACTCGACGATGACGACCGGCGCGCCGACGGGGCCGCGGCTCGGCGTGTCGTTCAAGTCGATGTTCTTCACGCCGTCGGCGCCGAAACGAGCGCGGTACGCCGCCTCGACTTGGCCGCGGGTGAGGCCGCGCTGCACGCGCTCGAGCAGGAAGCGGACGGCGGGCACGCACGCGCGGCAAGGTCGGTTCTCGTTCACGCATTGCACGAGCGGAACGGCTTGGTCGGCGCAGGGAGCAAGCAGGTGCGACACGTCGTCGGACCACTCGGTGCGCTCGCGCGCGGTGAGCGCCGACGAGTCCACACCCTTCACATCGACCACCTTTTCGCTGCTCTTTTGCGGGGTCGCGTCGGCGCCGCTCTCACCAGGCGAACGGCAGGTACTCAGCCGGCTCGTGAGCGCAAGCAGGCCGATCACGGCGAGGGCTTTCGGGCTCATCGGCGGTGGAGCCTACCTCACTCGGCGGCCGCTCTGCACAGTGCTACTTTCCGGCCCCTTCCGGGTACCGTACGCTGAAGCCGCCGTACCCGGCTAGAGCGGCCAGTCGGATGATTGCCTCGGCGTGATGCCCCCTACTTCCATCCCTCCCCCTTCTTCTTCGGTGTTCCCCCCGCCGCCGAAAGAAACGTCCACGGCGCCGACCGGTGCTCGTCACGTGATAGCCGTGGGGGGCGGGCGCGGCGGCGTCGGCAAGAGCGTGCTGTCGCTCAACATGGCCGTTTACCTGGCGCAGCTCGGCCGCTCGGTGCTCCTCGTGGACGCCGACGGCGCCGGCGGCACCCTGCATACCCTCCTGGGTGTCGAGCCGCCCGCCGAGGCGCTCGGCGAGGAGAGCGACGACGGGGCCGTCCCGCTGCTCGCGACGTCCGTGCCCGGTTTGCGGCTCGTGCCGCAAACGTATCGGGCGGGCTCGACGCAGCCGGAGCGGAGCGGGAAGAAGGCGCACTGGGTCGCCGAGCTCCGCAAGCTCGACGTCGACTACGTCGTCATCGATCTCGGAGCGGGCACGGCGCCCGCGACGCTCGACCTATTCTTGAGTGCGGACATCGGCGTCGCCGTGACGACGCCGGAGCCGCCGAGCGTCGAGGCGGTGTATCGCTTCGTGCGCGCGTTGTTCCAGCGCACGGTGCGGCGCCTGTTCGTGAGCGATCGCTTCCGGCTGCGCCTGTTCGAGCGCGCCCAGAACGAGCTCGGAGCGCTGCCGACACCGGCGGAGCTCGCGCGCGCCCTCGGGCGCTACGACTCGAACCTCGGGCATTTGGCCGCGGCGGAGCTCGCTCGGCTGCGGCCGCGCCTGGTCGTGAACGAGACGCGGCTACGCACCGACATCGAGCTCGGCCCGACGATGAACGAGATGGCGCGGCGTTATTTGGGCCTGGAGCTCGAGTACGTCGGCCACGTCGAGCACGACGACGCCGCGTGGCTCAGCGTGCTCCGCCGCCGGCCGCTGCTGATCGACAACACGACGAGCAAGAGCGCGCGCAACATCGAGCGTATCGCGCGGCGCTTGCTCGCCTTGATGATGACGCGCGAGGCCGAGCGCACCGTCGAGCCGATCCCGATGGTCGCGCCCGAGGCGAACCTGTACGACGTGCTCGGGGTACCGCGCGGCGCGACCGACGAAGAGCTCCGGCGCGCCTACAAGCGACAGCGCGAAAATTACCAGTCGGGCAGCCTCCCGCTCACGTCGCTCCTCACGAGCGACGCGCTGAAGCGCGAGCAAGCGCACGTCGAGGAGGCGCACGATACCCTGCTCGATCCGCTGCGGCGGAAGGCCTACGACGCGTCGGTCTTCCCGGACGAGCCCGTGCCCGCACCGAAGCCGGCGGTGGTCGACGCCGCGCTCGATGCGGAGCGCGAGATGATGCAGCGCGAGCTCGCCCGTGAAATCAACGCCGAGACCGAGTTTACCGGCGCATTGCTCGGCAAGGTGCGTGAATCCCGAGGCATCAACATCGAGGACATCGCCCGCGCGACGAAGATCTCGATGAGCCATTTGCGCGCCATCGAAGCCGACGCGTTTTCGGAGCTGCCGGCCTTGGTGTACACCCGTGGTTTCGTGCAGGAGCTCGCCAAGTATCTGAGGCTCGACGCGGCGCAGGTGACGAAGACCTACGTGCGAAGGTTCCGGGAATTTTTGGCCGCCGCCGATGGGGGAGATACCGCGTCTTGAGCGAACGGCCGCCGGCGGCTCGGCTCGACCGGAAGGAGTGGGTCTACACGCTCGTCGTGGCGCTCGTGGCGCTCTTACCGCGCCTCTACGTCGCCATCGCGTGGAGCCGCGAGCCCGTGTGGGACGGCCACTACTATCACCTCGGCGCCGAGCGGCTCGCGGCCGGGCTCGGCTACTCGGAGGACGCGCTCGTCGCCGGTCACGTCCTCTGGCGGCCGTGGATCCACTACCCGGTCGGCTATAGCTTCGTGCTCTCGCTCTTTTATCGCGTGCTCGGCCCGGCGCTGCTCGTCGCGCCCGTCCTGAACGCCGTGTTCGGCGCAGGCGTCGCGGCCACCGTGCACCGCCTCGGGCGCTACTTCACGACGCCCGGTCGGGCGAAGCTCGCCGCGGCGCTCGTGGCGTTGCATCCGGGGCTCATCGCCTACTCGCCGCTCGTCATGACCGAGGTGCTCGCGACGCTGCTCGTGCTCGTCGCGGGGTTATTCGTGCTCGCGTTTCCGCAGGGCGTGCGCGGCTATCTCGGCGCGGGCGCGGTGCTCGGCCTCGCGACGCTCGTGCGCCCCGAGTCACTGCTCGGACTGCCGCTTTTGTTCGTGATGGCGCGCCGGCCCTACGGCAAGGCGGCGCTCCGCACGCTCGCGGCGTTCGCCATGGCGTTCGTCGTGATCCTGCCGTGGACGTACCGCAACTGCCAGCGCCTCGACGGCTGCGCGCTCGTCTCCACGAACGGCGGCTGGAACCTCGCGATCGGCGCCATCACGCCGACCGGGCGCTTTCACACGCTCAAGGCCTCCGACGGCTGTGCCGTCGTCACCGGCCAGGTGCAGCAGGACGACTGCTGGCGCAAAGTCGGCGAGGAGCGGATCCTGCAAAATCCGTGGCGCTGGCTCGGGATGATCCCGAAGAAGCTCGAGCAGACGTACAACCACGAATCCTACGCGGTCGAATACCTGCACGAAGCCGACCCCGGCACGTGGACCGAGCCGCGCCGCGTCGCCGGGCGCGACTTCCTCACGTTTTTCCATCGCCTCCTGCTCGTGATCGCGACGCTCGGAGCCGTCTCGGCCCTGCACTGGGTGAAGCCGCCGCCCTGGGACGACGCCGTTCAGATCGGGCTCGGCGTGCTCGTGATGATGTTCGCGACCTTCGCGGCGGCGCGCGAAGAGCACCCTTTCTATTGGTTGCCGGCGCTCTTGCCGCTCGTAGCCGTCTTACCACTGCCCGGCCGACCCGAGCTCGGCCCTGCCGGCCGCTACCTGCTCGGCCTGCTCGCCGTGACGACGATGACCCACGCAGTCTTCTTCGGTGAGGACCGCTATCACTTGTTGGTGACGCCGGTCCTCTGCCTCTTCGCGGCCGGCGCGTTGCGCTCGCGCCGCGTGGTTGGCGTGCCGGAGCGCTCTCTTCGCTGATTCGGCTGGCGCCAGCGCGCCGGCCCTGTCCCACGCGGCGAATCGGGGCTGTCCCTTTGCCCGCGCGGGCGACTCGTTATGCTTCGCGGGTGAAATCACCGTTCTTCAGCTTGCAAGTGCTGGCGGCACAGCCGGGGCGGCGCGTCGGCGCGCGGGACGTGGTCGAGTCGGTGCTCGCGGAGGTGCGTGCAGGCCACCTGCCGGCCGGAGGGCGCCTGCCGCCCGTGCGCGTGCTCGAGCGGCAGCTCGGCCTCTCGAAGAACACGGTGCAGGCGGCGTACGACGAGCTCGTCGCGCGCGGCGTGCTCGAGACGCGCGAGCGCGAAGGCGTCTTCGTCGCGAAGGGTCCGGAGGCGGCGCCGTTCGCGGGACCGAAGGCGGTGCCGCGCCTGCCGCGCCTGCGTGCGGTCCCGTCGATGTTCAGAAAGCCGCCACCGCCCGGCGCGATCGCGCTCAGCACCGTGCTCGTCGACCCCGCGCTCTTGCCGCGCGAGCGCGTCGCCGATTGCATCCGCTCGGTGCTGCGAGTGCCCGGCATGCAGCCGCTCTACGATTTCCAGGGTCACCCGCACCTGCGCGAGCTCGTCGCCGCGCGGCTCCGCGCGCGCGGCATGGACGTGAGCGCGGGCGAGGTGATCACGACGGTGGGCTCGCAGCAGGCGCTCGACATCGTCGCCCGCGCGACGGACGTCCGGCGCATCGCCCTCGAAAACCCGGTGTACGCGCACGCGCGCTGCTTGTTCGAGAGCCACGATTTGAAGCTCACGCCGCTGCCGCTCGACCCGTTCGGCGCCATCGACTTCGACCGCTGGGAGCGGCTGCTCGAAGCCGAGCGTCCCGGGCTCGTCTACGCCATCACGAGCTTCCAAAACCCGACCGGCTACTCGTACCGCACGCACGAGCTCGTGCGCCTGCTCGAGCTCGCCGAGCGCCTCGAGTTTTCGTTGCTCGAGGACGACTGGGGCTCCGACATGCTCTCGGACAGCGAAATGCGGCCGTCGCTGCGCGCGCTCGGCGGCGAGAACGTGCTCTACGTCAACAGCTTCACGAAGAAGCTCCTGCCGTCGCTGCGCGTCGGCTTCATCGTCGCGCCGGAGTCGCTCGTGCCGACGCTCGTCGCGCAAAAGCGGCTCTCCACGCTCGGGAGTCCCTGGTTGCCCGAAGCCGCCCTCGCCGAATTTCTCGATCGCGGCTACTACGACTCGCACCTCGCCTCCCTGCACGACGCGCTCGACGAGCGTTACCGGCACTGTCTCGAAACGCTGCGCGAGCTCATGCCCGAGGAGGTGCGCTGGACGACGCCCGGAGGCGGGCCGACCTTGTGGCTCGATTTCCCGAAGCGCGTGGCGCTCAAAGAGCTCGCGCGTGCCCTCCTCGCGCGCGGCGTGTACGTCGAGGATTCGGAGAGCGCCTTTTTCGGCGAGGCGCACCTGAACGGCTTCCGCGTGAGCTACGCGTACGTGCCCGAGCCGGAGCTCCGACGAGCGCTCGAGCGCGTCGCCGAAGAGGCCAGGCGCGCGCTCGCGGAACCCGGCCACGCGCACACGGCCGTGCCGTGAAGCCGCTCAGAACTGAAACGGCAGGTCGATGTGGACGACTTTGTAGCTCGCGCCGGCCATCGGGTCGTCGAGGCCGAACGCCATCGACAAGCCCGGACGCCAGGTGATGTCGTCTGTCACCTTCACGTGGAAGCGCGCGCCGACTTCGATCGTCGTGTTGTCGCGCAGCACCCGGGACGTATCGTCGGTGACGAACTGCGGCGCGGAGAGCCAGCGCTGGTGCCGCAAGTCGAGACCAGCCGAAAGCCACGGAAAGATGAAGTAGCCTGCATGCACACCGAGCTCTAGTTCCGCGATGGTCGAGCGGTAGGTGATCGGGCCACGCACGCGGTTCATGACGGGAAGCGATACCTCCGCCTGCGCCGTGAAGCCGTGCGTCACGTACGCTACGTCGATGCCCGGCCAGGTTGCGAAGTAATCGGGCGTGAACAGCGGATCGTCGAAGCCGCTCCGCGCGAGCATCGCCTTCTGCACGGCCTCGGCTTGACCCGGATCCTCGGGCAAGCCGCCGCCCATCCCCACCGGCACGGTAAAGCCGAGGAAGAGGCCGAGCTTCAACGACTTGGCGGGCCAAAAGCCTGCCTGCGCGCCGATCAGCGGATTGGCGAAGCCGAACGCGCCGGCGCCCGTCGGCGGCGAGTCGTTGAGGGCGGTGAGCTTCGCGAGAACCGAGATGCGCGGGATGATTTTGTAGCTCGCGCTGAGCTGGTTCACGATCGTCGTGCCACCGACGCCGTAGAAGGCGAAGGAGTTGTCGAGCCGCACGTAGCTCATCGGCGTGACGGGCCGCAGCTGCCAAGGCAGCGAGTACCTCGCGATGCGCCTGACCTCCTTGGGCTCGTCCTCGGATTCGGGCTCGGACGCGGGCTTCGCGGCCTTCGCCGAGGCATCTTCATCGAGCGTGACCTGTTCGGCCTCGGTCGCATGCGCCGGGGTGGAGGCGGTGAGTGCGGCCGCTGCTACCAGCGCCGCGCCAAAAACCAACCGCACCCCCATCCGTTCAAGAGGCAAGCTCGCAGCCTTCGCCATGGTACGAGCGGGCCTTTTGCCACGAATAGCGAAACGGACGCAAGGCGCGCCTCCGCTCACACGCTGCGAACATCGCGAATCTGCGGCCGCGCGGGCGCGCCGAATGCCCGGGAACTGACTACGGGATCTCTTTTCCGGGTGATTTTTTGGGGTCGTACCAGCGTGCTTTGCCTTCGAGCACGTAGTTCGCCTCCGAGGGGCCCCAGCTCCCCTTCTCGTATTCGTAAATAGGAGTCGCGTCCCCGAGGATCGGCTCGACGACCCGCCAGGCCGCCTCCACCCCGTCGGCTCTGGCGAAAAGATTCGAGTCACCGCGCATCGCATCGCCGATCAGGCGCTCGTAGGCGCCCATCTCGTCGGCCGTCTGGTTTCGGACCATGAGCTCGACGCCCTCGCCCGCCATGGTGTCGCCGGCCCGCTTCGCACGAGCGCCGATCGCGATTGCGACCTCCGGACCAAGGCGGAAACGCATGTAGTTCGTCAGCGACGGCACCGGTTCGGGGAACACCATGTGCGGCGGTCGCTGCAAATCGACGAGCACTTCCGTCGCCGTTACGGGCAGGTGCTTGCCGGTGCGGATGTAGAAGGGCACGCCGTGCCAGCGCCAGGAGTCGACGTGGAGCCTGAGCGCCGCAAACGTCTCCACGCTCGAATCGCGCGCGACGCCGTCTTCCTCCCGGTAGCCCTTGAACTGGCCGCGCACGATGTCCTCGGCGACGAGCGGACGCATCGATTTGAACACCTTGATCTTCTCGTCCCGCAGGGCCTCGCGATCGCCCGCGGGCGGCGGCTCGAGCGCCAGAAAGGCGACGACCTCGAGCAGGTGATTTTGGACCACGTCGCGGATGGCGCCGGTCTCTTCGTAGAAGCGCCCGCGCCCGGCGACGCCGAACGACTCGGCCATCGTGATCTGCACGCTGTTCACGAAGTTGCGGTTCCAGATCGGCTCGAGGAATGCGTTCGCGAAGCGGAAGTAGAGCAGGTTCTGCACCGGCTCCTTTCCGAGGAAGTGGTCGATGCGGAAGATGGCAGGCTCGGGGAAACGCGTGGTGAGCACGCGATTGAGCTCTTGGGCGGAGGCGAGATCCCGCCCGAACGGCTTTTCGACCACGACTCGCGCCCCCTCTGCGCAACCCGTCTGACCGAGGAGCTCCACGACCTCTGGAAAGACACTCGGCGGAATCGACAAGTAATAGAGCGGGCGCTTCGCCGGACCGAGCGCCTCACGCAGCTTGCGGAAGAGATCCTCGGTTCGGTAGTCGCCGTCGACGTACGCGAGGTTCTTCGACAGGATCTCGATCGCGCGCGGATCGGCGCCGCCGCCGAACTCCTGCACGCTCGCGCGCATGCGCTCGCGTAATTTTTCGAGGCTCGAGCCGCCGCGGGACACGCCGACCAGGGGGAAGCCCGGATTGCCGCGCTTGATCATCCAGTGCAGCGCCGGAAAGATTTTCTTGTAGGCGAGGTCGCCCGTGGCACCGAACAGAACGAAAGCGTCCGATTGAGCGGCGGAGTGGTCGTTCATCGCGGGAGCTGGTCTACCACCGCTCCGCCTGGCCCTGAATACCCCGCGAAAGAACGCGGGCCGTCGGCGGGCTAATCCGCCTCGTCCTCCACTTCTTCGTCCGACACGGGAGTGTTGACCGGGGGCTTGCGCTCGGGCCATCCCGGCACGAGGGCGACGATCGTGTGCGAGCCTACGTCCTCGCGTTGCACGACGCGCAAATTCCCGAAACGCCCGCGCCGCAACAGCCTGTCGAAGGGTCGCGTCACGTGCAGCACGGCGAAGCGGCGCCCGACGGTGCCCGCCGCGAGCAGATCGGCCGGCAGCGCTTCGTCGGCGCGCGAACACTTGACGACGTACTTGCGTGCGATGAGGTCCGCGACGCGCCGCGCGACGCGCTGATTATACCGCGTGTAGTAACGGAACGGATCGCAGCTCCGGCGATCGAGCACCAGGAGCGCCGGGGGCGCCCCCGGCGACTCCGGCTCCTTCGCCGCGAGCCAATCGAGCGCGCGCGGGAACGTCGAGTCGTAGGTGAAGATGCGCTTGTGCTCGTGCCAGGAGCGTTCGAAAAGCGCGAGCGGCAGGACTACGAGCACGAGCACCGGAGCGAGCACGCGCCAGGTCGACGGTTCGGCGGCCCGAGCGTCGAACGCCGTCGCCGCCACGGCGCCGCTGTAGACGATGGTGAACACGTTCGTGCGGAACGCGCCGAGCGGCCAGAAACCGGCCCTGTTGAAGACCCACAGGAGCACGAGCGGCAACAGCAAAAGGACGCCCTCACGCACGCGCCGCTGCCAAACGATCACGACGACGCCGGCCGCGAACGAGACCGCCCACGCGAGCTCGTCGACCCCGCGCAAGCGGTGCCGCGCGACGGGCGACAGCCACCCGGCGCTCCACAGCGTGCGCCGGATGCCGGGCATCGCAATCATGTCCTCGAAGCGCCCGAGCGACCAGCGGAGGTAGCCCACGGGCTCGTGCGGCGTATGAAAGACGTTGTACTTCTTGCCCCAGAACTCGGTGTGGTCGGGCGGCAGGTGCTTCCACATGAGGAAGTATTGGAGAGCGAGCCCGGCGATGATGAGGAGCGCGACCGCGGACGTCGCGGCGAGCTCGGCGCGACCGCGCTTCCTCGCGGTGAATCCGAGCAGGAGGAACACGCCCGGGAAAGCCAGCACGAGATCCTGGGCGAACGTGCTGCCGATCGCCGCGAGCCCGAGCGCCCAAGCGAGATCGCGGCGGCGCTCGCGCATGACGTAACGCAGCGTGAGGAGCAGGAGACCGAGATGGAGCGCGAGCGATACGGAGTACGGCTTGAACTCCTTCGAGAAATCGATGGCGAGCGGACTCAGCGCGATGACGGCGACGAACAGCACGCGCGCGCCGAGCCTGCGGAAGAGCTCACGCGCGAGCAGCGGCGCCGTGAGAGTCGCCGCCACTCCCGCTACCCACGGTAGCCAACGCAGCACGGTCTCCGTGTTCGAAAACGTGAGGGCGAGGAACTTGCTGACGGCGAGAAATCCGATCGGACGGATCAGGCTCTGCACGAGCGGACGGTCGAAGATGCGCATCGCCCAGCTGCACTCGTCGAGCCAGAACGCGCTGCGCTCGAAGAGGTAGCCGCGCGCGCGCAACACGAGGCCGAGCGCGACCACGAGCACGGTGAGCCCGAACGTGACGCCCGCGGCGGTGTTCAACGTCGCGCTCGGCCAGCGGCGGCGCAGCGCTGAAAATAAACTGAAGCGGGAAAAGAAGAATAAGCTCGAAGACATGCGCTTCCGCAGGACGGAAAACGCAATATTACTTCATAGCGCGGGACGCCAGGGCCCCGGGCCAACGAGAGCCGATCGATGGCTCAGAAAGCCGTGTTCGTGCCCTCGTCCGCCGGCTCTTCCTCAGCGTGCGAGGGCTCCGGCGCTTCGCGGCCCTCGGGTGGGGGCTCCACGGGTGCGGACGATCGCGAGAAGGCCATGATGGTGTGAGAACCGAAATGTTCTTCGTGAGCAAGCTCGGCATCGCCGAGTTGGTGCCGGCGGATCATGGTCAGCACCGGACGCGACGTGTGGAGGATCGTCCACGCATGCCGTGGCGCGCGCTGGATCGCCTTCAGCAGCGTGCGGCGGTACGGCGCTTCTTCGGGAACGCAGATCGTGTCGAACGACGTCTTGATCGCGTTCTTCACCTGCTTCGAGACGGTCGGATGAAACTCCGTGTAGTAGCGGAACGGATCGCACGACCGGCGATCGAGCACGAGCGGCTCGCGCTCGGGACCGTCGAGCGCGGCCTTGGCGCGGATGAGGCCCTTCAAGAGACGCGGGAACTCCGAGGAGTGCGTGAGCGCGCGCTTGTGCGCGCTCCAGTCCGGGTCGAGCACGAGGAACGGCACGACCACGAGCAGGAGCGCGGGAACGACGTCGCGGAGCCTGCCGAACACGCTGAGCGGCGCGTCGAGCGCCGTACACGCGATGGCCGACATGTAACCGACCACGAACAGGTTCGTTCTGAACGCTCCGATCGGCCAGAACCGCAGGAGATTGAACGTCCACACTACGGCCATCGGCATCAGCAACAAGAGCGCGCGTTTTTGCCGCCAGCCGAGCAGCACGACGACGCCGATCACGTGCAGACAGATCCAGACCGTATCGTCGACCTTGCGCAAGAGCTCGAGCGCGCGGCCGTCGAGCCACGACACTTGCCAGAACTTCTGCCGGAAGTCGGGGAAATCGGCCATGCCGAGATGGCGCTCGAGGAGCCAGGCACCGTGGCTATGATGACCGTTCCAAAAGACGTTGTACTTCGACGCCCACACGTCGCGATCGGAGGCAGGGGTCTGGTTCCAGCTCCAGAAATATTGGAACACGATGAGTCCCAGGATCAGGGCCGCCACACCGACGATGGGCAGGAGCTGTTTTCTACGTTCGCGAAGCGCGGTGTAGGCGGCGAGCAGGAATACGCCTGGATACGCGAACAGGAGATCCTGCGCGAAAAGGCCGCCCACCGTCGCTCCGAACAACAGCCAGCCGAGCTCGCGCGCGCGGCGCGTATCGAGGTAGCGCAGCGCGAGCAGCACCAAGAGCAGGTGCAGCATCAGGCTGCACGAATAGGGCTTGTATTCCTTCGACAAATCGATCGCGGCCGGGTGAAAGGCCATGATCGCAACGAAGAGCAGGCGCGCGGCGGGATTGACGAACAGGCGCCGGGCGAGCGCCGGCGCCATCGCGACCGTCAGCATGCCGGCGAGCCAGGGCATGAAGCGGAGCACCGGCTCCGTGAGCGCGATGTGCGTGCCGAGCAGACGGCTCACCCACATGAAGCCGACGGGGCGGATCGCGAGCTCCGCGAGCGGCCGCTCGACGGTGAACATCGCCCACATACACTCGTCGAGCCAGAACGCGGAGGCGTGCCAGAAGTAGCCGCGCATCCTGAGCAGAAAGCCGACCGCGACGAGCGCCGTCGTGAAGAGACGCACGAGGCGCTCGCCGAGCGGCGCACGACGAGGACCCACGACCCACGTGAGCCCGCGGCGCAGCGCGGACGCCATCACCGCCAGGGGTCGCATCGGGACCGGAACCCTACGGGCTCACGCTCCGAAGTAAAGCGCGAATGCGCGCTTCGACGCGCCGGCCCGATGGCCTGAACACGACGCGGTTCGCTGGACGTTCGGGTGCGAGGTAAGGCAGGCTGCGACGGCCCAGGGCGCCATGCGGTTGCTCGTCGATATCCTGCACCCTGCTCACGTCCATGTCTTCGGAGCGCTCGCCAAAGAGCTCGGCGCGCGGGGGCACGACGTGCGCTTCACTTTGCGCGACAAGGACGTCGCGCGTGAGCTCCTCGACCAACAGGGCATCGCTTACGAGCTCCTTTCGCGGCAGAAGCAAGGCGTCGGGCTCGCCGGTGAATTCGTGCAGCGCTCGGCGCGCCTCTGGCACGTCGCGGCAGCTTTTCGGCCGCATTTTCTGGCCGGGGTGATGGGGCCGAGCATCACGGCCGTGGGGCGCGTGCGGCGCACGCTCTCGCGCGATCGGGCGCGCATCGCGGTTTTTTACAACACCGAGATCGCGAAGCTGACGAACACCGTCGTGTACCCGCTCGCGGACTACGTCTGCACGCCCGACTCCTACTGGGCGAAGGTGCACGGCAACCACGTCACCTACCCGGGCTATCACGAGCTCACGTACCTGCACCCGCATCGCTTCACGCCGGATCCCGAGGTTCCGAAGCGGCACGGCATCGACGTGACGAAGCCGTACTTCCTGATCCGCTTCGTCTCCTACAAGTCTTCGCACGACCTCGGTATCGCGGGGCTCACGCGGGCACAGAAGGTCGCGCTCGCGAGCACGCTCGCCGAGTTCGGCCGCGTGTACATCAGCTCCGAGCCGGCGCTGCCCCCCGAGCTCGAGCAATATCGCATCCGGATCCCCGCGTCCGACATGCATCAAGTGATGGCGTTCGCGCGCCTGCTCGTCGGTGAGAGCGCGACGATGGCCTCCGAGTCCGCGGTGCTCGGCGTGACCGCCTTCTACATCTCGCCCTTCGGGCGCGGTTTCACGGACGACCAAGAGCGGCGCTACCAGCTCGTTTACAACTTCAACGGCGAGCGCTTTCGCGCGGACTGGCTGCAGGACGTGCGCCGCCTCGCCGCCGATCCGGCGCTGCCCGCGCGCGCGCGTGACGCGCAGGCCCGCATGCTGCGCGAGAAGACGGACGTGACGCTCTGGATGGCGGACTTTTTCGAGCGCGAGTACCGAGCATACTTTCGCTGAGCGCAGCTCAGCGACACTCGGCGCGCTTCGCGGCGCGATCGTCGAGCTCTAGAAACCGCTCGTGCATCCAGATCTTCACGGCGCAGCTCTCCGGTACGGCGGGGGCGAAGGGGCGCACCATGCGCTCGCGGCTCGCGTACGCATCGGCGTAACGCGGCAATTTGCCGTGGTCCAGGAGCACGTCGTCGTCGATATACACGGAGTATGCGGCCTTGAGCGCGCGGTAGCCGTTCGGCCCGCCGCCACGCGCGACGATCGGAACCCCGCGACGATAGGCGTCCGTCAGGACGCGCTCGAAGCGCGCCGTTTCGTGCCAGGGATGCGTGCTTTTCAGCGGGTGCTCGGCGCAAACCCAAGCGAAGACCGCGACGAGGAGCGCGCCCCCCGCGAACGGACCGAGGGATTCGGCGCGCGCGAGGAGCGCCGGTGGCGGTTTCACGAGTCGAAGCAGCCGTTCGGCACAGACGGTGAGGAAGAGCACGGCCGCGAGCGCCGCGAAGGGCACGCCCGCGTCGAGATAACGCGCGAGAAAGCGCGTCCACAACGTGAGCGGGTTCAGGTGCCGGAACGCGAAGGTGTAGCAAAAGAAGAAGCTCGCGGGGAACGCGAGCACGGCCCAGACACGCTTGTCTTTCGTGAGAAACGGGAGAAGCACGACGCCCGCGAGCCCGAGCGCGAGCAGCGGGTAGTAGTAGTCGGGCAGCCCGGAAAAGCGGCCGAGCGCGTCCCAGACGTGGTCGACGACGAGGTACTTGCGCGTAAGCTCCGGGTCCTTGCCGTGCGTGGCGGAGACGATCGCGAAGCGGCTCGAGTAGTCGCTGACTACCCGATAGAACAGCGTCTCGAGCGCGAACACGCCGAGCGGCACGGCCGCGTAGAGCAGCACGTCGCGCACGCGGCGCCGGAGCACGAACACGCCGAGCAGCGCGCCCGGGATGAAAAAGACGAGCGGCTCCTTCGCGAGGTATGCGCCGCCCGCAGCAAGCCCGGAAAGCACGAGCCACGACCTGCGCCGCCGGTCGTCTTTCGAATAAGCGAGAAGGAGCACGAGAGCGAGGGCCGCCCACGCCGCGCCGAAGGAGTCCGGCGAGAGCTGACAGCCGGCGCGAACCCAGGCAGGAAACAGCACGAGCCAGACGGCGGCGAGCAGCCCCACCGCGCGACCGTGCGCCATCAGGCCCGCGACGTAGACGAGCACTGCGACGAACGTCGACGCGCCGAGCGACGCCACGTAATAGACGGGCGCGCGCCGTCCGAACAAGGCTTGGACGAACGCAGTCGGCACGTTGACGCCCATGCGCGACAGGTGGTGATCCCAAGGCACGCTCATCAGATCGAAGTGATGGAACCACTGCCGCACGAAGTGCCATTTATTGAGGGCGTCGCCGCCGATCTCGATGGGCTCGAGCTCGACGAAACGCACCGCGAGCGAGAACCACGCCACCGCGACGCCGAGCGCGACTTCGGACCGGTGGGAGGCCATGAAAGCGCGCACGCGAGCCCCGATCGTCGTTCGCTCTGAATCCGAAGAGGCCACCGGAAGGCCGTCAGGCATACCACGGTCGCGGGCCCGCTCCCCTGCGAGGCGCCAGGTTCGCAGGCTCGACCCGCTAAAATTCACGACCGGTCGAAATGGTCTCCGGTGTAGCCTCACGCACGCCGCGCTTCGAACGGCGCGGCGGCGAGGTCCCACGTGTACAGCAAATCGTTCTTCGTGAACCGGCAAGAGGCGTCGCGTGTTTCCGCCGGCCTCGTGCTCCCGGCCATTTTCGAGATTCTCACGCCCAAGACCGTCGTGGACTTCGGCTGCGGCACGGGCACCTGGCTCGAGGCCGCGAAGAAGCTCGGAGCCGAGCGCGTGCTCGGCGTCGAAGGCGAGTGGATCCGCAAGGCCACGCCGCTCATCGGGAGCGGAGAGCTCAAGGTGTCGGATCTCTCGTCGCCGATCGAGCTCGGCGAGCGTTTCGATCTCGCCATCTCGCTCGAAGTCGCCGAGCACCTGCCGCCCGAGCGCGCCCGGGGCTTCGTGGAAGACGTGACGCGCGCGGCGGACGCCGTGCTCTTCGGCGCGGCCATCCCGGAACAAGGCGGCACCGGACACGTCAACGAACAGTGGCAAAGCTACTGGGCCGAGCTCTTCCGCGAGCGCGGCTATCACTGCTTCGACGTCGTGCGGCCGCGCTTCTGGCAAAACGCGGAAGTCTTGCCCTGGTACAAGCAGAATGCGTTTTTGTACGTGAACGACGCCGCGCGCGCCCGCTTCGCCCCACGCTTGCCCGTCGAAATCGCCGGCCGTGAACGCCCGGTCGACCTCGTGCACCCCGATCTGTACACGCGCCTCGTGCGCGATCCGCCGCTGCGGCTCGGAGCGCGCATCAGCCTGCGCTTCGCGGCCAAGGTCGTGAAGAAAGCGCTCGGCTTGTCGAAGGGACCGAACCTAGCGTAGCGAGCGCGGAGCGGGGGACAGCGCGTAGAGGTCGGAGCCGCCGGGCAGGTGCGCGAGCAGCCGGTCGCTCCCGAGATAACGCGCGACGGCCGCAGCGTTGCGCGGCGGAACGAGCACGTGCGTCACACCGTAGGCGAGGACGATGGCGTCGCGCTCCGCGTCGCTCGCGCGGAACGAGAAGAAGCGGAGGGCGGCGCGCCGGCGCTCGTCCGCGTCGACGATGAGCGGATTCTTGTGATACGGCGTGACGATCTTCGGGCCGAACGTCGGGAGCGACCAGGACGCGAGCGCGGTGCTCAGAACGATGGCGTGCGGGCCCGCGAGCTCACCGACACGGCGCGCGCAACGCAGCGCAACGCTCTCTTTTCCACGTGCGGAAGCGGCCGTATGCTCGAAATGCTCGCGGGCGACGGCGACGTTCGTCACCGCCATGTAAGCGAGCAGCGAAAAGACGGCGAGCCAAGCGGGGATACGCAGCCAGCGCCGCGAGGCCCACGTGCCCGGAGCGCCCGCGTAGGGCGTGAGATTCAAGCACAAGCGCACGAGCGCGAGCTGCAGGAAGAAAACGCTCAAGAGCACGTAGCGATGGCCGAGCGGGATCGGCAGCAGCGCGCTCGCGGTGAACACCGCGAGCATGAGCAGCGCGCCGAGCACCGCGAACACGTCCTGACGGCGCACCCACAGGTACGGCAGCACGAAGAACGACGCGAAGCAGTAACCGAGGATGTCGGATAGGTGCCGCGGTTCGTAAAACTCGTGCTGCGGCGCGAAGGACTCGGGCTCGAGTCCGCGCACGCGGTGGACGGTGCCGCCGAACACCATCCCGAGCGCGGGATAGTACGGCCAAGCCGCGCTCAACAAGAACCCGGCGCATACCGAGCCGGCGATCCAGAAGCGCTCGCGCCGCGCCACGCCCGGCTCGGTCAGCGCGAGCAGCACCGCGGCCGGCAGCGCCATCGTCGCCGTGAGCGGATGCGTGACGTAGACGTAAGCCCAGATCAGCGCGGACAGTGCGAGGCCGAAGGGGCTCCGCCGCCCGCTCCTGCAGAGCCGCACGACGAGCCCGAGCCCCACGAGCGTCATGGCGAACGCGGCGGTGGAGGGGTAGCCGGCGACGCTGAAGAACACCTTGAGCTTGAAGACGTTCGAGAAATGCGGCGCCGCTCCCCAGCTCCCGAAGAAGATCACGAGGCCGTAGAGCGCCGCGCGCGAGTCGCGGAAGTAGCTGCGCAAAAACCACCACAGCGCCGCGAGCAGGACCACGCTGTTCATGACGGCGCTGAGCGCCATGGCGTCGACGGCGTCGTAGTGGAGGAGCCGTCCGAGCAGAGCCACGGTCAGAAAATGCGGGCCGAAACGCGGTGACGCCGCGTCCGTCGCGAGGAGCGGATGCGTAGGATGCCAGGGATTGTCGAGCAGCGCGCGCAGCACGGCCGTGTGCTCCCAATAGTCGGCGCCGGGGCTGTACGTGATGAGGCGGAACTGAAAAGCGTCCCAGCGGACCCACGCCACGATCGCCGCGGCGAGGAGCGCATAGAGGACTTCCGCCCAATGGCGCTTGATCATCCCGGCGCGCTCGCCTTGAATGGCCCGCGACGCCGTAGCGCGTAGAGGCCGGGTAAACCGGAAACGACCGTGTAGGCGAGCAGTACGGCGCGGTCGATGCTGGCGGCGCCCATGCCGATCTCGTAGCTCGTGCCGAGCAGCGTGGAGACGGCCGCCATGGCCACCTCGCGCAGCCCCAGGTTGCCCGGTGTCACGTTGATGAGGGAAAAGACGATGGTGGTGGAGGAGAGCAGGGCCGCCCCGAGCGGCGAAAGGTCGGATTTGAGCGCTCCGAAGCAAATCCACATGCGCACGGCGGCGACCGCGACCTTCGTGAAAGCGAGCAGCGCGAGCAGCACGAGATTCGCCGCGTTGCCGCGCACGAGGCGGATGCCGGTCCCGAGCGTACGCAGGCGGTTCCACACGAAGCCCGAACGCTCGGGAATCCAACGGCTCGGTATGAAGGCGACGCCGATCGAACCGACGAGCATCGCCCCGAACATGAGCACGAGCGGCCACTCGACGCGTGAGCGCGCGGTCGCGAACGCGAGGCACAGGAGCCCGATGATGGCCGACATGGCGACGTTGACGAGCGCGTTCACCATCACGAGCGCGAGGTACGACGCGTAGGGAAGCGAGTGATCGCGCTTGAGCACCGTCGCGCGCATGACGAGCCCCGCGTTGAACGGCAGGTGATTCAGAAGAAAGCCCGCGCCCGTGAGCAGGAACCCCTCGCCGAAGGGCTCGCGCACGCCGAGCCGCCGCAGCATGTACGTGAACTCGTAGGTGCGTTGCAGGTGCGCGACCCCGTTCAACACGAAGAGCGTGACGATGGCCGCGACGCTGAGCTCCAGCGCGGCGCGGAGCTCGGTGCGCTCGCGGTAGAGAACGCGGCCGACGTACGCGACGCACAGCAGCAGGAAAATGAGCGAAAGGACGCCGCGCAGGCGGGAGGGCCGCACTTCAGCGCGCGGGGTTTCCGATCCTAGTGCCATCGATCGTGGAGCCGTGGTCAACGGGCAGTCGTAGCTCATCTATCAGATCCGAAGCGGTCCCGGCGCGCCGCCGCCGAAACCGTGGTAGTAGTCCGGCCCGTCGCCAGAGCCCCGAGGTGCCGATGGCGGACGCCGCCGGACCATGAGGCTGTTCATCCAGATCCCGTGTCACAACGAGGAAGCGTCGCTGCCCATCTCGCTGGCGGCGCTGCCGAAATCGGTGCCTGGGGTGGACAGCGTCGAGGTGCTCGTCATCAACGACGGCTCGCGCGATCGCACCGTCGAAGTCGCGCGCGCGCTCGGCGTAAAGCACGTGGTCGGCTTCGCGCAAAATCAGGGTCTCGCGCGCGCCTTCATGCTCGGGATCCGCAGCTGCCTCGAGCTCGGCGCCGACATCATCGTCAACACGGACGCCGACAACCAATACAACGCCGAGGACATCCCGAACCTGATCGCGCCCATCCTGGAAGGACGCGCCGAGATCGTCGTGGGGGCGCGTCCAATCGGGACGATCGAGCACTTCTCGCCCATCAAGAAGCTCTTGCAAAAGCTCGGCAGCAGCGTCGTCAAGCGCGTGAGCGGGACGACCGTCGCCGACGCGCCGAGCGGCTTCCGTGCGTTTTCCCGCGAGGCGGCCGCGAGCCTGAACGTCTTCAGCGCCTACACCTACACGCTCGAGACCATCATCCAGGCCGGCCAAAAGAACATGAGCATCGTGTCGGTGCCGATCCGCGTGAACGGCGATCTGCGGCCGTCGCGACTCGTGCGCAGCATCAGCTCGTACGTGCGGCGCTCGATCATGACGATGCTGCGCATCGGCATCATCTACCGTCCCTTCCAGTTCTTCATGACGCTCGCGAGCACGCTGTTTCTCGCGGGCATCGTGCTCGGGGCTCGCTTTCTCTACTACTACCTCTTCTTGCACGGCGGCCCGGGCCACGTGCAGTCGGTGATCCTCGCGGCGGTCCTCATGATCTTCGGATTTCAGACCGGCCTCCTCGCGTTCATCGCCGATCTCTTGTCCGTGAACCGGCGACTGCTCGAGGAGCTGCTCGAGGCCAAGCGCGTGTCGAGGAAGAAAGGCAATGAGTGAGCGCGGCCGCGGCATCCGAGCGAAGTTCGTAGCCGCGGCGGTCGCGGCGTCCGCACTCGCGCTCTGCGACACGGAAGCGCACGCGTTCACGTACGTGGTGGCCCCCGGAGACACGCTCGCGTCCATCGCCGAGCGCTACTACGGCCGTATCCAACAAGAGCGCCTGCTCGTCGCCGCGAACTTTCTCGATGCGCGGCGCGGGACGCCGATCGTGCCCGGCATGCGCCTCGAGGTGCCGGCGCTCGGCCACCACAAGATCGCGCGCGGCGAGACGTGGGAGACGCTCGCGGCCGAGCTCCTCGGCTCCCCGTCGCGCGCCGACGTGCTGAGCGGGGCCAACGGCTCGAGCCCGTGGCTCGCCCCCGAGGACGGCTCCGAAATCGCGGTGCCGTACAACCTGCGCGTCATCGTCGGTGAGAAGGAGGAGCTCACGGCCATCGCCTACCGGCACCTCGGCGACATGAACAAGGCCTGGATGCTCGACCACTATAACGGCCTGAACGGAAAGAAGGCGCTCGAAGGCGACGTGCTGCTCGTGCCGCTCACGGACCTCACACTCACGGAGGCGGGCATCAAGGCGGCGGCCGCCGCGGCCGGCTCCGAGTGTACCGAGGCGGGCGGAGCGGTGCGTCGCTCGCAGCAGCACATCGCACAGGAGCTACCCGCGCTCGTCGCCGACGTACGCTCCGGGCGCTACTCCGAGGCGGTGACGCGCGGCGTGCGTTTCATCGCGAGCGGGGCGCTCACGGAGCCGCAGCGCGCCCTCGTCGAGCAAAAGCTCACGGAGGCGTACGTGGCGCTCGACGCGCCCGGGCTCGCGGCCGCAGCGTGCGGCGAGTGGCGCAAGCGCGACCGCGCCGTACACCTCGATCCGGTCGTCATGAGCCCGAAGATCATCGCCGCGTGCGAACGCGCGACGCCGTGAACAATCGCTTCGACAGCGCGCTCGACTGGGGTGCTCTCGCGCCGCTGAGGTTGCGCGCGCGCGGCGCCGCCGAAGGGCTTTGGGCCGGCCCGCACCGGAGCCTGCGCCGCGGCGCCGGCGTCGAGTTCGCCGGTTACCGCGAGTACTCGCCCGGCGACGATTTGCGCTTCCTCGATCGGCACGCGCTCATGCGGCACGGCGTGCGGGTCGTGCGCGAGTTCGAGACGGACACGGACCGCAGCGTGCGCCTCGTGTTCGACGCGAGCGCTTCGATGGGCTTCAGCGGGACGCGCGCGCCCGGCGCGAAGCTCGCGTTCGCCGCCGTCGTCGGCGCTGCGCTCGGCTGGGTGGCGCTCCGCGGCGGCGATCGCGTCTCGCTCGATTGGCTCGGCGAAGGTGGCGGCGCGGCGCTGCCCTGGGGCTCGGGCATGCCGGCGTTCGAGCGCCTCGTCCACGTCCTCGAAACGGCCGAGGCTCGCGGGAGCGTCGCGCCCGAGCGCCTGAAGAGCCTCGTGACGCGGCTCGGGCGGAGCTCGCCGGCCGGCTCGATTACGGTGTTTTTCAGTGATTTTCTGGATTTGCCGCCGGGCGCCCTCGACGAGATCGCCGCACTCGCGGCGTATCGTCGCAGCGTCGTCGCCGTGCAGGTCCTCGCTCCCGACGAGCTCGACCTGCCGTTCTCGGGACCGGTGCGCTTGCGGGCGCTCGAGTCGGATCTGGTGGTCGACACCGATGCGCCGCGCTCGCGCGCCGATTACCAAGCCGCGCTCGCGCGCTTGTCGGCGACCTGGCGCGACGGCCTCGTCGCGCGTGGCGCCCGCTTTCTCCGGAGCTCGACGCTCGAGGAGCCGGGGGCCGTGGTCAGGCGCGTCCTCGAGAGCCTCGCGGGGGCGGGCGCGTGAGCTTCCTCGTCGGCGCGGCGCTCGCAGTCGCTCTGCTCGTCGTCCTGCCGCTCGTCGCACATTTTTTGCGGCGCGGGCGCGCGGCGGAGCTCCCGTTCCCGCCTGCGGCTCTCGTGAAGGCGACGCAGACCTCGGCGCGTCGCGAGCGAAAGTTGGAGGATCGGGCGCTTTTTTCGCTGCGTGCGCTCGCCGTCGCCACGCTGGCCGTGCTCGGCGCGACGCCGCTCGTCCGCTGCTCGCGGCTGTCACTCGCGCGCGGCGCGGGTGGCTCGCTCGCCGTCGCCCTCGTCTTCGACGACTCACTCAGCATGCGAGCGACGCCGCACGGCAAGTCCTCGCGCTTCGAGCGCGCGCGCGACGCAGCCCTCCATCTGCTCGACTCCACGCGCGCGGGCGACTCGATCTCGATCGTACTCGCCGGCACGCCCGCGCGCGTCGCGCTCGCGGCAACGACGGATCTCTCGCTCGCGCGCCGGACGCTCAAAGCGCTCACGCCGAGCGACCGCGCCACCGACCTCTCGAGCGCGCTCGCGCTCGCGCGCTCGAGCTTCGCGAGCGGCGCCGAACGGCAGCGCCGCTTGGTCGTGCTGAGCGACTACGCGGCGGCCGCGCCGCCGCCGGGCGATCCCCCGCCGTGGCTACCGCTGCCGGATCTCGCGGAAAAGCTGCCCGATTGCGGCATCGCCGCGGCCGACCGGCGCGGCACGCGCGTGAGTGCGACGCTCGCGTGTACCGGAGCGGACGCGGCGCGCGGCCGCACGCTCGCGCTCGTCTCCGGCAAAAAGCCGCTCGCCAAGCTCGCCCTCGAACCACGTGCAGGCGTGCAGAGCGTGACGTTGCCCGCGACGGGCGCGCCCCCGCCGCCGGCGCCGCTCGAGCTGCGTCTCGACGGCGAGGACGCGATCGAGGAGGACGACAGCGCGGCCGTCGCGCCGGACACGCGGGGCATGCGCGTCTCCGTGCTCGCGGACGAAACGGAGAGCGGCGCGGCGACGGGCGGCGCGCCGCTCGTCGAGCAGGTCATCAGCGCGCTCGAACGCGACGTGACGCTGAGGCCCCTCACCGTCGTGCCCGATCAAGCCTCCGATCTCGCCGCAGACGCGCTCGTCGTGCTCGACGATCCAGCGGGCCTCGGCCCGGAAGCGCGCGGCGCGCTCACTACGTTCGTCGAGCACGGCGGGATGACCGCCGCGCTGCTCGGGCCGCGCGCGCAGGCGCGCCGCATCGGGGCGACGCTCGAGCCCTTCGCGTTCGGCGCGGTGCGCTGGGAGCAACCGTCGAAGGCTCGCGGCGCGGACGTGGCGTCGCTCGGTTGGCTCGGCGCGGAGGCGAAGAGCCTCGCCGACGTGAGGCCGTCCGGTCGCGCTCTCCTCGACGTGGGGCACACGACGGGAGCTCGCGTCACCGCGACGTGGACGGACGGCGCGCCGCTGCTCGTCGAACGCGAGCTCGGGCGCGGGCTCGTGACGACGGTCACGCTCCCGAGCTCGGTGAGCGTGAGCGACTTTGCGCTGCGACCCGCTTTCGTCGCCTTGCTCGATCATTGGCTCGACGCGGCGCGGCGTAGGCGCGGCCTCACGACGAGCGTCGCCGGCACGAGCTGGAGCTTCGGCGCCGACCGCCCCGTCGTCACGGGCCCCGAGGGCCCGCTCCGCTTGGTCGAAACGCCGGACCGCGGTCGCATCGCGACGCCCGTCGTTCGTGGCAGCTATCGCCTGACCAGCGAGCGCGGCGAAGAAATTCGCACCGTCGGCATAGAGCCCGAGGAGATCACGCTCGAGCCGACCCCGCCGCCCCCGGGCGCCACCGTGGCGGCGAGCGCGCCGAGCGGCCAGCTCCTGGATGCCTCGGCCGAGGTCGCCTACGCCCTGCTGGCGCTGCTCGGACTCGAGGTTCTGCTGCGCTTCCGCCGGGTCGGAACGCACCGGCGGGCGCGCTGACGCGAGTTCCATTGGCGTGGGACCGCCCGCGACAGAAGTGGTAAACGGGACCGCCATGCTGGCCGCACGCCTCGTTCGCCCGCACCTCGCCGCCTTCGTGGCGGCTTTGGCGCTCGCGGGCTGCCACTCTGCCGGGCCCTACGGCTACGCCCGCGTCTACGCGCCGCTCTCGCAGGAGGACGACGCGTCCGAGGGCGCCAAAGAGTACGACCCGGTCATGATGGAGCGCGAGCCCGGCGCGTGGAAGGGCCAGCGCGTCAGCGTCTTCGGCGTGGTGCGCCAACGTGGCCAAGCAGCCGGCGGCATGGCTTATTTGACGCTGAGCGTGCGCACCCTCGCGACACGCAACCTCTGCGACCAAATGGACGAGGATACCTGCCGCGTCACCGTGAGCGATCACGAGTTCGCCCTGCTGCACGCGACGGTGAAGCTTCGTCCCGAGGACGACATCGGCAAGGCGAGCGTCGCTCCCGGCTCGCTCGTGCGCGTGATTGGCAAGCTGACCGAAGACGTCGACAAGACCGACGGCACGCAGATCCTCCAGGCGAGCTACTACCGGCACTGGCCGCGGAACTTCTTCGTCACGATGGCCGACCGCGATCACATGAGGATGTAGCCGTGACAAAGCATGGGATACGGCGTGTTCTCGGCCTCACGGCGGGCTTTTTCGCGGCGCTCGCGCTCGCGGCCCCGTTCGCTTCGGCCACGGTGGTCGAGCGCGTGGTCGCCGTCGTCGGCGAGCACGCGATTTTGCTGAGCGACCTGCGCGAGCGGGCGCAGCCGTTCCTCGTGCAGATTCAGGGGCAGGTGCCGAACGGCGCGCAGCGCGCCGCCGCCGTCTCGCAGCTCTACAAGGGACTGATCGAAAAGCTCGTGGACGAACAGCTCGAGCAGCGCGCGGCGATTCAGGCGAAGGTCGCGGTCACGCCGCACGAGGTGGACGAGGCTCTCGCCAAGGTAGCCGCGCAGAACAACGTGACGGTCGACCGGCTCTTCGCCGAGGCCAAACGTACCGGCCTCGACGAAGCGGCTTATCGGGACGAGCTCCGGCGCCAACTCCTGCAGACGAAGCTCATCAACGTGCGGCTCCAAGGTCGTATCCGCGTGAGCGACGACGACGTGCACGCGGCCTACCGCCACCTCGTGCTCGAGGAGCGTGAAAAGCTCGGGTTCAAGGTCGCCTGGGTGCTCGTGGCGACGCGTTCGGGCGCGGGCTCAGCGGAAATGACGGCCCGCCGCGAGCTCGCGGAACGGGTGCAAAAGGCGGCCGCGACCGCGGATTTCGCCGCGCTCGCGCGCCGTTACTCGGACGATGCGGCGACGCGTGAGACGGGCGGAGTGCTGCCCGCAACGCACGTCGCTGAACTCGCGCCGCAGCTCCGTCGCGTGGTCGAGTCACTCGAAGTGGGTCAGCCGTCGGCCGTCGTCGTCGTACCGACGGGCTTTGCCGTGCTCAAACTAATCGAACGCGAGGAAACGTCGCTGCCGACGTTCGAGGAGGCACGCGGCGAGCTCGAGCAGCGCGTTTACCTCGAGAAAATGACGCAAGCCCGGCGCTCGTGGCTCGACAACCTGCGACGCCAGCAGCACGTCGAGGTTCGCCTGTGAGCGACTGACACGAACTAATGACCATTGAGGGCGCTCGAGGGTCAGGAGAAGAGAGTGCCTACCCGACGTTCTCGAAACCCAACGGCGGCATGGACGCCTTCGCTTGCGACCGCGTCCGGAGAAGAAACGGAGGAAAATGCGAACGAACTCGCCGTGGGCGACCACGCGAGAGCCGCTCGGGCGGCGGGACGGGGCAGCGGTCGGTGCGAAAGTGCTCGCGCGTATCGGCGACGCTGCGCCCTATTTCGCGCTGGAGCATTGCGTGTTCGACGGCGCCGAGCTCCGGGCGCGCGCCGCGACGGAGACCGACCCGGGCGCCGAGCTCGGCACCGCGAGCGTGGCCGAGATCGCGCGGCATGCGCTGGTGACGGGGTCCGGCTGTCTCGCGCTCGGACGGCCGAGTGACGCCCGCTCGTACTACCTCGTGAGCAGCATCGACGGCACCTTCTTCACCGGCTCTGCGCCGTTCGGCACTCCCGTCGCCTACTCGGCGATCACGACGGCGGAAGGCCCGGTCGGCGGCGCCGCGCAGGTCGAAGCGCGACTCGAGAGCGAGCTCGTCGCGCGGCTGCGCGTCACCTACGCCGTGGTCGAGGAGACGCTGTTCGCGCGGCTCTTCGCGGCGCAGCGCACCGCGACTTTCGGCGACACCGGCTCCTACGCCACGTACTCGGCGTTCGACTCGTGCACGCACGACGGCGACACGGCCGGAGCGCGACTCGTCGTCGAGTCGAGCGCGTGCCACGGACATTTTCACCGCTTTCCGACCCTGCCGGCCACGACGCTGCTCGGGCAGCTCGTGCGGCTCACGTCGCGGCTCGTGCCGACGCGCTTTCGCGTGAGCGCCCTGAGGCTCCGCACGCCCGCGCTCGCGTGGGCCGGGGACGAGCTCGAGCTCCGCATGTCGCGCGCGCCGGGGCCCTGGAATTTCTCCGGCCAGGCGACGACGGGCGGTCGCGTCGTCGCGAGGCTCGATCTCGGCGTCGTCAGCGGCTTCGCCTCCAAGCACTGAAAGCGCGGCTTCGTGCGCGGACGCGGCTAGCGCCTGCCGGCCACGCGCACGCCGCACGCGAGCTCGCTCACGGAACCTCCGCCTTGCGTGCGCACGCGGCGTCCGAGCGCGAGCTCTTTGTCGACGAGGGCGCGGAGCTCCGGCTCGGGCAGCGCGCCGTCCACCTTCTCGCCGTTGACGAAGTAGGTCGGCGCGCCGCTGATGCCGAGGCTCTCGGCGAGCTTCACGTCGGCGTCGATGTTCGCATCGAAGCTGCCGTCGTGCGCGGCGGCGAGGATCTTGGTCGCGTCGAGTCCGGCGCGAGCGAGCGCGCGCGTGAGCCCCTCTTCGTCGAGCGTCGCGCCGGGCTCGACGAGCGCGCGCATGACCGCCCAGAACGCCGTGTCACCGCCGAGCCGCCGCGCCGCGAAGGCGACGTTGGCCGCGAGACGCGCGCGGTGATGCTGCGGCAGCGGGAAGTTTTTCCACACGACGCGCACGTCGTTCGGGCGTGCCTTCCGCACCGCGGCGAGCGCCGCGTCGCCTTGACGGCAGAGCTCGCATTCGAGATCGGAGAATTCGACGACCGTGACGAGCGCCCCGGGCGCCCCGAGCGCCGGTGAGTCACCGTCCGGTACGCACGCGCGCACCGGCGGATCGGCGCCCAGATTGAGCAGGTTCTTCCGCGTGCGTTCGGTGTAGACGGCCGCGGGCGGTGTGCCTGCGGCGAGCGCGAGGTACGCCGCGCGACGCTCGCGCTCCACGACGTCGCCGAGCGCGGCCCGAGGCACGAAGCCGGTCAGGCGCGCGCCGTTCACGAACGAGGTCGGCGTTTCACGCACGTAGAGCAAGGTCGCGAGCTCGGCGTCGTCGCCGAGCGTCGCTTCAGCATGCGCGTTCGGCGACGGCAGGGGGTAGCCGGGCAACCCAGCTTCGTCGAGCACCGGCTCGAGCAGGCCGGGACCCAGCGGATCGCCGCGCCGCACGATGGCCGCCAGAGCGTGCCAGAAGGCTTGCTCGCCGCGCGTCGCGTGGATCTCCGCGAGGGCGCGCGCCGCGAGCTTTGCAGCGGCGTGATCGCTCGCGGGCAGGCTCCGATACATCACGCGCAGCTCCGCGCCGAGCTGCGCCTTGAGCGGCAAAATCTCGCGCAAGAGCGCGACGCTCTCGGCGTTCTCGAGATCGGCGAAGACGGTGACGGTGACGAACGCGTCACGGCCGCCCCAGAGCGGATGGCCGCCGAGCACCGGCACGGGCGCCGCGGCGTCGTCCGGGAACGGTGTGATCGCGACGGGCAGCAGGAGCTTCGGCCGCACGAGAGCGCTCGCTGTCGGCGGCGGCGGCTCGTCCTCTTCGGGCTCCGGCGCCGCGAGCTCGGGCGGCGGCGGGCTCGGCATGCTCGGCGGCGCGGCGCTCGCAGCGGACCCCGTCGTCGAGTGGGCCGCAAGTCGCCGGGCATAGAGCCAGACGGCGCCGATGCCTCCGATCATCAGCGTGGCGCCGAACAGTACGATGACGAGACCGAGCCAGCGGCGTCTGCCGGACGGCTCGGTTCCCGGGTTGCCGGGCGGTGTCGGCGCTCCGATCGTCACCTTGGGAACCGTATCAGCCGCCTGTCACTTTGGCAGGGGCGGCGCGGGGAGCGCCAAGCTGGCGCGCAGAACGGCGCGCACGCGCCCAAAAACCACGAGAAAGTGGCTCGATTTGCCGGCTGGCACACCCTATGCTCAATAGGCACCCGATGTCTTTCCGCCAGCGGCTCCCGATGGCGCTCGCCTTGTTCGGATTCATGCTCGCAGCGCGTGAAGCCGGCGCACAAAGCTTGGCGTTGTTGCCTGGCTCGCGCGGCGTGGTGTGGCCCGACGAACACGCGAATCAGAGGCTCCACTACGACCAGATCAACCAGGAAGACTGCATCGAGAACCCGCTCGTCAGGTTCAATCTGACGCTGAACTCGGGCGGCATCACGACAACGATCCAGAACTACCAGATCGAGGCGTGGCTCGGAGCCAATTGCACCGACCTGAACGCGCGAACGCTGCGCAACTGCGTGCCGCTCGGGACGACGAGCATCGCCGACCACTTCATGGACATCTCCGTGCGTGACCTCCTCACGCCCGGAGTTGGAAGTAGCGCGACCGGCACCGGAGGCACCGGCGGTACCGGGGGTACGGGCGGCACCGGCGGCACCGGCGGCACCGGCGGCACCGGCGGCACCGGCGGCACGACCTCCTTCACGGGCGGGACCGGCGGTACTGCGGGCGATCTCGGCGCCATCTCCCAACGCTCCAGCTCCGGCGGCTCGATCGCCTTCGCGATTGCGACGGGCGGCGTAGGAGGCCTCGACGACGGCACGAGCGGCGGGGGCGGGGTCCTCGGCGCGAGCGGCACGGCCGGTGGCGCCGGCATGCTTGGCGGCGGTGGCATGAGCGGCGCGAGCGGCACGGCAGGCGAGATGACCAGCGCCGGCTCGAGCGGCACGGCAGGCGACACGAGCAGTGCGGGCACCACCGGGACCGCGGGCTCCGGCGTGCTGGGCATGCCGACCAGCGGCGGCACCGGCGGCACGGGCGGCACCGACGTTGGCGGGACGGGCGGCACCGGCGGCAGCGGGACGGGCGGCACGACCGACAACGGGGCGATCCCGTCAGAATGCGTCGGCTCGCCGACGTTGCCGACGCCCATCGCGCGCACCCTCTACTTCATGCTGATCGACGGGACCGGCGCGCTCTACTCGGGTGCGGGCGGCACGCTCGTGTGGACCTTCAACTACGACCTCGTCGGGCCGCAGGCGCCCGTGGACGTGAGCGCCGGCATCGGCGAGAACGTGCTGGTCGTGAGCTGGTCGCAGGCGGACCAGGTCGACACGGATCTCTACCAATACCAGCTGCTCTGCGATCCTCCGCCGGGCTCGGGTGGCGGCGCGATCCTCGGCGCGGCCGGCGCTGCGGGCGCCGACGACGGTGAACAGCCTTACGACGACAGCGACTGCTACACGAGCGCGTTCACGCCCGGTGCGACCGTGAGCAACACGATCCTCTCGTCCTACGGCTGTGGCACGGCGCAAAACACGTCGACCAACGCGGAAGCCACACACCTCGACAACTACACGCGCTACACGGTCGCCGTGGCCGCAGAGGACAAGTATCACAATCTGGGCGTCATCTCGAACCTGAGCTGCAACACGCCCGAGCCGGTCACCGACTTCTACGAAGCGTACCGAGCCGCCGGCGGCAAAGGCGGCGGCGGCTTCTGCTCGATCATCGGCGCGCAGCGTTCGCACGCGCTCACGCTGCTGCTCTTCTCGGGGTCGCTCGCGTTCTTCGTCCGGCGTCGCCGTCGCCGGCAAGGTCAGGATAAGGGCCGCGCCTGATGAAGAAGCTGCTCTCGACGTTGCTCGGCTCGGCCGTGTTGCTCGCAGTGTCTCCGGCGTTCGCGCAAGGCGTGGACGAGTTCGGCCCGTACGGCGGGCTCGAGGAGCGCGGACACGCGCGCTCGCCCCAGACCGTGGCGTTCGAAGTCCGCTTCGGGCCTTATCGCCCAGGCGTCGATCACGATCTCCCCGGAAGTCCCTACAAGGACATCTTCGGGAAGTCCCAGCGCTGGCAAGGCGGCTTCGAAATCGACTGGCAGGCGTTCCGCATCCCGCGCACGCTGAGTCTCGGTCCGGGCTTCGGCTGGGCATTCACGCAGTCGAGCGCCAAGGCCCCCCTCGAGAAACCGCTGCCCGACGGCCAGACGCTCTCCGCGGAGAACACGACGCTCGGGCTCATGCCGATGCACTTGGTCGCGTCGCTTCGCTTCGACTGGATCGCCGATCACACGGTGTTCCCCTTCGTCCCCTACGCGAAGGTCGGCATGGGCTACGCCCTCTGGTGGTCGAACATCGGTGACTCGGCCACGCGCGTGGACGGCCAGGTCGGCAAGGGTTCGTCGTACGGGTACGTCGTCGCCGCGGGCATGATGCTGCGCCTCGATGTGCTCGACGCTCAGACCGCGGCCACCGCGGACGCGAGCCTCGGCGTGAACCACTCAGGGCTCTTCATCGAGTATTTCAAGAGCAACCTGAACGGGTTCGGCTCGGCCACGACGATGGACGTCGGCACGAGCACGTGGGTCGCAGGGCTCGTGCTCGAAATCTGAATCGGATGGGCGCGACGGGCCCGTGTGCAAGGGGGCCGCGACCGTCGTGGGCGGCGCTACTTCGCGCGGAGCAGCCGCGCGATGTTCTTTTGCTCCCAGCCGATCGCGCGCTCGTACTGGCGGAACTCGCGCTCGCGCCGGAGCAGCTCCGGTGGATGCAGCGAGCCCGGGACCGCCGGAATCACGTGGTGCAGGAGCTCGTGGAACACGATGTACGAGACGAAATAGCGGGGTACCCAGTCGCGATCGAGCGCGGGGTGGACGCGAATGAGCCGCTCCGTGGCGCTGTAGCTCCCGAGTTTGATGCTCACGCGGGCGTCGGCGCGCGGCTGCGTGCGGCGACCCCAGGTGACGAGCACGTCGCCCACGTTGCCGCCGAAATATTGCGCGTTCACGGAGGCGAGGACCTCCCCGAGGTCGTGCGATGCGCCGCGGGTGCGCAACGGTCCGGTCACCGGACGTGACGCCCGGATCTTGTGGCTGTTCGCCTGGATGAAATCTCCGAGCACGCCGGAAGCGCGCCGGTCACCGCGGACGATGTATTCGACCAGCGCTTGGCGCACCCGCTCGGGTGCCCCCAGGAACATCATGTGGATGCGCACGCGGCGGGTCCCGCGCACGCGCGTGTGCGACACCATCCGCCGCAGATTGTCCGTGACGGCAAGCTGCACCGGCGACCCGAACGCGAGCTCCAGCCGGCGCTCGAGGGTCTGGCGCGCGCCCTCGTGGATGAAGATTTGGGGACCGACCGGGCTACCGTCGAAGGGCACCGGCGTATGCCTCGGATCGGGGATCCGAACCGCCGCGGGCGCCATGCGTGGGGCCGCGGTCCTCGCTAATCGCTTTGCGCGAGCGCGAATGGCGGACGCCGATAGCCATGGGAGGCGGAGCTCAGCAGACGACATGATGGGGGCCCAGACCGGGGGTTCGATCCTGGACCTAAGAGACAGGATCATGAGCGTCAAGAATTGGACTAAACATCAGTAATTTCAGGTAGTTATCAGACGATCGGCCCGCGCGCTCGCTAACCGGCCTAAGTGCCCGTGGCTCATAGGCTTCCAGCCGGGACCCCCTCCGCTGAAGCACAAAACCCGCGGTGGGGGTTCCGCGCCCCGACCCGGCGTCCCGGTCGGCTAGTCCCTCGAAATTACCCAGCTATCGCGGTTGAGGCGACAACGTGCCGGCGCGCCCGAGCCGCGCGGGAGGCATTCACGCGGGCTCGGGAGCGCGGCCAAATTCTCTGACGGGGCGGCGCCGCGTCAGCTCGGACGTGTGGGCGGCGTCTGGGGACGCTGCTGCTTGCCGGAGCCGTTCGGAGGCGCCGCCTTGGTCGGCTCAGCCTCGGCTTTCCCCGATTTGGCGTTCTCCGGAGCCGGACCGGAGGCGGCGACCGTCGCGTCACGGCGGTTCACGCCGCTCGCGGCGAGCACCTTCTGCTCGAGCTTATCGAGCAGCTCGGGGTGTTGCTCGAGGTAGGTGCGTGCATTGTCACGGCCCTGGCCGATGCGCTCGCTGTCCATCGAGAACCAGGCGCCGCTCTTTTGAACGATGTTTGCATCGGCTGCCATGTCGATGACCTCCCCGGAGCGGCTGACGCCCTGACCGTAAAGGATGTCGAACTCCACCTCGCGGAAGGGGGCGGCAAGCTTGTTCTTGACCACCTTCACGCGGGTGCGGTTACCGACCACGACCATGTCCTTGCCGGGCGGGCCCGCTTCCTTGATGGCGCCGATACGACGCACGTCGAGGCGGACGGAAGCGTAAAATTTGAGGGCGTTCCCTCCCGTCGTGGTTTCGGGACTGCCGAACATCACGCCGATCTTCATGCGGATTTGGTTGGTGAAGAGGAGGAGGCACTGCGAGCGCGCCACCGAGCCCGTCACCTTGCGCAACGCCTGGCTCATCAAGCGCGCCTGTAAGCCGACGTGGGAGTCGCCCATGTCGCCTTCGATTTCGGCCTTGGGCACGAGCGCGGCCACGGAATCGACGACGACCATGTCGACCGCGTTCGAGCGCACGAGCATGTCCGCGATTTCGAGCGCCTGCTCGCCGTAGTCGGGCTGGCTGATCAAAAGCTCGTCCGTCTTCACTCCGAGCTTGCGCGCGTAAGTCACGTCGAGGGCGTGCTCGGCGTCGATGAACGCGGCGACGCCGCCCTGGCGCTGAACGCTCGCGATGGCGTGGAGCGTGAGCGTCGTCTTGCCGCTCGATTCCGGTCCGTAAATCTCGATGATGCGGCCGCGTGGATAGCCGCCGATACCGAGCGCGATGTCGAGCCCGAGCGAGCCGGTCGGCACCACGGCCACGTCACCGCCGATCTTCTCGCCGTCCTTGAGGCGCATGATCGCGCCCTCGCCGAACTCCTTATGGACGCTGGCGATGGCTAGCTCGAGGGCCTTGCTCTTCTGCTTCTCCTCCATGGGACGACCTCGTACCCCCTCCTAGGGAGGGGCGCTTGGGCTCGGGCGGCTTCGCGTTCGAAGCTGCTCGGCTCGTTGAACGTGATGTAGTGAGTACTGTGCGGCTGTTCAGATGTCAACATTCGGGCCCTGTTTCCTCGGTCATTTCTCGACCGAGCAAGCGAGCCTCGGCGGCCCGACTCCGACCGCCTCGATGCTGCCGGCCCGGTAAACTATCGATCGATAGCCTGCAACCTCTCGACCGAACCGGTAAGAGTCCGGGCGTGCCGAAGCAGCCGGCAACGTCTCAGCCGCACCTGCGGCGCAAGTCGCGACCGCCGCGTCACCGAGCGCCGGCCGCGCCCGCGCGCCACGAAGAGGTCCTCGAGACCGCGCTCGAACTCATCGCCGAGCACGGAGTCGTCGGCGCTTCCCTGCGGCGCCTCGCCAAGCGCCTCGGCATGAGCCAGCCGAGCCTCTACCACTACTTTCCGAGCAAAGACGCGCTCGTCGGCGCGATCCTCGACTATTCGACGACGAAGATGATGCGGTCGGGCGAGCACGTGGCTCCGCCGCGCAACGTGGAGGACGTCGGCCGCTTCGTGCGCGACGCGGTGCTCGACCTGTACGCGACCGAGAGCCACCCGCGCTTCGTGCGCTTTCTCTTCTCGGTCGCGATCTCGAGCAAGAAGCACCGGCCGCTCGTCGAGAAAATCTTCGCCGAACGGCTGAAACCGGCGCTCGACGTGATGGTGGAGAAGGTCGCCAAAACTCCCGTCGAGCGCGACTACGTCGCGGGCGTGCTGCGCATGGTCGTGTATTCGCTCGGCTTCATGCTGCTCGAGGACCGCGCGCTCCTCGGCCGCACCCAACCGAGCGAAGCGACGCTCCGTTACGCGGAGTGGCTCCTCGCCCCGATGAATCAGCTCCTCGCCTCACGCCCGCGCTGACCCGCGTTCGGAAATGGGGCTGGCAGCAGGCGCTGCACCGTGCGCGGCGGTGAACCCAACCAAAAGACACGCTCAGCGCGTGAGGGCTTCGGTCGCGCTGAATTGCTGGCCGTCCATGTCGTCACCGATGCGCCGCACCTCGATGCGCTCGGCGCGGCGCTGGCTCGCGCGCAGCACCGTGTAGCGAAAGCCGTGGTGATCGACGCGATCGCCGACGTGCGGGATGCGCCCCACGAGCTCGGCGACGAAGCCGCTGATCGTCACGCTCTCCGTGTCCTCCTCGATGCCGAGGAGCTCGAACACCTTGCGCGTCTCGGCGAGCCCGCGACAGAGGATCACGTCTTGCGAGCGGCGAATGATGCTCGGATCGACGCGATCGCTCTCGTCCTCGATCTCGCCGACGATCTCTTCGAGCACGTCCTCGAGCGTCACGATGCCCTGCGTGCCGCCGTACTCGTCGACCACGATGGCGAGGTGGCGCCGTTCTTCTTGAAACGTGCGCAAGAGACGCTCGACCGACGCCGACGACGGAATCATGAGCGCAGGCGCGGCGATCGCCTCGAGATCGACCGCCCCCTGCTCGCGTAGGCGGAACAAGAGGTCCTTCACGAGCACGACGCCCTTCACCTGATCGAGCTCGCCGTTAGGCGTGTACGGGAAGCGGCTGTGGCCCGAGCTGCGGATGACGTCGAGGTTTTGCTCGAGCGTGCTCTCACCGGAGAGCATGACGACGCGCGCCCGCGGCACCATCACGTCGTAGGCGCTGAGCTCGCGCAGCTTGGCAGCGCCTTCCATCATGTCGGCCACGCGCTTGCCGAGCGCACCCTCCGAGCGCCCGAACGCCACGAGCAGCTGGATTTCCTCGATCGAGGTGACGGGCGAGGCGGCGTGACCGCGCACGATGCGCGCGAACAGGTTCGTGACCCAGAGCAGCGGCTTGAGCACGAACACGAGGCCGGACACGGCGTAAGCGACCGGCGTCGAGAACTGCTTGGCGAACGTCACGCCCAGCGTCTTCGGCACGATTTCGGAGAAGACGAGCACGAGCAGCGTGAGCACGAGCGAGAAGATCCAAAGCGTGTGCTCGCCGAACACGTCGACGTAGATCGCGCCGCTCATCGACGCGCCCACGGTGTACGCGACCGTGTGAAACGCCACGATCGCGGCGATCGGAATGTCGATCTCGCGCTTGAAGCGCCGCATGATCTCGGCGGCCCGCGTCTTGCCGAGCGACTGGACCTGCGCGTGCGTGACGCTCAGGATCACCGCTTCCGCGGCCGCGCACAGAAACGACACCGAGAGCGAAAAAAGCACGGTGATGATCAGCGTCACCATGCGTTGCTCCCTTCTAGACGCGAAGACGAGGGCGAGCTCGAGTTCAGCGATCTCGGAAGACCAGAGCTCGATCGGCGCGAGCGGGTACCCGCTACGTGACGGATCTCTGAACTCACGTCACGCGCTCAGGCGCGACCGGTGGCCGCGCCGGCGAGCTTTTGTTGCTGCTGCTGGAGGTATTGAGCGACGGCGCGCGAGCGCTCGATGGCGAACTGCTTGACCTCGCGGTTCGACGAACCGGCGAGCGCGTTCAAGAGCTTGGTCACGCGGTCGAGCTGGCGCGTCTGGAACAGCGCCTCGAAGTAGTTGTTCGCGAGCCGCACGTCGTTCGCCATCTTGGCCTCGTGCTTGGAGAGCAGGCCGATGACGGCCGGCAAGTCGCCCTTCTGCCCGTGGAGCGCGGAGAGCGCGATCAGTGCGAGCGGATCGCCGTCGTTGCGGTCCACCGCCTTCCTCGCGAACTCCATCGCCCGGTCACGCGTCTCTTCCTTCGCGGCAAATAGACCCTGGAGCGCGACGTAAGGCGCCGACGAGCGCTTGTTCGCCTCCGCGTTGGCGAGCTCTTCGACCGCCTTGATCGCGGCGGTTTCGTCCGAGACGCGCTGAACGTGCTGAAAAAGCGCGGCCCAGCCGTCGACGGCGCCGGGGGCGGCCGCGATCGCGTGCTCGATCATCTCGCGCTCGCCCGCCGCGTCGCCCTTGCCCTCGAACACGCGCGAGAGGTGGAGGAACGGCAGCGGGTTGCCGGGCAAGAGGTTCTGCGCGCCCTTGAGCGTCGCCTCGGCCTTGTCCCACTTCTCCTGCTGCGTCTGCGAGATGCCGAGACCGAGCCAGTCGTCGCCCGTACCGCCGAGCGCGACGACCTTGGCGAGCACCTTCTCCGCCTTCTCGAAGCGGCCGTACTTCATCAGCTCCTGCGCGAGCAGGCGGCCGCGGTTGAGATCGTTCGAGTCCTCGCCCCAGTGCTTTTCGAGACCGGCGATGAGATCGTCGAGGCCGATCGCGATCGGACGGCCCTCGGCGTCCTGCACCTGCACGGCAGGGCCGTTGAAGCCGAGGAGCTTCCACATGTCCTCGACCTGGAGCGCGACCGGTCCCTTTTTGACTTGATCGAGTAGCTCGTCGCTCGGTTTCGAGAGCGGCAGCACCACGAGCGCGTTACCAGGCACGCCCCCGGGGAAAGCGCTCACGGGTGCGACGATCGCGGCGCCTCCGGAAAGCTGCAGGTTCGGAGCAGTGACGGGCGCGTTCGGAGCGTTTTCTTGGGCCATCCCCGCCCGGCTCTAGCAGTGCGCCCGAGCCCCGGCAATACCACGGGGGCCGCGCGTGGCGGCGCCGCGAGCGTGACGCTATATTGCTTGCGTGAGCGTCAGCTACGTCATCGCCGGGATCCTCGGGTTGGCACTGCTCATGGTCGTGCACGAGACGGGGCACCTGCTCGCGGCGCGCGCCTTCGGCATGCGTGTTCAGCGCTTCAGCATCGGGTTCGGCCCGCCGCTCTGGCGCCACAAAGCCCGCGGCAGCGAGACGATCTACCAGGTCGCGCTGATCCCCTTCCTCGCCTACGTGCAGATCGCGGGGATGAATCCGTTCGAGGAGATCGATCCCGAGGACAAGGCGAGCTACGCGAACGCTTCGCTCGTCGGACGCATCTCCGCCATCGTCGCCGGACCGCTCGCGAACTACCTCTTCGCCTCGGTCTTCTTCTTCACGGCGCTCGCCATCGGAGGCAAGGCCGTGTCCACGACGACCATCGAAGTGCTCGACGGTCCCGCGAAGACGGCCAAGCTCGAGAACGGGGACGTCGTGCAGACCATCGACGGCCAGCGCATCACCGATTGGGAGGATCTGCGGCGGCGCGTGATATCGAGCGGGAACAAGCCGCTCGACATCGGCGTGCTCCGCAAGGGCAAGGCGCTCACTTTCCACGTCACCCCCATCACGCTCGAGGGGCAGAGCAAGATCGGCGTCGCCTCCGTGCCGAAGAAGGTGCCCGTAACCTGGCGCGAAGCGGGCGTTCAGTCGCTGATCGATCCGGCCAACGTGGTGAAGAACCTCGTCATCGGCCTTTCGCGCATGATCACCGGCCGCGAGAAGCCGCAGCTCTCGGGTCCCGTGGGTATCGTGAAGCAGACCTCCGAGTTCGCTCAGCGGAGCTGGACCGAGTACCTGGCGTGGCTCGGCATCCTGAGCGCGTACCTCGGCGGCTTCAACCTGTTGCCGTTCCCCGCGCTCGACGGCGGCCGGCTCGCGTTCCTCGGTTACGAGGCCGTCACGCGCCGCCGCCCGAACGCGCGCGTGGAAGCGCGCGTGCACTTCTTCGGGCTCGTCATGTTGCTCGCGCTCATCGCCGTCGTGAGCGTGTTCGACGTGATCGACATCCGCTCGAACTGACGCGCGCCGGTCGTTGCTAGCCCGAGGCGACGACGCGCCCGGCGTCGAGCCTCCAGCTGACGCCGCCGAGCGCTGCGGCGAGCGAACGGTCGTGAGTCACGACGACGAGCGTGAGCGGTCGTGCCTCGGGGCCCGGCGAAAGCTCGCCGCGCGCCGCGCGCAGCAGGAGCTCGCGCATGTCTTCACGCAGGGCGGCGTCGAGCGCGCTCGTGGGCTCGTCGAGCAAGAGCACGCGGGCGCCCTGCGCCACGGCACGCGCGATCGCGACCCGCTGTTTCTGCCCGCCGGAGAGCTCCGCCGGCCGCGCGAGCGCACGCTCGGCGAGTCCGACGAGCCCGAGTAGCTCGAGCCCGTGACGCTCGGCTTCGGCGCGCGGAGTCTTCCGCACCACGCGCGGCGCGAGCGTCACGTTGTCGAGCAGCGAAAGGTGCGGAAACAAGTGCAACTCTTGGAACACCATGGCCACGGTCGAGCGCAGCTTCACGAGCTCGCCCGGCCCGGGCGTGACGCCGCCCGTGAGTCGAAAGCCCGCCACCTCGAGCGTGCCGGCGTCGAAGCTCGTGAGCGCGTTGAAGCAGCGGAGCAGCGTCGACTTGCCGCAGCCCGACGGCCCGACGAGCGTCACGATCGAACCTTCCGGCGCCTCGGCGTCGACCCCGGCGAGCACGGCTCGACCGCCGTAGCTCTTACGCAAACCGCGGACGCGAATCATGGGTGAGGCTCCGTTCGAGGCGTAGCGCGAGGCGTGAAAGAGGGAAGCTCATCGCGAAGTAGAGCGCCGCGCATGCAAGGCCGGGCAGCACCCAGTCGCGCAGGTCGACGGCAGCGATCGTCATGCGCTTGGTCAACTCGACCACGGTGATGACGCTGACCAGCGACGAATCCTTCAGCAGCGAAACGAAGTCGTTCGTCAGCGCCGGCAGAGCGTTCCGAAACGACTGCGGCAAAAGTACGTGGCGGAGCGCCTGGCCCGTGCTGAGCCCGAGCGAGCGCGCGGCTTCGGTTTGCCCGGACGGCAGCGCGAGCAGCGCCCCGCGATGCACCTCCGCCTCGTACGCCGCGTAGTTCAGCCCTAGCCCCAGCATGGCCGCTTCGAAGGGCCCGAGCCGCACGAGGGGCGCCAAGCCGAAATACAGCACGTAAAGCTGGAGCAACACGGGCGTCCCCCGAAACACCTCCACGTAGGCCGCGGCCGCGAACGAGACCGTGCGCGAACCGAAGCCGCGCGCCACGGCGAGCACGAGCCCGAGCGGCAACGCAAGCGCAAACGCGCCGACGGAGATGAGGAGCGTGAACAACGCGCCGTGCAAGAAGAGCAGCGCCTGCGCGAGATCGAAGCTGTGAGGGACGACTTCCGAAGCGGCGACGTACGGCGTGTTCACGGCGTCGTTCGCCGCGTTCACGCCCGTCGCGCGGCGTGCCAGTTCGTCCTGCCGCGCATCCCAAAGCTCGTACCTTTCGAGGATCCGCCGGAGCTCTCCGTCCGCGATCATCGCCGCGAGCGCCGCGTCGAGCGCGCTCCCGAGCTCGGGTCGATCGCGCCGCACGGCCGCGACGTAGACGCCGCGCGCCACGTCGCCCGCCACGCAGCGCACCTCGGGCAGCGGGCAGCCGTAAATATTCGCTATCACGTGATCGAGCAGCACCGCGTCGACGCGCCCGTGAGCAAGATCGAAATACGGCTCCTGCTGTCCCTCGTAGAGCACGATCTCGACGGGGTGCTGCTTCAAGAGCTCCTCCGCGACGGTGTGATTCAGCGTCGCGACGCGCTTGCCGCCGAGCTCGGCGAGCGAGGCATACGGCGCGCCCGCGTGCACCGCGAGCGTCTCGCCGTACACGAAGTACGGCAGCGTCAAGCGGACGCGCGCGCGGCGTGCCGGCGTGTCTTCGAGGCCGTTCAAGAGCACGTCGAAGTCACCGCGCTCGAGCGCGGGCAGCAGATTCGACCAATCGTTTTGGACGAAGCGCGCCTGCACGCCGAGCCGGCGCGCGAGCGCCCGCGCGATGTCCACCTCGAACCCACGGATCCCGCCCGGGCTCGTCGCGTCCTCGAAGACGTACGGCGCGCCGCCCTGCAAGTCGCCGCCCCACGTGAGCTCACCGCGGGCACGGATGTCCGCGAGCGCGTCGGCGCGCGCGGGCGGGGAAATTAGCGCCACGAGCGCGAAGGCGAGGAGCCCGAGCGCGATCCGCGTCACGCCGGAGCGCCGCACGCCGGCTCCATCGCGCCGACGCTCGAGTGCCCCGCTCGCGGCATGCGAGCGACCAGCGCAAGCGACGGCTTCCGGGCTTCGCGCGGAAACGCCTCGCCTCGCGCTCGGGCCGATGCCCCAGGCCCCGCGTCCGCTGCGAGCCAGCGCATCTCGTTCGATGCTCGATCGCATCTCGCTCGCTCCACTAGCATGGTAGGCTCCTCGCCGTGCCGCGCGTCGCGCCGCTTCTCTTGCTCTCGTTCACCCTCTTCGGTACCGGCTGCGCGCAAGAAACCGTGCACCTCGCGGAGGGCCCGCGCGAATACGTCGCGACCGACTACGACGGCGTGCTCCGCACCTGGACGCGTTCGGCGCAGCTCACGAGTCTCGACGCGATGGACAACGTCCTCACCGTCACGGCAACTTACGAATCGTGGGATTTTCGCTGGGCCTACGCCGTCCGCTACAGCGAAGACTATCGCCTCACCGTCGAGCAACGCCGCGCGCTCCTCGAGCACACGCTCGCCGAAACGCGCAACAAGCACGAATTTTACGTCGCGCTCCAGGCCGAGAAATACAAGTGGAACGACCTTCGCGCCGAGCAGCCGGCGTGGATCGTCCGTCTCATCGACGACACCGGCACCGAAACGGCGCCCTCCGAAATCCAGAGTATCCGCCGGCCCGGCGCCATCGAGCTCACCTACTTCCCCTACACGTCGCCCTGGCGCAGCGCGTTCCGCATCTCGTTCCCGCGCGTGCGCGCCGACGGCCGTCCCACCATCCCGGGCGGCGCACATTGGTTCGGCCTCCGCTTCGCCGGTCCCCAAGGCAACCAAGAGATCGTCTGGCTCGTGCGCGGCTGACTCACCTCCGAGCGCCGCCGCCCGACGCACCGCGCACTCTCCCCAGCTGGTTCCGTTTGTTTTGAAGGCGGGCCCAGTCGCGCCCGGTGCCGAGCGGCCACCTTTTCGCGCCGTTCCAGCGTTCGCATCCTGTCGCTGCGGGCGCTCGCGCTGGCCCTTGCCCGACCGGGCCGAGCGCGAATGAGCGGCTAGACCGTGCTCAAGAGCTCGAGCAGCGGCGGCACGCTCACGATGAGCTCGTGCGTCACCATCCGGTCCGCAAACAAGACGAGCGCGCCGCCCGCAGCGGCGCGCACGCTGGCCGTAGCTTTGGCGCGCGTCAGCAGGGACGAGGCGAACGGCATGTCGCCCGGACCGAGCTCTTGCACGAGCTTGCCGCCCGAGACGACTTCGAGCTTGCCGCCGCCGACGATGTAGAGGCCGCCGGGCACTTTGCCCTCTTCGATCAGCACCTCGCCCGTGAGCATGACGCGTAGCTCGCAGCGATCCGTGAGCATCGCGCGCATGTTGTCGTCGAGGCGATCGCCGAGCGGACCCATCGCCGCGCCCGCGAGCGCCTGAAAGCGATCGGCGACGGCACGGAGCTCGTCGGCCACCCAGGGGCACGTCGCGAGCACGTGCTCGAAATCCTCGGGCCGCCAGACGGCGACCTCCGCGCCCTCCGCCAGCGCCACGGCGCGTAGGGGCACGCCTTCACTCAGTGTCCCGCGCGAGAACACCGGCTCGCCGCGAGCGGCGTAACCGCTCGCCCCCTCCGCGATCGTCGGCATCACGACGACGTGGCCGCGCGTGACGAGGGCGAGCCCGAAGTTGCTGACCTCCTGGTCGGGCGCGAGCGTCTCGACGCGCGCGCGTCGAGCGAGCTCTTCTTGTGTCTCGGGCGGCAAATCCTCGAGCCCGCGGCAAGCCGCGAGCAGCGCCACGTCGAGTACGGGCGGCGGCGGCGGCGTTTCCGACAGCGCGTTGACGGCCGCATCGAGCTCGGCCGGCGCCGCGGACGAAACGGGCGGCTCCCGCGGACCCCCGCGTTGCGGCGCCGACGAGGCGCGCGGGTGGAGGTCGCGGCGGGCCGCTGTCGTCCCTTCGTCGGCCGACCCGAGCGTGTAGGTCGAAGTCGGCGCCTCTTGCTCGGGCATCTCGACTTCGGTGACGGAGAGTTCCGGCAGCGACTCGATACGCTGGCGCGGCGCTTCGGCAATGAGCGGCAGGACCGGGCGCTCCGAGGCGGGCTGCGTCGCGGGCTCTGACGGGAACGTCGAGCGCGGCTCGGACACCTCGGGCAACCCGGACGGCGGGGAGCTCACGCGCGGCGGCGGCAACGGCAGCCGCGGGATCGGCGGAGGCGGCAGCTTGTACTCGACGGGCGGCGGCACCTGCGGCGTCGCATTGCGCGAACGGCGCTCCGGTGACGGCGCCGTCGAGCCCGTCCCCGGGATGGTCGACCCGGTCTGCGGCGCGGCCGAGCGCGTACGCTGGGACGCTCGGGAAGGTCCGCCTCGCCACGCCGGCGAACCACCGCGCGACGACGAAGCCGGCCTCGTGGACGGCGGCCTCGTGGACGCCGGGCGCGTGGAGGCCCGGGCCGGCTTCGGCGGCGGCGCCGAAACGACGGTGCGCTCCGGCGGCTTGTACGGTCGCGACGACGGCGGCTGCGCCTGCACCTGCTCGGGCCGCCGCGACGCGGGCGCTCGCGAGCTCGCTGGACGCTCGGCGGTCGGCAGCTCGGACGACAGCAGCGCGCGCGACACTTCCGAGCGCGCGTGCGTCGTCTCGTCGAGCAGCTCCTCGTGATAGCCCTCGAGCTTCCGCTCCTCCTCGAACTCGTCGAGATCGACCGCCTCGATGTCCTCGACGTCTTCGAGATCGCCGAGGTCGTCTACGGGCGCCTCCTCTGCGCCGGACGCGCGGTAGTCGTCGGCCTCGGCTTCGAGCGCGTCGACGAGGCTCGGCGACGGCTCGGACAAGGTCCCCGCTTCGATCTCCGGCTGGTCGCCCGCGAGCAGTTCGTCCACGCCGTCGTCGTCGTCGTCCTGCTGGACGGGGAAGCTCACGCGGTTCTTGAGCCAGCGATCGATCTCGTTCGCGCGGCGCTGAATGTCCGCCGAGCGCGGGTACTTGCCGGCCTCCGCCGCCGATTCAGCGGCGCGCTTCAGCCACACGATCGCGTCCGCGGTGCCGCCGCGCTCCCACTGCACCTGGGCAGTCTGGAGCGCCCATGCCACGTCGTCTTCGTCGTCGTCGTGGGCCCGCGGTAAGGCCGGCGGCTCCGCGCTCATGGCGCGATGGCTCTTAGCACGGAGTGTCGCGTGCTCGGCAACACCACGACGCTGCTCGCCAAATCAGGCCGCATCGGCAACTCTCGGCGGCCGTCAGGGCGGAATCAGGACGTCACGATCGCGGGAACCGTTCGGCGGACCGACCATCCCGCGCCGCTCCATCATTTCTACAATCTTCGCGGCACGGTTGTAGCCGATGGTCATCTTGCGCTGGAGCCAGGACGTGGAGCAGCGCTGGGTGTCCCGGACGATGAGCACGGCCTCCTCGAAACGCGCGTCCACCGCCTCGTCCTGCTCCTCGGCGTCGCCGTCCTCGTCCGGCGTCAGCAGAATCGCCTCATGGTATTGCGGGCTGCCCTGCTTGCGCAGGTGGTCGGTCAGGCGCTCCACCTCCTCCTCACTCACGAAGGGGCACTGCGCGCGGCGCGTGTCCGTGGAGCCGTTCAGCTTGACGAGCATGTCGCCGCGACCGAGCAAGAGCTCGGCACCCTGCTCGTCCAGGATGGTCTTGCTGTCGACGCGCTGCGCCACGCGGAAGGCGATGCGCGAGGGGAAGTTCGCCTTGATGGTCCCCGTGATGACGTCGACGCTCGGCCGCTGCGTCGCGAGGACGACGTGCATGCCCGCCGCGCGCGACTTCTGGGCGAGGCGCGCCACCGCCGCCTCGACGTCTTTGCCCTGCTGCATCATCAGATCGGCGAATTCGTCGACCACGATCACGATGTACGGCAGCTTCCCGGGTAGGGGACGCCCGTCGCCCCCCTCTTTCGCCGCGGGAACGGTGACGAGCGCGCCGTCGGCGGTCATGGCCTCCACCTCGGTCGGCTTGGGCGCCGGAATTTCCCCGGACGCTACGCGCTTGACCCACGCGTTGTACGTCCCGATGTTCTTGGTGCCCGCGTCGGCGAAGAGTTGATAGCGCCGCTCCATCTCCTCGACCGCCCAACGCAGCGCCGTGGACGCCTGCTTCATGTCCGTCACGACGGGCAAGAGCAAGTGCGGGATACCGTCGAAGGGCGCAAGCTCGACGACCTTGGGGTCGATCATGAGGAGGCGCAGGTCCTCGGGCGTGCGCTTGAGCAGCAGGCTCGAGAGCATCACGTTGAGCCCCACGCTCTTGCCCGCGCCGGTCGCGCCGGCGACGATGACGTGCGGCATCGAGGCGAGGTCGGCGTAGAACGGCGCGCCCACGATGTCGCGCCCGAGCACGACGGGGAGCGGCGCCCGCTCCGCGAGCTTCTCGAAGCGCTGATCCTCGATGAGCTCGCGCAAGCATACCGGCTGCCGTTCGTCGTTCGGCAGCTCGAAGCCGATCAGGCTCTTGCCCGGGATCGGCGCGATGATGCGGACCTTGCGCGAAAGTCCGAGCGCGAGATCATCGGCAAGGCTCGCGACCTTGCTCACACGCGTCCCGGCCTCGAACGCGACCTCGTACATCGTGACGGTCGGCCCAGGACGCACCTCTTCGACCTTGCCGCTGACACCGTAGTCGGCGAGCGTTTTCTCCAGCCGTCGCGCATGTTCGAGGATCGCGTCGCGGTCGACCTCGACGCGGGGGTCGCTCGGCGGGTCGAACAGCGCGCTCGCGGGGAGCTGGAACTCACCTCGGCGAGGGATCTGACGCGCCGGCGCAGGGCGTTCCACCTCGCGCGCCGGCTGTGTATCGACGATGAGGAGCTTCTTCGAGCCGTCGGCGGGCGGAGCCGCGGCGAGCACGGGCGCGGACTTCGGTTCGTCCGGCGTTTCGTCGGACTCGGGCTCCGCGGCGTCGGGGGCTTTCTTTTCCGCCCCTTTCACGTCCTGCGCGTCCTTTTCGCGGCGTCCGCGGTTCTTCGTGCGCCGTTCGGATTTCGCGTCACGCGCGAGCGCACCCGTTTCGGCAGCGGGCTCGGCGGCGAGCTTGGCGACGAGCGGCGCCTCCGGCGTCGCGAAGACGAGGCCTTCGAACTCGGGACCACGCGCGCTCTTCAACGCCTGCGACAACGCGAGCGGCGGAGCGCCAGTCTCGTCCGGCGGAATCCAATCGCCGTCGTCGTCGGCGAGATGAAGCAGGATGGCTTCGTCGGGGTCGCACGCTTCGATGCGCGGCGCCCGTTCCTGCTCGGCGCGGCGCAGGGCCCGTGCTTCACGCCACGCGTCGCGCAGGCGTTGCGAGAACGCGTTGAGCTTCGCCGCGAGGCGCTCCGTGAGCTCTAGCAGCCGCCGGCACGCATCGATGAACGAGAACGAGCTCCGCCCGATGAGGATCAACCCGACGATCGTCGAGCCCACCAAAAAAGATCCGAGCGATGAGAAGAGCTCCCGCATGAGCTCGCCGAAGAGCAGGCCCACGTTGCCGCCGACCGGGGCGTGCCCGAACACGACGGCCCCCGCCGCGGCGACCTGCGCGAGCGCCGCGGCCACGACGGCCAGGGTCAGATCGCCGGCGAGCCGAAGCCAGAGGTCGCCGGTCGGCCGGCCCCGGAACAAAGGGATCGCGACGAGCGCAAGCTCGAGGGGTGCGAGCCACGCCGCGACGCCGAACCCCTGAGCGAGCACGTGGGCAATGAAGCCGCCCGTCGGGCCGACCCAGGTGGTCGGCGCGTCGGCTTCGCCCGGCGTCACGCGACAGCTGAACAGCGCCAAAATTAGGAAAAGAGCCCCAGCGACCAGCAAGAGCGCAGCGGCTTCGCGCAAGCGGCTCGAAGGCCGGTTCGAGCTCTGGCTCTGGCTCTGGGTCGTTGGGATGGGACCCGCCGAAGCGGGTCTGGGTACGAACAGGCGGCCACCCATTTTGACCACCTACAACTACATTATCCTACCCACCCGGGCAACTTCGATTCGGGAGTGGGCGCGGAGGAGGTCGAACATCCTCACAGACCAGGAGCCGCCAACTTGAGTCGAAAGCGAGCCGGCATGTAGACTCGTCCCCCGCGGCCCGAAGCCGCAGCCGGAAACCGAGGGCCAAGTGAGCGACACGACGGGGCAAATCTTCAGGACTCCACGGGTATCCGGCGTCTGGACGCGAGCCGGCATCGCCGCTTCCGCGCTCGTCCTAGCGCTCGGCGTGGAAGCTTGCCGCACTAACGCGGACAACATCCAGCATTGGGCCACGACGGTCCAGGGGCCGAAGAAGCTCATCGCCGTCCTGACGCACGACAAGTACCCCATCGAGTTGCGCGTCGACGCCGCTCTCGCGCTCATCCGGATGAAGCCGCGCAACGGACGCCGCATCGGCATCGACGGCTCCGACGACCAGCCGGGCCTAATCGCTTCGCTCACTCAGATGCCGCCCGTGACGCGGCAGCAGATCGTCTCGCACCTCGTGCCGGCGCTCGAAGCCGAAATTCTGAAGCCGCCGCCGGTCGCGCAGGCGGGCCAAGCGGCGCCGTCGGATCCGTCGGTGCCGTACAAGGACGCGGCGTTCGCGCTGCTCACGACGGACGGCGGGCGCCTGCTGAATGACGCGTCGCTCCGACAGCGCCTGCGCACGGCCCTCGCGCACTGGATTTCGCAGGGTTTTGCCCAGCGCTTCGACGATTCCTCCCAAACCTACGCCGTAAAGCAGATGGTCGGTGAGCTCAAGTCGGACGCCGTGAAGGCGCTGCCCGCTCTGATCCAACCGGACGCTCCGAAGATCGACGCGCTCTCCGATCTCATCGCCGACTACGGCGATCCTGCGACGAAGCTCGCCGCAAGCCAGCGGCTCGTGGCCGTCGCGAGCGACGTCGATTCGCCCGCCTGGATCAATCGCAAGAGCCCCGGCGTCGAGTCAGCGAACAAAGCGTCGAAGCTTTCGCCGACGCCCGAGCAGTTCAAAGCGCAAATGGCGCAGTACCAACAGGAAGAGCTGCTCCGCGTCTTCGCGTCCATGAAGCGCGTGGGCGGCGCGCCGACGGTGGCCTTCCTCCTCAAGATTGCGCAGGACAAGACGGTCGATCCGAAGGATCGCGCGGGCGCTCTCGCGGCCCTCCAGGGGAACCTCGATCCGAAGAACACCGCGCAAGCCGACGCCGTGCTCGCCGTCGCGGGCGCCGCGGACACCCCGGACGAGGTGCGGGACGTCGCCCTGCAGCGAGCGGGCGAATTCCCGCGTGCCGCCGTGATCGAGCGTCTTTACGGCCTGTTCGCGAGCCCGTCGTGGAAGGTACGCTGGGTCGCCGCCGAGCTCGTGCTCAAGATGAGCGACACGAGCCAGCTGCCCGAGTTCATGGACCACATCGGCAAAGCCGAGGGCATGGCCATTACGGAGCCCTTGCGCTACGGGAGCTTAATCGCCCAGATGAAAGGCAGCACCCCGCCCGTCAAGGTCATCGAGCCGTATATCGGCAGCTCGAAGCCCGTACCCGCACGCCTGACGGCGCTCGGCTACTACTACGAGAGGGGGACGAAGAACGACATCGGAAAGCTGTCGCACCTCGAAGGCGATCGCGAGAAGACGCCGACCTGCGCCAAGGAAGCGGACGGGTGCGAGTGGAAGTGCGAAGTCGAGGGCGAGGGCAAGCGTGAGACCAAGGACATCGCCACGGTCGGAGAGTTTTTCACCTACTGCATCAAGCCGGCGATGGAGAAACGCACCACGCCATGAGTCAGGATCCGAACAAGAAGGTCACCAAGAGCTTCCAGTGCCGCGACGCGCTCTGGCAAAAGTTCGAGCAGATGTCCAAGGAGCTCGAGTGCTCGGTGGACTACCTGATCAACGATGCGATGAAGCAGTACGCGCGCCAGCGTGGGTACGGCGCAGGCGCGGCCGCAGCCGGCGGACCGTCGCTGCCGCCGCCGATACCGTCTGCCGCAGCGGCAGCGCCGACGGCACCGCCGCCGCTGCCACCGCCGCCGGGCGCTCGCGCCATGACCCCGCCGCCGGCGCCGCCGCCGAAGCGCGCGGGAGGGGCTCCGCCTCCTCCACCACCGCCGATCGTCGGAGGCGTGCGCAAGGGCGCGCCGCCGCCGCCGCCGCTCGCTTCACGTAGCGTGCCGCCAGTGCGCGGCGGCGGGAGCGCGCATCCCGCCGGGATGAATCTCACGATTCATTACCAGGGCGAAGCGTTCCAGGTGACGAAGGACCGCTTCATCATCGGACGTGGCAAGCAGACGAGCGATCTGACGATCAAGGACCCGAACGTCTCGCGCCAGCACGCGATGATCGAGTTCTCGAGCGGCCAATACTACATCGTCGACATGGGCTCGACGAACGGCGTCGAGTTCAACGGCCAGCGCGTGCAGCGCAAAGTGATCAACGAGGGCGACTCGTTTCGCGTCTGCGACCACGAGTTGGTCTTCACGTATGACTGAGGACCGGACGGCGCACGTGCCGGCCCTTCGGCTCGCTTCGACGCGCCCAGCCTGAGTCCGGGATGACGCCTCGGTCGCGCGTGCTGCTTCTCCTCGGCGGCGTGCTCGGCTCGGCGACGGGTCCGGACGCGGCGCTCGGCGCGACGTCGGCGTTGCCCGCGAGCGTCGAGATCACGCGACCGGACGAGCCGATCCGCGTGCGCCCCGACTCGGCAGCGCCACGGCGCGGCGCGGCCGAGCGCGGCGCTCGGCTGCCGGTCTACGCGGCGAACGCAGGGCCGGGCTGCGCGGGGACATGGTTCGAGGTGGGGCCACTCGCGTGGATTTGCGAGGAAGGCGCCGCGCCCTCGACGCTGCCGCCGGGGGCGGTCGCGACATCGGGCAGCGACGGCTTGCCTTACGCGTATCACTTCGTCGGTCGCGACGGTTCGTTCGGGTACCGCGTGCTCGAGACCGCCGAAGACGGCGAGCCGGACGCTCAGCTGGTCCCAGGGTTCGGCGTGGCTCTCGTGCGCCTAGCGACGAAACCGGGCGGCGATGCGTTCGGGCTCACGACGCACCGGCTGTGGGTGCCGCTCAGGGACTTGAACGGAGCCGTGCACGCCCCGGTGCCGCTCGCCGCTGACTTCGAGGACGGCGACTTCGCATGGGTGACGGCGCCGCGCGCCGAGCTCTTCGCGAGCCCGGGCGGAGGCGCGAAGAAAGCCTCGTTCGTAGCAGCGCTCACCCGCGTCCGCGTGCTCGAGCGGATCGAAAAGCGGGGCGAAACGTGGCTACGGGTGGGCGACGGCGAATGGCTGCGCGGTCGCGATGCGACGTGGCCGAGCGTGAAACCGCCGCCGGCCGAAGCGGCGCCGGCAGAGCGCTGGATCGATGTCGACCTCGCGCGGCAGGTGCTCGTGGCGTATCGCGGCGAGCGGCCGCTCTTCGCGATGCCGGTCTCGACGGGTCGCGGTCCCGCCGGCACCGAGCTGGCGACGCCTCCGGGGGTTCACCGCGTCTGGGTCAAGCTCGCGACGAGCGATATGGACAACCTCGAGGACGCGGACGCTTCGCGCAACTACGCGATCCAGGCGGTGCCCTGGGTCATGTACTTCGACCGCGGCTATGGGTTGCACGGGGCGTTCTGGCATCACGCGTTCGGGCACGTCATGAGCCACGGCTGCGTGAACCTCACGCCGGCCGACGCCGAACGCCTCTTCGCATGGACGAGCCCGCACCTACCGAGCGGATGGTCGGCAGTGCTGCCCACTGATTACGAGCTCGGAACGCTCGTGCGCGTCGAGTAGCGCTCGCGAAAGACGCTACTCGACGGCAGCGGAAGCTCAGACCTTGCCCTGGAGCAAAAACGCGATGAAGAACGCGAACAGCACGAGCGACTCGATCAGCGCCAGACCGAGAATCATCGGGGTCTGAATGCGACCGGCCGCGCCGGGGTTACGGCTGATGCCTTCGAGCGCGGCAGCGGCAGCCCGACCCTGACCGAGGCCGCCGCCGAGCACGGCGAGACCGACGGCAAAGCCGGCACCGAGCGCGGCCATCGCCGAGCCGCCGCCGGCAGCGGCGCCACCAGCTGCCTCTTGGGCGAAGGCACTGGTCGTGAGGAGCGTCGTGACCGCGGCAGCAGCGAGCGACAGGTTCTTCTTGGACATCGTCAGGGTCTCCTTGCTTTCTTTCGAGCGGGGCTCTTCTCGGCCCCAGGCAAATTCGCGACGGGCTTTAGTGCGTTTCTCGCGCGATGGCCAGTCCTTCGACGCACGGCGCGCGCGGGCCGCGTTTAAAGCCGAATCGCGGCGCGTTCAGTGGTGGCCTTCCGCGTCGTGCTCGGTGGCGAGGCCGATGTACACGCACGTGAGGAGCGTGAACACCAGTGTCTGGACCACGACGACGAGGATCGTGAGCAGCATGAGCGGAATCGGCACCACGAGGGCGATGAGCCCCAAGAACAAGCTCACGATCAGGTGATCGACCGCCATGTTGATCATCAGACGCACGCCGAGCGTGACGGGACGAACACAGAGCGAGATGACTTCGATCGGGAACACGAGCGGCGCGAGCCACCATTTGGGGCCCGCGAGGTGCGCGACGTAGGTCTTGCCGTTGGTCAAAAGGCCATAGGCGTTGAAGAAGAGGAAGACGACGATGCCGCTTCCGAAAGTGATGTTGAGGTTGCTCGTCGCGACCGGCATGCCGGGGATCAGCGCCATCACGTTCGCGAAGAAGACGAACGTCGCCGCGGTGCCGATCAGCGGGAAGTAGCGCTTGGCGCGCTCGGCATCCATCGTGCTCTTCGCGAGGTCGTAGAAGAAGCCGAGGAACGCTTCGACGAAGGTGCGCAGCGTGAGGGTGTCGTCCGGGATCACGGCCTCGTCGGCGTTCGCGAGTCGCGCGCGCACGGCGAGCGAAACCGCGATCACGACGAAGAAGACGAAGATCGACGCCGCCAAGGGCTCGAAGCTGTGCCAGCTCGCCGGAACCTTGCCGACGATGCTGTCGCCCAGCAGGCCCGCGTTGTGATCGAGCGTCTCGCGAAAGTGAGCGAGGATCAGCGTCAAAAAGCTAGCGTGTTCGGGCATCGACTCGTCTTTCTTGGCGCCGCTCGGGCGTCGTCCGCAGCAGCTGGCCGACCACGATGCCGAGCGGCAGCGCGGCGTAGCCGAGCGCGAGCGGGAGCACACCCGCCCAGTGATTTTTGATGACAATCCAGGTCGCGAACAAGAGCACGGCGAACTTCACCGTCGCGAGCGAGCCCCAGGAGAGGAGCGCCCCGCGCATGACACCGCGCACGACCAGCGCGATCGCCGCGAGATTCAAGGTCGCGAGCGCGCCGCCGATCGCGACGCCGCGCACGTCGCCCAAGCCGACGACGAACGGCGCGAGCGCCGTGAGCACGACTGCCGCTGCGGCCACGGGCCACACGAGGCCCAGGAGGCCATTTTCTCGCTCCGCCGTGTCACTCATCCGACTTCTTCCGATATTTCCGGCGCTCTTCACGCTCGCGCCGCTCGAGCTCGTCCGCCTCGCGCGTCGCACGCTCGGCCGCTCTGTAGAGCCCGCGCACGCCCGCTGCAATGCCGTAGCCGAGGCCCAGCAACATGAGCCAGGGCGCCGTGTGGAAGCGCCGGTCGAGAAACTGACCGGCAAATAGGCCGACGATCACGCTCAAGACGAGCTCGAGCCCGACGGTGCCGTAACGGCCGACTCCTTTCCACTCTTGCTTCACAGGGTGCCACGACGCGCGCCGCCACCTAGCACGTCTCGCGGGGTGGCACTATCGTTCGCGGATGCGAGCCCAGCCGCCAGCAGTCGCCTTGCTGCTCGGGCTCTCGGTCGCGTCCGTCGCGCTCGGCCAGTCCCCGCCGCCAGGTTCCGGAAATTCGCCCGCCGCCCCGCCGTCGGCGAGCGCGCCGCCTGTAGCTCCGGCGGCAGCCCCCGACGCGCCGCCCGGCTACTACGTCGAGCAAGGACAGGCGGCACCGCCGCCGCCCGGCGTGCCGAACCGAACTTCCGCGCCCCCGCCCGTGATTTACGAGCCGCCGCCGCCCGGGCCGCCGCCGTTCGAGCCACCGCCCCCGCCCATCCCGCGTCACGTCTCGCCGCGCACCTCCTTGTGGCTCGGCGCGCGGCTCGGCTGGTTCATTCCGTTCGGCAGCGCGTACGCGCGGGGCGGCGCAGACGCTTACGGCAATCTGATCCTGTCGGGCGTGCCGTTGAAGGATTACGTGAGCTCGGGGCCGGCGCTCGAGCTCGACGCCGGAATGCGGCTCGGGCGCTACTACCAGGTCTTCGGCTTGTGGCAGCGCGCGCAGCTGAGCTCGGGCGGCACGGAGAAGAATCTCTTCGGCGGACAACACGGCGGCGATTCGGATTTCTTCGCGCTCGCGCTGCGCGCCACCTCCGACGCCGATCGCGTCGGGCTCGTGACCGAGGTTGCCGTCGGCTACCGGCAGGCGCGCGCGAACTGGGCGGACGGCTCGGAGCTGCGCATGACGGGCGGCGTGCTCGAAGGACGCCTCGGTGTCGGGGCGGACATCAGGTTGAGCCCGACGTTCAGCGTATCGCCGCTGCTCGAGCTCGGCGTAGGTTCGTTCGATCGCGTGCGGCGCGTGGTGCCCGGCGGCGGCAGTTACGATCTCATCGGGCCGAACGACGGAGCCGGCAGCCACGGCTGGTTCATGTTCGGCGTCGGCGGCTACGCGGACTTGCTCGGCGTGCGTTGAACGAGCCGCGCGACGCCGACAGCCTGCGCTCAGCCGAGCGCGCGTTCGACTTCACGCAGCCGTTCGTCGAGTAGGCCAACCAGCACGGGGCGCAACGCGCGGACGGCGCGCGCACGGTGGCTCACGCCGTTTTTCTCGGCCTCGCTGAGCTCCGCCATCGCCCGACTGCCGAGCTCGGACACGATGAACAGCGGGTCGTAGCCGAAACCGCCGCTTCCCCGCGGCGCGCGCGCGATGAAGCCGTCGCAGCTGCCCTCCACCGTCTCGACGCGCTCGGGTGCCCACGGGCTCGCGAGCGCGAGCACGCAACGAAACTTCGCGGCGCGCCCGCCGTCTTCGATTTCGTCGAGCTCGCGCAGAAGCGCGGCGTTGTTCTCGGCGTCCGTGGCGCGCTCGTGGGCGAAACGCGCGGAGTGCACGCCGGGGCGGCCGCCGAGCGCCTCGACCTCGAGTCCGCTGTCGTCGGCGAGCGCGTAGAGGCTCGTCGCCTGGCACACCGCGCGGGCCTTCGTGGCGGCATTCTGGTCGAAGGTCACGCCGTCTTCGGCGATCGCGAGCTTGCCGCCGAGTACCTCCGCGACCGAGAGCAGCTGCACCGGCAAGTCGGCGAGGAGCGCGCGGAGCTCGCTCAACTTGCCCTCGTTCGTCGTGGCGATGACGATGCTCAAGAGTCTCGCCATGAGGGGCCGGATTATAGCCGGATCGGCAGCCTGAGCGCGAAGCGCGTTCCGCGGCCGCCCGGACCGGGCTCGCACGTGATCGAGCCTCCGCTCGAGCTCGCGATTTGCTGGGTGATGGCGAGGCCGAGCCCGGTGCCGCCGGCCTTGGTCGTGAAGAACGGCTCGAACAAGCGGGCGCGCGCGTCCGGGACGATGCCGGGCCCCTCGTCGTCCACGGTGATGATCACGTGCGTTTCGTCGCGGCTGACCCCGAGCGTCACCGAACCGCCGCCCGGCATGGCCTCGCGTGCGTTCCGCAAGAGGTTGAACAGCGCCTGCCGGAGCTGCGCCTCGTCGCACGGCACGAGCGGCAGGTCCGACGCGATGGCGAGCGCGAGCTCGACGCCGTGGTGCTCGAGCTCCGGCCGCACGAACTCCGCCGCTTCGTGCGCGATCGCCGCGACGTCCTCGAGCGCGTGAGCCGGCCCTTGGCGGCGCGCGAACAGGAGGTACTGCTGGCTCAGCGCCGAAAGCCGCTCGACCTCCTTGCCGATCGCGCGAAACAGGCTCTGCGCTTCGGTATCGCCGCGTGGCACCTGCTCCTCGAGCAGCTCGAGATTCAGCGCAATGGACGACAGCGGATTGCGGATTTCGTGCGTGACGTGCGCCGCCATCTTGCCGATGGTCGCGAGGCGCTCGGCGGCGACGAGGCGCTCGTTTGCTTGCGCGATGGCCGCGACCATGCGCTCGAACGTTGCGGCAAGCTCGCCGATTTCGTCGTCGGAGACGACGGCGTCGCGCGGCTTCAAGTCGCCGCGCGCCACCGCCTGCGCGCGTTCGGTCACGGCCGCGATGGGCGCGAGCACGCGCCGCACGAAAAAGGCCATCGCGAGGCCGACACACAGCGCGAGCAGCGTCAGCGCGACGAGCAACCGGATCGCGAGCGTCTCTCTCGCGCGCGCCGCCTCGAGCAAGACGTCGACCTTGTGTTTGACGCTCTGTTCGAGCTTCACGAGCCGAACCGAAGCCTGCGAGCCGCGCGTGACGAGCTCGTCGCGCTGTCGCTCGGCACCCGTGGCATCGCCGCGATCGAGCGCTTGAAACAGCCGATCGAGCTCGCTACCGTCGGTGGCGACGAACGTTTCGATCTCGCGCACGTCGTGCAAGAGCCCCTCGCCGAGCGCGCGCATGTCGCCGTCGCCGTCCACGAGGAACGCGCGCTCGACGGCGCCGCGCACTTCGTCGAAGGTGTGCGGTCGGCCGACGCGCAGCGCTACGTCGAACCAGACGCGGATGTCGGCAGGGTTCTTGGCGGCAGTGATGTGGTTGAGCTGGGTATTCCAGGTGTCCTGCTTGGCGGCCAGGTCCCGCACCGCGAGCGCGAGCGGGAAGTAGCCGCTCTGGACCAGGCGCGTCTCCTGCGCCGCGGAGCGCTGTGCCACGATGCTCCAACCCGCGACGGCCCCGAACGCGAGCGTCACGAGGGCGTAGGAAGCGAGCACGCGCGCCGCGACGCTCCGGCGAAAGCGCGTGCTCGTGCGACCTTCAGCCACCCAAAAGGCTCCGGGCGATGAGCGTCGACAGATCGACGGCGCGCGCGCCCTGCGCTCGGAACCAGGCGAGGCTCGTCGCGCAGGCGGTGACGACGGTGCCGCCGCCGAGGCGCTCGTGCTCGTCCAGTCGATCACGCGCGATGCCCCGCGCCGTTTCCGGCATCACGAACGGCAGCAGCGCGCCCGCGCCGGAACAACGCGTGTTCGACCCCGCACGCTCGAACTCGGCGGGTGGCGCGCCGAGCGCGCGCTCGAGCACGAGGCGCGGCTCCCGGACGAGCCCGAGGCCGCGCGCGAGACGACACGGGTCGTGGTAACGCAGCGGCTCGCTCGGCTGCGGAAGCCGGGTGAGCCTCGACGCGCGGCTCGCCGCCGCTTCCACGAGCGTCTCGGCGCCGGCATCGCGCAGGGCGGCCGCACACCCTGCGTCTGCGACGACCAAAGAGCGCCCCCGTGCTTCTTCCAAGAGCGCGTCGCGGAGCCCGCGTGCTCCCGCCGCGTCGCCGGCTTCGGCGAGCGGCACGCCGCAGCAGCCTCCGAGCACGCGCACGGCGCCGAACAACGCGCGCGCGGCGCGCACGATGTCTTGCGCCTCCGAGCCTCGCGCACCGAGGTAACCACAGCCGACGACGAGCGCGACCCCCGCGTCTTCGTCGCCGGTCGCGAGCTCCCGAGCACGCTCGTGCAAGCGCCCGCGCTTCTGCAAAAACCGAGCGTGAGCCCGTTCGGACGCGGCGGGCGCGAGGCCTTCGGCGCGATACGCGGCTCGCGCGGCCACGAGCGTCGGCGCCACGGGGTTTTGGTGCTCGCAGCGCTCGCGACAGCCGAAGCACGCAGTGCAAGCCCACGGCAGCCGCGCGACGTCCCGATCCGGCGTGAGGTCACCGCGCGCCGCGTACCAGGTGAGCGTCATCTTGCCCCAAGGGATCAGCGCTTCACTCGCTTCGACTTCCGAAACCGGGCACGTCTCGCGACAGAGCTTGGGGCAGTAACCGCACGTCTCGAGCGCCGCCCGGCGTTCCTCGAGCATGCGCAGCCGCCGCGGTGACGTCATGAGGGTTCGCGGGCGGCTTCGGCGCCCGCGGTCGCGTCCTTCTCGCGCTGCTGCGGGAACGCAAGCTCGAAGGTGGTCCCAGCGCTCGAGGAGCGCACGTCGATCCGGCCGCCGTGTTCGTCGACGATCTTTTTGACGATGGCGAGCCCGAGCCCGGTACCGCCGCGCTTACCGGCGGTGACGAACGACTGGAACATGCGTCCTTCGATTTCCTTCGGAATCCCGGGCCCGGTGTCGGCGACGCTGATGGCGAGCTCGCCGCCTGCGAGCGCCGCACGGAGGGTCAGGCGCCCGCCGCGCTCTCCCATGGCTTCGAGCGCGTTGCGGGCCAAATTGTGCAGCGCGCGCGCGACACGCCCCTCGTCGAAACGCGCGACGAGCTTCGAGTCGACTTCGACGGCGAGCTCCACCGGTTGCGCGCCGATCTCGAGGCGCAACTGTCGCTCGAGGTCGCCGAAGAACTTCTTCAGATAGACGCGCCGCACGAAAATCTTCGTTTCGCCCCGCGCGAACTCGAGCACCTCGCGCTGCATGGCGCCGAGCACGTCGAATTGCCGCAGGATGAGCTCCGAGAATTCGTGGCGCGTCGGACGATCGTCCGCGTCGGCCATGAGCTGCACGTAGCCGCTGATGATCGTCATCGGCGTCTTGAAGTCGTGGATGACCTGCGAGAGCAAGCGGCCGATCGACGTCAAGCGCTCGCCGACTTCGCGCGCACGGCTGGCGTTGAAGAGCCGGACGGCGGTCGAGACGTTGACCGCGACGAGCCGGAGCAGGCCCACGTCGGTGTCGGCGAGCGAGTCCTCGCCGTCGCCCGTGAGCACGGCGATGGCCCCGAGCGGCGCCGGGTCCCCCTCGAGCGGCACGGCGAGCACGGACGTGACGGGGAAATCGGCGGCGTCGCGCGCGCGCGGATCACTGGCGGCTTCGAGCACGAGCAGCGGCCCGCCGCCGCCCATCGCGGACCCCAAAAATCCCTCGCCCGACTTCGCCGGCCGGCGCGTGAGCTCCGGTGAGCCGTCGCGGTCGTAACGCCGCTCGACGAGATCGCCCGTCTCCTCGTCGGCCAACAAGAGCGCGCCGCCGCGCGCGTTGCACGCGGTGGCCACCTGCGCGAGCGTCGCGAGCGCGAGCTCCTCGATGCTGGTCGCGCGCGCCGTCGCACGCTCGAGCTCGAACAGGAGCGAGAGCTCGCGGAACTTCCGCTCGAGCTGCTCCTTGGTCTCGACGAGCTGTTGATTTTTCTGAATCAACGACAGCATCAAGCGCGAGTTGTCGATGGCTACCGCCGCTTGCGTGCCGAGCGCGCTCACGATGTCCTCGTCGTCGCTGGTGAAGCCGCCCGTCACGCGCTTGTTCAAGACCTGGAGCACGCCGATGGTGCGACCGACGTGGTTCTTGAGCGGCGCCGCGAGCATGTTGCTCGTGCGATAGCCGGTCAGCAGGTCCCACTCACGCTCGAAACGCGGGTCGCGGTAGGCGTCCTCGATCCGGATCGGCTCACCGCTCTTGGCCACGAGCCCGGCGACGCCGTGGCCGAGCTTCATGCGGATGGAGCGCACTTCGCTCCCGGCCACCACCCGGCTCACGAGCTCCCCGTTCGCTTCGTCGAGCAGGTACAGTGTGGCGCGATCGGCTTCCACGACCTCCGTCAGCTTGTCGAGGATGAGCTCGAGCAGCTCGTCGAGGTCGAGCGTCGCGCCGAGCGCCATGCCGACCTCGCGCAAGGCGCGCGAAATGCGTTGCTCTCGGCGCAGCGCCTCCCCCGCTCGGATGCCGCGCTCCTCGAGGAGCGAAGCTTTTCCCGGCGGCGCCTCCGAGCTCACGCCAGCGATCGAATCACGAACTTTGGCGCGGATCCACCACGCTCGAGGGGACACGGGAGTTTCGCGGGCGAAGCTTGGACCCGGTTGCGCGGCCCCGAGTGGTTCGCTACTGATCTCGAGGGCAACCGCATGGCGCTCAAGCAACTGCAGCTCACCGTGAAGGGGCGGGTCCAGGGCGTTTACTTCCGAGCGTCGACACAGCGCGAAGCGCGCCGGCTGGGGCTCACTGGATGGGTGAAGAACCGCGCCGACGGCACGGTGGAAATCCTGGCCGAGGGCGAGGAGGTCGCGATCCGCGATCTCTACGGCTGGGCCCAAAAAGGCCCGGGCGCGGCGCGCGTCGATCGGGTGGACTCGCGCTGGCGTAGCTTCAGCGGCGAGTTCCCGGATTTTCGCATCATCGATTGAGCCGATGCGCGTCCGTTCGTTCGTCGTGCGAGTCGCCGCGTCCATCGCGACGCTGAGCGCGCTCGCGGCTCCGCTTCCGGCACGCGCGGCCGACGCGACGGCCGCGCGCGAGTTACCCGAGCTGCCGCGGGCGCCCGACGAGCTCAAGCAAGCCTCGCTCGCCGAGCTCACGGAGCTCGACGAGCTGCTCGGGCGCATCAGCGGCGAGGACGAGGCCGCGCGTGACGACGGCGTGCGCGCCATCCTAGAACTGTCGCCGCGGATGGTCCCGGCGCTTCGCAAGCGCCTCGACGATCTCAGCGGCTCCGCGGACAAGAACGCGCTGAAGGTTCTGTTGTTCGACACGCGCCGCGCCGCGAAAGACGAGCCGAAAGAGGAGGCACCGGGGGCGGCAGAAGAGAAGCCGAGCGCCGGCCCCGACTACCTCACGCTGCTCCTCGCGCGCGCGAAACCGAAGCTTTCAGCCTGGCGCGACCTCGTGAAGGTCCTCGCGCTCTCGCGCATGCTCGAGCATGCCGGTACGACCCCGGCGGTGCGCGGGCTCGTCGACGTGTACGTGCGTTTCGGCGATTTCCTGCGCATCGATACGCAAAAGGCCCTCGCGCGGCTCGGCGATCGCGCCGTACCGGCGCTGATCGAAGCGCGGCGGCACCCCGCCGAAAAGATCGCCCACTGGGCGGGGCGGCAGCTCGACATGCTCGGACGCGCGGCGCCGAGCCAAGCCGTACAGATCGCCGACCCCGAGATCTTGTCCGACGTGCTCCGCGCGTACGGTCGCACTCACGATCTCGACGCCGCTCGGATCGTGGTTTCGTTCGCCGGCAGCGAGCGCGGGCAGCTGCGCACGGCCGCGCGCCAGGCCATCGGCATGTTCGGTGAAGCGGGGCACTGGCAGCTGCGTGACGCCTACGAAGACGTGATGGGCAAGCGCGCCGCGCGCGATTGGACGTGGGAGCGCACGGCGCGTGAGCTCTTCGGTGAGCTCGATCGGCTGCGTCGAGCCGAGGTCTACGACCGCTTCGAGGCGGGGCAGAAGGCCGAGGCGGCCGGCGACCTCGACGCAATGCGCCGCGAGTACGACGCGGTGCTCGAACGCGCGCCGTTTTTCGAACGCGGCGACGAAATGGTCGGTGGCTATTGGGAGTACGCGAAGCGGAACGCCGCGAAGCACCCCGATGACGCCGTGCTCGCGCTGCGTCACGCCGACCGCCTCGGGCGGAGCAGCCCCGCGCACGATCGGATTCAGAGCCTCTTGCTCACGCTGGAAGCGGAGCGCCTCCGCCGAACCCACGTGGTCGACCGCAGCCTCTACCGCAAGGCGCTCGAGCTCGACGCGTCGAACGCGCGCGCGCGCGAGGCGCTCGACGCACTCTCGAGGCCGGTCGCCACGGGCGACCGTAAGTTGCGTTACTACGCCGCGGCCGGCGTGTTCTTGGCGGGCCTCCTCGGCGCGGCGTTCGTGCTGTTTCGCCCGCGCCCGCGCGACGAGGCGAAAGCGACCCCTTCGGCTTAAATCCGAACGCGGAGTCACGGGGCAACCGAGCGCCCGTCTCGCGCTGAGATGGCTAAAGCTCGGAGCGCAGGAGCCGTTCTTTTTGACAGTCGATCATGTCCAAGGACGCCGCTCGTCTCCGCCAGCCCGTGCGACTGTTGCGTCGCAGCGGTCAGTGGCAGGTCGAGCTCACGCGGCTCGTGGCCGTCGATGAGCAGCTGATGCGCCCCGAGCGCTATCAGGTCGTCGCCACGCCGCAGGTGCTCCGTACGCTCACACCGAGCTGTCCCCCCGAGCGCGTGCGTGAAGCGGAGGCGCTCTTGAGTACGCCGGACGACGGCAGCGAGTGCGCGTTCGAGCTCGAAGACCACGGCTGGGCGCCGCTCGCCGAGTCCCGGCCGTCACTCCACCCGCTCACGCGCGACGAGATGATGGCGCTCATCAGCGACCTCCACGCGCAGGTGACGCTGATGCGAGGCATGCACGACGCGCTGCTGGCGCGCATCGTCACGGTCGAGGGGGCATTGCAGCCGAAAGCAGCGCGACCACAGCCCCCGCCGCAGATCCGCCGGGTGCCCTCGCGCCGCGACATGCTCGCCGTGCTTCAGGGACCGGTGAACGACCGCCCACGTCCGCTCGGGCTCGAGCGGCTCGGAGCGGGCGAACCGGCGCCGGTACCGAATTCGTCTCCGGCCGCGGCGGAAGCGGTAGCCATGCGGCAAACGGCGCCGGGCGCGGACGTGACCCAGCTCTCGCCACCAGAGCCTGAAGCCCCGGGCGCTGCTGGAGCGCCGCCCGCGGAGCCGACTTCGGTAGCCACGGCAAGTGCGCGACTGATCCTCCCCCCGCAAAGCGACATAATCCAATGTCTGCGCATGCTCGCCTCCGACGTCGAAGTGTCGGCGCGAGCCGCGGCCGTCCCGGCTGATTTCACGGATTACTACGTCGCACGCCTCGTCGACGCGTCGCAAGAAACCATCGGCGCCATCCTGGTCAATCAGCGCGCGGGAGCGGCGCTCGGAGGCGGCTTACTCGGCATCCCCGTCGCGGCGCGCGACGAGCAAGGACGGCGCGGCATCGCCAAAGACACGCTCGAAGGGCTGAACGAGATCTGCAACAACGTCTGGGGGCTCGTAAACCGCAAGAACCCCCAGACCGCGACGAAGCTCGGCGCCCTCGAACGCGTGAGCGGCGCCACGTCCACCTGGCTGCCGAACGCACCGAGCGTGCTCACGCTGGCGACTCCCGGTAACGGGGCGCTCTTCATCGCTTCGCGCTGAGCGGCTGCGCGCCCGCCTTACGGCTTTCGAGGCGCTCGCTCTGCACCGCCGTCGGAAGGCGAGACGGGGCGCCGGCGCGCGTGCGCCGGCGGAGAGTGCAGCGCCTCGCGGCGGAAGACACGCGAGGCGCTGCGGAAGACGCGCGAGGCGCGGGGTGCGCTTCGTGCGCCGCCGCTCGAGCTCGCGCGTTCCGCTCGCGCTCAGTGCTTCACGCCGAGCAGCTTCTTGATCTTGCGGTCGAGGGTCTCGGGCGTGAAGGGTTTGACGACGTATTCGTCCACGCCCTGGTCGAGCGCGTTCTCGAGTTTGCCCATCGTGCCTTCGGTCGTGATCATGATGATCTTCACGCGGTTGTCGACCTTGCGGACGCGCGTCACGAACTCGAGCCCGTCCATCTCCGGCATGTTCCAGTCACTCAGGATGAAGCCGAAATTCCCGTCGAGGAACTTGTCGAGCCCTTCCTTACCGGTCGCGGCCTCGATGGTGCGCGAGCCACGGAGCTCGGTCTTGTTGAGAGCCGAGATGATGATCTTCCGCATCGCGGAAGAATCGTCGACTACGAGAACGTTCATGGGGGTGAAATCTCCTACTCTTGGTTACGTGGTGCGCGAGCGCCCCGTGCTCGCCTCGAGCACGTTCAGGATAACGAGACCGCCCTCGCACTCGAACCACAGATGTTCGACGGGTGCGGGCTTGACCTCGGCGTAGGGAACGACATCGACCACGTCCGGCACGGACAGGCGACAGTCCCCCTTGAGCAACGTCTTGAAATTGCCGCCCACCATGTTGGTGAGCTCACCGAGCGCGTCACGAATGTCGCCGGGGTCGGCTTCGGCGGGCGGTTTGCCGAACATCGCCCCCGCGGCGCGACGCGCCAGCGCCGGCGAGCAGCCGAGCGTCACCGAGCCCTGCCACGTGCCCGAAATCGTAACGCGCCCGAGCACGAACGCGCTCGCTTCAGCGCGGCCCGGATCGCACTTCGCCGGCGTCAGCGGCAAACCGAGCACCATCGACCACACCCTTTCGGCGATCTCGTTGAGCTTGGCAGAGCTGACATCGGCCTTCATCTGCCTCCTCGCGCTCTTCGCGAGTCGTACGAGGGTCGCGCTTTGCACAGACGGGTGCAGTGTTTCGACGCGCGCATGGGGATAGCAAACGGCCGCCTCCGTCACGGGCTTTAGTGGAGCGCGCGACTCACACGTCTCAGCTTAAGCATTGGCGCTCCGCGGCCGTTGTTGGTCACGGACAAACAGCAAAAAAAGTGGGCTGTCGGCGACGTTTGCACGACATGCACCCACCCAGGCAAGCGATGGCGGTCGAAGACGACGAAATCATGCGCGAGTTCCTGCTCGAGAGCCGGGAGAACCTGCTCGGCCTCGATCGAGACTTCGTCGCGCTCGAACAGAATCCGCGCGATCGCGCGATTTTGTCGCGCATCTTTCGCTGCGTTCACACGATCAAGGGCACCTCGGGCTTCTTGAATCTGCCGGCGCTCGAAAAACTGACGCACATCGGTGAGACGCAACTGAGCCGCTTGCGCGACGGTGAGATCCTGCTCGACACGCACGCGACGTCCGCGTTGCTCGCGATGGTCGACGCGGTGCGGCGCGTCCTCACGTCGCTCGAAACGACGGGAGCCGAAGGCGGCGAGGACTTCACGTCGATCATCGCCGAGCTCGCCAAAATCGGGCAGAGCGTACCCGCCGCCGCGCCCGTAGCCGCCGCCGCGCCCGTACCCGCGCCGACGCGCGAAACACCCCCGGCGCCGGAGGCCAAACCTCAGGTGACTCCGGCGCCCGCCTCTCCCGCGCCCGCCGCGCCCGCCTCTCCCGCACCCGCCTTCCCCACGGCCGTCGAAGCCCCGGCGGAGCCCGCCGTGCCGAACGTCGCCGAAACCGCCATCCGCGTCGACGTGGCGCTGCTCGACCGCGTCATGAACCTCGTGGGCGAGCTCGTGCTCGCGCGCAATCAAATTCTCCAGTACGGCGCGCGCTCGACCGATACGGCGCTCGTCAACGCGTCACAGCGCTTGAACCTACTCACGACCGAGCTTCAAGCCTGCGCGATGAAGACGCGTATGCAGCCCATCGGTAACGTGTGGAATCGCTTTCCGCGCGTCGTGCGCGACCTCGCCAACGTGTGCGGCAAGTCGGTCCACCTCGAGCTCGAAGGCAGCAACACCGAGCTCGACCGCTCCATCATCGAGGCGATCAAGGATCCCCTCATTCACGCCGTCCGCAACGCCATCGACCACGGTATCGAAAACGCCGAACGGCGGGTGCTCGCGGGCAAGCCGCCCCAGGGCAGGCTCCGTCTGCGCGCGTACCACGGAGGCGGCCAGGTCAACATCGAGGTCTCCGACGACGGCGGCGGCATCAACGTCGAGAAAGTGCGCGCGCGGGCGGTCGAGCGCGGCCTGGTCGCGAGCGAGCGGGCGCAACGCATGAACGAGCGCGACCTCCTGCAGCTCATCTTCCTGCCGGGTTTCTCGACGGCGGAAAGCGTGTCGCTCGTCTCCGGCCGCGGCGTGGGTATGGACGTCGTCAAATTCAACATCGAGAAGGTCGGCGGCACGGTCGACATCGCGTCGCGCTTCGGCCACGGCACGACGCTCAAGATCAAGATCCCGCTCACCCTGGCCATCATCCCCGCGCTGCTCGTCACGAGCGGCGGCGAGCGCTTCGCCATCCCGCAGGTAAACCTGCTCGAGCTCGTGCGGCTCGAAGGCGCGGCTTCGCGGCGAGGCATCGAGAGTCTGCACGGCACGCCGCTCTATCGCCTGCGCGGCAATCTGCTCCCGCTCGTCTTCCTGAACGAGGTGCTCGATTTGCCCGGCCCCGGCCCGCACGCCGACGTGGTCAACATCGTGGTGGTGCAGGCGGACGAGCAGAAATTCGGCCTCGTCGTGGACGGCATCAGCGACACCGAGGAAATCGTGGTGAAGCCGCTCGGCAAGGAGCTCAAGCAGCTCGCCGTGTTCGCGGGCGCCACGATCATGGGCGACGGCCACGTCGCGCTCATCATCGACGTGCTCGGCCTCGCGCGCCGCGCTCACGTCGTCTCGCCGACGCGCGAGCGCACGCTCGAGGAGCGCCCGGTTTCGGCCCCGGCGAGCGGCGTGCACCGCGAACCGATGCTCGTCTTTCGCGCACGCGGCGACGCGCGCATGGCGCTACCGCTCGCCCTCGTCTCGCGTCTCGAAGAGCTCGCCCCCTCGCGCGTCGAGCGGGCGGGGGGTCGTGACGTAGTCCAGTACCGAGGCGGCGTGATGCCGCTGCTCTGGCTCGTGGACGATCGCTCACGCGCGACGCGCATGACCCGCGAGCACCCGCTTCACGTCGTCGTCTTCACCGAGGGCGGCCGTTCCGTCGGCCTCGTCGTCGACGAAATCAGCGACGTGATCGAGGAAGAGGTGCACGTCCAGGCCCACGCCGGCAGCGCCGACTTGCTCGGGATCGCGGTGCTCGCCGGGCGCGTGACCGATCTGCTCGACGTGCGCGGACTCATCGAGCGGCACGAGCCCGGCTTCTTCGACCGGCGCGGGGCGGCAGCCTGAGGCCGCAGCGGACATGACCGACACTCTCCAGCTCTGTACCTTCGTCCTCGGCGAGCTCGCGTTCGGCGTGGAGGTCAAACACGTGCAAGAGGTGATGCGCTTTCAGCCGCTGACGCGCGTCCCGCTCGCCTCGAGCAACGTGCGAGGCATCTTGAACTTGCGCGGGCAAATCGTGACGGCCATCGACGTGCGCGCCCGGCTCGGCCTACCTCCGCTCTCCGACGCTCAGGAGCCGATGAACGTCGTGCTCCGCACGGCGGACGGCGTCGTGAGCCTGCTCGTCGACGACATCGGCGACGTGCTCGAGGTCGGCGCCGCCGACTTCGAACGTGCGCCGGAGACGCTCGCGGCAGTGCTGCGCGACATCGTGCACGGCGTTTACAAGCTCGAGCGGCGCTTGCTGCTGCTGCTCGACGTGACGCGCGTCGTCGCGCTCAAGGAAACCGGTGACACCGACGCTTCCAGCGTGGGGGACGCCGCATAAGAGGAACAGAGTCAGATGCAAGACCACAGCGAACACTACAAGCCCAAGGCCAACGGAGACTCCATGCGTCCGCTCGCGATCGCGCGCAGCGAGGAAGGCGAAGTCGCCGAGCTCAGGACCAAGCTTCGCGCGCTCGAAGAGCGACTCGTCGCGGCGCAGAAGGCCGAAGAGGAGCAGGCGCGCTTGCGCCAGCTGGTCGAAGACAGCCAGGCGCGCGCTCAGACGCAGACCGACGAGCTCAAGGCCAAGGTCGACCTGATTCTGGCGGCCGTCGATGCGGCCGCGCGCGGCGACCTCACGCGTCAGATCGCGATCAGCGGAGACGACGCCGTCGCGCGGCTCGCCCAGCGCCTCAACGCGTTTCTCGGGACGATGCGCCGCAGCGTCGGCAACATCGCCGACAACGCGACCACGCTCGGGGCCGCCGCCGAAGAGCTGTCGTCGGTCGCCAAGCAGATGACCTCGAACGCGACTCAAACCTCGACCCAGGCGAACGTCGTCTCGTCCGCCGTCGAAGAGGTGAACCGCAGCATCCAGACCGTCGCCGCGAGCACCGAAGAGATGTCGGCGAGCATCAAGGAAATCGCGAAGAACGCCTCCGACGCGGCGCGCGTCGCCGTCTCGGCCGTCAAGGCCGCCGAAACCACGAACGGGATCGTGGCCAAGCTCGGAGCGAGCAGCGCCGACATCGGCAAGGTCATCAAGGTCATCACCTCGATCGCGCAACAAACGAACTTGCTCGCGCTGAACGCGACGATCGAAGCGGCGCGCGCCGGCGAGGCCGGCAAGGGCTTCGCCGTCGTGGCGAACGAAGTGAAGGAGCTCGCGAAGGAAACCGCGCGGGCCACCGAGGACATCAGCCAGAAGATCGAGCACATTCAGAGCGATACCCGCTCCGCCGTGGACGCCATCACGCAAATCGGCAGCATCATCAATCAAATCAACGACATCCAGAACACCATTGCTTGCGCGGTGGAAGAGCAGACGGCGACGACCAACGGCATCAGCCGCAACGTCGGGGACGCGGCGCGCGGCAGCGGCGACATCGCCCACAACATCACGGGCGTGGCGCGGGCGGCACAAAGCACCACTTCGGGCGCGTCCGACACCGAGCGCGCCGCTTCCGAGCTCGCGAGCATGGCGGCGGCACTGCAGAAGCTGGTCGGCCAGTTCAGCTACTAACAGGGGGCCTTGCCCCCGCGGCTCGCTTCGCGACCGCTCCCCCGCCGCCTTCGGCGTGCTCGCTCTGCTCGCTTGGTTCCGCGCCATTGTCCTATCTCGAAAACAATCACGAATGAAAGCGCTCATCGTCGACGACTCCCGCGCGATGCGACTCCTGATCGCGCGCCTCCTGCAACACCACGACTTCACGATCGTCGAGGTGAGCAACGGCCGCGAAGCGCTCGACGCGATGGAGCGGTCGGGGGCGTTCGACCTCGCGCTCGTCGATTGGAACATGCCGGTGATGGACGGACTCGAGTTCGTGCTCAAGGTGCGGGCCGACGAGCGCTTCGACGCGATGGCCATCATGATGGTCACCACCGAATCCGAGGAAAAACAGGTCGCGCGCGCGATCTCGGCGGGCGCGAGCGAGTACCTGAGGAAACCGTTCTCACCGGAGGCGTTCGCCGAGAAGCTCGTCACCCTGGGGCTGGCTGCGGCATGATCAAAGTCTTCATCGTCGACGACTCCGTCGTGGTGCGCCGCATGCTCGTGAGTTTGCTCGAGACCGAGCCGGGCATCGAAATCGTCGGCTGGGCCGGGAGCGGCATGAGCGCACTGCAGAAGCTCACGCTGCTCGACCCGGACGTCGTCTTGCTCGACGTGATGATGCCCGACATGGACGGCATCAAGACGGTACGACGCATGCGCCTGACGCACCCGACGATGCCGGTCATCATGTGCAGCTCGCTCACCGAAAGCGGCGCCGATACGACGCTGCGTGCACTCGCAGCAGGGGCCACCGATCACCTTGCAAAGCCCGGACCCGGCGACAACAGCCTGGAAATCTTCCGTACCGAGCTGATCGGCAAGGTGCTCACGCTCGGCAACGCACGCCAAAAGCCGAAGAGCCACGACTCCGTCGAAGTCGACGTGACCCTGATGCCTCCTCCGCTCGCGCCGCGCGCGGTCTCTCAAATCCAATGCATCGCGATCGGCTGCTCGACGGGCGGACCGAACGCGCTCGCGACGGTGTTCGCGGGGCTGCCGGGGGACTTGCCGGTTCCGATCTTCATCGTCCAGCACATGCCCAAGGTATTCACCAAGATCCTCGCCGACCGTCTGACGGCCTCGTCCGCGGTGAAGGTGTCGGAAGCGACCCACGGCATGCCCGTCCAGCCCGGTCAGGGCTACATCGCGCCGGGCGACTTCCACATGCGGCTCGGGCGCGCGAGCGGTCAGATCGTCACGCTCCTCAATCAAGAGGAGCCGGAGCACTCGTGTCGCCCGGCAGTCGACGTCCTCTTCCGCTCTCTCGCGCGCTTCTATCGTGACGGCGTGCTCGCGTGCGTACTCACGGGCATGGGCAAGGACGGCGCGAGCGGCGCCGGCGACCTCGTGCGGGCGGGCAGCAAGGTGCTCGCGCAAAGCGCCGAGACGTGCGTGATCCCGAGCATGCCGGGCGCGATCGTCGACGCGCGGCTCGCGGACAAGGTGCTGCACCTCGACGGCATGGCGGACGAGCTCGTGGGCCGCGTGCGGCGTTCGCACGGGCTCTTGCCGCGCCCTCGCGCCCAGGGAGAGAATTAGGTGCCGAGCAGCGAGAGCATGTCGTACTTGCAGGCGCTGGTTTACCGGCGCTCGGGTATCGTCCTCGAGGACGGCAAGGACTACCTCGTCGATTCACGGCTGAGCCCGATCGCACGCGATGAGGGCGTGAGCTCGGTGGACGAGCTCGTCGGAAAGCTGCGACGCGGGCCCGGCCCCGAGCTCGCCCAGCGCGTGGTCGAAGCGATGACGACCAACGAGACGCTGTTTTTCCGCGACGCGCACCCGTTCGAGGCGCTCAAGAGCCACTTCGTACCGGAGATCATGAAGGCGCGCGCCGCGGAGCGGAGCTTGCGTATCTGGTCGGCGGCGGCGTCGACGGGTCAGGAGCCGTACAGCATCGCGATCACGTTGCTCGAGGCGTTTCCGGAGCTCTCGAGCTGGAACGTCCGTATCCTCGGCACGGACCTGAACGAAGCCGTGCTCGAGCGTGCGCGGCTCGGCCGCTACCGCGAGCTCGAGGTCAACCGCGGGCTGCCGGCGCAATACCTCGGCAAGTACTTCACGCGCCGCAGCGGCGACTGGGAGCTCGCGTCGTCCGTGCGCGACATGGTCACGTTCCGGCAGCTGAACCTGGTCGAGCCGTGGTCCGAGCTCGCCGCGTGCGACATCGTGTTCATGCGCAACGTGCTGATTTACTTCGACAGCGAGACGAAGTGCACGATCCTCCGGCGTCTGCGCAGCGTGCTCCGCCCGGACGGCTTCCTCGTGCTCGGCGGCGCCGAGACGACGACGAACCTCGATGACGCGTACGGATCCGTCCGCTTCGGCGCGGGCGTCTATTATCGGCTCAAACCGCCGCCCGCGGACTCGACGCGTGGAGTGACCGTGCCGCGCGTCGCCTGAGCGTCACGCGGCCGGGCCCTTCACTCTTCTTCTTTTTCGGCCTTCGCCGTCTTCTTGGCGCGCTTCGCGGCAGGCTTCTCGCCCTCCGCGCCTTCGGCCTTGGTAGCGGCTTTTTCGCCCTTCTCGGCCTTGGCAGCGCCTTCGGCCTTCGCGCCCTTCTTCGCCTTTTTCTCTTCGGCGACGGGAGCGGTACCGGCGGCGCCGGCACCGAGCTCGACGAATTCGATGAGCGACATCGGGGCGTTGTCGCCGCGGCGACGGCCGAGCTTCACGATGCGCGTGTACCCGCCCGGTCGCTCGCGAAAGCGCCGCGCGAGATCGAGAAACACCTTCTCGATCAGGTCCACACGCCGCTCCTCACCGCCGCTGTTCACGACCGCGAAGCGGCGGAGGAAGCGGCCCATGCGGAGCTGCGCCGCGTGGCGCTTGGCCTGGTCGGCCACGCCGAGGTCTTTCTGCGGCGTGTAGGCGACGGGGCCCAGGCGAATCGCGCGGGTGATGAGCCGCTCGGCGACGCGCCGAAGCTCCTTCGCCTTCGCGTCGGTGGTCTCGATGCGCTCGTGCGCGACGAGGTTCGCCGTCAACGCGCGAAACATCGCGCGCCGGTGGCTCGTATTGCGGCTGAACTGCCGCCCCGCTTTACGGTGTCTCATCGCTCATCCCTGCGCTTGCTGCTGCTGCTTCCAACGCTCGAGCATGCCCGGCCAGTTGTCGAACTTCATGCCGAGGCCGAGACCCATCGTGCCGAGGATCTCTTTGATTTCCTTGAGCGACTTACGGCCGAAGTTCTTCGTCTTCAGCATGTCCTGCTCGCTCTTTTGCACCAGCTCGCCGATGAGCGTGATGTTCGCGTTCTGCAAGCAGGTCGCGGACCGTACCGAGAGCTCGAGCTCGTCCACCGAGCGGAAGAGGTTCTCGTTGAGCGGCTGGTCGTCTTGACCCGTCTGCTGGTACGCGGTCTCTTCGCTCTCCTCGAAGTTGATCCAGATGGAGAGCTGCTCCTTCAGGATCTTGGCGGCGAACGCCACCGCGTCGACGGGGCGAACGGCGCCGTTGGTCCAAACCTCGAGCACGAGCTTGTCGTAGTCGGTGACCTGGCCGACGCGCGCGTTCTGCACGGCGTAGTTCACCTTGCGGATCGGCGAGAACAGAGCGTCGATAGGGATCGTGCCGATCGGCATCGTCGGCGTCTTGTTGCGCTCTGCCGGCACGTAGCCGCGGCCGACGCCGACCGAAAGCTCCATGGCGAGCGGGCCCTTCTTGTCGAGGGTCGCCACCTGGAGGTTCGGGTTCAGAACGGTGATGCCGTCGACCGTCTTGATGTCGCCGGCGAGCACGGGGCCGGGGCCCTCTTTCTCGAGCCGAAGCGTGTACGGCTTCGGCGCCTCGGTCTTGAGCACGACCTGCTTCAAGTTGAGGATGATGTCCGTCACGTCCTCGACGACGTCCGGGATGGTGGTGAACTCGTGGAGCGCGCCTTCCATCCGAACGGCGGTGATCGCGGCACCCTGAAGCGAGGCGAGCAGCACGCGGCGAAGCGAGTTGCCGACCGTGATGCCGAAGCCGCGTTCGAGCGGCTCACAGGTGAACTTGCCGTACGTCTGGCTGTTCGACTCGGGATCGAGCTGAATCGCCTTCGGACGAATGAGATCGCGCCAATTCCGGCTCATCATGGGGGTGATCATGCGGTTCGTTCTCCTTCAGGGGTTCGGACGTTTGCGCGGCCGTCCCGGTTCGGTGAGGAACCCACTCCTCGAGCCGAACCCGCGGCCTGCCCGCAGTAAGTGACTAAGTAAAGCTGCTCAATTAGCGAGAATAGTATTCGACGACGAGCTGCTCGCGCACCATCGGCTCGTTCATCTCGTCGCGGACGGGCATCGAGCGGAAGGTGCCGGTGAGGGCGTCCTTGTCGACCTCGAGCCAGCTGCCGCGGGGCCGTGTCTCCGCCTGCGCGAGCGACGCGGCGATGAAGCCGATCTTCTTGCTCGCTTCGGCGATCGAGATCACGTCGTTCGGCTTCACGCGGTAGCTCGGAATGTTCACGCGCTTCGCGTTCACCAGGACGTGGTTGTGACGCACGAGCTGGCGGCCCTGGATACGGCTCGCCGCAAAGCCCATGCGGTAGACGACGTTGTCGAGGCGGCGCTCGATCACGCCCAGCATCTCTTCACCGGTACGACCCGGCATCGACGTCGCCTCGCGGTAGTAACGAGCGAACTGCAGCTCGAGCAGGCCGTAGATGCGGCGCATCTTCTGCTTTTCACGCAGACGGAGCCCGTACTCGCTGAGCTTGATGCGCGCCTGACCGTGCTGGCCGGGCGGATACGGGCGGCGGCTCACGCTGCACTTCTCCGTGAAGCAGCGGGCACCCTTGAGGTAGAGCTTTCCGCCTTCACGACGGCAGAGCTTGCAAACGGGACCGAGATAGCGCGCCATGGTTCGTGCTTTCCTTCGTCAGACGCGGCGGCGCTTGGGGGGACGGCAGCCGTTATGGGGGATGGGCGTCACGTCGCGGATGAGCGTCACGCGGAAGCCGGCTTGCTGCAAGGCGCGCAACGCGCTCTCGCGGCCGGCGCCGGGACCCTTCACGAACACCGCGACCGAGCGCACGCCGTGCTCCTGAGCGCGGCGCGCCGCTTCTTCCGCCGCGAGCTGCGCCGCAAACGGCGTGCTCTTGCGCGAGCCCTTGAAGCCGCGCGATCCGGCGCTCGCCCACGACAGCGTGCTGCCGGTGAGGTCCGTGATCGTCACGATCGTGTTGTTGAAGGTCGACTGAATGTGCACGATGCCCGCATAGATGTTCTTGCGGACGACCTTCTTCTTCGGGCCGCCCTTGGAGGGCGCGACGCTCGGCGTTGCAGCTTTGGCAGTGGCCATGTTCGTCTAGCTTCCCTGGTTAATCGTCACGGCCCGGCGCGGCGGGCGAGGTTCTTGCGCGGGCCCTTGCGGGTACGTGCGTTGGTGCGAGTGCGCTGGCCGCGAACCGGCAGACCCTTGCGGTGCCGAAGCCCACGGAAGCAGCCGAGATCCATGAGACGCTTGATGCTCTGCTGCACCTCGCGGCGGGCGTCGCCCTCGACCTTGACGTTGCCTTCGATCGCATCGCGGATGGCTTTGACGTCGGCTTCGCTCAGCTCGTCGACCTTCTTGGTCTCCGGAATCTTCGCGATGGCGCAGAGCTTCTTCGCGGTCGCGGGGCCGATGCCGTAGATGTACGGCAACGCGTACGCGATGGCCTTGCGGCGCGGGAGATCGACACCTGAAATACGAGCCATGAGTTAGCCCTGCCTCTGCTTGTGGCGCTGGTTCGTGCAAATCACGCGTAGGACGCCGCGGCGGCGCACCACCTTGCACTTGTCGCAAATCTTCTTGACGCTCGGTCGTACTTTCATGGCTGGGTCCTGGCTGCGTGCGTTCAGAGCTTCTCGACGATATGGCCTCGACCGGGGTCTCTCGAAGAGCGCTCGACTTTAACCTTGCTGCCTTTGATGAGTCTCACCACGGCGTGTCTCGCACGGGGTGCCATCGCGGCCAGCAGTTCGGTTCCGTCCGCCAGGCGCACTCGGTAAAGCGCGCTCGGGAGCACTTCTTCGATCGTTCCAATCTCGCTATTCGTCGTTCAGCCTCCGTCTCACGCCGAGAGCCCGAGCGCACCGAGCACGCGGGCGGTTACCTCTGCCGGCTTTCCCACTCCGTCGACCCGCACGAGCAGGCCGAGCTTTTGGTAGTAAGGGAGAAGCGCCGTGGTCATCGCCTCGTAGTCCGCGAGGCGTTTGTTGACCGTTTCCTCCCGATCATCGGCCCGGTGTTCGAGCTCGGCGTTCGGGGGCGGGGGACTATACTTGAGGTGGTAGATCTGTCCAGTCCGTTTGTCGGTGCGCCGGTGGATGATCCGCTCCACGATGAGCTCCGACGGAACGGCGAGTTCCACCACGCGATCGAGTGGCTTTCCGAGCCGGTCGAGCAGAGCGCCGAGCGCGTCCGCTTGAGCGGTCGTGCGCGGAAAGCCGTCGAGGATGAAGCCGTTCTTCGCGTCGGGCTCGCCAAGCCGCTCTTCGACCAGGCCGATCACCACGGAATCGGGGACCAGCTTTCCAGCGTCCATGTACGACTTTGCTTCGAGACCGAGCTTGGTTCCCGCCTTGAGCGCGGCTCGCAGCATGTCGCCCGTCGAGACCTTCGGTGTCTTCAGCCGGGCCTCCAGCACGTCGGCCTGCGTGCCCTTGCCGCTGCCCGGAGCCCCCACGAGGACGAGCCTCATCCCGGCCTCCGACCGCTCAGGCGGGTCATGCGTGGACCGGTGAGCCCTTCGTAGCTCCGGGTGATGAGGTGCGCCTCGATCTGCGTCACGGTCTCGAGCGCGACACCGACGACGATCATGAGGCTCGTGCCGCCGAATTGAAATGGAATGCGGAAGGAGCTCGCGATCACGCTCGGTACGATGCAGATGACGGCGATGTAGATGGAGCCCGCGACCGTGAGCCGCGTGAGCACGCGGTCGAGGTACTCGGCCGTCTGCTTGCCGGGACGGATGCCCGGAATGTTCGCCTGCTGCTTCTTCAGGTTCTCCGCGATGTCCACCGGCTGAACGGTGACGGCGGTGTAGAAGAAGGTGAAGAAGATGATCAACGCGCCGAACAGCGTGTTGAACATCCAATCGCCGCGGTTCAGGTGCGCGCTGAAGGTCGACATCCCGGGGATGTTGAAGTTCGCGAGCGTGGCCGGGAAGAGCAGCACGCTCGAGGCGAAGATCGGCGGGATCATGCTCGCCATGTTCACCTTGAGCGGCAGGTGCGCGCTCTGACCGCCGTAGACGTGCCGGCCGACCTGGCGCCGCGAGTACTGAATCGGGATCTGGCGCTGTGCGCGCTCGAAGAACACGACGAGCGCGATGCTCCCAATCAGGACGCCGAGCAACAGCGCGACGGTGAGCGGCTGCACGTCCCCCGCGTGGCCCTGCCAATAGTTCGCGACACCCCCGGGGATGCCGCTCACGATACCGGCGAAGATGATCATCGACACGCCGTTGCCGATACCGCTCTCGGTCGCCTGCTCGCCGAGCCACATGAGCAGGCCCGAGCCCGTCGTGAGCGTGATGATCGTCATGAGCCGGAAACCCCAGCCCGGGTTCGACACGACGTCGCCGAAGCGGCCGCCGCCGAGATCGGAGTTGTTCATGCCTTCGAGCATCATGGCGACGCCGAAGGACTGGAAGATGCTGAGCAGGATCGCGCCGTAGCGCGTCCACTGCTCGAGCTTGCGGCGACCGCTCTCGCCCTCGCGCCGCATCTCCTCCACCTGCTTCGACACGAGGCCGAGCAGCTGGAAGATGATGCTCGACGACACGTACGGCATGATGCCGAGCGCGAAGATCGACAGGTTCGAGAGCGCGCCGCCCGAGAACAGGTTGAACAGGCTCAAGAGCCCGGACTGGCCCTTGACGACGTTACGCATCACCGTGCGATCCACGCCCGGCGTCGTGATGAAGATGCCGATGCGGTAGATCGCGACGATCACCAGCGTGAACGCGATGCGCCGACGAAGCTCGGGGACTTTCCCGATATTGGAGAAACCTTCGAGGGCCGCCACGGCTGGATCCTAAAACTGCTCGAGCGAATCAGCTCTTGTCGTCGGAAGCTTCGGGCGCTTCGCCGTGCAACGGCGCGAGCAGGACGATCTTCCCGCCCGCCTTTTCGATCTTCTCTTTGGCGCTCGCGGAGAAAGCGTGCGCCGAAACGGTGAGCTTCTTCGCGACCTCACCTTCGCCGAGGAGCTTGATGCGGACCTTGCGGCCCTGAACCAGCCGCGCGTCGCGGAGCGCCTGCTCGTTGACCTCGTCCCCGGCCTTGAAACCGTCGAGATCCCCGACGTTGACCGAGACGGTCTTCACCGGGAACGGGACGTTGAAGCCGCGCTTCGGCAGGCGACGCTGAATCGGCGTCTGGCCACCCTGGAAGTGGAGCTTGTTGATGTTGCCGGGCTGGCGCGCTTTCTGGCCCTTCTGGCCACGACCGCACGTCTTCCCGAGACCGCTGCCGATGCCGCGGCCGAGACGCTTTTCGTACTGGCGCGCGCCATCGGGGGGCGCAAGGCGCGAAAGGAGGCTGCTCACGACTTCACCTCTGCGACCGTCACGAGGTGCAGGACCTTCTTGATCATGCCCCGGAAGGACGGCGTATTCTCGACCACCACCGACGAGCCCGGACCGCGAAGGCCGAGACCGTCAATCACGCGACGCTGCGGATGCGGGCGCCCGATGACACTCACGCGCTGCCGCACTTCGAGCTTTGCTGCGGGTTTCACGCGACGCTCCCGCTCGAGCCCGTACCGCCGACGATGGAAGCCGCGGTGCTCGCGCGCGAGGACGCGGCTGCGACGGGGTAGTCACCGGCGACCTCCTCGAGCGAGCGGCCGCGCGACGACGCGACGAGCTCGGGCGAGCGCAGGCGGCGCAGCGCGTTCACCGTCGCGTGCACGACGTTGTACTTGTTCGACGAACCGAGGCACTTCGAGAGCACGTCGTGGATGCCTGCCGACTCGACGACGGCGCGAACGGCGCCGCCGGCGATGACGCCCGTACCGGGAGCGGCAGGGCGGAGCAGCACCTCGCCCGAGCCGAAATGGCCCGTGACGTCGTGCGGCACCGTGGAGCCGATCATCGGCACCTTGAACATGTTCTTGCGCGCCTG